>NZ_JMTB01000079.1 GCF_000734965.1 Trabulsiella guamensis ATCC 49490
TTCTGTAATCAGAAGCCGTAATTCGCCTGGTTTTAGAGCAAAAACGGGCCTTGCGACCCGTTTTAGATTTATTGCACAGCGACGATATGGTCGTCTTTCACTTCCAGACGTACCGTTTTACCAGGCACCAGTTCCCCGGAAAGGATCTGCTGCGCCAGCGGGTTTTCGATCTGCTGCTGGATAGCACGTTTCAACGGACGTGCGCCATATACCGGATCGTAGCCGTTTTCGCTTAGCAGTTTCAGTGCCTCATCAGACATCCGGACTTCATAGCCACGTTCTTCCAGACGTTTGTACAGACGCTGCAACTGGATCTGCGCGATAGAGGCGATGTGTTTTTCACCCAGCGGATGGAACACAACAACTTCATCGATACGGTTGATGAATTCCGGACGGAAGCTGTGGCTGACCACCCCTAACACCAGTTCTTTCATGTGGCTGTAATCCAGCTCGCCAAAGCGTTCCTGAATCAAATCGGAACCGAGGTTAGAGGTCATAATGACAACCGTATTACGGAAGTCGACCGTTCTCCCCTGCCCGTCCGTCAAACGCCCGTCATCCAGCACCTGCAGCAGAATGTTGAAAACATCCGGATGTGCTTTTTCCACTTCGTCTAACAAGATGACGGAGTAAGGACGACGGCGCACCGCTTCAGTGAGATAACCGCCCTCTTCATAGCCGACATAGCCCGGAGGTGCCCCGACCAAGCGAGACACGGCGTGTTTCTCCATAAACTCGGACATATCGATACGTACCATCGCATCGTCGCTGTCGAACATGAAGTTAGCTAGTGACTTACACAGCTCCGTTTTACCGACCCCGGTCGGCCCGAGGAACAGGAACGAACCAATCGGGCGATTCGGATCAGACAACCCGGCACGGCTACGGCGAATCGCGTTCGATACTGCTTCAACCGCTTCATCCTGGCCAATAACGCGCTGATGCAGATCCTGCTCCATACGCAGCAGTTTATCGCGCTCACTTTCCATCATCCGGGAGACTGGGATACCGGTCCAGCGCGCCAGCACTTCGGCGATTTCCGCATCGGTGACTTTGTTACGCAGCAAGCGCATAGTTTTGCCCTCTGACTGCGTGGCCGCTTCCAGTTGTTTTTCCAGCTCCGGAATTTTGCCGTACTGCAGCTCAGACATTCGGGCCAGATCACCCACACGGCGCGCCTGCTCAATGGCGATTTTCGCCTGTTCCAGCTCGGCTTTGATGGTCTGCGTGCCGGACAGCGAGGCTTTCTCCGCCTTCCACTCTTCTTCCAGCTCAGAATACTGACGTTCTTTGTCGTCCAGTTCCTCGTTAAGCATATCCAGGCGCTTACGGCTGGCTTCGTCAGACTCTTTCTTCAGCGCCTGCTGTTCCAGCTTCAGCTGGATGATACGTCTGTCGAGCCTGTCCAGCTCTTCCGGTTTGGAGTCGATCTGAATACGAATACTGGACGCAGCTTCATCGATCAGGTCAATGGCTTTATCCGGCAACTGACGGTCAGAAATATAACGATGCGACAGCGTTGCAGCGGCCACAATCGCCGGGTCTGTGATCTGCACGTGGTGGTGCAGTTCATAACGCTCTTTCAGACCACGCAGGATCGCGATGGTGTCTTCTACCGTCGGCTCAGCGACAAACACTTTCTGGAAACGACGTTCCAGCGCCGCATCTTTTTCGATGTACTGGCGATATTCATCAAGCGTGGTTGCCCCGACGCAATGCAGCTCACCACGCGCCAGCGCAGGTTTCAGCATGTTCCCGGCATCCATCGCACCGTCGGCTTTGCCGGCGCCCACCATAGTGTGCAGCTCATCGATAAACAGGATAACGTTGCCTTCCTGTTTGGCGAGATCGTTCAGCACGCCTTTCAGACGCTCTTCGAATTCACCACGATATTTCGCCCCGGCCACCAGCGCGCCCATATCCAGCGCCAGCACCCGACGGCCTTTCAGCCCTTCCGGCACTTCGCCATTGACGATTCGCTGCGCCAGCCCTTCGACGATAGCGGTTTTACCGACACCAGGCTCACCGATCAGCACCGGGTTATTTTTGGTACGGCGCTGCAGTACCTGGATAGTACGGCGAATCTCTTCATCACGGCCGATCACCGGATCGAGTTTGCCCTGCTCGGCACGCTCGGTCAGATCGACGGTAAATTTCTTCAATGCCTGACGCTGGTCTTCGGCTCCCTGATCGTTCACGCTTTCACCTCCGCGCATTTGTTCAATCGCCTGATTCACATTGGCGGTTGTTGCTCCGGCAGTTTTCAGCAGATCGGTCAGCGTACCGCGCGATTCAAGCGCTGCCAGAACGAAGAGTTCTGACGAAATAAAGTTGTCCCCACGTTTCTGCGCCAGCTTATCGCACAGGTTCAGTACGCGAACCAGATCCTGCGACGGCTGTACGTCGCCGCCGGTGCCTTCCACCTGCGGTAAACGGCTCAGCGCCTGTTCAATGGCGGTGCGCAACTGGCCGGCGTTGACGCCAGCAGTGGTTAATAATGGACGAATCGATCCCCCTTCCTGATTCAGCAAGGCGCTCATTAAATGAAGAGGTTCGATAAACTGGTTGTCGTGCCCCAGTGCAAGGGACTGGGCATCGGCGAGAGCAAGCTGGAATTTGTTGGTAAGACGATCCAGACGCATAACTCCTCCCATAACAGGTCAAATTTGCTACTGGAGATTAAATGAGGTCATCCCTCAATTATTCAAGGTTAAAGACCTGAACTATGCGAAAAATAAATCAGCATTCTGGATCGTCTTGATTCTATAGGTTATATCAGCCAAATGAAACTTGCCATACGACCAGTGATCTTGTCGCGGCGATAAGAGAAAAAATCATCCTTTTGGCTGAAGGTACAACGGTCTCCGCCGTAAACCTGGTCCACCCCGACATTCGCCAGACGCTGACGCGCCAGCTGGTAAATATCGGCATAATATTTTTCACCTGCCGGGCGGAAAGCCTTGTCAGCATTAGCGTCTTTTGCCATGAACGCGTCACGCACCTCAGGCCCAACTTCAAACGCGTCCGGGCCGATGGCAGGGCCAAGCCAGGCCATAATGTTCTCCGGCTGGTCGGTAAAACAGGCGACCGTATCTTCCAGCACGCCTTCGCACAAACCACGCCATCCGGCATGCGCCGCCGCCACTTCGGTACCCGCGTGGTTGCAAAACAGAACCGGCAAACAGTCTGCTGTCATCACTGCGCACACCTGCCCCGGGATATTACTGTAAGCGGCGTCTGCCCGTTTCGAGTCGTAAGATCCACCGGTTAAAGTCAGTACTTCTTTACCATGCACCTGCTCAAGCCAGACAGGTTTCGACGGCAGACCACCTGCCGCAAACATCCGCGCTCGGTTTTCTTCGACATGTGCAAGATCATCGCCACAGTGGGCACCCAGATTCAGTGAATCATACGGCGGCAGGCTGACGCCGCCGACACGTGTGGAGCTACAGGCTGCAACGCCTTGCGGAACGGGCCACTGTGGAACGATTATCGTCGTCATAACCAGTCAACTTCATCTTTGTGGGCTTCGAAATCAGCGCGCATCGCATCGATGAGATCCACCATGTCCTGTGGAATTGGCGCATGCCACTCCATTTCGATGCCGGTGATCGGGTGATAAAGACGCAGCATAGTCGCGTGCAGCGCCTGACGGTCGAATTTACGCAGTGCGGAAATAAACGCGTCGGAGGAATGCTTCGGCGGACGCGGGCGGCCACCGTACAGCTGATCACCCACCAGCGGATGCGTAATGTGTGCCATATGCACGCGGATTTGGTGTGTACGCCCGGTTTCCAGACGCAAACGCAAACGCGTGTGCACACGGAAGTGTTCCATGATGCGATAGTGCGTCACTGCGGGTTTACCCATCGGGTGAACCGACATATGGGTACGTTTGGTGGGGTGGCGGCTAATCGGTTCTTCAACCGTGCCGCCCGAGGTCATATGACCAATCGCCACCGCTTCGTACTCACGGGTGATCTCACGCAGTTGCAGCGACTCGACCAGTCGCGTCTGCGCCGGAATGGTTTTCGCCACCACCATCAGGCCTGTCGTGTCTTTATCGAGACGATGGACAATGCCGGCGCGCGGCACATCTGCGATGGGCGGATAATAATGCAATAAGGCGTTAAGAACGGTGCCGTCCGGATTACCCGCGCCAGGATGCACGACTAAATCACGCGGCTTGTTGATGACGATGATATCATCATCTTCATAGACGATAGTGAGGGGGATATCCTGAGGCTCAAAGCGAACTTCTTCTTCGATTTCAACATCGACAGCGATGTTTTCGCCACCCAGGACTTTCTCTTTTGGCTTGTCGACGACGTTGCCGTTGACCAACACGCGCTGGTCGAGGATCCATTCTTTTATGCGCGAACGCGAATAATCCGGGAACAATTCGGCCAAAGCTTGATCTAAGCGTTGACCGAGTTGATTTTCGGACACCGTTGCGGTGAGTTGTACTCGTTGTGCCATATACAGCTTCTTCGTTTAACGTTGGGTTTTACGGCTTCGCCGTTTAATATAGTGTGCTATTGTAGCTGGTCTTAATCGGGAGCAGGAACAGAGAATCTCCCGTATACACATTTTGAGGAATGTCAAAACGTCATGACGCGCATGAAATATCTGGTGGCAGCAGCCACCTTGAGCCTGGCTTTGGTGGGTTGCTCTGGTTCAAAGGAAGAGGTGCCCGATAACCCGCCGAATGAGATCTATGCTACCGCTCAGCAAAAGCTGCAGGACGGTAACTGGAAACAGGCAATAACGCAACTGGAAGCGTTGGATAACCGTTATCCGTTTGGTCCTTACTCTCAGCAGGTGCAGTTGGATCTGATCTACGCGTATTATAAAAATGCCGATTTACCGCTGGCTCAGGCGGCGATCGACCGCTTTATGCGCCTGAATCCAACGCATCCGAATATCGATTATGTCATCTACATGCGTGGCCTGACCAATATGGCCCTGGATGACAGCGCATTGCAGGGCTTCTTTGGCGTTGATCGCTCTGACCGCGATCCCCAGCACGCTCGTGACGCTTTCAGTGACTTTTCCAAACTGGTTCGTGGCTACCCTAACAGCCAGTACGCTTCAGATGCCTACAAACGGATGGTGTTCCTGAAAGATCGTCTGGCGAAATATGAGCTGTCTGTTGTGGATTACTACACTGACCGTGGCGCATGGGTGGCTGTCGTTAACCGTGTAGAAGGCATGCTGCGTAATTATCCAGATGCCCAGGCGACGCGTGATGCGCTGCCGAAGATGGAAAACGCCTATCGCGAGCTGCAGATGAACGCACAGGCGGATAAGGTCGCGAAAATTATTGCCGCCAACAGCAGCAATACCTGATCCCGTTTCTGATACGTAAAACGGCAGCCCATGGGCTGCCGTTTTTTTATTCGTTTTTGCGGGTTCTTAAAGAAAATCTCGCCAACGCAACTCATCAACTATGGCTTTCTTTCTTCACCTCTTCAAGGAGAAAATCACTTGTTCCTGTCCTGCCTCACAAAAAGATTTCGTTGACAAAAAGTGACAAAATAACGTGATCTGTATCACACATTTTGACATCAGGAACGGTATGCTGAAATCACTTAGACGGGAAAGACAAGAGGTAAATTTATGACAATGAACATTACCAGCAAACAAATGGAAATCACCCCGGCAATCCGCCAACATGTCGCCGACCGTCTCGCCAAACTGGATAAGTGGCAAACTCATCTGATTAACCCGCATATCATTCTTTCGAAAGAGCCTCAGGGCTTTATTGCTGATGCGACGATTAACACACCAAACGGGCACCTGGTTGCCAGCGCTAAGCACGAAGATATGTATACCGCTATTAACGATTTGATCAACAAGCTGGAACGGCAGCTCAATAAAGTGCAACACAAAGGAGAAGCGCGTCGCGCCAATGCATCGGTGAAAGACGTTAACTTCGTTGAACAAGAGTAAAACCTTCACAATTGAGTGTATCGCCAACGCGCCTTCGGGCGCGTTTTTTGTTGACAGCATGAAAACAGTCCGGGTACTGTTACCTGAGCAGACATAAGGAATCCTCCATGCAGCGTACACCGTTCTTCTTCGCATTCTTTTTTACCTTCCCCCTGACCGGGAGGCGTTTCGTCGTATAAGAAAGAATGCGAAGACGAACAATAAGGCCTCCCAAACCGGGAGGCCTTTTTTATTGCTAACGACTAAGGCGACTTTATGACATCGGAAAACCCGTTACTGGCTTTGCGCGATAAAATCAGCGCGCTGGATGAAAAGTTACTGGCTTTGCTGGCCGAACGCCGTGGGCTGGCCGTAGAGGTCGGTAAAGCGAAACTCGCGTCTCATCGTCCTGTACGTGATATCGATCGCGAGCGCGATTTGCTGGAGCGGCTGATCGCGCTGGGGAAAGACCATCATCTGGATGCCCATTACATCACGCGTCTTTTCCAGCTCATCATCGAAGACTCTGTTCTGACTCAGCAAGCCCTGCTCCAGCAACACCTCAACAAGATTAATCCACATTCGGCGCGTATCGCTTTTCTGGGACCAAAAGGCTCTTATTCTCACCTTGCTGCACGCCAGTATGCAGCCCGTCATTTCGAACAATTTATCGAAAGCGGCTGCTCAAAATTCGCCGACATCTTTAATCAGGTCGAAACCGGACAGGCCGATTACGCAGTCGTGCCGATTGAAAACACCAGTTCGGGGGCAATTAACGACGTCTACGACCTGTTACAGCACACCAGTCTGTCCATCGTGGGTGAAATGACAATCCCTATTGATCACTGTGTACTGGTGTCTGGCTCGACCGATCTTAACAGCATTGAGACGGTTTACAGCCATCCACAACCGTTCCAGCAGTGCAGTCAGTTCCTGAACCGCTATCCACACTGGAAAATCGAATATACCGAGAGTTCGTCCGCCGCCATGGAAAAAGTGGCGCAGGCGAATTCGCCGAACGTGGCCGCACTCGGCAGCGAAGCCGGTGGCGCGCTGTATGGCCTGCAGGTATTAGAGCGTAACCTGGCCAATCAGACGCAGAACATCACTCGCTTTGTGGTGCTGGCACGAAAAGCGATCGACGTTTCCAGCCAGGTACCGGCGAAATCCACTTTGCTTATCGCCACCGGTCAACAGGCGGGCGCGCTGGTAGAAGCGCTGCTGGTGCTGCGTAACCACAATCTGATCATGACCAAACTGGAATCGCGCCCGATTTTCGGCAATCCGTGGGAAGAGATGTTCTACCTCGATATCCAGGCCAATATCGAGTCAGAAGCGATGCAAAAAGCGCTGAAAGAGTTGGGTAATATTACCCGTTCGATGAAAGTGCTTGGCTGCTACCCCAGCGAAAACGTGGTGCCTGTCTCGCCTGAGTAAAGCGGGATAAAAAAAGCCAGCGGGTTTCCCACTGGCTTTTCTGTTTTCCGGAAAGCTACTGGCGGCTGTCGTTCGCCTGACGTAACAACCCCCGGCTTTCGTTCTGAAAGCGTATCGCGTAATCGCCAAACCAGTGCTCTACCTTGCGGAAGCTGTCGATAAATGCCTGTTTGTCACCCTGTTCCAGTAAACCAATGGCTTCGCCAAAACGTTGATAGTAGCGCTTGATTAACCGCAGGTTGCTCTGCGACGACATTATGATATCGGCGTAAAGCTGCGGATCCTGGGCAAACAAGCGCCCGACCATCGCCAGTTCAAGACGATAGATTGGCGACGAAAGCGCCAGCAACTGTTCAAGCTGAACGTTCTCTTCCGCCAGATGCAGGCCATAAGCGAAGGTGGCGAAGTGGCGCAGCGCCTGAATAAAGGCCATATTCTGGTCGTGCTCGATAGCGCTGATACGGTGCAGTCTCGCCCCCCATACCTGAATCTGCTCCAAGAACCACTGATATGCCTCCGGCTGACGACCATCGCAGTAAACCACCACCTGCTTCGCCAGGCTCCCGCTGTCTGGCCCAAACATCGGATGCAGCCCCAGAACAGGTCCGTTATGAGCGGTGAGCATCGCCTGTAGCGGCCCCGCTTTCACCGATGCAAGATCGACAAGAATACAGTCTGCAGGCAACGTCGGCAGTTTTGCGATGATTTGCTCTGTGACGTGGATGGGCACGCTGACGATCACCATTCCGGCGTCAGAAACGATCTCTTCCGCCCGCGCCCAGTCCTCTTTTTCGAGGATGCGCACCTGATAGCCGGACAGCGTCAGCATCTTCTCAAACAGACGCCCCATCTGCCCGCCACCGCCTACTATCACCACCGGACGCAAATCCGGGCGCAGCGTTTTAAAACCTTTGTCATTCTCACTGGAGTAAGATTCTCGCATCACCCGACGCAGGACATCCTCGATAAGATCCGGGGGAACGCCGAGCGATTCCGCCTCTGCGCGGCGCGACGCCAGCATTGAGGCTTCGCGTTCCGGCACATAAATCGGCAGGCCGTATTTATTTTTTACCTCGCCGACTTCCGCGACCAGTTCAAGACGGCGCGCCAGCAGCCCCAGCAGCGCCTTATCGACTTCATCAATTTGATCGCGCAGCGCGGTCAGTTCAGCAACCATAACGTTCCTCTTACCCCAGACGTACCTTCAACTGGCCACGCAGATCTTTATCAATTTCACGCAGCAACGCGTCCGTTGTTTCCCAGCTAATGCAGGCATCGGTGACCGACACGCCGTATTTCATCTCACTGCGCGGTTGTTCGGACGACTGATTGCCCTCATGAATATTACTTTCAATCATCAGGCCAATGATAGAACGGTTTCCGTCTTTGATCTGCGCCACAACTGACTCCGCCACGGCGGGCTGGCGACGATAATCTTTATTCGAGTTACCATGGCTGCAATCTACCATCAGCGCGGGTTTGAGTCCTGCTTGTTCCATCTCTTTTTCACACTGCGCGACATCTGACGGGCTGTAGTTCGGCGCTTTGCCGCCACGTAAAATCACATGTCCGTCCGGGTTACCCTGCGTCTGCAACAGGCAAACCTGCCCGGCCTGGTTAATGCCGACAAAACGGTGCGGCATTGCGGCGGCACGCATGGCATTAATCGCCGTGGCGAGGCTACCATCCGTGCCATTTTTAAAGCCGACCGGCATGGAAAGACCAGAGGCCATTTCACGATGAGTCTGCGATTCAGTTGTGCGTGCGCCAATCGCCGACCAGCTAAAAAGATCACCCAGGTATTGCGGGCTGTTCGGATCCAGCGCTTCGGTTGCCAGCGGCAGCCCCATATTCACCAGTTCGAGCAGCAAACGACGCGCAATTTTCAGACCGGATTCAACATCAAACGAGCCATCCATGTGCGGATCGTTAATCAGCCCCTTCCAGCCGACAGTGGTACGGGGTTTTTCAAAATAGACGCGCATCACCAGATAGAGGCTATCGCTGACCTCTGCGGCAAGTGCTTTAAATCGACGAGCATATTCAATCGCGGTTTCCGGATCGTGAATCGAGCAGGGTCCACACACCACCAGCAGGCGAGGATCGCGACCAGCAATGATGTCAGAAATGGTCTGGCGAGAGTGCTCAACCTGAGCTTCCTGTTCCGCACTCAGCGGAAATTCGACTTTTAATTGCTCTGGGGTGATCAGTATTTGTTCGTCGGAGATATGTACGTTGTTCAGCGCGTCTTTTTGCATGATGGCGATCCTGTATAGCTCGTTTGCGATAGTAGTTTCCTCACCTGAGGAGACATCACGATATCATAAACAGTAAAGAATACAAGCCACATATCGTAAACATTAATTTACATCAGCTAATTTTAAGCCACTTTTTCGCCACGTTAACTGTAATCATATATTTACACATTCAATTCATGCCTAAGTAGCAATACCAGACAGCGCGTAGTGGGATTGACCAGTACTAACGCTACCTGCTTCGATATTCTTATTGAGATTCAACTTAAGAACAGATAATCAATTACAGGGCGTAATGACTGCCTCAGTTAATAGTGATATCCTTAAAAACACATTTATTCATGTTTTATTACAGGCTGTACGGCGGTTTTTGGTGAGCAACCCGCGTTGGAAAATTTCTTGCCAGCTCTTGTGGGTACTGGCGCTTATTTTTGCAGGTAAACCACTCTTCGCAGCAACCACACCTGCCACTGATCGCTCAGTACGCGCTATCGTCTCTGGTATTGTCAGTTATACACGCTGGCCAGATCTTACCGGAGCGCCTCGCCTGTGTATTTTTTCTTCTTCCCGTTTTATGCAGGCCTTAAGTAATGGAGCCTCAGCGCCGCTGCCCTACCAACCTGTCGTCGTAAAAAACGATCATGAAGCGCTCGCTGCCGGCTGTAACGCGCTTTATTTCGGTAATGAATCTCCTTCACAGCAAATAGCCCTGACGGGAAAACTTCAGCCCCGGCCAGTACTCTCCATTGCCGAGCAAAATCCCGAATGCGCCGCGGGCAGCGCCTTTTGCCTGATATTTCATTCAGCGACGGTGAAATTTTCCGTAAACCTTGACGTACTTACCCGCAGCGGCGTCAGAGTGAATCCTGAGGTATTAATGCTTGCACGGACTAAAGAGCATGAATAAGGATATTATCCCTCTTCAGCGCCCGACGTTTAAACGTACCTTACGGCGAATCAGCGTGATTAGCGTCGTGATTACGATGATGCTGGTCTGGCTGCTCTTAAGCATCGCGTCCGTCCTGACACTGAAACAATATGCGCAAAAAAACCTCGAACTGACCGGCGCCACCATGAGCCACAGCCTCGAGGCATCGCTGGTGTTTGGTGACAGCACTGCCGCCACAGAGATGCTCAACACCCTCGGCAAACAGGGGCAATTCGCCGTAGCCGAAGTGATGGATCGCAACCTCCAGCGTTTCGCATACTGGTCATACATTCCTGGTGAAAAACAGGACACTCTGAACAGTCTGGTCAGCCGCTGGCTGTTTCCCGTGCCGGTATCGCAACCGGTCTGGCATAACGAGCAGATGGTCGGCGTCATTCATTTAACGGCCCGCGCCAGTCTAATTAGCCATTTTATCTGGATGTCACTGGTGGTACTCACCGCCTGTATTCTGCTGGCCGCGATAGTGGCACTGCTGGTCACCCGGCACCTGCATTCTGATGTAGTAACAGCGTTGCAAAATATTACCGATGTCGTTCATGACGTACGCACTAACCGTAATTTTTCCCGCCGCGTGCCTGAAGAACCGATCGAAGAATTCCACCATTTTGCCCAGGACTTCAACAGCCTGCTTGATGAAATGGAGGAATGGCAGTTGAAACTACAGGCCAAAAATGCCCAGTTGCTGCGCACCGCACTGCATGACCCGCTCACCGGACTGGCGAACCGTGCCTCATTTCACAGTTCTATCGCCGCGTTGATGAATGACAGCCACGCCAAAACCAGCTCTGCACTGCTGTTTCTCGACGGCGATAACTTCAAATTTATTAATGATACCTGGGGACACGCCGCCGGCGATTGCGTTCTGATGGAAGTAGCAAAACGGCTGAGCGACTTCGGCGGCAAACGTCATATCGCTTACCGGCTTGGCGGCGACGAGTTCGCCATGATCCTGTATGGCGTTCACAGTGAAAATGAAGTGCAGCGCATTTGCACGGCGCTGTCACAGCATTTTGTTCGTCCGTTCGATCTCCACAACGGGCTTTACACGCCGTTCTCACTGAGCGTCGGTTATGCGCTGACGTGGGAGCATACTTCGGTTGAAAGTCTGCAGGAGCTGGCGGACAGAAATATGTATTTAATGAAGAATCAACGTGCTAAGACGTCATCATAAAATATAAGGAAAGAAATATGCTCGGTCGATACCTCGCACCGGCTTTGCTGGCAACACTGTTCCTGACAGGCTGTCAGACGCCGCAAGGAAAGTTTTCGCCTGAACAGGTCGCCGCCATGAAATCATATGGCTTTAACGAGCTTAACGGCGACTGGTCACTCGGGCTTTCAGATAAAATTCTGTTCGGTAAAAACGACTACACGCTGAACGACAGCAGCAAACAGCAAATCGAAGGCATGGCGTCACGTCTTGCCGCCACCGGCATTACCCATGCGCGCATGGATGGTCACACCGATAATTACGGCGAAGACAGTTATAACGAAGCACTCTCCCTCAAACGCGCCAACATCGTGGCCGATGCGTGGGCAGAAGGTGCTCGCATTCCGCGTAGCAATCTGACGACTCGCGGGCTCGGTAAACAGTTCCCGGTCAGCAGCAACAAAACTGCACAGGGCCGCGCCGAAAACCGCCGCGTCGCCATTGTCATCAGCGAGCCATAAAGAGACAAAAAAAGGGCCAGCCTTGCGGCCAGCCCTTTTTAAACAGGATGTCGCCTGAGCGAATCTTAGTTAAGGCGCTCTTTGATACGAGCAGCCTTACCAGTACGCTCACGCAGGTAGTACAGTTTAGCTTTACGAACGGCACCACGACGTTTAACAGCAATGCTGTCAACTACCGGTGAGTGAGTCTGGAAGACACGCTCAACACCTTCGCCGTTGGAAATCTTACGAACAGTGAATGCAGAGTGCAGACCGCGGTTACGAATAGCGATAACCACGCCCTCGAATGCCTGCAGACGTTTTTTGGAACCTTCAACAACCCATACTTTCACTTCCACGGTATCACCCGGGCGGAAGGAAGGTACGTCCTGCTTCATCTGCTCTTGTTCAATTTGCTTAATAATGTTGCTCATAATTTAATCTCTTATCCTGGGTAAACTGATATTCGGGGGCATTATGCCAACCCATCATGTTTATGTTGCTGTTGCGCGTGTTCCGTTTTGAACTCCGCCAGCAACTTTGCTTGCTCTTCAGTCAGAGCCAGGTTTTCCAGAAGTTCAGGTCTTCTAAGCCAGGTACGGCCCAGCGACTGTTTCAAACGCCAGCGACGAATCTCAGCGTGGTTGCCTGACAGTAACACTGCCGGGACCTCCATGCCTTCTAACACTTCAGGACGAGTATAGTGTGGACAGTCCAGTAATCCATCAGCAAAGGAATCTTCCGTTGCTGAAGCTTCATGCCCCAGTACCCCCGGAATGAACCGGGAAACCGAGTCAATCAGCGTCATTGCTGGTAACTCACCACCACTGAGAACGTAATCGCCGATAGACCATTCTTCGTCAATCTCGGTTTGGATTACACGCTCATCTATCCCTTCGTAGCGACCACATACCAGAATCAGCTTTTGATTCGTGGCCAGTTCGCTGACGCCAGCTTGATCAAGCTTGCGTCCCTGAGGTGACAGATAAATCACCTTTGCGCCTTCACCTGCCGCGGCTTTTGCTGCATGAATGGCATCCCGCAAAGGTTGCACCATCATTAACATCCCCGGTCCGCCGCCGTAAGGACGATCGTCCACGGTACGGTGCCGGTCGTGCGTGAAGTCACGAGGACTCCAGCTCTGGATGCTCAGCAGGCCATTTTTTACTGCCCGGCCAGTTACCCCGTAGTCGGTAATCGCGCGGAACATTTCAGGAAACAGGCTAATTATGCCAATCCACATAGCGCCGTCTTTTACCGGTAATCCGGAGGTTTAAAAACCAGGATCCCAATCTACTTCAATCGTTTGAGTAGTGAGATCGACTTTCTTGATAACCTGCCCATCGAGGAACGGAACCAACCGCTCCTTGATACCAAACGCATCTTTCAGGTTTGCCTTAATGACGAGAACGTCATTCGACCCGGTTTCCATCATATCGATGACTTTACCGAGGTCGTAACCTTCAGTGGTCACTACCTGGCAGCCCATCAGGTCTTTCCAGTAGTAGTCACCCTCTTCCAGCGGCGGCAACTGCGAGGAATCTACGACAATTTCACAATTGGTCAGCAGATTCGCGGCATCGCGATCATCAACGCCTTTCAGCTTGATGACGATATCCTGATTGTGGTGACGCCAGCTTTCCAGCTCGACTTCTTGCCACTGACCCGCCTTCTGGATAAACCAGGGCTGATAGTCAAAAATGCTTTCGGCGTCTTCGGTGGAGGAAAACACTCTGAGCCAACCACGAATACCGTATGAAGACCCCATTTTCCCCAATACGATCGGTTCGACGGGTGCTTGTGCGGTGTGTTGCTTGCTCATCATGACCACCGTGACAGATTAAGCTGCTTTGTTTGCTGCTTTGATAAGCGTTGCAACGCGATCGGAAACAGTAGCGCCCTGGCCAACCCAGTGAGCGATACGATCCAGATCCAGACGAGTTCCTTCTTCCGCGCCAGCGGCGATCGGGTTGAAGAAACCAACGCGCTCAATGAAGCGACCGTTGCGTGCATTACGGCTGTCGGTGACAACAACCTGGTAGAACGGACGCTTTTTAGCGCCGTGACGTGCTAAACGAATAGTTACCATAACATCCTCTTGTGTGAATAAAACAACCGGGCCCCATCGAGGAACGGAGCCCGGTGTCATATTAAAAGCCCGAAAATTTTACTGATTTTTGGGAAAATTGCAATCAGCAGTTAATAAACCGTGATCTCAAGGGCCGTCGGCGGTGCAGGCCTGTTAACGTCCAGGGAAGCCGGGAGGCATCATCCCTTTCATATTCCGCATCATCTTCGCCATCCCGCCTTTCTTCATTTTCTTCATCATGCGCTGCATGTCGTCGAACTGTTTCAGAAGGCGGTTAACGTCCTGCACCTGCATACCGCAACCGGCAGCGATACGGCGCTTACGGGAACCTTTGATGATTTCGGGTTTAGCGCGCTCTTTCAGCGTCATGGAGTTAATGATCGCCTCCATCCGTACCAACACTTTGTCATCCATCTGCGCTTTTACGTTGTCAGGGATCTGCCCCATGCCAGGCAGTTTGCCCATCAGACTCGCCATGCCGCCCATGTTTTTCATCTGACGCAGTTGCTCAAGGAAATCGGTCAGATCAAAGCCGTCGCCTTTTTTCAGCTTACTCGCCAGCTTCTCTGCCTGCGCGCGGTCGACTTTGCTCTCGATATCTTCGATCAGCGACAGCACGTCGCCCATGCCGAGAATACGGGAGGCGATACGATCCGGGTGGAATGGCTCCAGCGCTTCGTTTTTCTCGCCCACACCGAGGAATTTGATCGGCTTACCGGTGATATGACGAATAGACAGCGCCGCACCGCCACGGGCGTCGCCGTCGACTTTGGTCAACACGACACCAGTCAGCGGCAACGCTTCATTAAACGCCTTCGCTGTATTTGCAGCATCCTGACCGGTCATGGCATCAACCACGAACAGCGTTTCAACCGGGTTGATCGACGCATGAACCTGCTTGATTTCATCCATCATCGCTTCATCGACGTGCAGACGACCGGCGGTATCCACCAGCAGCACGTCGTAGAATTTCAGCTTCGCCTCTTTCAGCGCCGCGTTAACGATATCAACCGGTTTTTGCCCCACGTCAGAGGGGAAGAAATCGACGCTGACCTGCTGTGCCAGGGTTTCCAGTTGCTTGATCGCCGCCGGGCGATAGACGTCCGCAGAAACCACCAGCACTTTCTTTTTATGCTTTTCGTGGAGGAATTTACCCAGTTTCGCAACACTGGTCGTTTTACCGGCCCCCTGCAGACCCGCCATCAGCACGACTGCCGGCGGCTGCGCTGCGAGGTTCAGGCTCTGGTTTTCCTCACCCATCGCCGCAACCAGCTCGTCACGAACGATTTTGACGAACTCCTGACCCGGCGTCAGGCTTTTGTTGACCTCGTGACCCACTGCTTTTTCTTTCACGCGATTGATAAAATCACGCACGACCGGCAGCGCAACGTCTGCTTCCAGCAGCGCCATGCGCACTTCGCGCAGGGTCTCTTTAATATTGTCTTCAGTAAGGCGTCCGCGACCGCTGATATTACGCAGCGTACGCGACAAACGATCGGTTAAATTATCAAACATTGTCTCTCGCCTGAGGTGGAAACGTTCAGTCGCTGGTGCGACAAAAAGTCACAAATTTGCCGCAGTATAACACGACACAACCTGAGATGTGATGCAACGGTTGGAGCGGGCGTCTCCTGACGGTATACTGATTCTCTTTCTTATCCAGCAAACCGTTGACACCTATATGCCTGTTTTTGCCCTGTTAGCTCTGGTCGCTTACTCTGTCAGCCTCGCGTTGATCATTCCCGGTTTGCTGCAAAAAAACAGCGGCTGGCGGCGCATGGCGATTCTTTCCGCCGTTGTTGCGCTTATCAGCCACGCTTTTGCATTGCAGGCGCGTATTTTCCCTGGCGGTGAAAGTGGGCAGAACCTGAGCATTCTGAACGTCGGGTCGCTGGTGAGTCTGTTGATCTGCGCCGTAATGACCATCGTCGCCTCGCGCAATCGCGGCTGGCTACTGCTGCCGATTGTCTATGCTTTTGCGCTGATCAACCTGGCGTTAGCCACATTCATGCCCAATGAGTTCATCACCCATCTTGAAGCCACACCGGGCATGATGATCCACATCGGTCTGTCGCTTTTCGCCTATGCAACGCTCATCATCGCCGCACTGTATGCCCTGCAGCTCGCCTGGATAGACTATCAGCTGAAAAACAAAAAGCTGGCATTCAGCAACGACATGCCGCCGCTGATGAGCATTGAGCGAAAAATGTTTCACATCACTCAGGTCGGCGTCGTATTGCTCACGCTCACGCTCTGCACTGGCCTGTTTTATATGCAGAATCTCTTCAGTATCGAAAATCTCGATAAAGCGGTCCTTTCCATCATCGCATGGTTTGTCTATATCGTATTGTTGTGGGGCCACTATCATGAAGGCTGGCGCGGACGTCGCGTCGTCTGGTTTAACGTAGCGGGTGCCGGATTGCTGACACTGGCCTATTTTGGCAGCCGTCTTATCCAACAATTCGCGGGTTAAGCGATAAAGGAATTCCGTTTTGGAACATATCTCAACCACTGCGCTGATCATCACGCTGATCATCATGGTGGTCATTTCCGCCTATTTCTCTGGTTCTGAAACCGGCATGATGACGCTGAACCGTTACCGGTTGCGTCATCTGGCCAGGCAAGGTAACCGCCCGGCGAAACGCGTAGAAAAACTGCTGCGCAAACCTGATCGCCTGATAAGCCTGGTGTTGATTGGTAATAACCTGGTGAACATTCTGGCTTCAGCGCTCGGCACCATCGTCGGAATGCGCCTGTATGGCGATGCGGGTGTGGCGATCGCCACCGGGGTATTAACGTTTGTGGTGCTGGTGTTCGCCGAAGTACTACCAAAAACCATCGCCGCGCTGTATCCGGAAAAGGTCGCTTTCCCCAGCAGCTTTCTGTTAGCGCCGCTGCAGGTCTTCATGATGCCGCTGGTCTGGCTGCTGAATACCATCACCCGCATGCTGATGCGCCTGATGGGAATCAAAGCCGATACCGTGATTAGCGGAGCGCTAAGTAAAGACGAGCTGCGAACTATCGTGAATGAGTCACGCTCGCAAATCTCCCGCCGTAATCAGGACATGCTGCTTTCGGTGCTGGATCTGGAAAAAGTCAGCGTCAACGACATCATGGTGCCACGCAATGAGATTGTCGGCATCGACATCAACGACGACTGGAAATCCATCATCCGCCAGCTCACCCATTCCCCGCACGGGCGCATTGTGCTCTACCGCGATTCCCTGGACGACACCATCAGTATGCTACGTGTACGTGAAGCCTACCGGCTGATGACGGAGAAAAAAGAGTTCACCAAAGAGGTAATGCTTCGTGCGGCGGATGAAATCTACTATGTGCCGGAGGGCACTCCACTCAGCACACAGCTGGTAAAATTTCAGCGGAATAAAAAGAAAGTAGGACTGGTCGTAGATGAATATGGCGATATTCAGGGGCTGGTGACCGTGGAAGACATTCTGGAAGAGATCGTTGGTGATTTCACCACCTCAATGTCACCGTCGCTGGCGGAAGAAGTCACGCCGCAGAATGATGGTTCGGTGATTATTGACGGCAGCGCCAACGTGCGCGAACTCAACAAAGCTTTCAACTGGCATATGCCGGAAGACGAAGCCCGCACCGTTAACGGCATGATTCTGGAAGCGCTTGAAGAGATCCCGGCGGTCGGCACCCGCGTGCGCATTCATCAGTACGATATCGATATTCTCGACGTACAGGACAACATGATTAAGCAGGTAAAAGTGGTGCCGGTGAAGTCGATTCGGGAGAGCGTGGCGGAATAGCGGCGGAATGCATGTTGTAGGCCGGGCAACGTGAAACCGCCACCCGGCACTACGGGGCGAATTAACCTTTCGCCTTCGCGACGGTCACCATCGCCGCGCGGATCGTACGACCGTTAAGGGTGTAACCTTTCTGCATCACGCCAAGCACGTTGCCCGGGGTAACGTCGTCTGATTCCACCATCGCAATCGCCTGATGCACGTTTGGATCCAGCGGTACGTTCGTTTCCGCGATGACGTCAACGCCAAATTTGCGTACCACATCCAGCATTGATTTCAGCGTCAGCTCAATACCTTCCACCATCGCGGACATCTCCGGGTTAGCCCTGTCGGCCACTTCCAGCGCGCGATCCAGGCTGTCGATGACCGGCAGCAGCTCGTTGACGAATTTCTCCAGCGCGAACTTATGCGCCTTCTCAACGTCCAGTTCGGTACGACGACGCAGGTTTTCCATCTCTGCTTTGGCACGCAACAGCGCGTCACGTTCACGATTCTGCGCTTCAGCAAGCTGAGCTTCCAGATTCGCAATTTGTTCATCGCGCGGATCCACCTGCTCAGCCGATGCATCAGGCTCTACAGCCTCAACCTCATCGTGCTGTTCCTTGATAATTTCTTCCGGGGCTTGCCCGTCAGGCGTTTTCTGTTCTTTACTACTCATGAATTTCTCCGCGTTTTTTCGTATTCGTCTCGCTAACATCGCTTATTATGGGGATCAGTTTCCGGGATTCAAGGGAAGCAGACACATTGTCATCATACATTTGGTACAAGGACTCGAGAAAATGAACAATCATTTCAAGTGTATTGGGATTGTAGGACATCCGCGTCACCCTACTGCGTTGACGACACATGAAATGCTGTACCGCTGGCTCAGTACTAAAGGGTATGACGTCATCATCGAGCAACAAATCGCTCGCGAGCTGCAACTGAAAGATGTCCGGACCGGTACACTGGCGGAAATCGGACAGCAGGCTGATCTGGCTGTGGTGGTCGGCGGCGATGGCAATATGTTGGGCGCGGCCCGTACCCTCGCACGTTACGACATTAAAGTGATCGGTATCAACCGCGGCAATCTCGGTTTTCTGACGGATCTCGACCCGGACAACGCCCATCAGCAACTCGCCGATGTGCTTGAAGGGCATTACATCAGCGAAAAGCGTTTTTTGCTGGAAGCGCAGGTGTGCCAGCAGGACTGCCAGAAACGCATCAGTACTGCCATCAATGAAGTGGTACTTCACCCGGGTAAAGTGGCGCATATGATCGAGTTCGAAGTGTATATCGATGAGACCTTTGCGTTCTCGCAGCGCTCCGACGGTCTGATCATCTCGACGCCGACCGGCTCTACAGCCTATTCGCTTTCGGCGGGGGGGCCCATCCTGACCCCGCAGCTTGACGCCATTACGCTGGTGCCGATGTTCCCGCATACGCTGTCGGCACGGCCGCTGGTCATCAACAGCAGCAGTACCATTCGCCTGCGCTTTTCCCACCGTCGCAGCGACCTTGAAATCAGCTGCGACAGCCAGATTGCCCTGCCGATTCAGGAAGGCGAAGACGTGCTGATCCGCCGTTGCGACTATCACCTCAACCTGATCCATCCCAAAGATTACAGCTATTTCAACACATTAAGCACCAAACTGGGCTGGTCAAAAAAATTGTTCTGATTTTGAACAAGGGTCTTTACTGTATAAAAAACCTGTTTATACTGTATGAAAACACAGTTATGGTTTTTCATACAGGAAAACAACAATGCTGGCACAACTGACCATCAGTAATTTCGCTATCGTGCGTGAGCTTGAAATCGATTTTCAAAGCGGTATGACGGCAATCACCGGCGAGACCGGTGCAGGTAAATCCATTGCAATTGATGCCCTGGGGTTATGCCTGGGTGGGCGCGCCGAAGCGGATATGGTCCGTGCTGGTGCCAGTCGTGCCGACCTCTGCGCACGCTTCTCCTTAAAAGATACCCCTGCAGCCCTGCGCTGGCTCGAAGAGAATCAGCTCGACGACGGACGTGAGTGTTTACTTCGCCGCGTCATCAGCGCTGACGGGCGTTCACGTGGATTCATTAACGGCACAGCCGTTCCCCTGTCGCAGTTGCGGGAACTGGGACAGTTGCTGATTCAAATTCATGGTCAGCATGCGCACCAGTTGCTCGTCAAACCGGAGCATCAGAAAGCGCTGCTTGACGGCTATGCCGGCGAGGCCACGCTTACGCAGCAAATGAGCGACCGCTATCACCAGTGGCATCAGAGCTGCCGCAATCTGGCGCAACATCAGCAACAGAGCCAGGAACGCCTCGCCCGCGCAGAACTGCTGCAATACCAGTTGAAAGAGCTCAATGAATTTCACCCGCAGCCGGGCGAATTCGAACAGATCGACGAAGAGTACAAACGTCTGGCGAATAGCGGCCAGTTGCTGACTACCAGCCAGCATGCGCTGGCGATCCTGGCCGATGGCGAAGAGGTGAACCTTAACAGCCAGCTCTACGCGGCAAAACAACTGGTCAGCGAACTGGTCGGCATGGACAGCAAACTCTCCAGTCTGCTGGATATGCTCGAAGAGGCGTCTATTCAGCTCAGCGAAGCCAGTGACGAACTGCGCCACTACTGTGACCGTCTGGATCTTGACCCAAACCGTCTGTTCGAACTTGAGCAGAGGATCTCCCGTCAGATCTCTCTGGCGCGCAAACACAATATCAGCCCGGAAGAGCTGCCCACATTTCACCAGTCACTGCTGGATGAACAGCAGCAGCTTGACGATCAGGCCGATTCGCAAGAAACCCTGAGCCACGCCGTTGCTCTGCACCACCAGCAGGCGCTGGAAGCTGCGAAACAACTGCATACGTTGCGTCACAACAACGCGCAGGAGCTGGCGCAACTGATCACCGAAAGCATGCACTCACTGTCAATGCCGCACGGCCTGTTCACCATTGATGTTGAGTTTGATGAAAAACACCTCACGGCAGAAGGTGCTGATCGCATAGAATTCCGCGTCACCACCAACCCGGGTCAACCGTTACAGCCGATTGCCAAAGTGGCCTCCGGTGGTGAGCTGTCGCGCATTGCGCTGGCCATTCAGGTGATCACTGCCCGTAAAATGGAAACCCCGGCGCTGATTTTCGATGAAGTCGATGTGGGCATCAGCGGCCCGACCGCCGCCGTCGTCGGAAAACTGCTGCGCCAGTTGGGCGAGTCCACTCAGGTGATGTGCGTCACCCATCTGCCGCAGGTAGCCGGTTGCGGCCATCACCATTTTTACGTCAGCAAAGAAACCGACGGCGAAATGACGGAAACACATATGCTGCCGCTCGATAAACGCGCGCGTTTGCAGGAGCTGGCGCGTCTGCTCGGCGGCAGCGAAGTCACCCGCAACACCCTGGCAAATGCGAAAGAGTTGCTGGCAGCGTAAACTTTTTTTGCTTCTCAGAGTCTGAGTTCACAATAAAAACGCCGTTAGACCTGCCGGCAGAGGTTTTAAACTGACTAAAGGTCTATTATCATCGGCATATTACATATGAGCCGCGCGCTGCTCGGGCCCGAAAAGGAATCAAATCACTATGCGCTGTAAAATGCTGACTGCTGCCGCAGCGGTTCTTCTGATGATGACCGCAGGCTGTTCCACTCTGGAGCGAGTGGTTTACCGTCCTGACATCAACCAGGGTAACTATCTGGCACCAAACGACGTCTCAAAAATTCGTGTCGGTATGACACAACAGCAGGTTGCTTATGCTCTCGGTACACCAATGATGTCTGACCCGTTTGGGACAAATACCTGGTTCTACGTATTCCGCCAGCAGCCAGGTCATGAAAACCCGACGCAGCAGACGCTGACCCTGACCTTCAGTAGCGCTGGCGTGTTAACGAACATCGATAACAAACCGGCCCTGACCAGCCAGTAATATTCAGAAATGCAAAAAGCGCTCACTGAGCGCTTTTTTTATGGCTGATAAAGCCGGAATCACTACCCGCCCGATTTCTCTGCCCGCTGGCGGCGCAGCTCTTTTGGATCAGCAATCAGCGGGCGGTAGATTTCCACACGGTCTCCGTCATGAACTTCGTCATGCAGCCTAACCGGTCGACTAAAAATACCGGTCTTGTTTTTATTGAGATCGATATCCGTGCGCAGTTCAAGGAGCCCGCTGGCGATAATCGCCTGTTCGACAGTCGACCCTTCCTCCATCGTGACGCGCTGCAGGTACTGTTTTTCCGGCAACGCATAAGCGACTTCAACCGTAATCTTACCCGGCACTGTAAACCTCTTTCGCACGTACAGTGAATGCCTGCACCATGTTGGCGGCCAGCTCTTTGAAGATGCGGCCAAACGCCAGCTCAATGAGCTTATTGGTGAATTCAAAATCAAGATGAAACTCAATTTTGCAGGCTTCCTGACTTAACGGCGTAAACTTCCAGCCCCCCATCAATGACTTAAACGGGCCATCGACGAGATGCATCAAAATGCTTTGATTGTTAGTCAGCGTATTGCGGGTCGTAAATGTTTTGCTGATCCCGGCCTTAGAAACATCCACCGCCGCCGTCATTTGCGTCGGGCCCGATTCCAGCACGCGACTGCCGGTGCAACCCGGTAAGAACGCAGGATAGGATTTCACATCATTCACAAGCTGATACATTTGTTCCGCGCTGTAAGGCACCAGCGCAGTCCGGCTAATCTGAGGCATAGCATTTTCCATGATCAAACACCGGACAAATTGTAGCATTTATCCCTTGTTAAAAACACGTTCGGCCTTAACTCGTGCTAAGATAGCGCATCACACCTCGCAGGAAAGATCGGGGTAAATCTGTATCAGAATAGCGATGACTTCAGGACATTATGACCAAGAAAAAAACCCACAAACCTGGATCAGCCACCATTGCGCTGAATAAACGCGCCCGTCACGAATACTTTATCGAGGATGAATTCGAAGCAGGACTCGCACTACAGGGCTGGGAAGTGAAATCCCTGCGTGCGGGTAAAGCGAACATTGGCGACAGCTATGTGCTTCTTAAAGAAGGTGAAGCCTACCTGTTTGGCGCTAACTTTACGCCGCTGGCAGTCGCCTCCAGCCACTACGTCTGTGACCCAACGCGCACCCGCAAGCTGCTGCTGAATCAGCGTGAGCTGGATACGCTCTATGGCCGTGTTAACCGTGAAGGCTATACCGTCGTGGCACTGTCTCTGTACTGGAAAAATGCCTGGTGCAAAGTCAAAATTGGCGTGGCTAAAGGTAAAAAACAGCATGATAAGCGTTCAGATGTGAAAGAACGTGAATGGCAGGTTGATAAAGCCCGTATCATGAAAAATGCGGGTCGCTAAAAAAAACACATTTATTTTCCGGCTATCTCTCTTTAAGGGATAGCCAACCACTCTTAAGCAAAATTAATTAATAACATATTATCTTTTAAGCTGTTTTTTATGCCTGCCTTTTCTCCTGAGCAATGTATAATACTGCACCAATAAATATACGATATATCATTTGTTAGTAACCATTCCACCTCCCTGATTTATTTTTCTCCAGCACTTATTTATTTCGATCAACTTCACAACCTTAATCACATGTAAAATACAAGGACATAAGAAAAAAGAGGAGTGAAACAATTAACCATGACAGTAAAGGGTGATTACAAGAATACTTTAAAATCAATTACCTAACAGCCATAAAATATAATCAATAAGAATAATCCTTATTGATAAATGGCGTACACTTCACTTATTTCAGAACTACTTACTCATTATCCATCTTATTTAATTCTGGCTTCATTTGCACTTTCAATATTTTCTGGCTATATCATTTTTAGCCAGCACTATTAAAAGAAAACCCTATGCATATGAAACTCGTATAGCCTTACTTATTCATTACATATCGCTTTAGCAAAAAAGCAAAATCTGCCCTTTTCAGGGTGGTCGCTCTCTTATTGCTATTTGCTTATTGAAATGAGTATCCCGCGTGTTGTTTTTGTGGGCTTTTGCTCCTGAAAACACAGCAATAACAGAACCCAGCGTTCATCAGATTGGAGTGATAACGATGCGTAACGTATCTATTATTTCTAAAGTCACCGGCGTCTCACAACAAGTTGAATCCTCAGTGGTTACTCTGAATTCGTCTTCGATCGTTAAACTCCCGCTTGAACGTTCGGATATCGCCACGATTGTCCGCGCAAATCAGGACATGATTATTACCCTGCACTCTGGCGAAACAATCACCATCAGGAATTTTTATGCGTCGTCAGAACTCGGGGGGAGCCAGCTGGTGCTGGAAGACAACCAGGGCGCACTCTGGTGGATACAGGATCCCGAAACAGCACTCCAGTTTGAACCAATTGCCGATATCAATGCCCTGATGGTTGCCGAATCTGGTAGCGAAGCCGGTGGTGCGTACTGGCCCTGGGCACTAGGCGGGGTCGCTGTAGCGGGTGGGATTGCCGCCGCTGCCTCCACTGGCGGTAGCGGTGGTGATTCAGATGACAATGGTTCCGATAACGGTGGCAGCGCCTCGGGTTCTGGTGACGGCAACGACACCACTCCGCCCGGCGCACCAACAAACATAAGCATCTCCAGCGAAGGAACGTTGGTGACCGGTAATGCAGAGCCGGGCAGTATGGTGGTCATTAAAAATGCTGAGGGTGAGGTATTAGGTAGCGGCAGGACAGACAACGAAGGCAGTTTCTCTATTGAGCTGAGTAAACCGCATGTGAACGGTGAGCAGCTGACAGCCACCGCAACGGATGATGCAGGCAACGATGGCCCGTCCGCCAACGTCAACGCACCTAATGTTCCTCTCCCGCAGACGCCGGACATCGAAGGCGCGCAGGATGACGTCACCTCACTAACGGGTGAGTTAACGCAAAACCAGTTTACGAACGATGCTCAGCCAGCGCTGTACGGCACCGCAACCGCGCTCTCCGTCGTTCACATTTACGATAATGGTATCGAAGTCGGTTCTGTCCGGGCAGACGCTGACGGCAACTGGGACTTTACACCGTCAGAGCCGCTGAGCGACGGAAGCCATACCATTACCGTCACGGCGAGCAACATCAAAGGGGAAAGCCAGCCCTCTGAGAGTTTTACATTGAACGTTGATACCGACATGCCGGAAGCTCCCGCTATCGCCGCACTCACGGACGACGCGGGTTCCGGTACGGGCACCATCGCGGCGAATACCATCACAGACGACAACACCCCGACGCTTTCCGGTACTGGTGAAGCGGGCAACATAATCACGATTTATGACAATGGTCAGCCTGTCGGCAGTGTCACAGCCGACAACCAGGGAAACTGGAGTTTCACGCCAGCGACAGCGGTGGCAGAGGGCACGCATCAGTTTGGCGTCTCGCAAACCGATAAAGCGGGTAATACCAGCCCGATAACCAATGGCGATACGTTCTATGTCTACACCACAGCGCCAGCCGCACCGACAATGAACGCGGTTCAGGACAACGCAGGCAGTGTCACCGGCCCGTTGACAGACAATCAGTCCACTGATGATAACACGCCCACCTTCAGCGGCACGTCGCAACCGGGGGTGACAATCCAGATTTACGATAACGGCACCGCCATTGGCTCAGTGGTCGCTGACAGCAATGGCTCCTGGAACTTCACACCGCAGCCGCCACTGGCAGAAGGGAACCATGAAATCACCGTTACCGCGACCAACCCGCTCGGCGAAAGTGATCCCACAAACGGGTTCACGCTGATTGTCGATACCTTTTCCCCTGGCGCACCTTCAGGTTTCACTGTCACCGACGATGCGCCGGATACGGTCGGACCGCTGCAGAACGGGCAGACTACCAATGACACGACGCCCACACTGGCGGGGATCACCGAAGCCAGTGCCGTCATCAGGGTTTACGACAACAATGTACTGCTCGGGCAGACCACCGCAGATGCGCAGGGCAACTGGAGTTTTACACCCTCTCCCGGCCTGAGCCAGGGTTCGCATTCACTGACGGTCACCGCGACCGATGTCAGCGGCAATGCCAGCCCGCCATCAGGCGCTTTCGTGGTGATTATCGACACCACACCGCCGCAGACGCCCACGATCACCCGAGTGACGGATGATATGCCCGGGGTGCTCGGCACCGTCGCGAATAACGGTCTCACCAATGATAATACGCCGATGATCAGCGGTTCTGGCGAACCGGGATCAGTAGTGAAGCTCTATGACGGCGACACATTACTCACCAGCATCACTGTCGGCACGTCAGGCACCTGGAGCTATCAGGTCACCACACCACTGGACGATGGCGAACACTCGTTCACCGTGACCGCCAGCGACAGCAACGGTAACACCACCTCCCCCTCAGCAGCGTTTACGGTGACTATCGATACTGGCGCACCCGCAACGCCCGCCATTGATACGGTCAAAGACGACGCTGGCACCACGCTGAATGACACGCAACTGACCGATGAAACGCAACCGCAACTGAGCGGTACCGCTGTCGCTGGCTCAACAATCACCGTTTACGACAATGGCACCCCCATCGGTACCACTATTGTCGATGGTGATGGCGCATGGACTTTTACCCCGCAAACGCCGCTGGGTGACGGCTCGCATACCCTGACCGCCACCGCGACCGATCCGGCTGGCAACGAAAGCGGCGAAGCGAGCTTCACCTTAACGGTTGACGGCACCGCGCCGGACGCACCGCTCATCGATTCGGCCACTGTGGTGGTTGACGGCAATGGCGTGGTGCTGAACAGCGGCAACGCCACCAACGACCAGCGCCCCACGCTCTCAGGCGAAGGGGAGGTTGATTCTGTCATTACGATTTACAACAACGGCAGCGCGATTGGCAGTACCACTGTCGGCAGTGACGGGCAATGGACTTTCCAGCCCTCCAGCGATTTGCCGGAAGGGAACAATGTACTGACAGCAACGGCGACCGACCCGGCAGGCAATACCGGAGACATTTCAGGCAGTTACACCGTGGTGGTCGATCTGACCGCGCCGGACAAACCGGCAATCCCGACGATCACCGATAATGCCGCTCCCGGCACCGGTAACGTGGGCAATAACGGCGCCACTAACGACACGACGCCCACCATCAGTGGCACCGGTGATGCCGGAAATCTGATCACCCTCTACAACGGCAACACGGCCATCGGCTCAACGCAGGTCGACAGCAACGGTAACTGGAGTTTCACCCCCTCCCCGGCGCTGCCAGAGGACAGCTATACCCTGACGGTGAAAGAAACTGATCCGGCAGGGAATACCAGTGTGGCGTCAGACCCCATCACCTTTACCATCGACACTACGCCCCCAGCAGCGCCAGTCATTAGTAGCGCTGATGACAATGCGGGTATACCCGCGACGATTGCCAGCGGCGGCACAACCGATGACGCAACTCCGACAATAAACGGTACGGGTGAAAACGGCACCATCGTGACGCTGTATAACGGCACAACGGTGATTGGTGAAGCGACTGTGACCAACGGCACCTGGTCAATTACCCCCGCGACTCCGCTACAGGATGGCACCTGGACGCTGACCGCTGTAGCCCGTGACCCTGCCGGAAACAACAGTGCGACCTCTGGCGACTTTACGCTGACCGTTAACACTGTACTGCTTGCGGCTCCGGCGCTTATTGAAGTCGTGGATGATACCGCGCCAGTGACTGGTGCGCTGACAGACGGGGCGTCAACCAACGACAATACACTCACTTTCAACGGTACTGGCACACCTGGCAGCACGGTACTGATCTATGACACCGACACCACCACGCCGGTCGGCAGCGTTACGGTCCACCCGGACGGCACCTGGACATGGAGCAGTCCGGTATTAAGCGAAGGTGATCATACCTTTAGCTTTGGTGCGGAAAACAGCACCGGTAATACATTGCCGCCTTCAAACCCCATCATGCTGACCGTAGACACTACGGCCCCCGCATCTCCAACGGTGGGTACGGTTGATCCCAACGGCACGCTGGTGAGCGGAACCGCCGACGCAGGCAGCACCATCATCATCACAGACAACGCCGGAACCGTGCTCGGCACGGGCGTGGCTGATGGTAGCGGCAACTACAGCGTGACGATCTCCCCCGCGCAGGTGAACGGTGAGGCGCTGAACGCAACCGCTCAGGATCCGGCCGGCAATCAGAGCCCACCGACTGGTTTCATCGCTGCCGACAATCCCGGAACCGTCCTGCCACCGACACTGGTCATCACTGACGATATCACCCCGCTTTCCGGGGCGCTTGTCAGCGGTGACAGCACCAACGATACACTGCCAACCCTTAGCGGTACTGCGGTGGCAAACGCCATCGTCACTATCTGGCTGGATGGCACCAGACTGGATTCCGTCACCGCCGATGGTAACGGCAACTGGGAATATCAGCTCACCACTCCGCTGGGCGAAGGCGATCACCACTTCGCCGTCAGTCAGCCTGGCAGCGGCTCATCACCGGACGTTACCATTACAGTCGATACCTCAGCCCCGACCGCGCCAGCGCTGGATTCGGTGATTGACGACCAACTGCCAGTCACCGGGGCGATTGCCAGTGGTGGCACCACCAGCGATGCGCGTCCGACCCTGTCGGGAACAGCAGAACCGGGATCCGTGCTGACGATTAACGATAACGGCACGGCTATTGGTTCCGTCACGGTAGGCCCTGGCGGTAACTGGACCTTCACGCCGGCCACGCCGCTCGATGACGGCCCGCACAGTATCACGCTGGTCGCAACCGACGACGCGGGCAATATCGGCAGCCCATCGACCAGTTTTGATTTTAACGTTGATACGGCGGCACCTGGCACACCTGCGCTCCCCACCGTCACGGATGATACCGGCACCACACCGGTGACGCTGACAACGGGCGATCCGACACGGGATACCGTCCCGACGCTCAGTGGCACCACCGATGCCAACACCACGGTACAGATTTACGACAACGGCACGCTGATCGGCACGACCACCGCGGACGGCAGCGGCAACTGGAGCTACAGTGGCACCACCTTTGCTGATGGCAACCATCCTATTACCATCAAAGTGACCGATCCAGCGGGTAACACCAGCGCCACTTCACCGACCTTTACACTGGTGGTGGATACCACCGCGCCTGTAGCGCCGACGATTACATCAGTGGTGGACGATCAGCCTGGCGTCACTGGCCCGTTGACCAGCGGTCAGGTAACCAACGACACGCAACCGGCCTTAAGTGGCCGCGGTGAAGCAGGCGCCACATTAACCATTCTGGACGGCAGCACGGTACTGGGTTCTGTCACCGTACAACCGGACGGCAACTGGACATTCACCCCAGTCACCCCACTGGCGAGCGGCAACCACAGCTTTACCGTCACCGCCACCGATACGGCGGGCAATTCCAGCGGGCCATCCAGTCCCTTTACCGTTGTCGTGGATGTTACCGCGCCAGCAGTGCCGATGATTTCCGGCGTGACGGACAACACCACGCCACACACAGGCACGATAGCCGACGGCGGTACGACGAATGATACCCGCCCGGTACTGAATGGTACGGGAGATGTTGGATCGATCATTATTATTTACAGCGACGGCGTGGCGCTCGGCTCTACCACCGTCGGCAGTGACGGCAACTGGACGTTCCGCCCGCCGACGGCGCTGACCAATGGCGCTCATGATTTCACCCTGACCGCCACCGATACCGCAGGTAACACCAGCGGAACGTCAGCTGACTGGACAGTCCGGGTTGATACTACCGCGCCAGCGGCACCCGTGATCAGCAGCATTGTCGATAACACCGGCAGTGTCACCGGGCCCGTCACCGGCACACAGCCGACCAACGACACCACCCCGACGCTGAACGGGACAGCGGAAGCCAACGCCACCGTCACAATTTTCGATGGCGGCACGCAGATTGGTCAGGTGCAGGCGGATGCTAACGGCAACTGGACCTTCACGCCGGGCGCCGCCCTCGGTGAAGGTAACCACGCGTTCACCGCATCGGCCACCGACATCGCAGGCAATACCAGTGTGCCTTCCGCTATTACTACCATCGCCATTGACACCACCGGGCCTGCTGCGCCGGTCGTGCTGGCGGTAAACGATACCGGTACGCAGGTGACCGGGACGGCGGAAGCCGGCAGTACGGTGACCATCACCGCCGCCGATGGCACCGTGTTGGGCACTGCCACCGCTGACGGAACGGGCGCCTTCACAGCAACGATTACCCCGGCGCAGACTAACAGTGAAATGTTGTCTGCCACGGCAACTGACCGGGCAGGCAATGCCGGCGACTCCACCAGCTTTACCGCACCGTCAACCGGGCTCCCGGCCACACCGATCATCTCCAGCGTGCTGGATGATGTCACGCCAGAAGCAGGCAGTGTGGCACGAGGCCAGAGCACCAACGATACCCTGCCTGAACTCCACGGAACCGCGCAGCCAGGGGTTATCGTCACTCTGTATGACAACGGAGCGTTGCTCGGCAGTACTACTGCTGATGCACAAGGCAACTGGAGCTTTACGCCGTCAACCGCGCTGGATAACGGCGTGCACAGTTTCACTGTCACTGCTACTAACGTGAACGGTACCAGCGCGCCCTCTCAGACGTTTGGTATCAACGTGGATACCGTCGCTCCCGACGCGCCAGCTGCGACGGTCAGCGCGGACGGCAGTTCAATCAGTGGTACCGCGGAAGCCAACAGTACGGTGACGGTGACCCTGCCTGGCGGCGCCACTATCACCGCAACTACCGACAGTAACGGCAACTGGACAGCGACGTTACCGACCCGTCAGATTGACGGGGAAAATATCACTGTTACAGCAACCGATGGTGCAGGTAACGTCTCGCCGCCGTACACGGCTACCGCGCCCGACCTGCCGCTGGCGGCAAATGACAATGTCGTCAACCTGCCGCTGGTCACCGAGGCCGAAGTCACCACGCAGCATTACGATGATTACGGTGTCCTGCTGGTCGGCGCGCTGGGCAACGTGGCTTCGGTACTAGGGAATGACACGGCACATGTGGAATTCACCATCGCTGACGGTGGTAGCGGCAATGTCACTATCAACGCCGCAGGCACTGGCGTGGTGCTGTCATTGTTAAGCTCCATGGAGATCCTGGTGCAGGTGTACGACACTAACCTGCAAATGTGGACCACCTACGCCGACTCCACCGATCCACGCTTCCTCAATCTGCTGACGCTTGGTGCCTCTGGCGTCACGCTGAATCTCGAAGGCTTGCCTGGCGGTAGCTATCGCGTGCTGAGCTATAACACGGATCTGCTGGCCACCGGCTCTTACACCAGCCTCGACGTTACAGTGAACCAGACCAGTGCCGGAACGATCACTGGCGGCACCAGCGAAACCGGCAATGTAATCACCGATATCGATCCGAACAGCGGGCAGGATAACGCCCCGACCGGGACGGTGGTGACCTCCATCACCGATGCCAGTGGCGCCACGATCACGGTGCCGTCAGGCGGCATTGATGTGCAGGGGAACTACGGGACGCTGCATATCAATCAGGATGGCAGTTACACCTACACCCTGACCGACACCTCGGCGACGGTGCTCGGCAGAACGGAGAGTTTCACTTACACCATTACCCAGAACGGCAGCAGTGCGTCGGCAAACCTCATTGTGACTCTCGGCGCGGGCGCGACGGCCAGCAGCGTGACGGCGGCAGATGACAACACATCGTTGGTCTTTGATACCGACGTGTCAGCGGTAAATAACGGCGCTTCGTCACAGGACGGCTTTACCGTCGTCGGCGTCAACCTGGGCAACGTACTGAGTGCTAACGTGCTGGACGATCTCAGTAACCCGATCATCTTCGACGTTGAAGAAGGTTCCACCCGCACCATGACGCTACAGTCCAGTGTCGGCGGCGTGGCGATCGCTTCGTCGTGGGATCTGCTGATCTATCGCTTCAACGACGCCACACAGCAGTATGAACAGTACCGGGTAGTGGATAACTGGCTGAACGCGCCGCTGCTTGGCGGTCAGTCCGATCCACTCACGCTCACGCTGCCGGGCGGGAAGTACCTGTTCCTGCTCGATACGGCCAGCGGTATTTCGGTGCTGACAGGCTACACGCTGGATGTACTTGCGGACCACACCTACAACGTCGACAGTGTCAGTGCGACGACGTCGGGGAACGTGCTGACCAACGACGCCCATAGCGGTGCCGTCACAGTCACCGAGGTGAACGGGCATCTTGTCTCCGCCACTGGCACCACGACTATCGACGGGCTGTACGGTACGCTGACGATCGATGCCGCAGGCAACTACACTTACACGCTGAAAAGCGGCGTCGGTGCCGACAGTATCAAAACGCCGGACAGCTTTGTCTACAAGATCACCGGCGCCAACGGCGATACCAGCACCGCGACGCTGAATATCACCCCGACGCCGCACGGTGTGGATGCAGTCAACGACACCAGTAGCCTGATGACAGTCACCACATTGCAGGACACATCTCAGCCGTTTACCGACAGTAGCGTCGGAACGGTAACATGGACCTCATCACTGTTTAACCCCACCACCGCCACTGGCAACGGTACTATTGATATTGCCGCCGGATCTGCGGTGAAAGATGTGATCCTGCATTTCCAGATTGCCTCAACACTGGCGCTCGGCGGGCTGACGGTCAACTGGACAATCAAAGACGGCAGTACCATCGTCGCCAGCGGCAACTTCAGCGGTGGTTCGTTGTTGGGCGGCGCGATTGATGTCGCGGTGCCAGGTCTGGAATTGCACTCTGGCAGCTACACGCTGACCTATACCGGCAACGTCGGCGCGCTGTCCATCGGCAATATCACTATCACCCCGGACGTCAGAGGCACCACCATCGATCTCGATAACTTCGAGAGTTCGGGTACCAGTGCCGTTACCGGCAACATCTTTGATGGCAGCGGTTCGACAGGTGCGGCTGATCAGCTCGCCAGCGTTCATACCCTGCTGACGGTCAACGGCGCAGGCGGCAGCACCGCTACGCTCGATCCGCTGACCAACAGCAATGCAGAAGCCACCATTAATGGCCTCTACGGCAGGCTGACCGTCGGCGTTGACGGCCATTACACCTATACGCTCAACAACGGCGTTGCCATTTCGACCATCACCCAGAAGGAGACATTCACCTATACGCTCAACGATCAAAATGGTCATACCGACAGCGCCACGCTGACCATCGACATGAACCCGCAGACGGTAAGCACTGCCCAGGCCGACAGAGTCGTCGGGAGTATCTACGGCGACACGCTGATTTATCACCTGCTCAGCAGCAACGACGCCACTGGCGGTAATGGCACCACCGACAGCTGGAGCAATTTCTCGCTGGCGCAGGGCGACAAGGTAGACATTGGCGACCTGTTGGTAGGCTGGAACGGGCAGAACGCCTCACTCGGCAACTACCTGACGGTCTCCGCCAGCGGCAACAACACGGTGATATCCATCGACCGCGACGGTACCGGCTCGACGTACCACTCCACTAACCTCGTGACGCTGGAGAATGTTCACACCACGCTCGATGAGCTGATCCAACAGAACCATATTGTGACCTGATAAGACCGACAGCAGCCCCGGACGCATGTACGTCCGGGGCGCAGAAAATAATGTCTTTCGCTTTCTTAGGGATAATGTATGGGAAAAATACTGCCTGCAACCTGCTGGCTGGCGAGCTGTCTGTGCGTGGCAGCCTTTGCCGATGACGAACCGCAGCGTATTACGACGCAAGGGCTGGCCGGGCAAGAACTCCCCGCGCTGGATGGCTCCTCCACGCTAAAGCTGGATGCCGCGCCGCCGGGAACACTCACGCTCAATGAGGCGGTAAACCGTGCGGTTAACTGGCACCCGTCAATCAACGAAGCGATTGGTAAACTGTGGGCGCAGACGGAACAAGTGAATGTCGCGAAAGCGAAATACTACCCGCAGATCAGCGCCGGGATGAATAACGGCTACTCCAACACCTATCTCGATCATGGCTTCAGCCCGTCGCTGGTATTGTCACTGTCCCAGATGCTTTACGACTTCGGCAAGGTCGACAGCCAGGTCCGTGCGGAGAGCGCTGGCGTTGCACAGCAGCAAGCCAACGTGCTGGTCAGCATTGACAGCGTCGGCCACGACACTGCTGTCGCGATGGTGCAGGTGCAGACCTGGCAGCAGATGGTGGCTATCGCTGAAGAACAACTGGCAGCACTGAATGCCATCGGCAAACTGACACAGCAGCGCAATGACGAAGGCGCCACCTCGCTCTCGGACGTCGTGCAAACCGATGCCCGCATCGCGTCGGCCCGTTCTCAGTTGATTCAATATCAGGCCAGTCTGGAGAGCACACAGGCGACACTCATGAGCTGGCTCGGTTGGGATAATCTCAACGCCATCAGCGACGAATTTCCGCAAAAACTCGGCAAAAGCTGCGATATCTCCCAGCCGGACGACCGCTTAGTACCCTCGGTGCTTGCCGCCTGGGCGCAGGCCAACGTCGCAAAAGCCAATCTCGATTACGCCACAGCGCAAATGACCCCCACCATTTCGCTGGAGCCGCAGGTACAGCATTACCTCAACGATAAATACCCCAGCCACGACGCGCTCGATCGCACTCAGTATTCCACCTGGGTTAAAGTCGAAATGCCCATTTACCAGGGCGGCGGTCTCACGGCACGGCGCAACGCCGCCACCCACGCACTGGAAGCAGCGCAGTCCGGCATCAAGCGCACTCGCCTCGACGTACGGCAAAAGCTGATGGAATCCCGCAGCGAAGCACTGAATTTGCTTGGCGCGTTGCAGGTGTTGCAGCGCCAGGAGAGGCTCAGCGAGCGCACCCGCGAACTGTATCAACAGCAGTATCTCGACCTCGGCTCACGCCCGCTGCTCGACGTGCTCAACGCTGAACAGGAAGTTTTTCAGGCGCGTTTCGCGCAGCAGCAGACGCTCAGCCAGCTCCATCAGTTGCAGCTTAACTGCCTCTACAACAGCGGCAAGTTGCGCAGTGCCTTCGGTTTAGAGAACCGCAGCATTCAGTCTGTGGAGATCCAGCCATGACCCACACCTCCCCTCCCGTTGAAGAATTGCTGACCGAGCGTGCACTCAGCCACTGGGCGCTGGCGATAAGTCATGTCGCCGCCCATTACCGCGTGGCCTGTTCGCCCGGCACATTACAGGCCAATGCGCCGTGGTTTAAAGATAAAGGCATGTATTCCGCACTGACGCAACTGTCGCGCCAGGCGGGTCTGTCGTTCCACCAGTTAACGCCGTCAGCTGAAGCGATTTCCCACTGGCGGCTGCCGGTAGTGGCTTCACTGAATGACGGGCAACTGGTGGTCATTGAGCATTTTGACGGCCAGGAGACCGTGGATATCTGCCTCATCGACCATGAACGGCGCACTAACCGTCTGCCGCTCAACACGCTGCTGGCGGAGATTCGCTTTATCGCCGTATTGCGCCCGCTCTCGGCTTTACGGGACAGTCGCGTGGACACCTACGTGACCCGCTTCAGCCCTGACTGGTTGAAAACCCTGGTGCTGGCCGACTGGCGCCCGTACGGTCCGGTGATGCTGGCGGCGTTTCTGGTAAACGTGCTGTCGCTCTCCGGGATCCTGTTTTCGATGCAGGTCTATGACCGGGTGATCCCGGCACAGTCGTACCCCACGCTGTATGTGCTGGCGACGGGCGTGCTGGTGGCGGTGATTTTTGGTTTTCTGCTGAAAGTGGCGCGCAGCCACATTATGGATGTGATCGGCAAACAGGCGGACATGCGGATTTCTGATCGCGTATTCGGCCATGCGCTGCGGCTGCGCAACAGTGCCATTCCGCGATCGACCGGCAGCTTTATTTCGCAGCTACGCGATCTGGAGCAGATCCGCGAAATGATCACCTCCTCGACCCTGTCGACGCTTGTCGATCTGCCCTTCTTTTTTCTGTTTATCGTCGTGCTGGCGATCATCGCGCCGCCGCTGGCATGGATTGCCCCTGTTGCGGCGATCCTGATGGTGCTTCCCGGCCTGCTGTTGCAAAAACGGCTGGCGCTGCTGGCGAACCAGTCTGCCCACGAAGCGTCGCTGCGCAATGCCGTGCTGGTGGAGAGCGTGCAGGGACTGGAAGACATCAAACTGATGCAGGCGGAAAACCGCTTTCTGCAACAGTGGAACAGCTACATTCGCATCACTGCGGAATCCGGTCTGCGCACCCGCGAGCTGACGCAGGGGCTGATCAGTTGGGGGATGACCATTCAGAGTCTGGTTTATACCGCGGTGATCCTCTTCGGCGCGCCAATGGTGATCGACGGCGATCTCACTACCGGTTCAGTAGTGGCCGCCTCGATGCTGGCGTCACGCATGATCGCGCCGATGGCCAACCTCTGCGGTGTGCTGGCCCGCTGGCAACAGGTGAAAGCGGCCAAACAGGGGCTGGACAGCATCATGCAACTTCCGACAGAGACCGGACGTGATGAAAATCTCGTCCATCAGGCGATTTTTCACGGCCATTACCAGTTTGAAAACGCGCAGTTTCGCTATCACAGCGAAGAGCAGCGCATTCCGCTGCGGATTTCGCGCCTTGAGATCCTCCCCGGCGAACGCATTGCGCTACTCGGGCGCAACGGCGCAGGAAAATCAACGCTGTTGCAGGCGCTGGCGGGCGGCATGGAGATCGTCAGCGGCGACGTGCGGCTGGATAACCTCAGCATGGGGCACATCGACACCGCCGATCTGCGGCGTAACATCGGCCTGCTCAGCCAGAACGCGCGGCTGTTTTACGGCACGCTACGCGAGAACCTGACACTCGGCGCGCCGCACGCCAGCGATGAGGCGATTTTTGAGGTGCTGGAAATCAGCGGTGCCGACAACTTTGTCAAACGCCTGGAGAAAGGACTCGACCACCCGATTATGGAGGGCGGCGCGGGATTATCCGGCGGGCAACGGCAGTCGATTCTGCTCGCCCGCATGCTGTTGCGCTCGCCAAATATTGTTCTGCTTGATGAACCTACGGCGTCACTCGACGACCACACCGAACGGGAATTTATCCAGCGCATCACCCCGTGGCTGGGCAATCGTACGCTGATTGTCGCCACCCATCGTGTGCCGATATTAGACCTGGTCGAACGTGTGGTGGTGCTGAACGAAGGCCAGGTGGTGATGGATGCGCCAAAAGCGCAGGCGATGAGCAACAGCCGGATGGCGGCGCAGTCCAGTGCACGGGAGTGGAAAAATGAAAACCAGTCTGCATGACGCTGCGATGGACACCCCCGACGTGCGCCATCACCACGAGCACGCCGGATCGAGTCGTATTATTCTGCTCAGCACACTGCTGTTTGTGGTGGCGGGCGTCTGGGCATGGTTCGGCATTCTGGATGAGGTCTCAACCGGTACCGGCAAAGTGGTGCCCAGCTCCCGCGAGCAGATTTTGCAGTCACTCGACGGCGGGATACTCGCCGAACTGACCGTGCGCGAAGGGGATCAGGTACAGGCGGGAGAGATCGTCGCTCGGCTCGATCCGACCCGTTCTGAGTCTAACGTTGGCGAAAGCGCCGCACGCTATCGCGCGTCATTAGCCTCCAGTGCGCGCCTGTATGCGGAGGTGAATGATCTTCCCCTCACCTTCCCGGCATCGCTCAATGCCTGGCCGGAATTGATCGCCTCCGAGACGCGGCTGTTCAACTCCCGCCGCGCGCAACTGAAAGACTCGGAGACGGAACTGCGCACCGCACTGGTCTCGGTCAATAAAGAACTGGCGATCACCGAACGGCTGGAAAAAAGCGGTGCCGCCAGTCATGTGGAAGTGCTGCGGCTGCAACGGCAAAAGAGCGATTTAGGCCTGAAAATTACCGATCTGCGTTCGCAGTATTACGTGCAGGCGCGGGAGGCACTGTCAAAAGCCAATGCCGAAGTGGATATGCTCTCCGCCATCATTAAAGGGCGTGAGGATTCAGTGACGCGGCTGACCATCCGTTCGCCTGTCCGCGGGATTGTGAAAAACATCCAGGTCACCACCATCGGCGGTGTGATCCCGCCTAACGGCGAGATGATGGAAATCGTCCCGGTTGATGATCGTTTGCTGATTGAAGCGCGGCTTTCCCCGCGCGATATCGCCTTCATCCACCCCGGTCAGCGTGCGCTGGTGAAAATCACCGCTTACGATTACGCCATCTACGGCGGGCTGGAAGGTGAAGTTGAAACTATTTCGCCGGACACCATTCAGGATAAAGTGAAACCGGAGATCGTCTATTACCGGGTGTTTATCCGTACGCATCAGGATTATCTGGTCAACAAAGCGGGACGCCACTTCTCCATCGTGCCGGGGATGATTGCCAGCGTGGATATCAAAACCGGTGAAAAATCGATCATCGATTACCTGATCAAACCGTTCAATCGCGCAAAAGAAGCGCTACGTGAGCGATAAGTGAGCAGAACCTGGCTGGCAAAGGGCTTCACAAATCTGTTATAATCGACAGAACACATTGGGGCTGATTCTGGATTCGACGGGATTCGCGAAACCCAAGGTGCATGCCGAGGGGCGGTTGGCCTCGTAAAAAGCCGCAAAAAAATAGTCGCAAACGACGAAAACTACGCTTTAGCAGCTTAATAACCTGCTCAGAGCCCTCTCTCCCTAGCCTCCGCTCTTAGGACGGGGATCAAGAGAGGTCAAACCTAAAAGAGATCGCGTGGATGCCCTGCCTGGGGTTGAAGCGTTAAAACTAATCAGGCTAGTTTGTTAGTGGCGTGTCCGTTCGCAGCTGGCAAGCGAATGTAAAGACTGGACTAAGCATGTAGTACCGAGGATGTAGGAATTTCGGACGCGGGTTCAACTCCCGCCAGCTCCACCAAAATTCTCCATCGGTGATTACCAGAGTCATCCGATGAAGTCCTAAGAGCCCGCACGGCGCAATCCCTGCGGGCTTTTTTGTGCCCTCAATTTGTCCAGCGAAGTCTGATGCCAACTAATTAAAACCGAACCTTTTAGGCACCTTATTAGGCACCTCATAATGTAAGCATCCCTGTAAATCGAACCATTCACTTTTAGAGATATTCCGACATACTGATCATGTCCCCGGAGGCGATCGTCATGGGGAAAGACCGATTCACCGAACATGAGATCAGTTTGCCGACCTGAGGAACTGGTCTCGCAGCCACTGGCATACCGTGCTGAGAAGCATGATCTGGCTGGAGTAATGCGATGCCCACGCAAACGCGATAAAAGCCTGCGTGAAATAAGGATAGCGTTGCCGCTATCTTCAGCGGTTAACAGAGCGGGCAATGCGGTTATATGTATGTCTGACACCACGTATAGCTATACTGTATGCCAGGATATTTTCAGGAAGCGCCATACCCATATATCCGGTATCACCTATATGATGTAAATCTGCCCCCGCCATTTTACTCCAGAGCGCTATCTGGCGGATCGTGCTGATATCAGCGCCTTCCTGAGAGGTCCCAATTGCCGTCATCGCCAGCGCGCCATGACGATGTGCGGTATCAACCAGACGCGATACACGTTCCAGACTCATTCCGGGTACGGTACCTGGCGCCGGGAGCAAAATGACATCCGCTCCCTGCGTCGCAAACCATCTTACATCCTCTTCGCTGATGATACTGCTACCGCTTTCGCTGACAATACCTGCGCCATGCATCTTACCGCTGATAATAACAGCGCTTTCTCCTGTTGCCTCTCTGATTGATTTAACGGCCTCACCTAATGCCTGGTTGCTGACACCGTTATTGGGGTTTCCTGTAAGGACAAGTATTTTCGCTCCCATGTTGATAAGCCGACGGGCATTTTCAGGCGTGGCGGCCCGGCCCGATTTCATTTTCCACAGGTCGTCATGTTCAGTCGCAAAATTCGGATCAACGGCTTCAAGATTAACGCCGATGATCCTGCCGGTCAGGCGCTGGAGTTCATGCAGTGTCTGTTCCGGAGGCGTGCCTGCTGGCATACCCATGATGCACGGATTTTCGCTATCGAACATGTTTACCAGGATGATATCTGCTCCCTGGGAGGCTGCTAACTCTGCATTGGTCACGCTGTTAAGCAGCGGCTGCGTAATGGCAATTGATTCGCTCACCATTACCCGTCCTTCGCTTGCACGAACTGCATATAAAAGAGCAGCCCTGTCCATCGTCTGAAAATCAGAGTTGCAGCAGTCGAGTAATCGCTTATTTGTCATGTTCACTCCTTCTTTGTTTAAAAACTGTTTGATTCGGTCTGCAGGCTGAAAATGATCTGAAAGCCGTTATCGCCTTAAACCAAAATGAACCACTTATGTACCACTAGTGTACCATATAGAACCGTTTATCCTTTTTGAATCTCTTTACGCTTGTTTTGTGATCGCCATGTCTTTAATTTGAAGGCGTATAAGGTTCGGTGCCCGATGTTTTCTGAAAGGGAATGTGATGTCAGTGGAATCAGCTACAACAGTGCGTGTCAGGGGAAATATGAAAGCCGCCCAACAGCTTAATATAAAAATCGATGAAACCAGCACAATGCCGATTTATCTTCAGCTGACGGGTGCCATTAAGTCGGCCGTTAACGATGGTCGCCTGCAGCCGGGAGATATACTCCCGTCAGAGCGCATTTTAGTGGAACAGCTTGGGATTGCGCGTGGAACCGCCAGGAAAGCACTGCAGTATCTTTTAGAGGAAGGCATCCTCGTGCGTAATCAGGGGTCGGGCACGTTTGTTGCTCCCCACGTGCGCCAGTCGTTACCTTTTCTTGAAAGTTTCAGTGAAATGGCTGAGGCCACAGGGGGCAAAGCGACAAGTGAACTGGTGGCATTTGTACGCCGTTCGGCTACGCATGATGAGCAACATATTCTTCATCTGATTGATCCCCGTACAGAGGTGGTCGAACTGACCCGGCTACGAAAAATCAACGGTATTGCCGTTTCCCTTCAGACGGCGGTTATTCCTGCTGATCTACTGGAAACGATCGGAGAAGTCGAAGAATCACTTTATGTGTACCTCGAGAAAAAGGGCGCTCCCGTGATACGAGCCGTCCAGCATTTCAGCGCGGCGATTGCAGATGAAGAGCTTGTTAAGCGTCTCAGCATCGGCAGGAATGAGCCGGTATTGCTGGTCACCCGCACCGGCTTTACTCATAACGATCGTCCCGTCGAACATACGCGCACATGGTGTATTAATGAGTATTACGATTTCACGATCGAACTGCATCGCAAGTAGTCCCAGACTGGATTGCTCCCGGATCAACATCAAGGCCAACACTACTGTGCGAAATTCATTGTCATTGCCCAATCTGGCGCTGAAATTAAACAAGTCTCAAGAAAAAGACCATATAAACCAAACAAAAAGAGCGCTCACACACCTCTATGAGCGCTCTGATCACCACTACCTCTCAGAAATAATGCGATCCCATCGTCTGCAACCCATGCGCTGCTTTGATGAGATCAGCGGCACGTTCACCGATCACCACACAAGGTGCCATGATGTTGCCAACGGGGATCCTCGGCATCACTGACGCATCGGCGACGCGTAGATTCTTAATGCCGTACACCCGCAGTTGCCCGTCGACCACCGACATCGCATCGCGCCCCATTTTTGCCGTACCGCACTGATGCCAGAAGGTCACCGCTGAGTTGCGCAGGAACTGCTCCATCTCGCGGCGCTCGCGGTACAGCGGCGTCACTTCGCGTTTGATGAGGTTATCAAATCGGGGATGGTTGCCAATCGCCCGGCACAGTTCCACGGTAGCGAAAGCCGCTTCCAAATCCTCCGGCTCACTGAGCACGTTAGGATCAATCAACAGCGGATCGTCAGGATTCGGGCCGGTCAGACTCACGCTACCACGGCTTTTCGGACGCGCCAGCCCGGCAAACATGGTCCAGCCATGCTCGGGGGGATCGATCCCCACTTCCGGCGGCGACGGTACGGCGAATTCAAGCTGACACTGCAGGAGATCCGGCGCATTAAGCCGCGAATCGCTCTTCCAGTACAGCGTCGACTCACAACCGCCCGCGTTGATCGGCTGGGGCGTGCGATACTCCCACGTGCAGCCGAAAGCAATATGATCCTGATGGTTTTGCCCCACACCAGGATGATGCTCGACCACGTCGATACCGTGCCTGCGAAGCTCGTGCTGGGGGCCAATCCCCGACTGCATCAGCACTTTCGGAGTCTGGATAGCCCCCATTGACAGGATCACTTCACACAGCGCGCCAATACGGCAGAGCTTGCCGTTGATCACTGCCTCCACGCCAATCACCTGTTTGCCTTCAAACAGCAGACGCGTCACCAGTGCATGGGTCACCACCGTCAGGTTGGGCTGATACATACGCGGGTAAACATAAGAACGGTAGAGCGACTGACGTCGGCCATCGCGAATACGTAAATCGGCAATCGCCACCCCGCCCGGACCTTCCATCATCTCACCGTTCGGGCTGTCAAAACGCGGAATACCGAAGGCACTGGCGGCCTGTAACGTGGCATGCACCAGCGGCTGCGGTTCAGTTGCCGGGGCAACATAGACTGGTCCGCCACTACCGCGACGTCGTTGATCAGGCGCACCCTGCCAGTTTTCAATTCGTCGGTAATAGCCGAGGATGGACTCATATTCCCAGCCGGAATCACCCGACTCCGACGCAAAGAAATCCCAGTCGGTTTTATGGCCGCGCGACCAGACCATGACATTAATGCTTGAACCACCACCCAGCCCCTTTCCCATATTTAAGGGCAGCCGCCGACCATTCAGATGCGGATTAGGTTCGCCAACGAAATTCCAGTCGTATTTAGAACCCAGGTTCAACGGCCAACTGCCAGGGTCGGAAATGGTTGGGCTGACATCATCATCGCCCGCTTCAAGTAGCAAGACTTGTACTCCCGGCAGCTCGGATAAACGTGCGGCAACGACACACCCGGCTGAACCAGCACCACAAACAATAAAGTCATAGTTCGACTTAAGCCCAAAGGTAAGCGAACCGTGCTCGTCCGCAGCACCGATCTTGCTGATAGAATCAACGCTCATTTTAAATCCTCATAGATATTCACAGTAAGAGTTCTTTACAACCACAGCTATTGCGATCGTGCTCCCTGAACATCTCTTAACTGCATACCTGTGCTGAGAAGGATCGTACCTCTGTTAACTACCCGGTCCGTGCCAGCAAACGCGGCAGTATTAGGGAAGCATGAAAAGCAATTCTCCACGCTCTCGCCAGGTTTTAAGGGGTCTCCAGAAATACCCCCCAGCGAAAGCAGAACAATGTTTCACCCTAAGACAAACTTGTTAAAAACTTGTGACAAGTAATATGCCGCGATAATAAACAAAGTAAATAGTCGCTATTATGAACAATTCAGATCGTTTTCTTATAAGCCCACAGGACGTGGGGTAAAGGCAGGAAGCGAAATAAAAAGCAGGATAATTCTTAGAGGCGTGCGGCGCGGAAAGGGAATTACAACGTATTACCGTGATAGATCTGGTAGCCGAGATCCACCGTGTCATGGTTAAAATCGTCATTTTTGAGTTTATCGAGCAGCATCTGCGCGGCCATCCGGCCAATGTCAAAGCGGGGGGTGATAACGCTCGCCAGGCTTGGGATCATCTGCTTGCCCATCTCCAGACCGTGGAACCCGGCGATGGAGATCTGTTCCGGGATCGCCATTCCCCGCTCGAAACACAATAACAGCGCACCCATGGCAATATCGTCGTTAGTACAAAACACACCGTCAGTATCAGGGAAACGGGTTAAGGCTTCATTCATCAGTTGCATGCCGAGGTTAATCGACGAGCTGGCGCGAGGGTTGATGCGATGCGCCTCCAGGCCGCGCCCGGTCATCGCGTCGCAATAGCCGCGAAAACGCAGTTCATCGCGAATATCGTCCTTCGAACCCAGATAGATAATTTTGCGACGCTGGCGCTTATCAAGCATGGTGGTCACCATGTCGAACGCCGCCTGGCGGTTGTCGAACCCCACTTCCATGTCGAGCCGTTCGCCCTGTAAATCCATCAGTTCAACAATGGGAATTTTGGCGGAACGCAGGAATTTTACCGTCCGCAGCGTATGGAATTTCTCCGACAGAATAATCCCGTCAATATTATAAGAGAGCAGATTAATGACCGATTCCTCTTCCGATTCACGGTCATAGTTATAGTTGGCGATCAGGGTCTGATAGTTATGCCCGGACGTCACAGACTCGATGCCAGCCAGAATGTCGGCGAACAGCTGATTCTGAAAAGAAGGGATTAATACGCCAATGGTATAGCTTTGCGCGTTCAGCAAAATACCCGGCGCGCGGTTGGGGACGTAGTTGATCTCCTCCATGATTCTGGCGATACGCTCCCTGGTCTCTTTCGATACCTTTTTCGGGGAACGGAGATAGCGGCTGACGGTCATTTTGGTGACGCCCGCCAGGGTGGCGATATCCTGTAATGATATCCTGTGGTTTCTCATCATCTCTCCGGACTCGACGCCTGTCCCGGCTGGCGCTGAGGGAAAGCGGCGCCCTTTCCCTCAGTTGTACACCAAATGGTTAATGCAAAACAGCGTTCAGGGTCAGAACACCGATTAAGCCCATGAATGAAATCAGCGTTTCCATCACCGTCCATGTGCGCAGCGTTTCGCCCACGCTGAGGTTAAAATAACCCTTAAACAGCCAGAATCCCGGATCGTTGACGTGTGAAGCAATCACGCTCCCTGCCCCGGTCGCCAGCACCATCAGCGCCGGATCGGCATGGGTGACGTTGATGATCGGTAACACCACGCCAGCGGTAGTGATCGCCGCCACGGTCGCTGAACCCAGCGCGATACGCAGCACCGCAGCCACGGTCCAGCACATCAGCAATGGCGACAACGACGTGCCGGTCATCAGTTGCGAAATATACTGCCCGACACCGCTGTCCACCAGCACCTGCTTGAACGCGCCGCCGCCAGCGATGATAAAAACGATCATCGCGATAGCGCCAATCGAATCCGCCGCCATATCCATCACTTTTTCAAGGGTACGCCCGTTGCGCAGCCCAAGGGTGAAAATCGCGATCACGATAGCAATAAACAGCGCCACTGCCGGGTTACCGATGAACTCAAAGAACACGCGGACGCTGTCGCCTTTCGGCATCGTGATTTCACACACCGCCGCGATAGCCATCAGGATCACCGGCATCACAGCGGCAAAAATACTGTTCCAGAAACCCGGCATCTCCTCTTCACTGAAGATCCGCGGGTTAAACAAGCCTTCCGGCGGCGTTCTTTCAAAGCGGGTCAGCAGTTTGGAAAACAGTGGACCGGCGACGATCACCGTCGGAATGGTGATGATCAGGCCATACAGCAACGTGGTGCCGAGGTTGGCTTCAAAAATCGTAGCGATCGCGGTCGGGCCGGGGTGCGGCGGCAGAAAACAGTGAGTCACTGACAGCGCGGCCACCATCGGCACACCAACATACAGCATCGGCAGCCCGGCTGACGCCACCACAGTGAATACCAGCGGTAACAGCAGAACGAAACCGACTTCAAAGAACATTGCCAGACCAACCACCAGACCGGTGATCATCAGCGCCCACTGCACACGTTTTTTACCGAACGTAGCAATCAGCGTGGTGGCGATACGCTGCGCAGCGCCGGTGTCGGAGATCATCCGCCCGAGCATCGCGCCAAAACCGAGGATCATCGCCAGCCCGCCCAGCGTTCCGCCGATCCCTCCCTGAATGGAATGCAGAACTGCCTGTGCATCCATCCCTTCCGCAAAGCCCACTACGGCGGCAACCAGGACAAGGGCGATAAAGCCGTTGACCTTA
>NZ_JMTB01000080.1 GCF_000734965.1 Trabulsiella guamensis ATCC 49490
CAGGACAAGGGCGATAAAGCCGTTGACCTTAAAGCCAATCATCAGCACCAGCAGCAGTGCAACGCCCGCTGCAATTATTATTAAAGGCATAGTCGTCTCTCTTATCAGTGCCAGAAAAGCAGCGCTTGCGCGCTGCACAGGATGGCGATGGCGTCAGACGGCAACCAGCATGCCGCCATCGACAAACAACAAATGCCCATTAACGAAATCAGACGCTTTCGAGGAGAGGAACACCGCGGCGCCAATCAGCTCCTGCGGGTCGCCCCAGCGCGCGGCAGGCGTACGTTTGCACAGCCATGCGGTGAAGGCTTCGTCTTCCACCAGCGCTTTGGTCATTTCAGTCCGGAAATAACCCGGCGCAATGCCGTTGACCTGAATGTTATGGCGCGCCAGCTCAACGCACATACCACGGGTCAGCATTTTCACCGCCCCTTTTGACGCCGCATATGGCGTGATGGTGTCGCGGCCCAGCTCGCTTTGCATCGAGCAAATGTTGATCACTTTGCCCGCTTTGCGTTCTACCATCCGCCGTGTCACCGCTTGTGACACGAGGAATACCGCGGTCTGGTTAACCGCAATCACATCATTCCACTCCTGTTCCGGGAATTCAGTGAACGGATGGCGACGCTGGATCCCGGCGTTATTCACCAGCACATCAATGGAACCAACCTGCGCTTCAATCCGCGCGATGGCCTCGTCGATCTCCTGTTTGTGGGTGACGTTGAATGGCGCCGCGACCGCGCGGATGCCTGCGCTCTGTAGCTTATCCACCGCCGCTGCTGCACGTTCCTGGGTAATATCGTTGACGATAATCTGCGCGCCATATTTACCCAGCCCAGTCGCCAGTAAATAGCCGATGCCCTGCGCTGCACCGGTAATCAGGACATTTTTGCCCTCAAGAGAAAAAAGATCGTTCATGCTCACATTCCTTATTTCATGTCTCAGAAAACCAACTGGACCTTCGCCGCCTGCGTTTTATCGCCCGCGAATTTCAGCGCCTGCTCAAGTTCAGTAAAGGGATATTCACCACTCAGCAGCGGCAACGGATCGATGACGTTATTCGCCAGCCACGACACGGCGGTATTGAATTCGGTGGTAAAGCGGAACGATCCTTTAAGGGAAATCTCTTTAGCGATGAGCATCATCATCGGGAATTCCGGGACTGCGCCGCCCATGCCTACCTGCACCATCACGCCTTTGGCGCGGGTCACTTCGAGACACGTGGTGATGGAAGACGGATGGCCGGAAACCTCAAAGCTGACATCGAAATAACCTTTCTCCGCTTTCCACAGAGCGAGATCGTCATGCTGCGGGTTAATCAGTGTGTCAGCGCCCATTTTTGCCGCCAGCGACAGCGAGCGCGAGCTGACATCGGCGCAGACAATTTCCGCCGCACCGAGCGTTTTTACTGCGCTGATAATCAGGCAGCCAATCGGGCCGACGCCGGAAATAAAGACCCGTTTGCCCTGTAAATCACCGGCTTCGTGCGCCGCATGGATCGCCACCGCCAGCGGTTCAGCGAAAGCCATTACTTTTTCATCGGCATTTGACGAGAACGGAATACACTGGGCGGTATCCACCACTTTGTAACGGGTAAACCCGCCATCGACGTGCGGAAAGTACATCGCGCTGCCAAAGAAACGCATTTCCGTACACTGGTTTTCTTCATGCTGCAGACAATATTTACAGTGGCCACACGGTTTCGATGGATTCACTGCGACAGCCTGCCCTTCTTTTAATTCTGTGGAATCGGTATGAACAATTTTACCAATAACTTCATGGCCAAGAATCATCGGCGCTTTTACGGTGAAATTACCGACTTTACCTTCCTGATAATAATGTAAATCGGAACCACAAATACCGCCTCGCGTTATTTGCACAAGCGTTCCTTTATTATTCCATTCTATTTCCTGGTCGCTAACGGCAACAGTTTTCTTGCCCGCGACAACGCAGGATTGTGTTTTAACCTTCATATGTTCCTCACTGGTCAGGCATTAACCTCAGCGGCATTTAAACGGTTTTATATGCGCCGATTCGTGAGCAAAGTCACATTAAAAAATTGTTACACCACAATGTTACGCATAACGTGATAAGCCTTTAACTTCTTCTTGCTGATCGTAAAAGTGGTTGAAAGTGATATTTTGACGAGCGTCATGTAGCAAAAAACGAAACCGGTTTTATTATTGAAAATAACAATATCTCGATATTTTTGTACAATCGCTGTTGCTGTTTTAAGACGGAACAGAACAATTCCGGTTCACTACTCTGGCAAGAAAAAGGCTATGCTTATTGTTGCAAAGAACAGAAGTGCATTCAGAGGTCATGTCATGGATAAGGAACTTGAGGACGCAGGCTACCGGGTTTATCACGGTGAGAAGATTGACGTCTATTTCAACACCGCCATCTGCCAGCATTCAGGCAACTGCGTGCGCGGCAGTCATCAGTTGTTTAATCTTAAGCGTAAACCGTGGATCATGCCGGATGAAGTCGGGGTGGATACTGTGGTGAGCGTGATTGATACCTGCCCCAGCGGCGCACTGCAATATCGGCATAAATAAGCGAGAAGATGATGGAAATACTGGAAGGTCACAACAAATTCTATGTCAACGATGCGCAAGGCCAACAGGTGGCTGAGATCGTTTTCGTCCCGACGGGCGAGAATCTGAGCATTATTGAACATACCGACGTCGATCCGAGCCTCAAAGGGCAAGGCGTGGGCAAACAACTGGTTGCCCGTGTGGTCGAAAAAATGCGTCAGGAGAACCGTAAAATCATTCCGCTTTGCCCGTTCGCGAAGCATGAATTTGATAAAACCCGCGAATACGACGACATCCGCGCCTAAAAAAACGCACCGGTTCTCACACCGGTGCGCAATTCATCCCTGAAACGATACTTCCCTCTACCGTCCCCACAACAGCAAAATGTTATGCTTTCGCCGCCTTATTGCGCATCATCAGCACGATAAACAGCGAGGCGACCAGGGAGATTGCCAGCAACACTAACAACGTGTGGCTGAATGCCTGGGTATAGATGTTTTCCAGAATCGAGGATTCCTGGCCGGAGACGCGGGCGAAGGCGTTGCCCGACACCACGTCAGCAATAAATTGTTTGCCCGATTCCCCTGCAGGCATCGGTTGCGATCCCAGCGCGTGGAAAATCCCGGTGGCCATTAGCGAACCGTAAATCGCGACGGCAATCGCTTCACTGCCCAGGCGGAAGGTGTTCAGAATGCCCGCCGCGCGACCCACTTCGTGTTGATCAACGACGCTCAATGCGATGCCGTCCACCAGCCCGGCGGAAAGCCCCATCCCGGAACCAACCAGCAACAGACAGAGGATGATTTCGCCAAGCGAGATATCACCTGCGTTAAACGCCCAAAGCAACAGCAGGCCGACGATGAACAGCACCAGACTGGTAATCAGCAGTACGTCGGCAGAGACGCCACGCGTAACCAGCTTCCCGGCCACCAGCGGCAGTACCAGAACCGGCGTGGTGAGCGCCAGCATCACCAGCCCGGAATCAAACGGAGACAGGCTTTTCACAGCGATAAGCCAGGTCGGGAACCAGGTTAGCAGGGTGACGAAACAGAAGCTCGCCACCACCGGAATCATGATCATCGACAGAAAATAGTGGTTGCCCAGCAGGGAGAAATTCACCATCGGGTGAGCGGCTTTTTTCTCCACCAGCACAAACAGCGCCAGGATCACCACGCCAACGGCAAACAGACCGAGGGTCAGGTTATCCGTCCAGCCGCGCTCCGCGCCCTGGGTGATACCGGTCATCAACAGGAACAGCGCCACGATAAACAGCACAATGCCTGCCGCATCAAGCGATGGTTTTTCCGTACGCTTTGCCGCCGCCGGTACGGCGCTGGTCAACAGCAGCACCACAAACAGTGCAATCGCATGGACGATGAAAATATCGCGCCACCCGGCGACACTCAGCAACCAGCCAGAGATGGTTGGCCCGAAGGTGATGCCTAACCCGGCGGTGGTGCCAAACAGCGCAAACGCGCGGGTGCGCTGTGCACCGCTGAAGGTCTGAATCAGAATGGCGCTGCCGCAGGAGAAAATGGCAGCGCCACCAATGCCGGCCAGCGCGCGTGCGGCATCCAGCACGTAAATGTTATCGGCATGCCAGGAGAGCAAAGAAGCAAGGAAATAGAGACTCGCCCCGGCGATAAACGAGCGCTTGCTACCGAACACATCGGCCAGCCCACCCCACGCCAGTGTGAAACTGGCAAAGGTTAAGTTAAACGCATTGACCACCCACTGCAGCGACGCCGTCTGCGAATGGAGATCCGCGCTGATCGCCGGCAGCGCAATAGCCGTCCCGGAAATAGAGGTTGGCACAACGAACACTGCAATAAGAATGCAGAGTAAGATCATGCTATGCGATGATTTTGCTTCGACAACGTGTGTTTCCATTATTTTATTGAGCCTTGTTTACGGGTAATACAAACCGGGAGCTGTGCAGGTCTCCTGAGAATAATGCCTTCATTCCAGATAAAGTTTTCCGGTAATACGTCGTGGGCTAACTGCAGATCCGGCGCAAGCTGGCTTATGGTTTTTATTGCCGTGCAGATTTCCAGTTTCGCCAGTTCCTGTCCCATACAGTGGTGCATGCCATAGCCAAACTGCAGATGGCGCGGCCCGTTGCGGAACGGGTTAATGGTCAGCGGTTGCGGATAGACATCCGGGTCGCGGTTAGCGAGAAACACGTCCGGGAAAATGGTGTCTCCTGCTGGAATACGCTGGCCAGACAGTTCGATGTCCTCGCTACAGATGCGCGGAAACGCCGAGGCGGTGCCGAGGTTAGTGAGGCGAATCAGCTCATCCACGACCTGTGGAATGGTCGCCGGTTGCGCGACAACCTGTTGCCACAGCGAACCCGTACACAGCAGGGCGTAAAAAATTTTGGTCATCACCGTGAGGGTGTTTTGATCGCCACCGAGCAGCGAACCGAGCAGGATCGCGGTGATCTCATCGTCGTTGAGCGGCGGCGTGGCGCTGTCGCGCATCGCCACAAAACGGGCGATCAGCCCCTCGTCATGATGTGAACGCACGCCGGTGACATGCTCGCGAACATAGGTGTAGAGCGCGGTGAATTTCTCAATCAGATCATCCACCTGCTGCGGATTGGCTTTTTGCACCGTCACGCTCAGCACGCGGAAATAGTCTTTCTCCTCCAGTGGAATACCGAGCAGCAGACAGTTGATCCGCACCGCCAGCGGGTCGAGCACATCCTGATAAAGGTCGAAACGTGACGTGGCAAGCGGGCGCTGCATCAAGGTTTCAATGACATCGATAATATGCGGCGCAAGCCAAGCCAGCCCGCTGGCGCTGTAATCTTTCGCCACAAAACGCTTCATGCGGGCATGATGCGGAAAATCCAGGTTCAGCAGCAGATCTTTCGGCGTCAGCGTCGGGAGAATACTGGGGGCATCGGGGAGATTGGACGGGCCGCGCAGGCAACTGTTACTGGTGAGGACTTTTTTGACATCGTGATAGTTAATCACATGCCAGGCTTCATGCCCGCTCAGCAATTTGATTTTCCCTGCCTGCTGATACGTCGCAGGTTGCAGCGTCTGATAACCGGGAGTGCAATCGTAATGCGGAATGTCGGCAACGGACGGGAAACGTTCAGATATCACGCTCACAGGGCAATCTCCTGTTTCTGTAGCAGTTGGGCGATCTCCGCCACCACGCTTGAACTCTCTTTAAAATGCACGCTTCGCCAGCCACTGCGTTCAGCGGCCATGCAGTTTTCCAGCATGTCATCAATGAGCAGGCACTCGTCCGGGCGGACACCCGCCTGTTTTGCGGCGATGTCAAAGATTTCCGCTTCGGGTTTGCGGTAGCCCACTTTGCAGGAGTCGACTATCGCATCCGCGAGGTCACTGATGCCGATCACCCGCTTCCAGTGATCTTCCCACTCCACCACGTTGTTGGTGAGGATCCCGGCCATCAACCCGGCAGCTTTTACTTTGAGAAACAAGTCGATCATCAATTGATTCGGTAGTATCCCGTCGAACCACTGCGCACCGAACATTTCCAGTTGTGCCCGCGAGAGATCGAGCTCCGGCGACGACAGCGCAATTTTCTGCCGGATACGCGCGCCCCATTCGGCCTCGGTAATCAGCGCTTTTTCGATGGGGGTGAGCACCCCCATATTCATATCGTCGGCGACCTCTTTCATCCCCCGCTGCAATATCGCTGGCGGAATACCGGTTTTCAGGTAATACGAGGTAAAGAGATCCGGAATCGATGGTGACAGCACGCCCCCAAAATCAAACCAAATAATTTTCATACTGTTTTACTTAAAGGTAATAGTGAGTTCAGCCATTGAGACTGTCTTCTCGTCCTGAGAAATCGTCATCGGAATGACGGTGCTTTTTTTATCTTCCGTCAGATAAATTTCACCCAGCAATGCATGGCAATACGCCGGCGAATTAAATTCGCAGAAGCGGGTAAAATTCACTTTATAGCGGCTGATGACCAGATCGTAACAGCGGGTTCCCAGCCGACTGCGCATCGCCAGCAGTGCAGTCTGACGGTAGGCTTCCATTAACAGCATGCCCGGCACATGGTCGAGCGGATGGTCAAAAATGGACGGGTGCGTCTGATCGACGATCACCGTCGTGGTAATGCCAGAATCATGGATATCCGCATTGCCGATAACCACATTCAGCGGCAGTTGACGCCCGACTTCCAGCATTTCTGCGGGTACAACCGTGGAATAATCGTGATTGTCCAGCGGACGCTGACTACGCAGACGGTGCCATTTTTTGTCATCCATCCACGAAATATTCATGATTTTCTGCGCACAGCACAGACCATCGACATAAATATCCATACGGAAAATAAGACCGGTCAGCTCTGATTTTCTGAACTTGCGCTCAATAATATCGACTTCAACAATGACGTTTGAGCACTCTGTTTTGTAAGGTATTTCACTTTCAAAAAGGGTGAAATCGGCGTCATCAAAGACAAATTTGGCGCTGTACGGAACGGCGAAAAAATTATGTGTGACATAAATCGAGGTCTGACGGCAAATTTCCAGTAACAGGATCGCGTCATACACTCGTTCACTCGATTTTCGAAAAGGGAGATCGTTAAAGTAAATATGTGATTTGGGTAAATACCCGGCGGTTATGTATTTATTATCGTGGATTTTTCTGATGTCTGTTAAAAAGACTTCGCCCACTGCCGCACGATGCACACAAGATTTCGGTATGGTGTTCTGATAATTATATGAACCGGTCCTGATTATGAATTCTGATTCAACATCTTCGATGAAAGACATGTTAACCCCATTAAATCAATCATTAATCTCAGGATTAGGGTTATCTCACTGAGTCGTAGTAAGATAACCATTAATCGTTCGCCACACATCGTACGTATCACCCCACGCGTACGTTCGATACTCATCGAACACATATAAAATTCAGGATTCCTGGAAATTTGTCAAGAATCTGTTAAGAGAAATCTGTAAATCAGGAGAAAGAATGGAAGAAAAGGTAAGTGAAGAGTCGTTACCCTTTGATATGGTTAAAGTATTTAAAGCGCTGGCTGATCCTGTCCGTTTGACGATTGTGCGGGGTTTGCTGGCTGACAGCCCAGGAGCGGAGCGTCACTGCTCCACATTTGGGCTCACCGTCACGCGCGCCACTCGCTCACATCACTTCAAAGTGCTGCGTGAAGCGGGGCTGATCCGCGTCGTTGACAAGGGTAATATGGCCGTCGCCGTACTGCGGTGGGATGAAATTGAACACGAGCTTCCAGGCCTGGTTCAGCTTATTCGTCATACTGACAAAGAATAATCAATGTGCTATGGAGTAACCTCAGAAAATAACACACTGAGTGTGTGAATATCGTTATTAAATACATATCAGTGGAACAAACTTCTGGCTGTTCTGAATAGTCCAGCCAGAAGCGCCTGATTTATTTCCCTGCACATCGATTTTCTGTTAATGCTTGTTTCAACTTCACGCTAACCCGTGACCCTCTTCGCAGACAGCGATTATCATAGCGCTATGATTTCTTTGACTATGCAACACAGGTGAATTCGCCATGGATCCTTTGCACGCCATTCTGCTTACCGTCGGCCTGTTTGTGCTGACGTTCTTCAACCCTGGCGCCAACCTGTTCGTGGTGGTGCAAACCAGCCTCGCCGCCGGGCGGCGCGCAGGCGTGCTGACCGGGCTTGGTGTGGCGCTGGGTGATGCGCTCTATTCCGGTCTTGGTCTGTTCGGCATGGCGACGCTCATTACCCAGTGCGAGGGACTCTTTTCAGCGATCAAAATTGGCGGTGGCCTTTATCTGCTGTGGTTCGCGTTTAAAAGCATGCGCCGACAGCCATCGCCGATGACACCCGCGCTGGCTCATCCCATCGTTGCGCCATGGTACGTCTTTTTCCGCACCGGAATGATTACCTGTCTCTCCAACCCGCAGACGGTACTGTTTTTTATCAGTATCTTCTCCGTCACCCTCAGCGCCACAACGCCCGCCTGGGCCAAACTGCTGGCGTGGCTGGGGATTGTGCTCAGCTCTGTAACCTGGCGGCTGTTCTTAAGCCAGGCCTTTTCCCTGCCCGCCGTCCGGCGTTCATACGCCAGCATGCAGCGCATCGCCAGCCGGGTGATCGGCGCGGTGATCGGCCTGTTTGCCGTGAAGTTAATCTGGGAAGGGGTGATGCGAAAATAACACCAGTAAAAGGGTCGTTTATTACGCGATTGTTAAATTTAAGTTTGATAGTTTCGCGCCGATATTACTTAGGCAACCCTGCCTAAATGATGGACGATCGCTATGCTGAAAAATACTCGCGTTATAACCGGAATTATTATCGCGTTGGGGGTATTTTGCTTACTCTAGGCGGCAACAGGAGGTCTGTTTTATTCTGCGGTCAGTAATGACCGGCATAATTTCCAGCGTTCCGGGATCCTCAACGCTCAACAGGAAAATCTAAGCGACAGTGTTAACACTCTGATCAAAACCCGCGTCACCGTCACCCGTGTGGCGATCCGTTTTCTGAAAAATCAGCGCGATCCGGCCTCTCTGGAGGCGATCAATAAACTGCTCAATACCGCGGGCGACTCCCTTAACAAGGCTGAAAATTATTATAAATCCTGGCAGGGGCTGCCGCCTGTTGTCGGGCAGAGTGCAACTTTGACGGTGGAGATGGATAAAACCTTCCGTCAGATGCATGACGTGCTGCGCCAGTCGATAGACTACCTGCGCGCCGACAATTACCAGGCCTACGGCGACCTTGATGCCCAGCAGGCGCAGGATGATATGGAAGCCAGCTACAACCGCTGGCGGGCGGAAAACAACATGCTGTTGAAAGGTGCCGCCGAGGATAACCAGCGCAGCTTCGTCAACATGCACTGGACGCTGGGGGTGATCCTGGTTTCGGTCATTACCGTGCTGATTGTGATCTGGCTTGGCCTGCAGCATCTGCTGCTGAAACCGCTTCGCAGCATTATGAATCACATTCGTACCATCGCCCGTGGTGATCTGACGCAGACCATTGCCATCAACAGCCGCAACGAAATGGGGCAACTGGCTGCAAGCCTCAATGAGATGCAGCAGTCGCTGGTGACTACCGTCAGCGCCGTGCGTGGCAGCACCGACTCCATCTACACCGGCGCGGGGGAAATTGCCGCAGGCAGTCATGATCTCTCTTCCCGCACCGAACAACAGGCGTCATCGCTGGAAGAGACCGCAGCCAGTATGGAACAGCTGACCGCGACGGTGAAACAGAACACCGATAACGCCCGGCAAGCAACACTGCTGGCAAAAACCGCCTCGGAAACCGCTGCGCGCGGAGGCCGCGTCGTGGATACCGTCGTCCATACGATGAGCGAAATTGCCGACAGTTCACAGCAAATCGCTCATATTACCAGCGTCATTGATAGTATCGCTTTTCAGACCAATATCCTGGCGCTGAACGCCGCCGTTGAAGCGGCGCGTGCAGGGGAACAGGGACGCGGATTTGCCGTGGTGGCCGGTGAGGTGCGTACGCTGGCCAGCCGCAGCGCACAGGCGGCGAAGGAAATTAAAGGGCTTATCGATAACTCTGTCAGCCGGGTGAATACCGGTTCCAGTCAGGTAACCGAGGCCGGTAACACCATGAAAGAACTGGTGGAAGCAGTGACCCGCGTGACAGATATCATGAGTGAAATCGCCTCAGCGTCTGATGAGCAGAGCCGGGGTATTGAACAGGTGAGCCTGGCCGTGGCGCAGATGGACAGCGTGACGCAGCAGAACGCCGCGCTGGTACAGGAATCCGCAGCGGCTGCGGCGGCACTGGAAGATCAGGCCGAACAGCTGCGCCAGGCAGTAGCGGCGTTTCGTCTCAACGGGTCGTCAACGTTCGACGCGAAGCCAGCCGCGGCGGTGAAAACTCCTGTACTGCTGCGCCCGGCGACCGTAGCGCCAGGCAGCGACAGCAACTGGGAAACGTTCTGATAGCCCTTCCGCCCTCTCCGTGCGGAGAGGGCTTCACGTTTTACGCCCCAACGCTTCCCCACACCATTTTCCCTTTGTGGAACGTGGCGGTTCGTGGCGAAATGCGTGCCACGGCTTCCGCCGAGCAGGAGGCGTCCACCAGCACAAAACTGGCGTCGTCCTGCGCTTTCGGCCAGACACGTTCCCCTTTGTCGTTCAGCGGCAGCACATCACCCGTCGCGAAAGAGAGTGCACGGGACAGCGTGCCTTCATTCGGTCGGATATAGAGCTGTGCGTAGAGGTTCGCTTTTTCCAGCATGTCGCCGAGACCGTATGGAGACCAGTGGTCAATCACGCTGTCGGTGCCGGTCATTACAAACACGCCTTTATCCCGTAACTGTTTCAGTGGCATGTGCAGCGTGCCGATCGGCACCGTCGAGGCGATGGTTACCTGCTGCGCCGCCATACGGGTCGCCAGCGCATCGACCTGTTTCTCGTCGAGCGTTGCCAGCGCAAAAGCGTGGCTGATGGTGAGTTTGCCCTTCAGTTGCGGCGTTTTCTCAACCGTTTCCACCATATAATTCACCGCCGCCACGCCCGCCGGGCTGGTTTCATGCAGATGAATATCGATGCCTTTGTCGTAGTCGAGCGCAATCTGAAACATGGTGTCGAGGGATTTTTCCATCGCGCCGTCAACGTTCGTGGGATCAAGTCCACCCACGTAGTGCGCCCCCGCCTGCATCGCTTCACGCATCAGCGGTTCGCATTTTGACAACAGTAAACCGTGCTGTGGAAACGCTACGATTTCACAGTCGAAACCCGGCTTGCGCTGCGCCAGCACGGTCTGCAGGTTTTCGAGGTTTTTCAATCCTGAAACCGGATCGATATTGCAATGGCTACGCGCCACCGTGGTGCCCTTCGACTGCAGCAGATCGATAAGCTTTCCGGCGCGCTCCTGCGTATAGGGTTGCAGTTCCGGCAGCAATTTTTGCTCAAGGCGGATCATGTCCTGAATGGTGGTTCCCGCCGGGCGATTCAGCGAACGCCACGGGCCGCCATAAAACGTCTTATCGAGATGAATATGCATATCGCGCATGGTCGGCAGCATCAGCTTGCCGCCCGCGTCGTAGTGTGGCAGCGTGGCATCCGGGTGGTTTTTGTTCTCGCGCAACGCGACGATTTTACCGTTGTTGATCTCGACAGTCTGCAGCGCGGTCATCGTATGGACGGGCACGCTGCCGTCAAACTCAAAACCGGTTTCCAGAAGCACGTTGTCCAGATAGTAATGGGTGTCGTTGATGTTCACAGTCCCTTTCGCTATGCAGTTTTCTCCGGTGGTACCGGCAGCATACGCGACCGGCGCGACTGAGCCAAACAGCGCTGCGGCGGTGACCATTTTGCCGCTCTGGCTCAGAAACTCGCGGCGACTATTCTTTTCCTTCATTTCGTGATCCTTTCAGCTATGGACAATATGAGTACCCGTCTCGCCCCGCAGGGCGGCAGGCAATTTTTCCGGCGTGGTGATAATCACCTGTTTGCCGCCGTGCTGTAAGAACGCCAGGCTGGCGACGATTTTTGGCAACATACTGCCGGGAGGGAAATGCCCCTCCTGCATATAACGCGTCATGTCGGCGACAGTGACCGTATCCAGTGCCTGCTGGCTGGGCTTGCCAAAGTGGATACAGACTTTTTCAACACCGGTGGTGATCACCAGAATGTCGGCGCGAATTTCGCGCGCCAGCAACGCGGTGGAGAGATCTTTATCAATCACCGCGTCCACACTCTGGTAGTCGCCCTGCTCGCCGCGAATTACCGGGATCCCGCCGCCGCCCGCGCCAATAACCACGAATCCCTGCTGCGTCAGCGCCTTAATGGCTTCTGCTTCAACAATCCGCTTCGGTTCCGGCGAGGCGACGACCCGGCGATAACCGCGGCCGGAATCCTCCACAAATCGCCACGTCGGGTGCGCCAGTTGCAGCTCATTACGTTGCAGTTCGCTGAAAAACGCGCCGATCGGCTTGGTGGGTTGGGCAAAACCAGGATCGTTTTTATCCACTTCCACCTGCGTCACCACGGTGACCGCCTTCTGCTCGCCGTGGCGCGCCAGCCGGTTATTCAGCGCCTGCTGAATGAGGTAACCAATCCCACCCTGGGTATCGGCGACACAGTTAGCCAGCGGCGTCAACGGCAACCCTTCCCGCTCATGGGCTATCTCCGCACGACGCAAATCCAGCCCCACCTGCGGGCCATTGCCGTGGGTCAGCACGATGTTGTAATCCGATGCCAGCATCTCCAGCACCGTATCCGCCACCGCTTTTACCGCTTCCGCCTGATGTTCAATTGACTGGCTGGCGTTGTCTTTGATAATGCTGTTGCCGCCAATGGCAACGACCACAAGTTCTTTCATGAGTTTTCCTTCGCAATGGTGCCTGGCTCAACGTGCGCCACTTCGCGACTGTCGAGGAAATGTTTCAGCACAAACATGCCGCTCATCATCAGGTAGGCGATGACGAACATTAGCGAGTTGCCTTCTGCGAAGCCGACCATCGGCGAGTGAATTACGCCGAACAGCGACAGCAACGCGCCACAGGCCGCGGAGACCGCGCCGCGTAGGGGTTTATTGAGAATGGCGAAGATGGCGATACAGCCCCACAACATACTGGCGAGCGGCGCGCCGTTGCCCAGGTGCATCAGCCCTTCGTAGTAAATGCCTTTGCTGTGCAGCACGTCGGTGCCAATCTTCGCCGCCGAGGTGCCCGCCGCGCCCATCACGCTGTTCATCATGGTCAGCGCCCAGTTGGCGATCCACGGGAACAGGCAAATGAATATCACCGGCACTTCCGCTTTCGGTGTCTCTCTCACCACCTGATTAGCGGTGACGACGCCAATAAACACCAGAATCGGCACGATGGCGGTCATCGGGATAATGGCGAGCATGAACGCGCCAAGCCCGAACAGCGGCACGAGGAACATGGTGACGCCGGAAGCCAGCGTGTAACCGATGCTTGCGCCCATCGCTTTCCAGCCCGCGTGGCCGACGTACACTGTCACCGGGAACGGGTTCCCGAGCAGGCAGCCAAGCATTGAGGAGAGGCCGTTCGCCAGCATCACTTTGCGGGTGTTGTACTCATCACCCGCTGCATGGGCACTTTCAATGTTCTCAAGGTCAAAGATGTAGTTCGCCAGCCCCAGCGGTACCGCTGATGCCAGGTACGGCAGCGCATGCGGCAGCCCTTGCATAAAACTGTCGACATGCAGTTCCGGCGGGTTAAAGCCGAACGAGGACATAGAAGCTTTAATCGCCTCCGGGCTCTGCAGACCGGAAATCCACGCCAGCGCCGTTCCCGCTACCAGCAATAACAATCCGGTCGGTATACGGGCGAAAATGGCTTTCTTACCGAACCAGTTGATGAAGATCAGCAGCAGCACAATGAACGATACCGTCGGCGCTTCAAACGCCTGCAACATCGGGTTCATCGCCAGCAGTAACAGGCCAAGGCCGGACAGACAGGAGAGCAGCACCGTACGCGGGATCATCTTGCGGATAGTCTCGCCAAGGAACGACCCGCCCGCGAGGATCAGCGCTTCCACAAAGCACCAGACGAGGCCAATCTGAATCGCAAAATCGGCGTCTTTGGTCTGCTGATAAACCGGCATCAGCACCAGAAACGTCACGGTAAAGATCGACGGCGCGCTCGGCCCTGACGGCAGCGCTGTGACGTCTGTGCGCCCGGTCTGGCGTGCCATCTGCATCGCGAACCAGGCGTAACAGGCGCTGGCAACCAACACCGCCAGCCCGAAGGCTGGCGCAATACGTCCATAAACAATCTCTTTCGGGATGCCGACGACAAAAATGAGCAACCCCATCATGGTCAGCAAATTGGTCAGGTTGTTGGTCATCAACCCGAAATACGCTGCCCAGTCACCTCTTTTCCACTCCAGTTTCATGTTTTTCATGGATGCTGACCTTATAAAGAGTAGCGATCGCGGTACGTCAGAATGGCCTTTTCAAAACAGGCGAACGGCGGGTGAACAATTCCCGCGCCGATCATTCCGACACCCGCATCTTTGTGCGCTATCGCGGTGTTGATCACCGGCAGAATGCCGCTGCTGCCCACCCGCGTAATATCAATGGCCGTCGGTACCCCCATAAAACCGAGTAAAGGAATGGTGACGTTAGGGTTTTCGCCGAGGGTGATCTCGCGCATCTGGCGCGAGAAATCGACCGCTTCTTCCACGGTGCCGCCCACCAGCGCCACGATGGCCGGAGCGGTCGCCATCGCAAAACCGCCGATGCCGTAGGTTTCCGTGATCGCGCTGTCGCCGATATCCAGACCGGAATCTTCCGGCTTATAACCCGCGAACATCGGGCCGATCACCTGCTGGGCCGGGCCGGTGAACCACTGCCCCGGCAGACCGCTGACACGCAGACCGAACTCCACGCCGTTACGCGCCATAGTCGTCACCACGGTGCTGTATTCAATGCCGTGCGCCGCATCCATTGCCGCTTTACACATCGCCATCCATGTCGGACCGGAGAAGTAGTCGCTGCTCAGCACAAACTCGAACACGTCGCGCTGCTGTTCCACCGGATATCCGGTCTGGATGATCCATGGCGTCAGCGCCTGGATCAGCAGCGCGGTACCGGCGTTGTTGCGGTTGTGGCACTCGTCACCCATGTGCAGCGCCTGCGCCAGCATCAGACGCAAATCGATTTCGCCCGCCAGCTTCATGGCATCGCGCAGCATCGGTCCCATCACATCGCGCATCCAGATCAGGCGGTCGATAACACTCTGATCATTAGCGCCCATGCGCAGGATCTTCGCCATCTGTTCGCTCATGTTGGTATACGCGCGGTTGCCGTAGGTTTTGTTTTCAACGATGTGCATGAACATGGATGCCGACGTGACGCCCGCCATCGAACCCACGCAGTCGTGTTCGTGGCAGGGTGAAAAGGTGATTTCGCCGGAGGCCGCCAGCTCAGCAGCTTCATCGAGATCCTTCGCCAGCCCTTCAAACACCAGCGCCCCGGTGACCGCGCCTTTCATCGCGCCGCACATTTTTTCCCAGCGCACCGGCGGCCCGGCGTGAAGGATGGTCTTCGGCGTCATGCCTGGCACAACATTAATCGCCTGGTCGTAGCCGATCAGTACCGGGTGAGATTGTATAATGCGCTCCAGCGCCTGCTGGTTGGCGGCGGCGATTTTGTCTGCCAGCGGTGAACCGGCAATCTGATCCAGCGCCTCAACGACTTTCATGTTGCCCTGCCCCGGTGGCGTCCAGTCGAGCTGGGTCACTGGTATGTGTTGCTTTTTCAGATCGTCGCTGAACATGGCGATACCTACGTTGATGACGTTCAGCGGTTGGGTAAACAGTGACTGGCTCATCAGGCTTCCTCCCCTTTCATCACAAATTCACGTGCCAGTAATCCGGTATTGGTGCTGCTGCTCGCCCAGATAACTCCCGCGTCGGTCAGCATCCGGCACTGTTGCTCCAGCGATGGCGTGTCGATGTCGGTGCCAAGTACGTAACCGAGGATCTCCAGCGGGCGTCCATCGGCTTTCGCAATGGCTTTGGCTTCTTTGATGGCATCGATCATCACGCCGACCGGATCCTCATGCGAACCGAAGCCGAGGACGAAATCCATCACGATCACCGCTACTTCCGGATCGCGCGCTTCCTGCAACAGGCGGCTGATGCGGTTGGTCGGGTCGATCATCGGGTGTGGTTTACCGTTGGTGAAATCGTCATCACCAAAATCCAGGAAGGTATGACCGATACTACGATTGAGATCTTTCAGTCGATAAGCCGGATCGGGGTGAATGTTGCTGTAGACCTCGGTATGTTTTTCCATCGCCGCAAACATTGCTTCATCACACAGCGTACCGCCGCAAAAGAGACCACGAATGTACTTCTGTTGCGGGGTCAGGCGGGCGCGAACCTCGTCGATTAATGGCAGGTTGAGCGGATGGAGATCCAGGCTTTCCTGCTTAATGCCAGTCAGCAGTACCGCTTTCAGCGCCGCTTCTTTGGTGCCGCGGGCGAACTGTAGCCCGGCTTCGTCCGCAGGCGGCGCTTCGCGACCGAGGAAACACACCACTACCGGTTTTTTGCAGGCGCGTGCGCGTTCCAGTACTTTGCGGGCTACCGCAGGCGCAGGCGGTTTAGAGATAAGCGCAATGATGTCTGTTTGCGGGTCGGCTTCCAGCATACCTATCGCGTCGAGCATCATCAGGCCGCCGATGCGCTCGCTCAGGTCGCGACCGCCGGTGCCAATCAGTTGCGAAATGCCGCCGCCGAATTCGTGGATCCGGACGCTCAGCTCCTGGCTGCCCGTGCCGGAAGCGCCAACAATGCCGATGTTGCCGCGACGCACCGCATTACCAAAACACAGCGCCGCGCCGTTAATGATGGCGGTACCGCAGTCCGGCCCCATCATCAGTAGTCCCTTTTCATGCGCCAGCTGTTTCAGCGCCAGCTCGTCTTCCAGGGAAACGTTGTCAGAGAACAGCATCACATTGAGATCGTTTTGCAGCGCCTGGCGTGCCTCGCGGGCAGCAAACAGGCCGTTGACAGAGATCACCGCCAGGTTACTGTCAGGCAGGTTTTTTTTCGCGCTGGCGAGGGTGGCGTAGCGTGCCTCATGCTGTCCTCCCTGCTCTTTATGGGTAAACAGCTCTCCAATGGCCGCCAGTGACGCGTCGTTAGCGGCATCACTGGCGCCTTTAATGACAATCATCAGATCACCATTTTTCGCCTCTTCCAGCTCAGGCGTCAGTAAACCGAGATTTTTCAGCACGCCTTTATTCATCTCGGTCGCCATCGCGACAAATGCCTGTTCGACACCGTCGATTTTATTGGCTCGCGTCGAAATGGACATCAGCGAGACGGAATCAAAATATGTGTTCTTTTTTATAACTACCCTGATTGACATAATTCCCTCCGGACTGGTGGCTCAGCGCGCAGGCATCCGCCATGCCATAAAGCATGTCGCAGCCTGAACTTGAACCGATATTTTTAATGTCGGTAATATGTTGACTCGTTAATTTTTCGGGTTCGGTAATCAGACTGGCAATAAGTCGCCCGAGACTTTCCCGATACCGCTGATGAAATGCGGCTTCCAGGGTTACCGCACTTAACAGCGTAGTATTATTCCTGGCGTACTGAAGCGCCGATAAAAATGCCTTGCGATATTTTTCCGCCGGGTGGCCACGAATAAATAAAATAATACCGAGGCCCACCAGATAATCATCTGCCGACGGTGTCAGGCCAATTCCAAGGCCAATAAATTCCGCGACGGCATTTTCTACATTGTTTTGCTGCACCAGCGCCTGATATAAAACCTGACGACGTTGCTGTAATACTCTGGCGATTTCCTGATAAAAAATGTTGTCGCCGCGATAGAGAAATAAGGTCTCGTTTTCCCGTAATTGCTGATGAAGCATTTCACTCCATCGCTGCCAGGGGATCTGTTGAAATTGTTCCGCGGTAAGCGCCCACTTCGTTGCCAGCCAGCGCTGGCAGGAGGAAGTGTCTATCCATTTATCCTCGCCTACCGCAATACCTGAATCACAAAACTGAACCTGTTCGCCGGGTCGGAACAGGGTGTCGCACTGCGTGAGCGCCAGCCGACAGCTGTTCGGCGCGTTGTCGCAACCGTTACTGAGTAGCGTCAGCAATTGCTGCGTTTCGGGAATAAACAGGTTCACCGCCCGGGAAAAAACCTGTTCAACCCTGCCGCTCAATCTCTGTGTGAGAAAGGCTTCATCCGCCGTTAACGCCTGCACGCACTGCCGTAATGGCGTGGCGATAATGGCTCTCCTCTGTCAGGCACCCGCGGCAATCAGCAGTTCGGCAATGGCGTGATAACCTTTCTCCCGCGCCAGCGTCAGCGGCGTCTTGCCGTATTTATCGGTCATGTGTGGGTTTGCGCCATGATCAAGCAGCAGCCTGACGATCTCCTGCTGTTTTTCACCGCCATCGTTCAACACAATGGCTTCCAGTAGCGGCGTCCAGCCCACAAAATTGGTGTGGTTGTAATTAATTTCCGTACGGGTCAATAATTCACGGACAATCTCAACGTGCCCTTTTTCGCTGGCCGGCGTAATTCCCACCCCGCCAAAACGTGTCAGACGATTAAGATCGGGATTCGCTGGCAGAACAATGCGCAGCAGCGTTAAATCGTTATTCAGGCAGCTGATCAGGAAGGGGTTAAAACAGGTCTGGTCCTGTTTGTTAATATCCGCACCAGCCTCAATTAACAAAGAAACACAATCGTAATGTTTATTCAGGCTGGCAATAATAATGGCAGTACGCCCCTGACGGTTTGTCGCATTTATATCAACATTTTTCGCGAGACAGGATTTTAATGCTTCGGCATTTCCCTGTTCCGCTGCATGCAGAAATTCTGCAATAAGTTCTTTCTCAGACATATTCCTTACTCCGGCAATTTCTGTTGTGTCCTGATTTTCCATTTACCTGAGAATAGCAACAGCGCATCAATAAAAACATCCGCTTAAATTTCATTCATCGTAAGCGCAACGATTATTGAAAAGTATTTAACAATGAAAGCAAAACGTGCGGTAGTGCAATCTTTTTCTTAGGGTAAACACGGTTTTTGGCACTAACCGCGGCTGCTGAAAAACCTTTACTATGCCGCGCAGCTTGCGGCCCGCCATGAAAGTTCAGAAGTGTGATTGTCTTCAAATCAAATGTAATCGCAGTGTTAAATTCTGTTCAAAACTGATTGCCCGCCATCAGGATTACAAATACATTCAACAATCGGGCCGTGGCAGACTGTGTGCCTTATGATCAGGGAGCGTGTTGCATGAATTCAATATTTACCGAGGAAAATCTGCTGGCGTTCACCACCGCCGCACGTTATAGCAGTTTCAGCAAAGCCGCTGAAGAGCTTGGTTTGACTACCTCCGCCATCAGCTACACCATCAAGCGGATGGAGACCGGTCTCGACGTGGTGCTGTTCACGCGCAACACCCGCAGTATTGAGTTGACCGAATCCGGCTTCTACTTCTTTCGCAAAGCCACCGACCTGCTGAATGATTTTCACGCCATCAAACGCAGCATTGATACCATCGCGCAGGGCATCGAAGCGCGGGTGCGCATCTGCATCAATCAACTGTTGTATACGCCACGTCACACCGCACGCTTGTTACAGGTGCTGAAAAAACAGTTCCCGACCTGCCAGATCACAGTGACCACCGAGGTGTATAACGGCGTCTGGGATTCAATCATCAACAACCAGGCCAATATCGCCATCGGTGCGCCGGATACACTGCTCGACGGCGGCGGCATTGATTACACCGAGATAGGCGCGATCCGCTGGGTGTTCGCTTTCCCGCCGGATCACCCGCTGGCATTTTTGCCGGAGCCGATTTCGGAAAGCCAGTTGCGCCTTTACCCCAACATCATGGTGGAAGACACCGCGCATACCATTAACAAAAAAGTGGGCTGGCTTCTGCACGGGCAGGAAGCGATTCTTGTGCCTGACTTCAACACCAAATGCCAGTGCCAGATCCTCGGCGAAGGCATCGGTTTTCTGCCTGATTACCTGGTGCGGGAAGCGATGGAAGACGGTCTGCTGGTTGTCCGCCAGATCCACAATCCGCGCCAGGACTCACGCATGTTGCTGGCAACGCAGCATTCCGCCACCGGACAGGTCACCCAATGGATCAAAAAAGAGTTTAGTCCTGGCGGGGTACTCACCGGCATTTATCAGGATTTACTGCATCGGGAAGCCTAAATTCCGTTGGTCATTTTTGATTTTTTAATTTAGTATTTACTAAATTTAGAAAACACTAAACAAAAATGACTGATCTCGAACAACTTCAACAGAGCGCCGATCAGGCCGCAGCAATGCTGAAAGCGATGAGCCATCCCGGTCGCCTTCTCATTCTGTGCATGCTGAGCGGCTCGCCAGGTACGACTGCTGGCGAACTGGCGCATGTTACCGGGCTGAGCCCTTCTGCCACTTCCCAACACCTCGCCAGAATGCGTGACGAAGGGCTGATTGACTGCGAACGCAACGCGCAGCGTCAGCATTACTTCATCAGGCATCCGGCGGTGATTCAAATTATCAGCACATTGAAAGCCATCTGGTGCCCGTAAGGAGACGATATGACCTGTATCACACTGAGCCCGCGCGATGCCGAAACCCGCATCCGCCAGGGCGCACAACTGATTGATATTCGCGAAGCCGATGAATATGCCCGCGAGCATATTGCGCAGGCGCGACTGTTCCCCCTCAGCGCCATTGAGAAAGGCGAACGTCTGCCGTTACAGGCCACTGATGAGGTAATTTTTCATTGCCAGGCCGGAAAACGGTCGTCGGATAACGCGGCAAAACTCGTCGCTGCCGCTGCTCCGGGTCAGGTCTGGCTGATGGAAGGCGGTATTGATGCATGGAAGCAGGCCGGACTGCCGACGGTGGAAGATAAATCGCAGCCGCTGCCACTGATGCGTCAGGTGCAGATCGCGGCAGGAATTTTAATCCTCTGTGGCGTGATCCTCGGCTACACCGTTGCGCAAGGCTTTTTCCTGTTAAGCGGATTTGTGGGAGCCGGATTATTACTGGCAGGGATGAGTGGATTTTGCGGAATGGCGCGACTGCTGGCGGTCATGCCATGGAATCGCCGATCCTCGTAATCAGAATTTATTAACAACTCACGTTAATCAATAGTCCAAAATAAGGCGGTGAGGCGCCCTCACCGCCACAGATTAAATCAGAAAGTCATCCAGTGATTTACCCTCTGCCAGCGCCTGGGCAATCGGTTTCGGTGTTCTTCCCTGACCCGTCCAGGTTTTCTCTTCACCGTTAATATCGGTAAAGCGATATTTCGCCGGACGCGCTTTACGTTTCGCCGGGCCTTGTAAAGACGCGCTCTTACTCTGCAATAATTCTTCCGGCGAAAGGCCATCGGCTTTGATAAGTTCAAGCCAGGCATTGATTTTTTCCTGCTGCTGCACGCGCTCCTGACGCATTTCCTGCTCATCCGCACGTTTTTCTTCAGTCACGATCCTGAGCTTTTCCAGCATATCTTCAAGAACGTCAATGGAGAACTCCCGCGCCATCGCACGCAAGCTACGAATATTATTCAATTTTTGTAACGTTAAAGACATATATATTCCAGACCTTTATTTAAAACACGATATAACACACTGCGCAGTGTAGCTTAATATAATCACCAGTGTTTTGAAACTAATATTTATGTTGCCCTGGTTTAATTATTAGCACCCATATTAATGTTTTAATGATTCATTATTGTGCCGATATTGTTGGCAGTCCTTAATAAGACGGCGGAAAGCGGTCATGAATGTACTTGTATTTTGAGACGATATATCAGTCACAAATCAAAAACCTAACCCATTGAAATAAAAAGAGATACGTAACAATAAGCAATTAAAATAGTAAAAAATGAAAAAAAATGCCGATCGCAGAGCATTTTATTGACAAAACGCCTCTAAATAAAAATTTAACACTAGTTGTTACTTTTTATCCAGTTTCATATTCTATAAACACCTGAATCAGCCAACCAATCACGCTGCAAGACAGGACATTTTCTGGTATTTACGACTTACTTTTGAGGAGCAAATCAATGTTCTCTGCGCAGTCCCGTCTGCGTCATGCAGCAGCAGATACCTTCGCTATGGTGGTCTACTGTTCCGTCGTGAACATGCTGATTGAAGTTTTTCTCTCCGGAATGACGTTCGAGCAATCGCTGTCATCGCGACTGGTGGCGATTCCGGTCAATATTCTTATTGCATGGCCATACGGAATGTATCGCGATGTGATTATGCGTCAGGCAAAACGCCTGAGCCCGGCAGGCTGGATGAAAAATCTGGCGGATGTCCTCGCGTATGTGACATTCCAGTCGCCAGTATATGTCGCAATTCTGCTGACAGTAGGCGCTGACTGGCACCAGATTGTCGCTGCGGTGAGTTCGAATATTGTCATTTCGATGTTGATGGGCGCCGCTTACGGCTACTTCCTTGATTATTGCCGCCGCTTGTTCCGGGTCGGCAATTATTATCAGGCCAAAGCCTGATATTCAGCGACTGGCATAACGCCAGTCGTTTTTTTAATTGACGGCGTCACCAAATAATCCGTTTAAAAAGCGCTCCAGCGCGATCCGCGAACTGAAACCATGAGGGATACCGTAATGCTCTCGCGCATCACCCGCCAGATAGAGGGGGAATTGCTGGTAATGATCGCAGGTTTTAATTTCCGACGCAGGTTCCGCCAGCAGGTTACTGCGCTCTTTAAGCGCCGGGTGGATGATTAATGCCGTACGCCCCATACGAGCTTCACGATTGACGTAGACATAATTCTCACCACGGCGATATCCGTACGTTTTTTGGGTTACGCTATCCATCGTAAATCCCACTTTTTCCAGAACGCGCGCCACCTCATCGGGTCGTAAATACATAAAAATTCCTCGTTATCTTTTACTGCATCGCTACCTTATCGTATTCATCAATAGCATCGCTTTCAGAAAATTCCACAAAGGGACGAATAAGGCGTGATTTATCTCAGAGGATGAAAAATCTGTTCTACACTTTACTTCACCGCGAAAACGAAGGAGGGTCACATGTTTAACCGACCAAACAGAAACGACGTGAATGACGGTGTGCAGGATATTCAGAATGATGTCAGTCAACTGGCCGACTCGCTGGAGGCCGTGCTGAAATCCTGGGGCAGCGATGCCAAAGACGAAGCCGACGCCGCGCGTCGCAAGGCGCAGTCGCTATTACGTGAAACCCGCGCAAGAATGCATGGCCGGACCGTAGCACACCAGGCGGCCCGCGATGCTGCGGATTGCGCTTATACCTTCGTACGCGAACGTCCCTGGCAGAGTGCCGGCGCGGCCGCCGCTGTCGGTATTTTTATTGGCGCTTTACTGAGTTTGCGTCGATAATCATACTGTCAGTGATGAAAATAAATACGCGTCCACCCCTGTTGGCTCCGGCCCGCAGGGGTTTTTATTTTTAACCCCCCCGCCAACGCTATGCCACTGTAATATTGGGATAAAACCCCCTTCCCCCGCTACGTTCATCAACAGAGGTTTTTTAACCTAAAAATACTATATATTGTATGGTTGAAGTTTAATTCAACTACATCTAGTATTTCATTTGTAGTTACCACACCAGAACCGACGCTCAGCTTTGCGCCGCTTTGTCATTTTAAACGGAAATACGAATCATGCGCATTACTATTTACACTCGAAATGATTGTGTACAGTGCCACGCCACGAAACGGGCGATGGAAAGCCGTGGGTTTGAATTTGAGATGGTTAACGTCGACCTGCATCCCGAAGCGGCGGATACGCTGCGCTCGCAGGGTTTCCGCCAGTTACCGGTTGTAGTGGCGGGTGAGACAAGCTGGTCCGGTTTTCGCCCGGACATGATTAATCGTCTGCGTCCGGATGCCATTGCGGCCAGCGCATGAGCAATCTCGTCTTCTTCTCCAGCAGCTCCGAAAACACGCTGCGCTTTATTGAGCGGCTGGGGTTGCCTGCGGTGCGGATCCCGCTCAATGAGCGCGACCGCATTCAGGTGAACGAGCCGTACATTCTGGTCGTCCCCAGTTATGGCGGCGGCGGAACCGCTGGCGCCGTACCCCGTCAGGTGATCCGCTTTTTAAACGATCCCCATAATCGGGCGTTGATCCGTGGGGTTATAGCATCGGGAAACCGTAATTTTGGCGAGGCGTTTGCCCGCGCCGGTGATGTTATCGCGCAAAAATGCGGCGTGCCATACCTGTGGCGCTTTGAGCTGATGGGCACCCAATATGATATTGACAGCGTTCGAAAAGGAGTGAGCGAATTTTGGCAACGACAACCGCAGAGCGCGTGATGCAAAGCACGCCGGACTACCATGCCCTGAACGCCATGCTGAATCTGTATGATGCAGAAGGCCGCATTCAGTTCGACAAAGATCATGAGGCTGTGTCGGCGTTTATGACCCGCCACGTACAGCCGAAGAGTGTTGTGTTTGACTCGCAGGAGAGTCGCCTCGACTGGCTGGTGGCAGAAGGGTATTACGACGCCAACGTGCTGACGCGCTACGCTCGCTCTTTTGTGGTCGAACTGTTTGCCCATGCGCACGCCAGTGGTTTTCAGTTTCAGACCTTCCTCGGCGCGTGGAAGTATTACACCAGCTATACGCTGAAAACTTTCGACGGCAAACGCTATCTGGAACATTTCCCTGACCGGGTGGTGATGGTGGCGCTCACCCTGGCGCAGGGTGATGAAGCTCTTGCCCGCCAGTTGACGGAGGAAATCCTCTCCGGGCGTTTTCAGCCTGCCACCCCGACGTTCCTCAACGCCGGCAAACAACAGCGCGGCGAGCTGGTTTCCTGCTTCCTGTTGCGTATTGAAGACAATATGGAATCTATCGGCCGGGCAGTGAACTCGGCGCTCCAGTTGTCAAAACGCGGCGGCGGCGTGGCGTTTCTGCTCTCAAACCTGCGGGAAACGGGTGCGCCAATTAAGCGGATTGAAAACCAGTCCTCCGGGGTGATCCCGGTGATGAAGATGCTGGAAGACGCTTTCTCATACGCGAATCAGCTTGGTGCGCGTCAGGGTGCCGGGGCCATTTACCTGCATGCGCATCATCCGGATATTCTGCGATTCCTCGATACCAAACGCGAAAATGCCGACGAAAAAATCCGCATTAAAACGCTATCGTTGGGCGTGGTGATCCCGGACATCACCTTCCGTCTGGCGAAGGAAAATGCGCAAATGGCGCTGTTCTCGCCTTACGATGTCGAGCGCCTGTATGGCAAAGCGTTTGGCGATATCGCTGTCAGCGAGATGTACGATACGCTGGTCGCCGATGCGCGGGTACGCAAAAGCTGGATTTCCGCCCGCGACTTCTTCCAGACACTGGCCGAAATACAGTTCGAATCCGGCTATCCGTACATAATGTATGAGGACACAGTCAACCGCGCTAACCCCATCGCCGGACGCATTAACATGAGCAACCTGTGCTCTGAGATTTTGCAGGTCAACAGCGCATCCACCTACGATGAAAATCTTGATTATGCTGACACCGGGCGAGATATCTCCTGCAATCTGGGTTCGCTGAATATTGCCCATACCATGGATTCCCCCGACTTCGGTCGCACTGTTGAAACAGCGGTGCGCGGCCTGACGGCGGTCTCAGACATGAGCCACATCCGTTCGGTGCCATCAATTGAAGCGGGCAACGCCGCCTCCCACGCCATTGGCCTCGGGCAGATGAACCTGCACGGTTATCTGGCCCGCGAAGGAATTGCTTATGGCAGTGAAGAGGGGCTGGACTTCACGAATTTCTATTTCTACACCATTACCTGGCATGCGCTGAATACCTCGATGATGCTGGCGCGCGAACGCAGTCAGCGTTTTGCGGGCTTCGAGCAGTCTCGCTATGCCAGCGGTGACTTTTTCAACCAGTACCTGGAAGGCGACTGGCAACCCAAAACCGAGAAAGTCCGTGCGCTTTTTGCCCGTGCCGGCATCCCCCTGCCCGACCGCGCGATGTGGCGGCAGTTGCGTGATGACGTAATGCGCTATGGCATTTATAACCAGAACCTGCAGGCGGTACCGCCGACCGGGTCGATCTCTTACATCAACCACGCCACCTCAAGCATTCACCCGATTGTCTCAAAGGTGGAAATTCGTAAAGAAGGGAAAACCGGACGGGTGTATTACCCGGCCCCGTTTATGACTAACGACAACCTGGCACTGTATCAGGATGCGTATGAAATCGGGCCGGAGAAGATCATTGATACCTACGCCGAAGCGACACGCCATGTCGATCAGGGGCTGTCGCTGACCCTGTTCTTCCCTGATACCGCCACGACGCGCGATATCAATAAAGCGCAGATCTACGCGTGGAAGAAAGGGATCAAGACGTTGTATTACATTCGCTTGCGCCAGCTAGCGCTGGAAGGTACTGAAATTGAAGGCTGCGTGTCCTGCGCGCTGTAAGGAGAGAAGGATGAACCGTTTATCACGCATCAGTGCCGTCAACTGGAATAAAATTCAGGACGATAAGGATCTTGAAGTCTGGAATCGACTGACCAGCAATTTCTGGCTGCCAGAAAAAGTGCCGCTGTCGAACGATATTCCGGCCTGGCAAACGCTCACGCCTGCAGAACAGCAGCTTACCATCCGCGTATTTACTGGTCTGACGCTGCTCGACACCATCCAGAACACGGTGGGCGCGCCATCACTGATGCCCGATTCACTGACACCACATGAAGAGGCGGTACTGTCAAACATCAGCTTTATGGAGGCAGTCCACGCCCGCTCTTACAGTTCCATTTTTTCGACACTGTGCCAGACCCGTGACGTTGACGCCGCCTATGCCTGGAGTGAGAAAAATGCGCCGCTGCAACGTAAAGCGCAGCTCATCCTCGATTATTATACCGCCGACGAACCACTGAAAAAGAAAATCGCCAGCGTCTTTCTCGAATCGTTCCTTTTCTATTCCGGCTTCTGGCTGCCAATGTATTTCTCCAGTCGCGGCAAGCTGACCAACACGGCGGATCTTATTCGTCTTATCATTCGTGATGAAGCTGTGCACGGCTACTATATCGGCTATAAGTATCAGAAAGGGCTGGAGAAAGTGAGCCCTGAAAAACGCGAAGAACTCAAGCATTTTGCATTGGATCTGCTGATGGATCTGTATGACAACGAGATGGTCTACACCGACGAGCTTTACGCCGGAAGCGGCTGGGAAACAGAAGTAAAAGCATTCCTTTGTTATAACGCCAACAAGGCACTGATGAATCTTGGTTACGAGGCGCTTTTCCCGTCAGAGATGGCGGCAGTGAATCCGGCTATTCTCGCCGCGCTGTCACCCAATGCGGATGAAAATCACGATTTCTTTTCCGGTTCAGGTTCATCGTATGTGATGGGTAAAGCCGTCGAAACTGAAGATGATGACTGGGATTTCTGATAATAATAGCCGGGGAATGGGATTACGGTGCTTTATTAAAATATTTCCCCATTTGTTCTAATTTTTCACACAAATATTCAATACCGTCTACACTGTCATCGTAGCGTCATATTCGGCTGAATCATCATGATCCAGCCGAATTTGCGCTGTGCGAAAGCAATTTTTTGACAAAAATTCAATTCCCGCTCAGCCCTTATCTCATGGGAAATCCCGGCTATTCTTGCATGATCAATTCCGCATCATTCATCCATCAAGGGTTGTCTCAGATTCTGAGTATGTTAGGGTATTGCCAGACAATTATTTTAATCGGGTAATTTATAGCGCAAATAAATAACAGGAAACCTCTTATTGCATGGCAATTAAATTAGAAATCAAAAATCTCTATAAAATATTTGGCGAGCATCCACAACGAGCTTTCAAATATATTGAAAAAGGACTTTCGAAAGAAGAATTACTGGAGAAAACGGGGCTATCGCTTGGCGTTAAAGACGCCAGTCTGGCCATTGAAGAAGGCGAGATATTTGTCATCATGGGATTATCCGGTTCCGGCAAATCCACAATGGTACGCCTTCTCAATCGCCTGATTGAACCCACCCGCGGACAGGTGCTGATTGACGGCGTGGATATCGCCAGAATATCAGAAAGTGAACTCCGTGAGGTTCGCAGAAAGAAAATTGCGATGGTCTTCCAGTCATTTGCCCTGATGCCACATATGACGGTGGCAGATAATACTGCGTTCGGTATGGAACTCGCCGGAATACCATCGCAGGAACGTCAGGAAAAAGCCCTTGATGCATTACGTCAGGTGGGGCTTGAGAATTATGCCCACGCTTATCCGGATGAATTATCCGGTGGCATGCGTCAGCGTGTTGGTTTGGCCCGCGCATTAGCCATTAATCCTGACATCTTATTAATGGACGAAGCCTTCTCAGCGCTCGATCCCTTAATTCGCACCGAGATGCAGGATGAACTGGTGAAATTGCAGGCGAAACATCAGCGTACCATTGTCTTTATTTCACATGATCTCGATGAAGCCATGCGAATTGGAGACCGGATTGCCATTATGCAAAATGGCGAAGTGGTTCAGGTCGGTACACCAGATGAAATTCTGAATAATCCGGCGAATGATTATGTCCGCACCTTCTTCCGTGGCGTGGATATTAGTCAGGTGTTCAGCGCCAAAGATATTGCTCGTCGTTCACCGAACGGATTGCTTCGCCGTACACCAGGTTTCGGTCCACGCTCGGCGCTGAAATTGCTGCAGGATGAAGACCGTGAATTCGGTTACGTCATCGAGCGCGGTAATAAATTCCTCGGCGTCGTTTCCATTGATTCCCTGAAAGCCGCACTGAAAGAAGGACAGAGCATTGACGCCGCGTTGATTGACGCACAACTGGCCGTTGATGCCCAGACACCGCTCAGCGAGTTGCTCTCCCATGTCGGTCAGGCGCCCTGCGCGGTTCCGGTGGTAGACGAAGAACAACAGTACGTTGGCATCATTTCAAAACGCATGCTGTTACAGGCTTTAGATCGCGAGGGGGCAAACAATGGCTGATCAAAACAATCCGTGGGATGCTGCACCAGCAAATGACAACGCCGCCGCATCGGCAGATGCCTGGGGCGGCGGCGGTTCGACACCGGCACCCACTGACGGCGGTGGCGCAGACTGGCTGAACAGCGCGCCTGCACCGCAACCCGAACATTTTAATATCATGGATCCGTTCCATAACACGCAGATCCCGCTCGATAACTGGGTGACGCACGGCATTGACTGGGTAGTAATGCATTTCCGCCCGCTATTCCAGGGCATTCGCGTGCCGGTGGATTACATTCTGAGCACCTTCCAGCAATTGCTGATGGGGATGCCGGCTCCGGTCGCTATCATGCTCTTCGCGCTGATAGCCTGGCAGATCTCAAGCCCCGCCATGGGGATCGCGACGCTGGTTTCTCTGGTTGCCATCGGCGCCATCGGTGCCTGGTCTCAGGCAATGGTGACGCTGGCGCTGGTTCTTACTGCGTTGTTTTTCTGCATGATCATCGGCCTGCCACTCGGGATCTGGCTGGCGCGCAGCCCGCGCGCGGCGAAAATCATTCGTCCGTTACTGGATGCCATGCAGACCACGCCAGCGTTCGTCTACCTGGTGCCGATCGTGATGTTATTCGGTATCGGTAATGTGCCAGGCGTCGTGGTGACGATTATCTTCGCCCTGCCGCCAATTGTCCGCCTGACCATTCTGGGGATTAACCAGGTGCCTGCGGACTTGATTGAAGCATCACGCTCTTTTGGCGCCAGTCCACGCCAGATGCTGTTCAAAGTGCAGTTGCCGCTGGCGATGCCGACCATCATGGCCGGGGTAAACCAGACCCTGATGCTGGCGCTGTCGATGGTGGTGATCGCCTCGATGATCGCCGTCGGCGGTCTCGGTCAGATGGTTCTGCGCGGCATTGGCCGTCTTGATATGGGTCTGGCGACTGTCGGTGGCGTGGGGATTGTCATTCTCGCCATTATTCTCGACCGCCTGACTCAGGCAATGGGTCGCGACGCCCGCAGTCGCGGCAACCGTCGCTGGTACTCCACCGGCCCCATTGGGTTGATCACTCGCCCTTTCACTAAATAACGAATAAGGAACAACGATGCGACATAGCGTACTTTTTGCCACAGCGTTTGCCACCCTTGTATCCACCAGCACATTTGCTGCTGATCTGCCTGGCAAAGGCATTACTGTTCTGCCGGTACAAAGCACCATCACGGAAGAAACCTTCCAGACACTACTGGTCAGCCGCGCGCTGGAAAAACTGGGCTATACCGTCAGCAAGCCGAGCGAAGTGGATTACAACGTCGGCTATACCTCTATCGCGTCCGGCGATGCCACTTTTACCGCCGTTAACTGGCAACCGCTGCATGATGACATGTACGCCGCCGCAGGGGGCGACAAGAAATTTTACCGTGAAGGCGTGTTTGTGACCGGCGCAGCTCAGGGTTACCTGATCGACAAGAAAACCGCTGAGCAATATCACATCAAAAGCATTGATCAATTGAAAGATCCGAAGATCGCCAGCCTGTTTGATACCAACGGCGACGGCAAAGCGGACCTGACCGGTTGTACGCCGGGCTGGGGTTGCGAAGCGGTGATTAATCACCAGATTGGCACGTACGACCTGAGCAAAACCGTCGAGCACAATCAGGGGAATTATGCGGCGATGATGGCCGACACTATCACCCGTTTTAAAGAAGGCAAACCGGTGCTGTACTACACCTGGACGCCATACTGGGTGAGCGATGTGCTGAAACCGGGTAAAGATGTGGTCTGGCTGCAGGTTCCGTTCTCTTCAATGCCAGGGGAGCAGAAAGACATCGACACCAAACTGCCGAACGGTGCGAACTATGGTTTCCCGGTGAATACCATGCACATTGTCGCTAACAAAGCCTGGGCAGAGAAAAACCCGGCTGCGGCAAAACTGTTCTCGGTGATGAAACTGCCTATTGCGGATATCAACGCTCAGAACGCCATGATGCATCAGGGCAAAGCCTCCGAAGCAGACATTCAGGGTCACGTGGATGGCTGGATCAACGCCCACCAGCAACTGTTTGATGGCTGGGTAAAAGAAGCGCTGGCGGCGCAGAAGTAACAAGAAAAGCCCCTGGCAATAATGTGTGCCAGAGGCTTTTTATTTTTAACGGCGTCCCGCCCGTCGTGCTCTCGCCATATAATCAACCGCTTCAGATTCACTGATTACGCTGCCTGACGCCGATGAGATGCCTGGCGAACGGTTGCCGAGGCCCTTCACTGATGAGACCGGCAGCGCCATCGACGTTAGTACCGTGATACCCGATAAAGGTGGATTGCGTGGTGCGGGAAGGTCCGGCGTCAGAGGTGAGCGCTTCATTCGTGCCGCTTCAGGATTTTTATTTTTCACCGCCTTCGCAGACACACCTGTGGCCACCGATGCTGCTACCGTCACGCCGGTTTCTACATACCCTGCCGTCGTCACAGCGGCGGCGGCACCTTCTGACATCGCTATCTGTTGATGCCGCCTTCGCCAAACGGGCCAGAGAAGCTGACACTCCGCTACGCTTTGCTGCCTCGCCAAACGGCGACCAGCCATGAAGGTCATCCCCGGTCAATTGTAATGTCATAAAAAATACTCCAGTCTGGTGAGATGAGACAGGAGTGTGGTATTTCAGCAATACCAGAATTGCACCTTAAAAAAACAGAGCCAGGCAAAATAAAAACAAATGGCACTTTCCGACACCAGACATACTCCTCATTTTTCTCACTTTGGTTATCATGACGTTATCGCTTAATCCTTTATCTGATGAATATTCATGACCAAACCCAATTCTGGACTTAGCCCGGCGCTGATTGCTCTGATGTCAGTGGCGACAGGGCTGGCTGTTGCCAGCAACTATTACGCGCAACCTTTACTCGATACTATCGCTCGCGCCTTCTCGCTTTCCGCCGGGCAGGCAGGTTTTATCGTTACTGCCGCACAACTCGGCTATGCCGCAGGGTTGCTGTTTCTGGTGCCGTTGGGCGATATGTTCGAGCGCCGGGGGCTTATCGTTACCATGACGCTGCTGGCGGCGGGTGGAATGTTGCTCACCGCCAGCAGCCAGTCGCTGACGCTAATGATCGTCGGTACCGCGCTGACGGGGTTGTTTTCCGTGGTGGCGCAGATTCTGGTACCGCTGGCTGCCACGCTTGCCGCCCCGGACAAGCGCGGCAAGGTCGTGGGCACGATCATGAGCGGCCTTTTGCTGGGGATCCTGCTGGCACGTACCGTCGCAGGCCTCCTCGCCAGTCTCGGCGGCTGGCGCACCGTCTATTGGGTTGCCAGTGTATTGATGGTGCTGATGGCGCTGGCGCTATGGCGTGGATTACCGAAAATAAAGCAGGAGAATCATCTCAACTATCCGCAATTACTGGGATCGATTTTCCGCCTGTTTGCCGGAGAAAAGCTGCTACGTACCCGCGCTCTGCTCGGCTGTCTGACCTTCGCTAACTTCAGTATCCTCTGGACCTCGATGGCCTTTTTACTGGCGGGCTCCCCCTTTCACTTTTCCGAAGGCGTGATCGGCCTGTTTGGTCTCGCGGGGGCCGCTGGCGCACTGGGCGCTCGGCCGGCTGGCGGGCTGGCAGACAAAGGCAAGTCTCACCTCACCACCACCATTGGACTGGTACTGCTGTTGCTGTCGTGGGTCGCCATCTGGTTCGGTCATGTTTCCGTGCTGGCGCTGGTTATCGGCATCCTGGTGCTTGACCTCACCGTTCAGGGCGTGCATATCACCAACCAGACAGTGATTTATCGTATTAAACCCGAGGCGCGTAATCGCCTGACGGCGGGCTATATGACCAGCTACTTTATTGGCGGTGCAGCGGGTTCGCTGCTCTCTGCTTCGGCCTGGCAACATGCGGGCTGGGCCGGAGTGTGTCTCGCCGGAGCCGTCGTCGCCACACTAAATTTGCTGGTGTGGTGGAGCGGGTTTCATCGCATGAGTGCCGAAACCTGAACGTAATTTCATGGGTCACGTCTTTACCAGACGGCGGGGTGTTAAGCCGCCCTGCAGTCTGGTAAGGTGTAACGACTTATTAACCCGGGTTACTTTTTCGCCCGTTATTTATTCGTAGTTAATATAAACCGATATGGAAACCCCTGCCGAATTGACGGGCGTGCCGTCGCCTGGTCCGTCAACACTGTTCGAAGGCGTGAAAGACAGTTTACCGATTGTCATTAGCTATATTCCCGTCGCGTTTGCCTTTGGACTGAATGCCACGAAGCTCGGTTTTACGCCGCTCGAAAGCGTTTTCTTCTCCTGCATTATTTACGCTGGCGCCAGCCAGTTCGTGATCACCGCGATGCTGGCTGCTGGCAGTTCACTGTGGGTGGCGGCGCTAACCGTGATGGCGATGGATGTGCGTCATGTACTCTACGGACCGTCGTTGCGCAGCCGCATTACAGCGCAGTTGCGTAAACCCAAAACCGCACTTTGGGCGTTCGGGCTCACGGATGAAGTGTTTGCCGCCGCCACGGCGAAGCTTGTGCGCGACAACCGCGGGTGGAGTGAAAACTGGATGATCGGCATCGCCTTCTGCTCATGGGCATCCTGGGTACTCGGCACGGTGATGGGGGCGTATTCAGGCAGTGGTTTGCTGGAGGGGTTCCCGGCGGTGGAAGCGGCGCTCGGCTTTATGCTGCCCGCGCTGTTTCTGAGTTTTCTGCTGGCCTCTTTTCAGCGTAAGCAGTCACTGTGCGTCACCGCATCGCTCGTCGGCGCGCTGGCGGGTGTGACGCTGTTTTCGATTCCTGCCGCAATTCTCGCCGGTATCGTCTGTGGCTGCCTGACCGCACTGGCGCAGTCCATCCTGCAGGGAGAATTCAATGGGCAGTGACGTTCTGTTTCTTGGCCTGCTGGTGGGGTGCGCTAATTACCTCTTCCGCTATCTGCCGTTGCGAGTGCGGGCCGGGCAACACCGCCCGTCGCGACGGGGTGTGGCTGGCGTACTGCTGGATACCATTGGTATCGCCTCGATTTGCGCGTTACTGGTGGTATCTACTGCACCGGAAGTGATGGCAGATGCCCGCCGCCTGTTACCCACCCTGATGGGCTTTGCCGTGCTGGGCATGAGTTTCTGGAAGACGCGGAGCATTATTTTCCCCGTGCTGCTGAGCGCGCTGGCTTATGGGCTGGCGTGGAAATATTTATTCCTTTTATAGACTTGAATAATGAATTTAGCACAAATAATTCATTTACATTATTTGTCACTAGCGTTATTATATCGGCTGCAATTAATGAGGTTATACCCAAATGGATAGTTCGTTCACGCCCATTGAACAAATGCTAAAATTTCGCGCCAGCCGTCATGAAGATTTTCCCTATCAGGAGATCCTCCTTACCCGTCTAAGCATGCATATGCAGGGAAAACTGCTGGAAAACCGTAATAAAATGCTGAAAGCTCAGGGGATTAACGAGACGTTGTTTATGGCGCTGATTACGCTTGAGTCTCAGGAGAACCACAGTATTCAACCGTCCGAGTTGAGCTGCGCCTTAGGCTCTTCACGTACTAACGCCACCCGTATCGCTGATGAACTGGAAAAACGTGGCTGGATCGAGCGTCGCGAAAGCGATAACGATCGCCGTTGTCTGCACCTGCAACTGACCGAAAAAGGTCACCAGTTCCTGCGTGAGGTTCTGCCTCCGCAACACCACTGCCTGCATCAACTCTGGTCTTCACTGACGACTGCCGAGAAAGACCAGCTTGAGCACATCACCCGTAAGTTACTGACTCGTCTTGACCAAATGGATGAAGATGGTGCCATTTTAGAGGCCCTTCGTTAAGCCAGGGATCGCTCACTTATCCTGATTCAAAAAAAAGAAACCGTCAGGCCAGCAGGTCTACACTGCTGGCCTTTCTGATAAACAGGTCGGCCCAGCCGATGTGAAATAAGAAGATCGTGGAGAAACACAATGAGCGCTAATGCGGAGATGCAAACCCCGCAGCAACCTGCCAGCAAAAAAGGTAAACGTAAAGGTGCCCTTCTGCTGCTGACTTTGCTCTTTATTATTATTGCCGTGGCCTATGGCATTTATTGGTTCCTGGTCCTTCGTCATTATGAAGAAACTGATGATGCCTACGTGGCGGGCAATCAGGTTCAGATTATGGCGCAGGTGTCTGGCAGCGTGACGAAGGTCTGGGCTGACAACACCGATTTTGTACAGAAAGGCGACGTGCTGGTCAGCCTGGATCCCACCGATGCGCAACAGGCTTATGAAAAAGCCAAAACGCAACTGGCATCCAGCGTCCGCCAGACCCGTCAGTTGATGATCAACAGCAAGCAGTTGCAGGCGAACATTGACGTTAAAAAAACCGCACTGTCTCAGGCGCAAACCGACCTTAATCGTCGTATTCCGCTCGGCAGCGCCAACCTGATTGGTCGCGAAGAACTGCAACACGCCCGTGATGCCGTCGCCAGCGCTCAGGCAGAACTGGATGTGGCAATTCAGCAGTATAACGCCAATCAGGCAATGGTGCTGTCTACCAGACTGGAAGAACAGCCTGCCGTTCAGCAAGCCGCAACCGATGTACGCAACGCATGGCTGGCCCTGCAACGTACGAAGATTGTCAGCCCGATGACCGGTTATGTCTCCCGTCGCTCCGTGCAGCCTGGCGCGCAGATTAGCCCGACCACGCCGCTGATGGCGGTGGTGCCGGCGAACAATCTGTGGGTTGATGCCAACTTTAAAGAGACGCAACTGGCACATATGCGTATTGGTCAGCCCGTCACGGTTATCAGTGATATTTACGGCGATGACGTGAAATACACTGGCAAAGTGGTGGGTCTGGACATGGGTACCGGTAGCGCGTTCTCTCTGCTTCCGGCGCAAAACGCCACCGGTAACTGGATCAAAGTGGTTCAGCGCCTGCCGGTGCGTATCGAGCTGGATGCAAAACAGCTCGCCGAACACCCGTTGCGTATTGGTCTGTCAACGCTGGTGGAAGTGGATACGTCAAACCGTGACGGCCAGATGCTGGCAAGTCAGGTTCGTACCGACCCGGTCTATGAAAGCGATGCCCGTGAAATCAGCCTTGATCCGGTGAACAAAGAGATCAACGACATCGTCCAGGCGAACGCTAACTAATCCGGGGTGAGTGTAATGCAACAGCAAAAACCGCTGGAGGGGGCGCAACTGGTCATTATGACGATTGCGTTGTCTCTTGCGACTTTCATGCAGGTGCTGGACTCCACCATTGCTAACGTGGCGATCCCTACCATCGCCGGTAACCTTGGCTCGTCGTTGAGCCAGGGAACCTGGGTTATCACCTCTTTCGGGGTGGCGAACGCGATCTCCATTCCGATTACCGGCTGGCTGGCAAAGCGTGTCGGCGAAGTGAAGCTGTTTTTGTGGTCCACTGTCGCCTTTGTCATTGCTTCCTGGGCCTGCGGCGTGTCAAACAGCCTGACGATGCTGATTTTCTTCCGCGTCATTCAGGGGGTTGTCGCCGGGCCGCTGATCCCGCTGTCGCAGAGTTTGCTGTTAAGTAACTATCCACCCGCTAAGCGTTCTATTGCGCTGGCGCTGTGGTCAATGACTGTTATCGTGGCGCCTATCTGCGGCCCGATCCTCGGCGGTTACATCAGCGACAACTATCACTGGGGCTGGATCTTCTTCATTAACGTGCCGATTGGTCTGGTCGTGGTGCTGATGACCCTGCAAACCCTGCGCGGACGCGAAACCCGCACAGAACAGCGGCGGATTGACGGGATTGGCCTGGCGCTGCTGGTGGTGGGTATCGGCAGTCTGCAAATTATGCTCGACCGTGGTAAAGAGCTGGACTGGTTTAACTCCACCGAAGTGGTGACGCTGACCATTGTGGCGGTCGTGGCGATAAGCTTCCTGGTGGTGTGGGAGCTGACGGACGACAACCCGATTGTCGATCTGTCATTGTTTAAGTCGCGAAACTTTACTATCGGCTGTCTGTGTATCAGCCTCGCCTATATGCTCTATTTCGGCGCGATCGTGCTGCTGCCGCAGTTGTTGCAGGAGGTGTATGGCTATACCGCCACCTGGGCGGGGCTGGCATCTGCGCCAGTCGGGGTGATCCCGGTGCTGCTGTCGCCGATTATTGGCCGTTTCGCCCATAAGCTCGATATGCGGCGGTTGGTGACGTTCAGCTTCATTATGTATGCCGTGTGCTTCTACTGGCGCGCGTATACCTTTGAACCTGGCATGGACTTTGGCGCCTCCGCGTGGCCGCAGTTTATTCAGGGCTTCGCCGTGGCCTGCTTCTTTATGCCGCTGACCACCATCACATTGTCTGGTCTGCCGCCGGAACGTCTGGCGGCGGCGTCGAGTCTGTCGAACTTTACCCGTACGCTGGCGGGTTCAATTGGCACCTCGATCACTACCACCATGTGGACTAATCGTGAGGCGATGCATCACGCGCAGCTTACGGAGTCGGTAAACCCGTTTAACCCGAACGCGCAGCAGACGTATGATCAGTTGCAGGGTATGGGGATGACACAGCAGCAGGCATCTGGCTGGATAGCGCAGCAGATCACCGACCAGGGGCTGATTATCTCGGCTAACGAGATTTTCTGGATCTCCGCCGGGATTTTCCTCGTACTGCTGGGTCTGGTATGGTTCGCCCGACCGCCGTTTGGTGCAGGCAGTGGCGGAGGCGGTGCGCACTAACAAAAAAGCCAGTTCATTTGAGCTGGCTTTTTTTTGCTGCGGGAAACGAAACTAGATATGCAGTTCCTGCAGTTTCTCTTTCGGCAGCGCCAGCTCTTCATTGCTGTTAACACGAACACCGCGCTCGATGATGTGACGCGCAATATCCTGCGCTTCGTCCAGCGAGTGCATGGTGTAAGTACCACACTGATAGACATTCAGCTCCGGGATCTGGCTTTGATCTTTAACTTTCAGCACATCGGCCATTGCCGCTTTCCAGGCATCTGCGACGCGCTGCTCATCCGGCGTGCCAATCAGGCTCATATAAAAACCGGTACGGCAGCCCATCGGGGAGATATCGATGATTTCAACGCCATTGCCGTTGAGGTGATCACGCATGAAACCGGCAAACAGGTGTTCCAGGGTGTGGATCCCTTTTTCCGGCATGACTTCTTTGTTCGGTACGCAAAAGCGCAGATCGAAAACGGTGATGTCATCACCGTGTGGGGTGTGCATATTCTTTGCGACGCGGACTGCAGGTGCTTCCATTCGGGTATGGTCGACAGTGAAACTATCTAGTAATGGCATTCGTCACCTCCGACAGTGATTTTTTTTTAAATAAAATGAACTCTTTCTGGTGGAGCAAGTCTGAGTATATGAAAGACGCGCATTTGTTATCATCATCCCTGTATTCAGAGATGAAAGTTTGGCCACAGTGATGTGGCCTTTTTCTTTTGTGTCACGCGTGCCGCGCAACCAGCGCGGAGAATGGCTCGCTGTCCGCCGCTTCCGCCTCACGCTGACGCTGCAACGATGCACTGCGCTCTGCGTCAAACTCGCCTTCCGTCAGGATTTCCAGTGGCTCTTCACGTAACAGATTGCGATACGCGTCCCCTAATGCTCTTCCGGTTCCACCAATGCCTTCATCAATCATAGAACGCAGAATGCGTGCTGAGAAAGTTAATTCCGGATTATCAAAGCTGGCAACCAGTTCATCGCACACTTTCTGATAGGCATTTCCGCCGTCAATACCGTCCAGCGTCTGCGCCACACGTTTGAGATCACGGAACAGATCTTTACCGACCTTCGGCAGCGGGAATTGTGCGGTTTCGCAGCCGATACCCAGCGTCAGCCCTGGCTTACGGCCTTCGAGGATCACCCGGTTCCAGTTGGTGCGGGTACACAGCAGTTCGTCACTGCTCATTTCCGGCGCATCCGCCAGTACGCACCAGACCATGAACAGATCAAGGAAACGCACCTGCTGTTCGTCAACGCCAATCGGCGAGAACGGGTTGATATCTAATGAACGCACTTCGATATATTCAATACCGCCACGCAACAGCGCATCAGACGGAGTTTCGCCGCTGCGGGTTACGCGTTTCGGGCGGATTGGCGCATACAGCTCGTTTTCTATCTGCAGAATATTACTGTTGATTTGCAGGTACTTACCGTCTTTCTGCAGGCCAATTTTCGCGTACTCTTCCGACGGGGTTTTGATCGCGCGCTTCAATCCTGCCACATAGTCGTGGAGATCGTTAAATGTAATTCCGAGATTGCTTTGCGATTTATTGGTATAGCCGAGATCGCTCAGACGCAGCGAGGTCGCATAAGGCAGGTAGTACATGCCGCAGTCGGTCTTCTCAAACGGCAATGTTGTTGGTTTACCCTGCAGGAAAGAGGAGCAAATCGCCGGTGATGCGCCAAACAGGTATGGGATTACCCAGCCAAAACGATAATAGTTGCGGATCAGGCGGAAATAGCCTGCTGAGATAGCCTCTTTGCCGCTGTCGACGTCATCGACGCCACACTTCGCTTTCCAGAACGCCATCGGTAATGAGAAATTGTAATGGACGCCGGAAATCGTTTGCATCAACGCGCCATAGCGGTTTTTCAGCCCTTCGCGATAGAGCGTTTTCAGCCGCCCCATATTCGAAGTGCCATATTGCGCCAGTTGGATATCCTGACCGGGTGCGATGTAGCATGGCATACTCAGCGGCCACATCCGCTCTTCACCCAGATGACGCGCAGTGTAACGATGCACGTCGCGCATAAAGGTCAGCATATGGTCAATGTCGCCATCCACAGGGGTAATAAACTCCAGCAGGGCTTCAGCGAAATCGGTGGTAATCCATTTATGCGTTAACGCCGAGCCTAACGCTTCCGGGTGTCCGGTAGTCGCCAGCGTGCCGTCTGCATTCACACGCAACGTTTCGCGCTCAAGACCACGCTGGATCCCTTTTAATGCCTGAGGGTGGTTTTCCAGCCAGGCCAGCGCCTGTGATACGTCCGGGATCAAATTGACCTCCCGCCTGTCAAAATCGTTTTATTAAGCATAATTGTAATGGTGGACGATTAAAGGTCACCAAAAAAGCAATTAGTGCCACCACATCATGCCCTGGAGTGTTGCCGCCGCCACAACGACATAGCGCAACGCTTTTCCAAGGCATAAAAAAAAGAGTACCGGCCTCCAGGGAATACGCATCCATCCCGCCAGCAGGCACAGCAAATCGCCCATAACAGGCATCCAACTCAGCAGCAGCGCGACCGCGCCGTAGCGCTTCAGCCAACCCGCTGCTTTTTCCTGCCACCGGGACGTTTTACGCAACGGAAACAGGCGACCAAGAATAACGTTAGTTACCCCTCCAGCGCTATTACCTATTGTTGCTATTAACACCAGAAGCCAGGGTTTACTCGCGCCGGAAAGCAACAACGCAACCAGTACGGCTTCAGAATTGCCGGGCAGCAAGGTTGCACTAAGAAAACTACTGGCAAACAGTGAAAGAAGCGACAGACCCTCACTCACAATAGTCGGACATCCACAACGTCCATGCCTGCGCTTGCTGCGGCCTGTAGGCCAAAGTCCGCATCTTCAAACACAATGCATTTTGCAGGGTCAACCCCCATGCGCTCAGCGCAAAGCAGAAAGGTGTCCGGGGCAGGTTTGTGATGCTGAACGTGATCGGCAGCGACGACAGCAGAAAAATAGTGGCGTAATCCCAGATGCGCCAGTAGCGCTTCGGCAACTGCGCTTTCGCTACCTGTACCAACGGACATCGGCCGCCGCCCGTGCCACGCTTTGACAACGTCAATCAACGGTAAGGGTTGCACGGAATCCAGCAACATGATTTTAACCGCGTCCGTTTTCTCGCGGGCCAGCGCGTGAGGATCGAGATCGGCCTGATTCAGAGCGATAATGGCCTCCGCGATTCGCCAGGTCGGCGAACCGTTAAGCGCAATGATGGACTGTTCGTCAAAACGAATTCCGTAACGTCCCAACACCTCATGCCACGCTTTACGGTGGGTGGGTTCAGTGTCGAGAATCGTGCCGTCCATGTCGAAAATCAGCCCTGCATAACGTTCGTACATTGCGCCCTCACAAACCGAATATCAAAACGTTACTTTATCGCAAAAGGTGTTTTTTGTCGCCGCCGGATAGAGAGACGATAAAGGCACCTCCCGGTGCCTTTCGCGATGTTGCGTCTGTTTTAGCGGATCCGTAGATCATTTTCGACTACGCGTACACCAGGCACTTTACGAGCCACGTCCACCGCCCGCTTCGCATCAGCTTCGGAATCCACAAAACCGCTCAACTGCACCCGCCCTTTGAATGTCTCAACGCTGATTTGGCTGGATTTTATTGCTTTGTCGCCGAATAGCGCGGATTTCACTTTGGTAGTCACGACGGTATCGTCAATGTAGCCGCCAGTGCTTTCTTTAGTGGAAGAGCCTGCGCAGCCAGACAGGGATAATGCGACCAGAGCCGCAACGCCAAGTGCAGCCAGTGCTTTGAAACCTTTCATGGAATATTCTCCTTGCTACCCGCATACGTATTAATGACAAATATAAACTAGCCGGAAAGCAGCAAATTTGCCAATAGGAAACAGGGAGTTATCGGGAGAGAAAATTTCAATAAGAGA
>NZ_JMTB01000081.1 GCF_000734965.1 Trabulsiella guamensis ATCC 49490
AACTGATTTTAATACGCTGATTCAGTATCACACTACGTTGCAACACTGAGTAAGATGGTGCATCCGGGAGGATTCGAACCTCCGACCGCTCGGTTCGTAGCCGAGTACTCTATCCAGCTGAGCTACGGATGCAAAATGGCGGTGAGGCGGGGATTCGAACCCCGGATGCAGCTTTTGACCGCATACTCCCTTAGCAGGGGAGCGCCTTCAGCCTCTCGGCCACCTCACCACACGCCTCTTACGAGTGCTTCGAAGAACTTGTTTAAGCTCATCGTCGCTGCGTGGCGCACATATTACTTTCTGAGACTTATAAGTCAAACAATTTTTCCGAACCTTTCATCGTTTGCACACTTCACGCGCAATTAGCCTGCAAAAACGGCAAAAAGGGTGTTTTATCAACAGCCAACCTGCGTCAGTACAGCTATGTCAGTGCGGCGGAATAAGGGGAAAAAACAATGAAAGACGGGGGTGAATAGTGGATTGCGTCTCACCACTTAGTGAGACGCAAGAACCTTAGTAACTGGACTGCTGGGATTTTTCAGCCTGGATACGCTGGTAGATTTCTTCACGATGAACAGAGACTTCTTTAGGGGCGTTTACGCCGATGCGTACCTGGTTACCCTTAACCCCTAAAACTGTCACAGTGACCTCATCTCCAATCATGAGGGTCTCACCAACTCGACGAGTCAGAATCAGCATTCTTTGCTCCTTGAAAGATTAAAAGAGTCGGGTCTCTCTGTATCCCGGCATTATCCATCATATAACGCCAAAAAGTAAGCGATGACAAACGCGCGGGCGCGTAAGCAGTCATGGCATCACATTCTGTTAAACGTAAGTTTAGCCGATATACACATTTTCAACCTGACTTTATCGTTATCGATACCGCATAGCAAGGCGCCATAACCCCTGAGTTTTGGCGCCTGCAAGCATTTATAGTTATTGCAGTTTTGTGCTCACCCAGTCTTTAACACTGGCCAGAGCTGCCGGGAGCGCAGCCGCGTCGGTACCACCGGCCTGAGCCATATCCGGACGTCCGCCCCCCTTCCCGCCTACCTGCTGAGCAACCATACCAATCAGTTCGCCTGCTTTGACACGGTCAGTAACATCTTTCGACACGCCCGCAATCAGAGAAACCTTACCCTCAGTCACTGTCGCCAGAACGATAATCGTGGAACCCAACTGATTTTTCAGGTCGTCAACCATCGTGCGCAGCATCTTAGGTTCAACGTCGGACAGCTCGCTAACCAGCAGCTTCACACCGTTGATATCGATGGCTTTGCTGGAGAGATTCGCACTCTCCTGCGCCGCAGCCTGATCCTTCATCTGCTGCAGCTCTTTTTCCAGCTGACGGGTGCGTTCCATGACGGTTCGTACTTTATCAGTCAGATTATGGCTGTCACCCTTCAGCAGTTGCGCGACTTCACTTAAAAGATCGCTTTCCGCATGCAGGTTAGCCATAGCCCCCTCACCGGTAACAGCCTCAATGCGTCGAACGCCAGCGGCAGTACCCGATTCGGAAGTGATTCGGAAAAGACCGATATCACCGGTACGGCTGGCATGAGTCCCGCCGCACAATTCTGTAGAGAAATCGCCCATGCTCAGAACGCGGACGCGCTCGTCATACTTCTCGCCAAACAGCGCCATCGCCCCTTTAGCTTTCGCAGCTTCAAGATCCATGATGTGGGTTTCGATTGGCAGGTTGCGGCGGATTTGAGCGTTGACCAGATCTTCCACACGACGAATCTCTTCCGGCTTCATGGCCTCGAAATGGGAGAAGTCAAAGCGCAGTGCTTTATCGTTAACCAGTGAACCTTTCTGCGCAACATGCGTACCCAGCACTTCGCGCAGCGCGGCGTGCATCAGGTGCGTTGCGGAGTGGTTCAGACGGATCCGTGCGCGACGCGCTTCATTAACATCGGCCTGTACCGCATCACCCACTTTCAGCGAACCGGTTTTCAGCGTACCAAGATGACCGATCGCCTGACCATATTTCTGTGTATCGCTCACAGTGAAGGTAAAGCTCGCTCCCTTCAGTTCGCCTTTATCGCCAACCTGGCCACCGGATTCCGCATAGAACGGCGTTTGATCCAGCACGACAACGGCGTCCTGGCCCGCGCTGACGCTATCAACGGCTTTGCCGTCGATAAACAGCGCAGTCACTTTACCGTTCAGTTCAAGGTGATCGTAACCTTTGAATTCTGACGCCCCGTCAACGCGAATCATCGCGTTATAGTCGGCGCCGAAACCGCTGGATTCACGGGCGCGACGGCGCTGTGCTTCCATCGCGGCTTCAAAGCCCGCTTCATCAACTTTGATATTGCGCTCGCGGCACACATCGGCGGTCAGATCCACCGGGAAACCGTAGGTGTCGTACAGACGGAAAGCGGTTTCGCCGTCCAGGGTATCACCCTTCAGTTTCGCCAGTTCTTCGTCGAGCAGCGCCAGTCCGCGTTCCAGCGTGCGGGCAAATTGCTCTTCTTCGGTTTTCAGCACCTGCTCAACCTGCGCCTGCTGGCGTTTCAGGTCTTCACCGGCAGAGCCCATAACCTCAATCAGCGGCGCAACCAGTTTGTAGAAGAAGGTGTCTTTCGCGCCCAGCATATTGCCGTGACGAATGGCGCGACGAATGATACGACGCAGCACGTAGCCGCGGTTTTCATTCGACGGAATAACGCCATCAGCAATCAGGAACGCACAGGAACGAATATGGTCAGCAATGACCCGCAGCGATTTATTGCTGAGATCGGTCGCCCCCGTCACGTGGGCAACGGCCTGGATTAGCTTGCTGAACAGATCGATTTCATAGTTGGAGTTCACATGCTGCAACACGGCCGCAATACGCTCCAGCCCCATCCCGGTATCAACGGACGGTTTCGGCAGCGGTTCCATGGTGCCGTCGGCCTGACGGTTGAACTGCATGAAGACGATGTTCCAGATTTCAATATAACGATCGCCGTCCTCTTCCGGGCTGCCCGGAGGCCCACCCCAGATATGGTCACCATGATCGAAGAAGATTTCGGTGCATGGACCGCACGGACCGGTATCACCCATCTGCCAGAAGTTGTCAGAAGCGTACGGCGCGCCTTTGTTGTCACCGATACGAATGATGCGTTCACGCGGAACACCGACCTCATTAGCCCAGATATCAAAGGCTTCATCGTCGGTTTCGTATACGGTCACCCACAAACGATCTTTCGGCAAGTTGAACCAGTTTTCGCCGGTTAACAGCTCCCATGCATAATTGATGGCGTCGTGTTTGAAGTAATCGCCGAAGCTGAAGTTACCCAGCATTTCGAAGAAAGTGTGGTGACGTGCAGTGTAACCGACGTTTTCCAGGTCGTTGTGTTTACCGCCCGCACGCACGCAACGCTGCGCCGTAGTCGCGCGGGAATAATTACGTTTGTCGAGACCAAGGAACACATCCTTGAACTGGTTCATCCCGGCGTTGGTAAACAGCAGGGTCGGATCGTTGTTCGGCACCAGGGAGCTGCTGGCAACAACCTGGTGTCCCTTGCTATGGAAAAAATCGAGAAACGCCTGACGGATCTCAGCGGTGCTCTTGCTCATAATTATCCTGAAATCAAGCTAACGAATTGCGCAGGTGCCGGTTGACCACTTTTTGAGCGGGTCAGCGTCCTGACGGAAAAAAGTGGGAATAAGATAAGTTTTCTTTAAAGGGAAGTAAAATCCCCGATGGGGTCAATCTGCAAAATTTCGCCATATTTCCTGGATATCTTCCATCAGATACCCCCGATAAAGCAAAAATCGCTGTACTTTTGCTTTTATCGCAAATTCCGTCGGCAATGGCTCGCCATATTTCCGCACAGCCTGCTCGCGCGCTTTTTCTGCCCAGTCCACGTCGCATTCATACAGGGCTAATTCGCTGATTTCGCGGGAAATCCCTTTTTGATTTAACTCCTGACGAATGCGTGACGGACCGTAACCTTTACGACTACGGCTGCTGATGAACTGGCGGGCAAAGCGCGCATCGTCAAGGTAATGGCTCTCTTTACACCAGTTAATGACATTTTCGATGTCGTCAGGTGTGGCATCCGTCTCTTCAGGGCCACTTTTTGTCATTATCGGTGCGGCAAGTTTGCGGCGAAGCTCTTGTTCACCATGATCGCGCATCGCCAGAATTCGTACGGCCCTGTCCAGCAGACGGGCATAAGCGGCGCGGCGTCCCGTAGATTCAGACATGATAAAACCCATCAGTGAGAAAAAACAAAAGGGCCGCATCAGCAGCCCTTTCTCTTTTTACAACGTTATCAGAAATCTTCGTTGGTTTCCTCTACACCTTCGCCGCTGTCATCAACAGCGAAGTCCGGCGTGGAAGACTGGTTGCCGAGCAGCAGCTCACGCACCTTTTTCTCGATCTCTTTCGCCGCCGCCGGGTTCTCTTTCAGCCAGCTAATTGCGTTAGCTTTACCCTGACCGATTTTGTCACCGTTGTAGCTGTACCATGCACCGGCTTTCTCGATGAGCTTCTCTTTCACGCCCAGGTCAACCAGCTCGCCGTAGAAGTTAATGCCTTCGCCGTAGAGGATCTGGAACTCGGCCTGTTTGAACGGTGCCGCGATTTTGTTTTTCACTACCTTCACGCGGGTTTCGCTACCAATGACGTTGTCGCCCTCTTTCACCGCACCGATACGGCGGATATCCAGACGCACGGAGGCGTAGAACTTTAGCGCGTTACCACCAGTGGTGGTTTCCGGGTTACCGAACATCACGCCAATTTTCATACGGATCTGGTTGATGAAGATCAGCAGCGTGTTGGACTGTTTCAGGTTACCGGCCAGCTTACGCATCGCCTGGCTCATCATACGTGCCGCGAGGCCCATGTGAGAGTCGCCGATTTCACCTTCGATTTCCGCTTTCGGCGTCAGCGCAGCAACGGAGTCCACAACGATAACGTCGACCGCACCGGAGCGCGCCAGCGCGTCACAGATTTCCAGCGCCTGCTCGCCGGTGTCCGGCTGGGAACACAGCAGGTTGTCGATATCAACACCCAGCTTGCGAGCGTAGATCGGGTCCAGCGCGTGTTCCGCATCAATGAAGGCACAAGTTTTGCCTTCACGCTGTGCGGCGGCAATGACCTGCAGCGTCAGGGTCGTCTTACCGGAAGATTCCGGCCCGTAGATTTCGACGATACGGCCCATCGGCAGACCGCCTGCACCCAGTGCGATATCCAGTGAAAGCGAACCGGTCGGGATGGTTTCTACATCCATAGAGCGGTCTTCACCCAGGCGCATGATGGAGCCTTTACCGAATTGTTTTTCGATCTGGCCCAGTGCTGCCGCCAACGCTTTCTGTTTGTTTTCGTCGATAGCCATTATTACTCCTGTCATGCTTTCATGCCGGGTGTTACCGGGTAAACTCTGTTTTGTTGAAGCAATTATACTGTACAATCATACAGTATCAAGTATTTTGTAGAAATTGTTGCCAGAGGGTATTTAGCGCGTAGGCAGTGGCCTGCCGGCGCACGGCATCGCGGTCACCGGCAAAGTGTTCACAACGCGTAATCCCCTGCCCGTTGGCGCAGGCGAAACCAAACCAGACGGTGCCCACCGGTTTCGCCTCGCTGCCGCCATCCGGCCCGGCAATCCCGCTGACAGACAGTGCGTAAGTGGCTCTCGCCGCCCGTAGTGCGCCGATGGACATTTCAACCACTACCGGTTCGCTGACCGCGCCATGCGCCTCCAGCGTTGCGCCGCGTACGCCAATCATCTGCTCTTTGGCTTCATTACTGTAGGTGACAAAGCTGCGCTCAAACCAGGCGGAGCTTCCTGCGATATCGGTGATCACTTTCGCAATCCAGCCGCCGGTGCAGGATTCCGCCGTAGTGACCGTTGCCCCCTGCGCCTTCAGCGCCAGCCCAATCTGTTCGCTCAGTTGCTTCAATTCTTGATCGGTCATGCATCACCCCGAATAGCCAAAAATGAGGAGCCTCACGATACCACTTTCCACACGAAGATGGGGATGAGGTGAAGATTTTACGAGGAGGCTTCAGAAAAATCGTCCGCAACGCCCTTTCCACCTGCAGAAAGGGCGCATGAGGATTACTGTACGCGCGCCAGCGCTACGGCCTGGCCCAGTTGCCAGACAGCCATCGCATAGTGCGTACTGTGGTTATAGCGGGTGATGGTGTAGAAGTTCGGCAAGCCGTACCAGTACTCATAACCGGTGCCGACATCCAGACGCAGCAGGCTCGCCTGCTGATGATTCCCCAGCGACTGTGTGGGCGACAGCCCCACCGCCGCCAGTTGCGAAATTCTGTAGTTGGTTTTGAAGCCGTTCGCAAGGCCCGGCGCCTGGCCCATCGCCGGTACGGCCACGGTGTCGCCCGCCACCCAGCCGTGCTGTTTGAAATAGTTAGCCACACTGCCAATGGCGTCTTCCGGGTCCCACAGGTTGATGTGACCGTCACCGTTGAAGTCAACCGCATACTGTTTATAAGAGGACGGCATGAACTGACCGTAGCCCATCGCCCCGGCAAATGACCCTTTCAGATCAAGCGGATCATCCTGTTCGTCACGCGCCATCAGCAGGAACGTTTCCAGCTCGCCGGAGAAGTACTCCGCGCGGCGCGGGTAGTTAAAGGAGAGCGTCGCCAGCGCGTCGAGAATACGGGTTTTGCCCATGATGCGCCCCCAGCGGGTTTCGACGCCGATAATGCCGACGATGATTTCCGGCGGCACGCCGTAGACCTGCCAGGCGCGGTTCAGCGCGTCCTGATACTGGTTCCAGAACGCCACACCGTTTTGTACGTTATCCGGGGTGATGAACTGCTTACGGTAACGCAGCCACGCGCCATTAGGCCCGGTCGGAAGCTGTGCGGTGGGTGCCTGTCGGTCCATCAGACGCAGCACGTAATCCAGTCGTTTGGCCTGTGACAAAATGTCGTGCAACTGTTCCCGGTTGAAACCATGCTTACTCACCATCTTATCGATGAACTGTTCCGCCGCCGGGTTGTTCGCGAAATCGCCGCTCATCACCATCACATTGTGCTGTGGCTCCAGCAAAAATCTGCCAGAAGACCCGGGGGCATTTGCCGTTTGCGGGGCGGTGGTTTTCGGTGAGCTGCTGCAGGCAGCGATCAGAACGGCAAGGGGGAGCAAAACCAGGAAACGACGCTTCAACATGGGATATCCATTCAACAAATTTCGGCAAGAAATGAGTATGGTAAAGCATCCCACCGCCGACAAGGAAGCAGTACTCTCCCCGACCCGCCATTATTTCTTCCCTCCTAACAATCTTTCAAATTAAAAGATTTATCTTTCATTTTGAGATCGCAATAACACTTTTAAATCTTTCAAAATGATTAAAATGACTCGCGAGATGAAAAATAAAACCTCTGAAGGAGATAATAATGATAGAAACCATTACCCATGGTGCCGAATGGTTCATCGGGCTGTTTCAGAAAGGCGGGGAGGTGTTTACCGGGATGGTGACCGGCATCCTGCCGCTGCTGATCAGTCTGCTGGTGATCATGAACGCATTGATCAACTTTATCGGTCAACACCGAATCGAAAAGCTGGCGCAAAAGTGTGCGGGAAATCCAATTAGCCGTTACCTGTTATTGCCTTGCATCGGCACCTTTGTGTTCTGTAACCCAATGACGCTGAGCCTCGGCCGCTTTATGCCAGAAAAATACAAGCCCAGCTACTACGCCGCAGCCTCCTACAGCTGCCACTCCATGAACGGTCTGTTCCCGCACATCAACCCCGGCGAGTTGTTTGTCTATCTCGGCATCGCCAGCGGTCTGACCACGCTCGGTTTACCCCTCGGCCCGCTGGCCGTCAGCTATCTGCTGGTCGGTCTGGTGACGAACTTCTTCCGCGGCTGGGTCACCGACCTGACTACCTCAATTTTTGAGAAAAAGATGGCCATTGAGCTTGAGCAGAAAGTGCATTTAACAGGGGCAACATCATGACGCGCATTCGTATAGAAAAAGGCACAAGCGGCTGGGGCGGCCCGCTGGAACTGGACATAACCAACGGGAAAAAGATTGTCTATATCACGGCGGGAACGCGTCCGGCCATTGTTGACCGACTGGCTGAGCTGACCGGCTGGCAAGCGGTTGATGGCTTTAAAGAGGGTGAACCGCCGGAAAATGAAATCGGCGTGGCGATCATCGACTGCGGCGGTACGCTGCGCTGCGGGCTCTATCCGAAGCGTCGTATTCCTACTATCAATATCCACGCCACGGGTAAATCCGGCCCGCTGGCGCAGTACATCACCGAAGATATTTATGTCTCCGGGGTGAAAGAAGAGAACATTCGTCTCACCGGCGACGCCCCACAGCAGGCACCGCAGCCCGCTGCCAAAGCTGCGCCGCGCGAATACGACACCAGCAAAAAAATCACTGAACAGAGCGATGGTTTGCTGGCCAAAGTCGGGATGGGAATGGGCTCTGCGGTGGCAGTACTGTTCCAGGCCGGACGCGACACCATCGATACGGTGCTGAAAACCATTCTTCCTTTTATGGCCTTCGTGTCGGCGCTTATCGGGATCATCATGGCGTCGGGTCTTGGCGACTGGATTGCGCACGGACTCGCACCGCTTGCAAGCCATCCGCTGGGTCTGGTGACGCTGGCGCTCATTTGTTCCTTCCCGTTGCTGTCGCCTTTCCTCGGGCCAGGCGCGGTCATAGCGCAGGTTATCGGCGTATTGATTGGCGTGCAGATTGGTCAGGGCAACATTCCGCCGCATCTGGCGCTGCCCGCTCTGTTTGCCATTAACGCTCAGGCGGCGTGTGATTTTATTCCGGTTGGACTGTCGCTGGCGGAAGCGCGCCAGGAAACTGTGCGTGTGGGTGTGCCCTCCGTGCTGGTCAGCCGCTTCCTGACCGGGGCACCAACCGTACTGATTGCCTGGTTTGTCTCTGGATTTATTTATCAATAAGAGGTTCCGAAATGACTGTCATTTACCAGACCACGATTACCCAAATTGGCGCCAGCGCATGTCTGGCGCTGGAAGACAGCATGTTAATCACCTTTCGCGAGGGAGCGCCTGCCGATATCGAGGAGTACTGCTTTATTCACTGTCATGGCGAGCTGTCCGGCTCGCTACATGCCGGGGCAGCACTGGAACTGGGTGAGCATTGCTATCCGGTAACCGCGGTCGGTGACGTCGCGGAACAAAACCTGCGCGAGCTTGGCCACATCACGCTGCGCTTTGACGGGCAAACCACGGCGGAGTTCCCGGGCACCGTTCATGTTGCCGGTCCGGTTCCGGTTGCAATCGCACCGGGCTGCATTCTGAAATTTTTAGCTTAAGTTGTAAGGAGAAAGAGATGAGTCAGGTTGCCGTTGTCATCGGTGGAGGACAAACGTTAGGCGCATTTTTGTGCCACGGGCTTGCTGCTGAAGGGTATCGTGTGGCGGTGGTAGATATTCAAAGTGAAAAAGCCAACCACGTCGCACAAGAAATTAACGCTCAATATGGCGAGGGAATGGCGTATGGTTTTGGTTCGGATGCCACCAGCGAAGCCAGCGTTCAGGCGCTCTCCCGGGGAGTTGATGAAGTTTTCGGCCGCGTTGATTTACTTATCTACAGCGCAGGGATCGCGAAAGCCGCGTTTATTAGCGACTTTACGTTAGGGGATTTTGATCGGTCGTTGCAGGTTAATCTGGTGGGCTACTTCCTGTGCGCCCGCGAGTTTTCCCGACTGATGATCCGCGACGGCATCGCCGGGAGGATCATTCAGATCAACTCGAAATCCGGCAAAGTAGGCAGTAAACACAACTCCGGGTATAGCGCCGCGAAATTTGGCGGCGTCGGGCTGACGCAGTCGCTGGCGCTCGATTTGGCGGAATACGGCATTACTGTGCATTCGCTGATGCTGGGTAATCTGCTGAAGTCACCGATGTTCCAGTCACTGCTGCCACAGTATGCGGAGAAACTGGGTATCGCGCCGGATGAAGTCGAGCAGTATTACATCGACAAGGTTCCGCTAAAACGCGGTTGCGACTATCAGGATGTACTGAACGTGTTGCTGTTCTACGCAAGCCCGGGGGCCGCGTATTGCACCGGACAGTCGATCAATATCACCGGCGGACAAGTGATGTTCTGATAAAATCGGCCCCGCTATGGGGCCGATATTACAAGGAGGGCAGCATGGTTTCTGCATTAATCACGGTGGCTGTTATCGCCTGGCTTTTACAGATGGCGTTAGGCGGCTGGCAGATCCACCGGTTTAATCACGCATTCGACACGCTCTGCCAGCAAGGCCGCGTAGGCGTGGGGCGTTCGGGTGGGCGCTTCAAACCTCGTGTTGTGGTGGCGATAGCGCTGGATAATAACGATAACGTCGTCGATACGTTGATGATGAGAGGCCTGACTGTTTTTGCCAGACCGAAAAAAATTGCCGGTCTGGAAGGAAAACCCCTCAAGGAATTGCAGCCTGATGTGATCTTTCCCCATGATCCGCTCTGTCAGAATGCACTATCATTAGCGCTTAAATTGAAACATGGATAATTTCGTTTCGAACGTTTATATCTTGCGAAATTATCATTGTGAAATCTGAACGCAGGATACTAACGCCTATGAAACCACGTCAGCGCCAGGCAGCGATCATCGAATATCTGCAGGCGCACGGAAAAGGTTCGGTTGAAGAGCTGGCACAGCACTTTGACACAACCGGCACAACCATTCGAAAGGATCTGGTGGCTCTCGAACATGCAGGCACGGTCATTCGCACCTACGGCGGTGTCGTGCTGAATAAAGATGAAGCGGATCCACCTATCGATCATAAGACGCTGATCAACACCCACAAAAAAGCGCTGATTGCTGACGCGGCAGTCCGTTTCATCCACGATGGTGATTCGATCATCCTCGATGCGGGCAGCACCGTGCTGCAAATGGTCCCGCTTCTCAACCGCTTCAGCAATATCACCGTCATGACCAATAGCCTGCATATTGTCAATGCGCTTGCAGAGTTTGATAACGAGCAGACAATCCTGATGCCGGGCGGCACCTTCCGCAAAAAATCAGCGTCGTTTCACGGCCAGCTGGCGGAAAACGCCTTTGAGCAGTTCAGCTTCGACAAACTGTTCATGGGCACCGATGGTCTTGATTTAAACGCAGGCGTCACCACCTTTAACGAGGTGTATACGGTCAGCAAAGCGATGTGCAACGCGGCTCGCGAAGTGATCCTGATGGCCGACTCGTCGAAGTTTGGCCGCAAAAGCCCGAACATTGTCTGCGGTCTGGAGACCGTCGACAAAATTATTACCGACGCCGGTATCGAGCCGGCATTCCGCGAAGCCCTCGAAGCGAAGGGCATTGAAGTCATTATTACCGGAGAACCTCATGAGTAATGTTCTGCTGAACACCGGGCGTCAGACGTTGTTACTGGAACTACAGGAAGCCAGCCGACTCCCGGATCGCCTCGACGAAAGCTTCGTGCGCGCGGCGGAAACCATCATTAACTGCAAGGGCAAGCTGATTGTCTCCGGCATTGGTAAATCCGGGCACATCGGGAAAAAACTGGCCGCCACCTTCGCCAGTACCGGCACGCCCGCGTTTTTTGTTCACCCGGCGGAAGCGCTGCACGGCGATCTGGGGATGATCGACAGTCGCGACGTGATGCTGTTTATCTCCTACTCAGGCAGCGCAAAAGAGCTGGAGCTGATTATTCCCCGCCTCGAAGAACGCAACGTGACACTGCTGGCGATGACCGGCAAATCGCAGTCGCCGCTGGCGCTGGCCGCCGCCGCGGTGCTGGATATCTCCGTCGGGCGGGAAGCCTGCCCGATGCATCTCGCGCCGACCTCAAGCACCGTCAATACCCTGATGCTGGGTGATGCCCTGGCAATGGCGGTCATGCAGGCGCGCGGTTTCAGTGAAGAAGATTTCGCCCGTTCGCACCCGGCGGGGGCGCTGGGCGCACGTTTGTTGAATCATGTGCATCATCTGATGCGTAAGGATGAAGCCGTACCGCAGGTCCACAACAGCGCCAGCGTGATGGACGCGATGCTCGAGCTGAGCCGTACCGGGCTGGGTCTGGTGGCGGTCTGCAATGAAAACGGCGGCGTGGACGGCGTCTTCACCGACGGCGATCTGCGTCGCTGGCTGGTCAAAGGCGGCTCGCTCAATGATGCCGTGAACACGGCAATGACCCGTGGCGGCGTGACATTGCAGGCGCAGGAGCGCGCCATTGACGCCAAAGAAATCCTGATGCGCCACAAAATCAGCGCCGCGCCGGTGGTTGATGAACAGGGTCGGCTGTGCGGTGCCATCAACCTGCAAAATTTCTATCAGGCCGGTATTCTCTAAGGCTTCATCCCCAGACGTTTCGCCAGCCGGTGCAGGTTGGCGACGTCCATCTCCAGTGCACGAGCGGCTGCCGACCACGTCTGTTGGTTTGCCGCCAGCGCCCGCGCAATCGCTTCACGCTGAAATGCCTCCGTCGCCTCGCGCAGATTCTGCGGCTCCGACAGCACAGCTAATTTGATGTCAGCAACGCCGCTCTCATCGCTCAGCTGGAAATGGTGCGGCTCCAGCACCACCTCATTCCCGGCCCGTGTGGCGCGTGCCAGTACCACAGCGCGATGAATCGCATGTTCCAGCTCGCGCACGTTGCCCGGCCAGCCATACGCCAGCAGTCGCGCCCGCGCTCCAGGGCTAAGCACCACCTGCGACAGACTGAACCGCAACCGGCACTGCTCGCAAAAATAGCCCGCCAGCAGCAACACGTCATCACCGCGCTCGCGCAGCGGCGGCACGGACAACGGAAACACGCTCAGACGATGAAACAGATCGGCACGAAAACGGCCTGTAAGTACCTCTTCACGCAGATCACGGTTAGTGGCGGCCAGCACACGCACGTTTACGCGCAGGCTGCGATCGTCACCAACACGCTGAATATCGCCATATTGCAGGACACGCAGCAGCTTGGCCTGTAGTGCCAGCGACAGCTCGCCAATTTCGTCAAGGAACAACGTACCATTATCAGCCGTCTCAAACTTGCCGCTGCGGTTGCTGATAGCGCCGGTGAATGCCCCTTTAACATGACCAAACAACTCACTCTCGGCGACGCTCTCAGGCAGCGCGGCGCAGTTGAGATAAACCAGCGGATTCGCTGCTCGCGGCGAACCTTCGTGGATCGCTTTCGCCACCAGTTCCTTCCCGGTACCGGTTTCGCCGCTAATCAGCACGTTAAGATCGGATGCCGCCACAATCTCTATCTCTTTTTTCAGCTGTAGCATGCGATCGGAAAGGCCAATTATTTCCTGTGCTGCTGGCTCGCTGTAGCTGATGGAGGTGACCGGCAGCACGTTCTGGCTTTCGAGACGGGCTATCAGCAGCGCATTATTCAGCGCACCTGATACCAGCGCCGCGATCAATCGCAGTTCTTCATCGCTGAAACTGTCGAACTGATCCGCCGACATGCCGTCCAGCGTCAGCGCGCCAATCAGATTTTGCCCGGCAAACAGGGGCAGTCCGAGACAAGCGTGAACTTTCAGGCTTTCATGACCTGGGATCAACCCGTCGTAGGGATCGGGCAGCGCGCTGTCAGCAGGAAAACGCACCACATCCCCTGCCCGCGCGATGGCTTCGAGGCGCGGATGACCGGCAAGGGTAAAGCGTCTTCCCAGCACGTCTTTCGCCAGACCGTCGATAGCCAACGGAATAAACTGGTGCGCCTCGTAGCGCAACAGCGCCGAGGCATCGCAGCCCAGCACTTCACGCAGCGTGGTGATAAGCCGTGCAAAACGATCCGGATGACCGATATCACTCTGTAAATCGATGGCGATTTTCGCCAGTACGTCAACGGAAAAACTCATAGCCGCCTCGTTGTCATTTTGACTATTCATATTGTCATATTGACGAAATCAATAATAGTCGTTTTGACTGTCACAACATCTCACAGAACAGCTTAGTCTTTTAAAATCAACAAAATAAAAACTGGCACGCCATTTGATAATAGACATTTATCTTTTTCAACGATACAGAGAACACTGAGATTGTCATGGCTATTCATGTAAAAAATAACATTCATTGGGTTGGACAACGTGACTGGGAGGTGCGCGACTTCCACGGGACGGAATACAAAACGCTCAGAGGCAGCAGCTATAACAGCTATTTGATCCGCGAAGAAAAAAACGTGCTGATCGACACTGTCGACCACAAATTCAGTCGTGATTTCGTCCGGAACCTGCGTGCGGAAATCGACCTCGCTGATATCGACTACATCATCATCAATCATGCTGAAGAGGACCATGCCGGGGCACTGACCGAGCTGATGGCATGTATTCCTGATACGCCGATTTACTGTACTGCCAACGCTATTGATTCCATTACCGGTCACCACCACCACCCGGAATGGCACTTTAACATCATCAAAACGGGCGACAGCCTGGATATTGGCAACGGCAAGCAGCTGATCTTCGTGGAAACGCCGATGCTGCACTGGCCGGACAGCATGATGACTTACCTGACCGGTGACGCGGTGCTGTTCAGCAACGACGCCTTCGGCCAGCACTACTGCGATGAACGCCTGTTCAATGATGAAGTGGATCAGACGGAACTGTATGAGCAGTGCCTGCGTTATTACGCCAACATCCTGACGCCGTTCAGCCGCCTGGTGACACCGAAAATCAGCGAAATCCTCGGTTTCAACCTGCCAGTTGATATGATTGCCACCTCGCACGGCGTGGTGTGGCGCGACAACCCGACGCAAATCGTTGAGCAGTACCTGAAGTGGGCCGCGGATTACCAGGAAGACAGGATCACGATTTTCTATGACACCATGTCCAACAACACCCGCATGATGGCCGATGCTATCGCTCAGGGGATTAATGACGTCGATCCTCGCGTGGCAGTGAAAATCTTTAACGTCTCCCGCAGCGATAAAAACGACATTCTGACCAACGTTTTCCGCTCTAAAGGCGTGCTGGTCGGCACCTCAACCATGAACAATGTGATGATGCCGAAGGTTGCCGGTCTGGTGGAAGAGATGACCGGCCTGCGTTTTCGTAATAAACACGCCAGCGCGTTTGGTTCGCACGGCTGGAGCGGCGGCGCGGTTGACCGTCTGTCGACCCGCCTGCAGGATGCCGGTTTTGAGATGTCACTGAGCCTGAAAGCTAAATGGCGTCCGGATCAGTATGCGCTGGAAGTCTGCCGCGAGCATGGTCGTGACATCGCCCGTCAGTGGGCGCTCGCTCCGCTACCTGTTGATGAGAAAGCCACAACGACAGAAGTTTGTGCCTGTGCCGCTGCGACCATCGCCGACCTGGGTCCATCCATGCAATGTAGCGTGTGTCAGTGGGTTTACGATCCTGCGAAAGGCGAGCCCAATCAGAATGTGGAGCCAGGCACACCATGGAATGACGTGCCGGACAGCTTCCTGTGTCCGGAATGTTCGCTGGGCAAAGAGGTCTTTGACGTGCTGGCTACGGAGGCAAAATGAGCCACGGTATCGTGATAATTGGTTCAGGCTTCGCCGCCCGCCAGCTGGTAAAAAATATTCGTAAACAGGATGCTGCGATCCCCCTCACCCTGATTGCGGCTGACAGTGTGGACGAATACAACAAACCGGACATCAGCCACGTGATCAGTCGCGGCATGCAGGCCACCGATCTCACACTACAATCCGCCGGGGATTTCGCCGAACAGTATAACCTGCGTCTGTTTCCGCACACCTGGATAACCGACATCGACGCCGACGCCCATGTGGTGAAATGCCGCGATAAGCAGTGGCATTTCGACAAACTGGTACTGGCGACAGGGGCCACGCCGTTTATTCCGCCCGTTCCTGGCCGTGAGCTGATGCTGACGCTCAACAGCCAGCAGGAGTATGCAGCTTCGCAAACGCAACTGCATGACGCGAAGCGCGTGCTGATCGTCGGTGGTGGTCTGATTGGCACTGAACTGGCGATGGATTTCAGCCACGCGGGGAAAGCGGTCACGGTGGTGGACAACGCTGCCAGCCTGCTCGCCTCGCTGATGCCGCCGGAAGTCAGTAGCCGGTTGCAGCACCGTCTGACTGACATGGGCGTCCAGCTGCTGTTGAAAAGCCAGTTGCAGGCGCTGGAGAAGTCGGCCAGCGGCATTCTTGTCATGCTCGATCGTCAGCGGATCATTGAAGTCGATGCGGTGGTTGCCGCCGCGGGTCTGCGCCCGGAAACCACCCTCGCCCGCCGCGCCGGTTTACAGACTCGTCACGGCGTCAAGGTCAACGACATATTGCAGACCAGTCACCCGGACATTTATGCACTGGGCGACTGCGCGGAGATCAACGGTCAGGTACTGCCGTTCCTGCAACCGATTCTGCTGAGCGCCATGACGCTTGCCCGCAACCTGCTGGGCCAGCCAGGCGCACTGAAACTGTCGCCAATGCTGGTAAAGGTCAAAACGCCGGACGTACCGCTGCACCTGGCAGGAGATACCCGTCGCGCCGATCTGACCTGGCATATCGTCAGAAACTCGCAGGGTATGGTGGCGAAAGGTGTCGATACCCAAGAAAAACTGCGCGCTTTCGTGGTCAGTGAAGGTCACATGAAAGAGGGTTTTGCGCTGCTGAAGGCACTATCGCTGTAATCCTTATTACCCTCAGACACAGGGACGTGCAGCAGCAATCACTGCCTGACCGAAAGCAATCGCGCCATCACCTGCCGGTAAACGAGACGGGAAAAGCAGCGTGAAATCGCTAAGGTAAGCCGACAGTTGCGCGCATAGCAGGCGGTTGTGCATCACGCCGCCGCTGAACACCAGCGTCTGAATGCCACGAGACTGCGCATGGTGGCGCATCAGCACGGCAAATCCCTGCGCCAGCGCATCATGAAACGCCCAGGCTTTTTGTGCGGGCGTCGCCTGCCAGTGCAGCCACTGCTGCCAGAACGTGGCGAGATCCAGTACGCCTTCCCGGCAGGGCAATGTCACCGGGTGCTCGCGGTCCTCACAGGATGCGGCCAGCGCTTCCAGCAGACAGGCAGCCTCGCCTTCGTAACTCAGAGTCTCGGGCGCGCAATCCAGCGCACAGGCGACAGCATCAAACAGTCGCCCACAGGAAGACGCCTTCGGCGCATTAATGCCTTTTTCAATCGCCCGTGCCACCACCGGCCAGTTATAGCCCCGCAACTTCTGCAACGTCGGTTCCTGCTGCCAGTCAGGAATGAACGCCAGACTCTGCGCCAGCAGGTTTCGCCACGGTTGACGCGCGGCCAAATCGCCCCCCGGCAGTGCCACCGCAGGGAGTCCGCCGAGACGTTCACATTCGCAATAATTAACGCGCAGACACTCTCCGCCCCACAATGTGTCGTGTTCCCCCATCCCGGTGCCGTCGAGCGTCAGGGCGATCACATCACCACCCGCGAGCGGCCAGCCGTGTTCGGCAAGACAGGCAGCGGCATGGGCATGATGATGTAATACGGTCTGCACCGGCAGCGCCATTGATGCCGCCCATTGCGATGAACAATAACCAGGGTGCGCATCTGCCACAACCATCTGTGGCGTGAAATCGTAGATGTCCTGCATCAGCGTCAGCGCATCGCGCCACTGCTTTTCAACACCCTCATCGCTCAAATCGCCGAGATGCTGGCTCAGTACTGCCTGGTCACCACGCACCAGGCAAAAGGTATTTTTCAGATCGGCACCCAGACACAGTATTGGCGGAACATCGGCAAACCCTGGTGGCAACGGCAGCGCATCCGGCACGTAACCTCGCGAACGGCGCAGCATTTCGCCACTGGCGCGGATAACCGAATCATCCATGCGCTGCACGATATCGCGGTTATGCATTAAAAACCCGTCAGCGATCCCGTGTAAATCGGCCAGCGCCTGTTCGTTAGTTATGGCGGGCGGTTTGCCGCTCAGGTTACCAGAGGTCATCACCAGCGGGCGCCGGAGCGCCTGCATCAGTAAATGCTGTAACGGATTCGCCGCCAGCATCACGCCCACTTCATCCAGCCCCGGCGCAATGGCATCGCTGAGATCAGGCACGCAGGATTTCGCCACCAGCACAATGGGCGCGGCAGGCGTCGTCAACAACTGGCGCGCTTCAGGCGGAACGGTACCGGCATCCGGGATCATCACCGCCAGTGGTTTGGCCGGACGATGTTTGCGGGTGCGCAGCAACGCGACCGCAGCATCGTTACCGGCATCACAGGCGAGATGAAAACCACCGATACCTTTGACAGCAACAATGCCGCCTGCGCGCAGCAGGTCAATCGCGGCCTGCAATGCGGCTTCTTTATGTTGCGTCTGCATTCCCTGTTGCCACATTAGCTGCGGCCCACAGACAGGGCATGCCACTGGTTGAGCATGGAAACGGCGATCTGCCGGATTACGGTATTCGGCGTCGCAGTCGGCGCACAACGGAAACACCGCCATTACCGTAAAGGGGCGGTCATAGGGCATAGCGTTGATGATGGTAAAGCGCGGACCGCAGTGGGTGCAGTTGATAAAGGGGTAACGGTAGCGGCGATCTCGCGGGTCATTCATTTCGGCGACGCATTCCGCACAGGTAGCCGCGTCCGGGACAATCTGCGTCGCCATGCTGCCGGCGCCACTTTCGCGGATCGTAAAATCAGTGGGGATCGGCGACCAGTCAAACGGCGAACGTTCCACGCTGTCGATTTTCGCCAGCGGCGGACAGTGCGCCTGCAACCGAGTGATGAAATCCCCTTCTTCGCCCAGCAGGCGGATCAACACGCCCTCGCCATCATTACAGACATCGCCCACACGCTGAGACTGACAGGCCAGTTGCCAGACAAAAGGTCGAAAACCGACTCCCTGCACTTTGCCGCGAATGCGCAGCTGTACGCCGTTACTGTTCATGTGCCTCGCTTATGTCGTCGCTACCTGCCCTTTCACGCCGACATTAGCGCGGTTGAGGGAAATTTAAAAGGGGAGCGACACACGGGTGTCGAGCGCCGCACGGCGTCGTTTTTCCGCACTAAGCTGTTCGAGTTTATTGCGGTCGACACACACCAGCGCATGCGTCGGGCACGCCGCCATACAGGCAGGACCATCGACACGATGGAAGCAGAGATCGCACTTGTTGGCTTCGGCTTTTTCCGCCCGTATTTTAAGCCCCGCACCGCTGTTGCGGATCACCGGGCGAACCACGACTTCCATCGCGCCATACGGACAGGCAACTACGCAGGTTTTGCAGCCGATGCAGCGTTCCTGCATCACATGTACAAAGCCCTGATCGCGACTGATAGCACCGTTCGGGCAGACATTCGCGCAGGGTGCGTCTTCGCACTGACGGCAGGCGGTCGCCGTAGAAATATTCACGCCTTTAATCACATGAATTCGTGGCAGGAAGGTTTGTGGCGTCAGGGCCGCACAGTCCTGATTTTCCTGATGGGAAACCACGCAGGCCACTTCACAGGTGCGGCAGCCAATACATCTGCTCGCATCAGCGATGATGAAACGGTTCATCCAGTTCTCCAGCATTAACAGTTAATGCCGGGAGAATGCATAAATCACGCCATCTTTTAACTTATTGATTTATTAAAGAATTGCAATGTGGAGGCGCTGTCATCGACACAAGTGTCGATGACAGCTGACGACATCAGGCGTATGGACCGTTAGCGACGGAATCGCGTGGGATCAGTTCCCCGGTAAAGCGCTGTTGTATTTTAAACTCGCCACCGTCGAGCATAAAAATCACCCGGCCAATCGTCTCTTTGATCATCTCGGTGACGGGAATTCGGACGCTCGCCAGCGACGGGATCATATAAGGCGCCAGTGCGATGTCATCAAAACCGATCACCGACACCTGCTGCGGTATCCGGATGCCGTGGTGATGCAACTGCCTGAGGACGCCGACGGCCATATCGTCGTTGCTGGCGACAATCGCGCTGAACGTCTCCTGCCGCGCCAGCAGTGTATCCACGGCCTCCGTACCGCTGGCGGGGGTCCATTTACCTGAGACAATCAATGACTCACGCAGCGGGATGTTATGCCGGGAGAGCGCCTCTTTGTAACCCGAAAGACGTTCAACGCCAGTCGGTGAATCGAGCGACCCCGTCACGAAAGCAATGTCACGGTGCCCCAGCGCAATCAGCTGCTCGACCGCCACCTGGCTGGTGGCTTTGTGATCGCAGAATACGCTGTGGCTACTGTTATGCCGCAGGCGGCGGTTCAGCACTACAATCGGCCGCGAGTGGCTCTCAACGATCTCATCCATTTCTTCGACGCTGAGAAAACGGGGATAAATCACGATCGCGTCGCAGCGCATATCAAGCAGATACTGGATAGCCTCGCGCTCTTCTTCAGCACTGTGCTTACCGTCCGCCAGAATCAACTGACGTCCCTGGTCTTCCGTCATCCGCGCGGCATGAAACAGCAGCTCACTGAAATAGACGCCGTGATAAAGCGTGTTGGTGACCACCAGCCCGAGGGTCTGGGTTTTTTGCGTTGCCAGATTACGCGCCAGCAAATTCGGGCGATAACCGCTCTCTTCGATGGCATGAAAAACGCGATCTTTGGTCTCCTGGCTGACATAGCCATTCCCCGAAAGCACCCGGGAAACCGTGGCCTTCGAGACCCCGGCACGCTTTGCCACTTCCAGCATCGTTGCCATGTTGCGTATCCCTATGAAATTAATCTTCGCAGTGTACTTCAGCCGTTGTGCTTTTTCAGCACCCTGCTGCAATTGACGATCTGAATCACAAAACGAAAAAATGATTTTGCAGATCTCTTGCCACAAAAACTGAAACTCATCATGATTTTGTGGAACCGGTTTCCTACGTGATATTCGTACCCTTAAAACAGGATGACAATCCGATGTCCAAAAATTATCCGGCTCTGGCCCGCGCCGTCATCGATGCTCTCGGTGGCGTCGATAACATTACCGCAGTTACCCACTGCATGACCCGCCTGCGCTTCGTGGTGAAAGATAACGACCGCGTCGACAGCGCAACGCTGAAAGGCCTCAACGGCGTGCTGGGTGTGGTGCGCAGCGACAATCAATGCCAGGTGATTATCGGCAACACGGTTTCCCAGGCTTATCAGGAAGTGGTCGCTCTGCTGCCGGGGGATCTGAAACCTGCGGAGTCGACGGAAAAACCGAAACTGACATTACGGCGCATCGGCGCCGGGATCCTCGACGCGCTGATCGGCACCATGTCGCCGCTGATCCCGGCCATTATCGGCGGCTCGATGATCAAGCTGCTGGCGATGGTGCTGGAAATGTCCGGTGCGCTGCCAAAAGCGTCGCCCACGCTGACCATTCTGACGGTGATCGGCGATGGTGCATTCTTCTTCCTGCCGCTGATGGTCGCCGCCTCAGCTGCACTGAAATTCAAAACTAACATGTCGCTGGCGATTGCCATTGCCGGCGTACTGGTGCATCCGGCGTTTATCGACCTGATGGCGAAAGCCGCTCAGGGTGAACAGGTTCAGTTCGCGCTGATTCCAGTCACTGCAGTGAAATACACCTATACGGTTATCCCGGCGCTGGTGATGACCTGGTGCCTCTCGTATATCGAACGCTGGGTCGATAAAATCACCCCTGCGGTGACTAAAAACTTCCTCAAACCGATGCTGATTGTGCTGATTGCCGCACCGCTGGCTATCCTGTTAATTGGGCCGATTGGCATCTGGATCGGGAGCGCGATCTCTGCGCTGGTGTACACCATTCACGGCTATCTCGGCTGGCTGTCGGTGGCCATTATGGGCGCCCTTTGGCCATTACTGGTAATGACCGGTATGCACCGTGTGTTTACTCCGACGATTATTCAGACCATTGCCGAAACCGGTAAAGAAGGCATGGTTATGCCGTCTGAAATCGGCGCAAACCTGTCGCTCGGCGGCTCTTCGCTGGCGGTGGCATGGAAAACCAAAAACCCGGAACTGCGCCAGACGGCCCTGGCTGCGGCGGCATCCGCCATTCTGGCGGGGATTTCTGAACCGGCGCTGTACGGGGTAGCGGTTCGCCTGAAACGCCCGCTTATCGCCAGCCTGATCAGCGGTTTTGTCTGCGGCGCGGTCGCCGGTGTCGCCGGGCTTGCCAGCCATTCGATGGCGGCGCCGGGCCTGTTCACCAGCGTCCAGTTCTTTGATCCGGCCAACCCGATTTCCATCGTCTGGGTGTTTGCCGTGATGGCGCTGGCGGTTGTGCTGTCCTTTGTCCTGACGCTGCTGCTTGGCTTTGAGGATATCCCGGTTGAAGAAGATGCAGCGAAAGCCCGGGCGCTGCATGCGGCGGATGCAAAAGCGGCAAAAGCCTGAATTAACACAGTAAAGAGGTAACGGATGTCGAGTTTTCCGCAAGGATTTTTATGGGGCGGCGCACTGGCCGCCAACCAGTCTGAAGGCGCGTATCAGGAAGGCGGTAAGGGATTGACCACCGTCGATATGATCCCGCACGGCGCAGGCAGAATGCCGGTTAAGCTGGGTCTGGAAAAGCGTTTTCAGTTGCGTGACGACGAATTTTACCCAAGCCACGTGGCGATCGATTTTTACCATCGCTACAAAGAGGATATCGCCCTGATGGCGGAGATGGGGTTCAGCGTGTTTCGCACCTCCATCGCCTGGAGCCGACTGTACCCGAACGGTGACGAGCCGTTTCCCTGTGAAGCGGGGATCGCCTTTTACCGTTCGGTGTTCGAAGAGTGCAAAAAGTACAACATCGAACCGCTGGTTACGCTGTGCCATTTTGACGTACCGATGCATCTGGTAACGGAATATGGCTCGTGGCGCAACCGCAAGATGATCGACTTCTTCACTCGCTATGCGCGCACCTGTTTTGAAGCCTTTGACGGTCTGGTGAAATACTGGCTGACCTTCAATGAAATCAATATCATGCTGCACAGCCCCTTCTCCGGTGCCGGACTGGTGTTTGAAGCCGGTGAAAATCAGGATCAGGTGAAGTATCAGGCGGCACATCACGAGCTGGTGGCGAGCGCGCTGGCGACGAAAATCGCCCATGAGGTCAATCCGGCCAACCAGGTCGGCTGCATGCTGGCTGGCGGCAACTTTTACCCGTACTCCTGCAAGCCGGAAGATGTCTGGACGGCGCTGGAGAAAGATCGCGAAAACCTGTTCTTTATTGATGTACAGGCGCGCGGTGCTTATCCGGCCTATTCCGCGCGAGTGTTTCGTGAAAAAGGGGTGGTGATTGTTAAAGATCCGGGCGACGACGAAGTACTGAAAAACACCGTCGATTTCGTCTCCTTCAGCTATTACGCCTCCCGCTGTGCGTCAGCAGAAATGAATAGCAATAACACCAGTGCGGCGAACGTCGTTAAGTCGCTGAAAAACCCCTATCTCGAAGCCAGCGACTGGGGCTGGGGCATTGATCCGCTGGGGCTGCGCATCACCATGAACATGATGTACGACCGCTACCAGAAGCCGCTGTTTCTGGTGGAGAACGGGCTCGGCGCGCGTGACGAGCCTGATGCCAACGGAGAGATCAACGACGACTACCGCATTAATTACCTGCGCGAGCATATCAAAGCGATGCGCGACGCCATTGATGACGGGATCCCGCTGATGGGGTACACCACCTGGGGATGCATTGATCTGGTGGCCGCTTCGACCGGAGAAATGAGCAAGCGTTACGGTTTTGTCTATGTTGATCGCGATGACGAAGGCAACGGCACGCTGGCGCGTACACGCAAGAAATCGTTCTGGTGGTATAAGAAAGTGATTGCCAGTAACGGCGCGGATTTAGCGTAGTGTTTTACGCCCGGTAAGCGCAGCGCCACCGGGCTAAAACTTAAAGCGGAAGAAATCCGCCGCTCCCTTCCCACCCTGCCAGCCGTGAATAAATCGTTTCCACTGCCGCTTTAATGTTCGGCGTCATTGGGTAGTAAAAACCGACAATATCCGGTTGAATACCGACAAAAATCACGTCGCCAATGTCTTCTTTCAGTTGATCCACCAGGTAGTTCAGCGGCATGTTGTGCGTGGTCATCAGGAACATTTCCGCGATATCGTCCGGGTCGATAATGCGAATTTCGCCGGGATCGAGCCCCATATCAGTAGCATCGACGATCATCAGTCGCTGCGGCCGGAGTTCACGAATCGCCGCCACGTCTCGTTCCGGCGCGCTCCCCCCGTCGAAAACAATCCACTCTCCCTGCGGTGCGGCGGCACACATTTCCGCCAGCAGCGGACCGGCACCGTCGTCACCCATCATGCTATTGCCGACACACAGTAATACGCTGGTCACATTCACTCCCCACCTGTATCCATCTTAATTGAAGAAACCCCTACTGATATCAACGAAACATCAGCGCTGAATATCTTATATTGCACGCTGCGCATGAGTAATGATCTTAAATAGTATTGCCGAATCATTGCTACTATCAGACGATACCAATCGAACAGGCTGAACAGATGAATGATGTAAAGAAGCTGTCAGGCAAGAAAATAAGAACGATTCCCATTTCGAATGAAGAGTGGAATAAGCATCTGATAGCGATGATTAATTCCGGCGTTGAACCGGAACTACTGGAATTCTTTCATCAGTTAAAAGACGAACGTGACGAATATCGTATTCTGGTGGATATCACCAACTCGGTGCTCGCGCATCTCGACCGGGACGGAATGGTTGCCGCCATCTCAGAAGATATTCACCGTTACTTCGCCATTCCTTCAGTTTCAATCGCTTTTCTGGACGGCGGCAACGCTGTCCACTTTCCGGTCATCCACTGCCTGTGGAAAGAGGGTAAAGGCAACTATTGCGAGCAGAAAAATTATCCACTCGCGGAGAGCGATATACAAAACCGGCTTCAGCACCCGCAAGCCGTTGCCCTGAACGCAGAAACCACCGAACCGCTGCTGCACGATCTTTATTCCGTCGGCATGCAGGTCGCGTTGCTGTTACCGCTGACCTTTAATTCTCACTCACCGGGTATTCTGATCCTTGCCCACACTGATATTGGCGCTTTTACCCCTGCCGTCTGTTCGTTGTTAGGGCAAATCGCTTCACGAATCAGCATTGGCGTGGATAATTCCAACGCATGGAATGAAATAACCCGACTTAAAGATGCGTTAAAACAGGAAAATACCTGGCTTAACGAACAAATTCAAAATGCCGAAAGCCTGAACGACATTATTTTCCAGAGTACGGCGATGAAAAACTTGCTCCGTCAGGTGGAAATTGTCGCCACCAGCGACAGCACGGTGTTACTTCTCGGGGAAACGGGCACCGGCAAGGAACTTATCGCCCGTGCGATCCATAAACTCAGCCCGCGTTCTGCCGGGCCGCTGGTGAAAATTAACTGTGCGGCGATCCCCGCAAGCCTGCTCGAAAGTGATCTGTTCGGCCATGAGAAAGGGGCGTTTACAGGCGCCACCAGTACTCATATCGGACGGTTTGAAATGGCGAAAGGCGGGACACTGTTTCTCGACGAGATTGGCGACATGCCGCTTGAGCTACAGCCAAAATTGCTGCGGGTTTTGCAGGAGCGTGAAATTGAGCGCGTGGGCGGACACCAGGTGATCCCGGTAAACGTGCGCGTAGTGGCTGCCACTAACCGCAACCTGAAGCAGATGGTTGAAGAAAAAACGTTCCGCAGCGATCTCTTTTACCGCCTGAACGTCTTTCCGGTGGAAGTGCCGCCGCTGCGCGATCGCCCGGAGGATATTCCGCCACTGGTGACCAGCTTTACCCGCAAACTGGCAGCGCGCATGAATAAAACCATCGATACCGTTCCTGCTGCCGGAATTCAGGCGCTGTGCCGCTACCCGTGGCCGGGCAACGCGCGGGAACTGCAGAATGTCATTGAACGCGCAGTGATCCTCACCGAAGGCAGTACGCTGAATCTGCAGCTCAATGAGCTGAAAATACCGCCTGCAGCGGCACCGATAGCGACTGTCCACGTTACGCCCCGTAAATTACCCGCCATGTTCAATCCGCAGACGCCGGAAAACGACGATGACGAACGAGCACGTATTTTGCAGGCGTTGCGTGAAACCAACGGAATTGTCGCCGGGCCAAAAGGGGCTGCCAACAAGCTGGGGCTGAAGCGCACCACGCTGCTGTCGAGGATGCAGCGGCTGGGAATTAACACGCGGGAGCTGTAACGGCTCCCGCGCAGAGCGGTTTTAGTGGCGCTTCGCGATGAGGTAGATTGCCGGTTCGCGCTCAATTTCTCCCAGCAGTTCAATCAGGCGCCGGCTCCAGCTTCTGAAAGGCTCCGCGCCGGTTTTACTCAGCGCATCAACGGTATAAGCCAGAAGCGAGGTGTGTGTCGAATCAATGGTGATTTCGCCGAACTTCAGCAGTCCGCTCAACTTGCGACGCCCTTCTCCTTCCGGCAGTAACGCCAGCCACTCGTTGTACCCTTCCAGCGGGCATTGCAGTTCCGTTTTCAGACAATCAATCATGCCGACGTGGTGACCAATCGCCAGCGAGTAATACATCACCTGCTGGCTTTCGGCGGGAATATCGTCATCGCTGTCGACAAACTTCTGGCGCAGCGACCAAAAGGTCACTTTTCCTGATTCACTCATGCCACCACCTGCCCGGCCACAATGCCCGTCAACCGTTGCACAATCTCCGCCAGCCGGGGATCATTTTCCTGCTTAAGCCAGGCTTCAACACCTGCAGTCTCCTGATGTTGCAGGAGTTCAAGGAAACGGTGGCTTATTATTTTCCCCTGTCGGTAGCCCGCCATTCGCCGCGCTTCGCGCTCAACCGAAACGCGCAGGCTCAACGGAATATCAGGCAGGATCAGCGCCGGTTTTTCGTCCTCCCCCTGAACGTGCTCAACACCTTTGAGTTTTTGCTCCAGCAGACCGAGCGCCACGGCAAAGCCATGAATAGTGGCTGCAGGCGTCGGCGGGCAGCCCGGGATCCATACATCCACTGGCACGATGGTGTCACTGCCACCCCAGACGCAGTAGAGATCGTGGAAGATCCCGCCACCAACGCCGCAGGCGCCGTAAGAGATGCAGATTTTCGGATCCGGTGCCGACTCGTACGCCCGCAGCGCAGGCATGCGCATAGCGCGGGTGACGGCGCCGGTAAACAGCAGAATATCGGCATGGCGCGGTGAAGCCACCACTTTGATGCCAAAGCGTTCGGCATCAAAGACTGGCGTAATCGCGGAAAAGATCTCGATTTCACAGCCGTTGCAACCGCCGCAGTCGACGCGGTAAACGTAGGCTGAACGCTTAATATCTTTCAGCAGCGTTTGCTTCATCCGCGCGACATCGTCGGTCAGCGTAATCGGCTGACTGACGTGATGATTAAATTCACTCATGGCGCTCCTCCGCAACGGTAAAACTGATGGGTTGCTGATCGTGGCTGGCGAGCGTCTGTTTGCGTTTACACGCCGGACAGGTACTCAACTGTGTACTCATGCCTGCCAGCGCCTCATCGCTGACCCCGGACTGACGTAACAGCTCCACAGCATACTGCGCCGATTTTTCCGGCGTAAAGGGCTGATGGCACGCCACACAGTGCTGCAGACGAAACACCGCTTTTACATATAAATCAGCTTTGTTAGTCACCGCCAGTTCGAAGTCCTCCGACAGCCGAATAGCGCCTGTCGGGCATACTTCTTCGCAGCGGCCGCAGAAAATGCAGCGGCCGATAAACAGCTGCCAGATGCGCTCGTTACTTTCCGGATGAGTTTCCATGGTCAACGCATTGGCCGGGCACGCCATGGTACAGGCCGCGCAGGCGATGCACTGCTGTGGATCCAGCTCTGGTTTGCCACGAAAGCCCGGGCACACCTCCAGCGGTTTGAACGGGTATTTCACCGTCGGTTCACCCGCTTTCAGAATGGTTTTAAACAGTTTCAGCATCGTTCAATCCTTACTTAAGCGGTGACTGTGAACGCTCAATGCCATACCGTTCAATCTCCTTGTAAGGCACAGTGGTGGACTTGCGTTTACGCACATCCACTAAGGTCACGCGATCGGTACAGGAGTAGCATGGGTCGAGGCTCCCGATGATCAACGGCGCATCGGAAACCGTATTGCCGCGCAGCATGTAGCGCAGCACCGGCCAGTTCGCGTAGGTTGCCGCACGGCAGCGCCAGCGGAACAGCTTCTGGTTGTCGCCAAGCATGCTCCAGTGAACATCTTCGCCTCGCGGCGCTTCGACATACCCCAGCGCAAACTTGTGCGGCTGGTAGGTAAAGCCCTCGGTCAGCAATGGCCCTTCCCCCATAGTTTCCAGCGCGTATTCGATCATCGCCAGTGAGTCGAAGGTTTCTTTCACTCGAACCATCACGCGGGAGAACACATCGCCGCCATCAAAGGAGAACAGGGTCTTCGGCAGGTTGCCGTAATCGGCATACGGGTGGTCGAAGCGCATATCGCGTTTAAAACCACTACCGCGGATCAGCGGGCCGACCGGGCTGTAATCCCGCGCTACTTTGCGATCGAGGATCCCGACGCCCTGAGTACGCTGTTCAATGTTTGGCGTCGCCAACAGCATCTCAACCAGGTCGCTGACCTCGGCCCGCATCTCGCGCACCAGTTGCAGAGTTTTAATCCGCTGCTCTTTCAGAATGTCGCGGCGAATGCCGCCAATCAGGTTGAGGCCATAGGTTTTGCGCGAGCCAGTGAGCAGTTCCGCCATGGTCATCGACTTCTCACGCACACGGAAGAACTGCATAAAACCGGTGTCGAAACCAACAAAATGGCTGGAAAGCCCGATATTCAGCAGGTGGCTGTGCAGGCGTTCGACTTCCAGCAGCACCGAGCGAATGGTGTGCGCCCGCTGTGGTACCACAATGCCTAACGCATTTTCGACCGACGTGGCGTATGCCACGCTGTGAGCAAAGCCACAGATACCGCACACACGGTCAGAAAGGAAAGTGACTTCGTTATAGCCCATTCGCGTTTCCGCGAGTTTTTCCATACCGCGATGCACGTAGAACAGGCGGTAATCGGCATCCACAATCTGCTCGCCATCCACAAACAGCCGGAAGTGGCCTGGCTCATCTGAGGTGATATGCATCGGGCCCACGGGGACGACGCGCGAACGCTTGTCGCCATCGTTGATGAACGGGTAGGTTTCGGTCTCCGTGGTCGGTGCCGGGCGCTGGCGATAGTCCATGGTGTCTTTACGCAGCGGGTGCATATCGTCCGGCCAGTCATCCGGCAGCACCAGACGACGCTCATCCGGCAGGCCAATCGGCTTCAGGCCAAACATGTCACGGATTTCGCGCTCGCCCCACACTGCCGCCGGAACGCGGGGTGTGACTGACGGAAATTCAAGAGAGTGATCCACCAGCGCCTTCACCACCACCCAGCACTTCTCGCCCTCTTCCATCGACAGCGCATAGTAAACGGCGAAATGGCCGTTAAGGGTGCGCTCGTCGTTACCAAACAGCACCGGCAACCAGCCGCCGCACTGATAGTAGAGAAACTCGACAATCTCCGGCATCACGTTCATTTTGACGGTGATGGTGAGCTGGTCGTTGGTCTGACGCTCTTCATCGATAATGGCGCCGGGGAATTTCTCCCGCACCGCCGCCACATAGCCCATACCACGGAGATCGCCCTGCGCAAGACCGTTCATATATTGTTGATAACTCACTTCATTTCTCCAGCACACTCGCGGGTGCAATCACTGTGATTCGAGGATGTGGCGCGACTCACCGCCCATGGCCACTGATACGTCTGTTGCGGGGAGGCTTTCATTACCACCGTGGTCGCGTTCTCCAGCATGTGGCTGACTGGCTGTGGAATATGCGTCCCCATCAGCAGCATCAGCGCCAGCAGGATCGCCATCGGCAGCGTGGTCAGCAGACCAAGCTCACCGCGGCTGGTGGCCTCCGGGGCGGCGCCAAACAACAGGCAGGCCACCATGCGCACCAGACCGCCGAGCACCACGGTTAACAGCAACAGCAGGATGAGGGTCAGCCACAAATGCCCGGCCGCAAGCCCGGCGGTCACGGTCATAAATTCACTGAGGAAAATGTTGAATGGCGGCATCCCGGCGAGCGCCAGCGCACCGCCGGCCAGCAGCACCGCGCTGAACGGCATCAGTCTGAGCATGCCACGCACAACGCCCAGATCGCGGGTGCCGTACTTGAGCAGCACGTTGCCGGAACCGCAGAACAGCAGCGTTTTCGCGAGGCTGTGGTTCAGGGTATGCAGCAATGCCGCCAGTACGCCCAGCGGGCCGCCAATCCCCAGCGCGACAGCGATAAGCCCCATGTTTTCCACGCTGGAATAGGCCAGAAGACGTTTAACGTCGTGTTGTACCAGAATGAAGAATGCCGCCACCGCCACCGACAGCAGACCGAAGATCAGCAACAGTGTGCTGGGGAACTGCGGGCCGATGGCCTGGCTGATGATGATGTAGAAGCGAATGATCACCAGCAACGCGCAGTTGAGCAGTACCGCCGACAGCAACGCACTGGTGGGGCTTGGCGCTTCACTGTGCGCGTCCGGTAGCCAGGCATGCATCGGGAACAGGCCGGTTTTGGTACCAAAGCCAATCAGCACGAAGACAAACGCCAGGTGCATCAGCGTCGGGTCAAGCTGCCCGGCATGTTTCAGCACTTCGGTCCAGAAAATGGCGTTACCCGGATCCGGCATAAAGCTCGCCGCATTGGCATACACCAGAATGGTGCCGAACAGGCCAAACGCCACGCCGACGGTACAGATGATGATGTACTTCCACGCCGCTTCCAGCGAAGAGCGTTGGCCGTAAATCCCCACCAGAAACGCCGAACTGAGCGTGGTGGCTTCAATCGCCGCCCACATCACAATCAGGTTATTACTGGTGACCACCAGCATCATGGTGAACAGGAACAGATGGAAGAAACCGTAGTAGTTGCACAACGTGGCGACGGAGATTTCCCCCTCGTCCACCTCATGACGCATATACCCCATCGAGTACAGCCCGGTCAGGAAACCGATGAGTCCAAGGATGGCGAGAAACAGGGCGCTCAGGCTGTCCACGTGCAGCCACAGGTTGCTGGAGAAAATTTCCCCCTGCAGATACACCGCGCGAACAGCACAGAACGTCACGCCCAACAGCGCAAGGATGCCGAGGCTGTGCAGCAAAGTTACCGCCGAACGAGCCGCCGCGCCGAGCGTTCTGCAGGCAAACGCCAGCAGTGAAAACAGCAGCGGCGTGAGGATGAGTAAAGTGAAAATAGCATTATGACTCATGGTGTTATCCCTTCAGCGCTGTCAGTTTGTTAACATCCAGCGTGCCGAGCGTGCGCCAGATTTTCCTCACCAGCAGCACCATGACGATCACCGCGAAGATGGCGTCGGTGGCAATCCCAATCTCAACCAGTTCCGGCGCTTTATACGCCAGCAGAGCGAGAACCAGATGCGAACCGTTTTCCATCAGGCAGTAGCCAAACACCTGCTTAAGGATGTTGCGTTGAGTCACGATGCACAGCAGTCCCAGCAGGAAGTGGCCCAGCGCCACCGCCAGCGCAGGTTTCAGTTCATGCAGCAGCGGCAGCGCCACCGGACTAACGACAAACCAGCACAGCACCACAATCACTGCCGCGGCGACCATCAGCATCGCCGGGCTTATCAGGCTCACATCCGCCGTCGGGTCGGCAAGCTTACGCAGCGCATACCCCATGATCAGCGGTACCAGCACGACCTTAGTGAGGAACGCGCTGAACGACCACATCAGCAGTTGTTCGGAATCCAGCGTTCTGGAAAGCGTGAAAAAAATCAGCACCAGCACCAGCGACTGCAGGGCGTAGAACCAGCAGGAGCTGCGCGGATGTCTGGCACCAATCACCAGCAGCGATGTCACCATCATCAGCCCGGCGAGATTATTAACAATTAAGGTTCCGGTCATCATCGACTCCCTTAGTTAAGCCAGAGGGCAGCAATCACGCTTGAGCACAGCGACATCACTACCAGCACGACCAATACCACACGCATTGCCAGCGGCAGTGGCGACATCTGCGCCACTTCCGGACTCGGCTCCCCGGGCACAACGCGACCAAACCAGTAAATCAGCCAGCCGAAACTTGCCACCGACTCAATCAGCACCAGTACCATGACCGGGATGAGTGCCCAGTCGTGGGTGGAGAGTGAGAAACCAGCGGCAAAAATCGGGAATTTACTGAAGAAACCGTTGAACGGCGGCACACCGGCAATCGCCAGTGCGGCGACGCAAAAGCCGATACCGAGCAGCGGCGATTTGCCTATCACGCCACGCAGTTTCGGCAACAGACGCGTACCACAGCTGTAGCTGAATGCCCCGGCCACCAGGAAGAACAGGCTCTTGGCGAACGCGTGGTTGAAGATGTAGGCAATCCCACCGTCGAAGGCTTCTTTTGAACCCAGCACCGCCAGAGACAGCGCGAGGAAGATGTACGCGAGTTGGGTGATGGTGGACCACGCCAGCAGGCGTTTCATGTCTTTCTGCGGCAGGTACATCATGAAGCCGTAGATCAGCGTGATGGTGGCCATGACGATCCCGACCCAGCCAATCACGTGCGGCACATTGCCACCCTCGATAATGGCGCGGGCAAAAATATAGACACCCACTTTCACCATGGACGCAGCATGCAGGTAAGCACTCACCGGGGTAGGCGCTTCCATCGCGTCCGGAAGCCAGGCCTGCAACGGCAGTTGTGCCGATTTCCCCCACGCAGCGAACAGGATCCCACCGTAGACGATATAGCTGGCACTGCCCGAAAGCTGGCTCAGCGCACTCAGTTCAAAGGTGCCAGTGTTGAGGAACAACGTGGCGGCAGCCAGATACAGCCCCAGCGACGCAACGTGCGTGATCAGCAGCGCTTTCATCGCCGAACGCTGGGATTTTGGCGTCTGGTAGTAGCCAATCAGCGCCCAGGAACAGCCGCCGGTAATTTCGAAGAACAGCAGTTGCCCGAGCAGCGTGGATGAGAGCACCAGCCCCGCCATCGCGCCAATGAAGATAAGCAGAAACGCGTAGTAACGGTTGCCGCCATCATGCGGATGTTCACGGTTACCGGTGGTCAGATAGCCGGTGGAGTACAGGCTCACCAGCAGGCCAAGGAACACCACCGCGAAAACAATCAGCGTGCTTATCCGGTCAATGGTGAAGCCAAAGAGTGCCATACCGTGATAACTCACCAGCGTCCAGGTTTCTGCAACCTTTCCGCCTGTCAGAAACTGCCAGCCGAGCGCCACCGTGCCAAGCGTCGCCAGCAACGCAAACAATGTACAGACGATGCGCGCCCGGCACTGCGGCAGGCAGGCCGTCAGCAGTGCGCCGATAAACGGCAGTAGCAGGGTCGTCAGCGCTATTTTTTCCATCATTAGCGGCGCTCCTTACAGACCGGTAAAGTAAAAGACGAAGGCCAGCACCGCGATGCCGAAGCCAAGCCAGGTCACGCGATGGGTCAGCAGGAAGCGTCCGCGCGCCAGTGAGTTCTCAATGATGGAGGCCAGCACAAAGACCACCACCAGCTTGATAATCATCACCACCAGCGCCAGTAACAGCGCCGATGCCGAAAGGCTCGCCGCTTTACCAAACGGAATGAACACCGCGAGGAACATCTCGGCTACCACCACCTGCTTGAGACCAATCCCCCACTTCACCAGCGCAAAGTCTGCGCCGGAATATTCGGTGAGCGGCCCTTCCTGCAATTCCTGCTCGGCTTCCGCCACGTCGAAGGGGATTTTGCCCATCTCGATAAACGCGGCGAAACCGCAGGCCAGGAAAGCCATGAAAATCGCCAGTGGCGAGGACCACCCCTCTGACAGCACCGCACTGATGGTGCCAATGTTGGTGGAGCCGACAATCAGTGCCACCACCAGCAGGCCGAGGATCAGAATCGGCTCAACCAGAATGCCGAGGGTTAACTCGCGGCTGGCACCAATTCCGGCGAAGGTACTGCTGCTGTCGAGCCCGGAGAGCGAAAAGAAGAAGCGGAACAGGGCGAACAGATACAACAGGGTGATCAGGTCTCCCGCGCCACCGAACGGCGAGGTACGGGTAAAGACCGGCAGCGCCATCGCCACCAGTAACATGCTGCTGAGCAGCACCCACGGCATCACGCGGAACATAGCGCCGGATTGTTGCGGCCCTACTGGCTGACGCTTCATCAGCTTGCCGAGATCCCGATAGTCCTGAAGAATGCCCGGGCCACGGCGCGACTGCATCCGCGCGCGGATCTGGCGGGAAATACCGGTCATCAGCGGCGTCAGCGCCAGCAATACTGCCGCCTGACAGAGCGCAAACAGCCCCATTCCCCACTCTGGCGTTTGTTGGATTAACATCTCATTCTCCTCACAGGGCCACGGTCAGTAACAGAACAATCAGCGCCACCACTACGTACAGGCAGTAGAGGCGGAAGTCCCCGCTCTGCATCCGCTGGATACCGGCCCCCATCCGCTGAACCAGACGCACCAGCGGCCAGATAATACGGTCGTCCCAGAACGGCTCGACCGCCGCAGCCCCTTCGGTCACTTTTGTCAGGCTGCGGTTCAACGCTGTCGACGGATCAAGCTGCTTACGCATGCGGTATAGCGGTGCGAACATCACACGCAGCGGCTGAGTAAAGCTGCCTGCGGATGCGGACATCGCCTCTTCCCATGCATAGCCGCAAGCCCACGGTTCTCCACGGCGGCGAAATGCGCCGCGATCGCCACGCAGTGCCCACCACACCGCGAGCGGCAGCACCGGAAGCGCAATCAACAACAGGAAAGAAACCGCCGGAGAGAGCATCGCCTGCGCGCTGTCGCCCGGCTGGAGCAGCATGTTGCTCGCCACGGTCACGTCAGCACCGTGAGTCAGCGAGGTCGCCACCTGCGCCAGCACCGGGGCGACAAGGGAAGCACCCACGCCCAGCGCGACGCACAGCAGCGCCATTACGATCATCGCCGTTGTCATCGGCCATGGCACTTCACGCGCATGTTCCGCCTGTTCGCTGCGCGCACCGCCGCAGAAGCTGATGCCGTAAACTTTCACGAAACACATCGCCGCCAGCGCGCCGGTGATCGCCAGCATGACGATCGCCACCGGCCCGGCCAGACGCATGGCGAAATCGCCGTCATGACTCATGGTGAAAAGCGACTGATAGGTAAACCACTCGCTGACGAAACCGTTCAGCGGCGGCAGCGCAGAAATGGACATACAGCCAATGAGAAACGCGGTACCAGTAAGCGGCATCAGTTTCGCCAGACCACCCATTTTTTCCATATCACGGGTGTGAACGCGGAAGATCACCGCCCCGGCGCCAAGGAACAAAAGCCCTTTGAACAGTGCATGGTTGAGCAGGTGGAACAGTGCGCCGAGCAGGCCGATAACCGCCAGCAGCGGATGATGGCTGGCAATGCCGACCATCCCCACGCCGACGCCCATCAGGATGATGCCGATGTTCTCGACTGTGTGCCAGGCCAGCAGGCGTTTGATATCGTGCTCAGCAAGCGCGTAGAGCACGCCGAGCACAGAGGAAACCGCACCAAAGGCCAGCACCAGAATGCCCCACCAGCTCTGGCTTGCACCAAGCAGATCAACACCCACTTTGATGATGCCGAAGATCCCCACCTTCACCATCACCCCGGACATTAACGCGGAAGCATGCGAAGGCGCCGCCGGGTGCGCTTTCGGCAGCCAGCTGTGCAATGGCAACATACCGGCCTTGGCGCCGAAGCCGAGGAAGGCAAGAATAAAGACGACGGAGGCCATTACCGGACTCAGGCTCAGGTGGCGAAACGACTCAAACTCCAGGCTGCCGCTTTCGCGCCACATCAGGAAGAAGGCCACCATAATCAGCACCGAACCAGCGTGGGCGATGAAGAAGTAGAGCAGACCGGCTTTGATGGACTCTTCGCTCTGGTCGGCGATCACCAGGAACCACGACGCCAGCGACATCATTTCGAACAAAATGATGAACCAGAAGCCGTTATCCATCACCATCAGGCCTACCATCGAGGCGATGAACAGATTCATAAAGAAGCCCATCGACGCGGCGCCTTTGCCCAGATACTCCTCCATATAGGAGAGCGAATAGAGCGCGCAGAGGGTCACCAGCAGTGAAATGACCGTCACCATAAAGGCCGCAAGACTGTCCATACGCAGGCTGAAAGGAGCAAAGGAGAACGGCCCCGTGGCGCTCCAGGTCAGCACTTCTCCGCCGAGCAGTACCGGCAGAGCGCTTAAAAGGCCGAGGATACCCCCGGCGATGGCGCACAGTCCGGCGATGCGGATAGCGCCCCGCTCGTGATTTTGCATCAGCAATGAAATCACCCCACCGGCGACGTACAGCACTACAGACCACATCAGTAATTGCAGTGAATCCATCAGTTTTGCTCCCCAGTGAGATAATCCATGCCTGGCAATTCATCCGGCATCGACAGGGCCGTCAACGCCCGGCGCTGCTGCGCCAGCGCATCAACCGACTCAGGTTCGATAAGGTGCAGCGCGTGTGTCGGGCAGGCGCGAATGCAGGCCGGTCCTTCCGGCAGGAAGTGGCACAGGTCGCATTTCACCGCGACGGTACGGACACCGGCGTTCCAGCTCAGGAAGGGGTTCATTCCCTCCGGGCTTGCCGGGACATCACCGAGCAGCCCGGCGGGCACGACGTATTCATATTGCGCAGGCACATCCACCGGCGAACTGCCTGCCGGCGTAATCGCGCCAAAGGGGCAAACCAGACCGCACAACTTACAGCCGATGCACAGGCTTTCATTGAGCAGAACGCCGCCGTCCTCAAAGGCGATGGCGTTCACCGGACACACCTGCTTGCAGGGCGCGTCTTCGCAATGACGGCAAAGCACCGGCGCGGTACTGCTTTCGGTTCGCGTCATCGCAAGCCTGGGGTGTTGCTGTAACCCCTGCGCTTTGTGGACATCAGTGCAAGCTGCGAGGCAGGTATTGCATCCGATGCACCACTGAGGATCCGCAATCACAAAGCGGTTCATGTGTATTCCTCTGAAGCTGAAGAAAATGATCTCGCTTGATTAGCAAATCCCATGCCACTTAATTAATTCATTTAAAATCAATAATATAAACAAAAACAACCGTCCTGACTGCGTGTCGTCGACAGTGTGACGACGTTTCTGACGATCGCTGTTTTCCGCCAGTATCCGGTCACCGTCATTCGTGGCGACAGATCGTCATAAGTGTCATTTTTACCGTGTCGCTTTTGCTCTTTATTACAAAAATCAAATGGATAAAAGATGGTCTGCATTTTGCATTTCTGCGACGAATGAAAGATGGAGGCACTATGCATGAAATTACGCTTTGCCAGCGGGCGATAGAAATCGTCGAACAGCAGGCCGCGGCGAATGGCGCGAAACGCGTAATTGCGGTCTGGATCAAAATTGGGGCTTTTTCTTGCGTAGAAAGCAGCTCACTTCGCTTCTGTTTTGATCTGGTTTGTCGCGGCACGCTTGCGGAAGGCTGTAAACTGCATATTGAAGAGCAGCAGGCCGAGTGCTGGTGCGAACGCTGTCAGCAATACGTTCATCTGCTGTCACAACACGTTCGCCGCTGCCCGCAGTGTCAGAGCGACGCGCTGCAGATCGTGGCGGATGACGGGATGCAGATCCAGCGAATTGAAATTGATCAGGAGTAAGTTATGTGTACCACTTGCGGTTGCGGAGAAGGCAACCTCTATATTGAAGGTGACGAACACAATCCTCATTCGGCGTTTCGTAGCGCCCCGTTCGCCCCTGCTGCGCGCCCTGCGCTAAGCATCACCGGGATCAAAACGCAGGATTTCACCCCCACGCAGTCTGAGCATGGCGATCTACACTATGGTCATGGCGAAGCGGGCACCCATGCGCCGGGCATGAGCCAGCGCCGGATGCTGGAAGTTGAAATCGACGTGCTGGATAAAAACAACCAGCTCGCGGCCCGCAACCGCGCGCGTTTCGCTGCGCATCAACAACTGGTGCTGAATCTGGTCTCCAGCCCCGGTTCCGGTAAAACCACCCTGCTGACCGAAACCCTGCAACGGCTGAACGGCCGCGTGCCCTGCGCGGTTATCGAAGGCGATCAGCAAACGGTCAACGACGCCGCGCGCATTCGCGCCACCGGCACGCCTGCCATTCAGGTCAATACCGGAAAAGGCTGCCACCTCGATGCACAGATGATTGCCGATGCCGCGCCACGCCTGCCGCTCGACGATGGCGGCATTCTGTTTATTGAAAACGTCGGTAACCTTGTCTGCCCGGCAGGGTTTGATCTCGGCGAGCGTCATAAAGTGGCGGTGCTGTCAGTCACTGAAGGGGAAGACAAACCGCTGAAATATCCGCATATGTTTGCTGCTGCTTCGCTGATGCTGCTCAACAAAGTCGACTTACTGCCCTACCTCAGTTTTGACGTAGAAAAATGCATGGCGTATGCGCGGGAAGTGAACCCGAACATTGACATTATCCTTATCTCTGCCACCAGCGGCGAAGGCATGGAACAGTGGCTAAACTGGCTGGAGGCACAGCGATGTGCATAGGCATTCCAGGCCAGATTTGCGCCATTGACGGCAGCATGGCGAAAGTTGACGTCAATGGCATTCGCCGCGATGTCGATCTCACTCTGGTCGGTCACGTTGATGACACCGGCGCATCGCGCCTCGGTCAGTGGGTGCTGGTGCATGTCGGTTTCGCTATGAGCGTGATTAACGAAACCGAAGCCCGCGACACGCTGGCGGCACTACAAAACATGTACGAGGTGGAGCCGGATGTCGGCGCCCTGCTGTATGGGGAGGAGAGATAATGCGTTTTGTGGATGAATATCGCGCCCCCGAACAGGTGATGAAACTTATCGCTCACCTCAGCGCGCGCGCTGAACTTCTCGATTACAGCGCGGCGCGGCCGCTGCGTATCATGGAAGTGTGTGGTGGGCATACCCACGCCATCTTTAAATTTGGTCTCGATCAGTTATTGCCGGAAAACATCGAATTCATCCACGGCCCGGGTTGCCCGGTGTGTGTGTTGCCGATGGGGCGCATTGATACCTGTACCGAAATCGCCAGCCACCCTGAAGTGATTTTCTGCACCTTTGGCGACGCGATGCGCGTGCCGGGCAAAAACGGCTCGCTGATGCAGGCCAAAGCGCGCGGCGCAGATATTCGTATCGTCTATTCGCCCATGGATGCGCTGAAACTGGCGCAACAAAACCCGCAACGCAAAGTGGTGTTCTTTGGCCTTGGGTTTGAAACCACCATGCCCACCACCGCCATTACCCTGAAGCAGGCGCGCGAGCAGAATGTCGATAACTTCTTCTTTTTCTGCCAGCACATCACCTTAATTCCTACCCTGCGCAGTCTGCTGGAACAGCCGGATAACGGCATTGACGCGTTCCTCGCGCCGGGACATGTCAGCATGGTGATTGGCACTGACGCCTACGGGTTTATCGCCAGCCAGTATCATCGCCCCTTAGTGGTCGCCGGATTTGAGCCAATGGATCTGCTGCAGGGCGTCTGCATGCTGGTCGAGCAGAAAATCGCGGCGAAAAGCGAGGTGGAAAACCAGTACCGTCGCGTGGTGCCGGACAGCGGCAACCCGCTGGCGCAGGCCGCCATCGCCGAGGTGTTTACCGTCAGAGGCGACAGCGAATGGCGCGGACTGGGGCTGATTAACGACTCAGGCGTCCGTTTAACCGACGACTACCAGCGTTTTGATGCCGAAGCGCATTTCCAGCCAGCTCCGCAGAAAGTATATGACGATCCGCGCGCCCGCTGCGGCGAAGTGCTGACGGGCCGTTGCAAACCGCATCAGTGCCCGTTGTTTGGCAATACCTGTAACCCACAGAGCGCGTTTGGCGCGCTGATGGTCTCTTCCGAAGGCGCGTGCGCCGCGTGGTATCAATATCGAAGTCAGGAATGTGAAGCATGAAAAGCGTCCAGATAGCGCACGGCAGCGGCGGCCAGGCGATGCAGCAGTTAATCCACGATCTGTTTATGCAGGCGTTTAACAATCCGTGGCTGGCGGAGCAGGAAGATCAGGCGCGGCTTGATCTGGCGCAGTTCACCGCCCAGGGCGATCGGCTGGCGTTTTCTACCGACAGCTATGTTATCGATCCGCTGTTTTTCCCTGGTGGCAACATCGGCAAGCTGGCGGTGTGTGGAACCGCCAATGATGTCGCTGTCAGCGGCGCTATTCCCCGTTTTCTCTCCTGCGGATTTATCCTTGAAGAAGGGCTGGAGATGGCGACGCTGGAAGCGGTAGTCAACAGCATGGCGCAGACGGCCAAAGCGGCAGATATTGCCATCGTTACCGGCGACACCAAAGTGGTGCAGCGCGGTGCGGCGGACAAACTGTTTATTAATACCGCCGGGCTGGGCGCCATTCCGGCAGATATCCACTGGGGCGCGCAGACACTGACGCCCGGTGACGTGTTACTGGTCAGCGGTACGCTTGGCGATCACGGCGCGACTATCCTTAACCTGCGTGAACAACTGGGGCTCGACGGCGAGCTGGTCAGCGATTGCGCAGTACTGACGCCGCTTATTCAGTTGCTGCGTGGCATTCCCGGCGTGAAAGCCCTGCGCGACGCCACCCGTGGCGGCGTGAACGCGGTGGTGCATGAATTTGCGGCCGCCAGCGGTTGCGGTATTGAACTCAACGAACAGCAGTTGCCGGTCAATGCAGCAGTGCGCGGTGTCTGCGAACTGCTCGGTCTGGAAGCCCTCAATTTCGCTAACGAAGGCAAACTGGTGATCGCTGTCACCCGTGATGCCGTAGAAAGCATACTGGCGCAGTTGCGTTCGCACCCGCTCGGCCAGCATGCGGCGATGATTGGTGAAGTGGTGGAGCGCCGTGGCGTTCGTCTGACAGGTCTGTACGGCGTGAAGCGTACGCTGGATTTACCGCATGCGGAGCCATTACCCAGAATCTGTTAATGCTTTTATTCAAAAACGATATTAATCATTAAGTCACAATAAAATTCGCCGCTTTCCCGCGTCATTTTTTGGATGAGTGCAATGTCATATACCCCCATGGGGGATCTCGGGCAGCAGGGGCTGTTCGATATCACCCGCACGTTACTACAGCAGCCGGATCTTACCGCGGTCAGCGAGGCGCTGTTGCGGCTGGTAAAGCAGTCCGCGCTGGCGGATCGGGCGGCAATTGTACTCTGGCATCCCGGTAATCACCGGGCCAGCTACTACGCCACGCCGGTGACCGGGAAATCTATCGCTTATGAAGATGAAACGGTGCTGGCGCACGGGCCATTGCGTCGTTTGTTGTCGCGACCGGATGCGTTGCAATGCAGCTATCAGGAATTCAGCGACACCTGGCCCCAACTGGTGACGGAGCCGCTCTATCCGGCATTCGGCCGTTACTGCCTGTTGCCGTTGGCCGCTGAGGGGCGCATTTTTGGCGGCTGCGAATTTATTCGCAACGATGACAGACCGTGGACGGAGCAGGAGTATCAGCGCCTGCATGTTTTTACCCAGATCGTCGCTGTTGTCACCGAGCAGATCCAGAGCCGCGTTACCAATAACGTCGATTACGACATGCTGTGCCACGAGCGCGATAACTTCCGCATTCTGGTGGCGATCACCAACGCTGTTCTGTCACGTCTCGACATGGACGAACTGGTCAGCGAAGTGGCGAAAGAGATCCATCACTATTTTCGTATTGATGCCATCAGCGTGGTGTTGCGTAGTAACCGCAAAGGCAAGCTCAATATCTACTCTACCCATTACCTCGACGACCATCATCCTGTACACAATCAGAGTGAAACCGACGAAGCGGGAACGCTGACGGAGCGAGTATTTAAAAGCAAAGAGATGTTGCTGCTCAACCTGCACGAGCGCGACCCGTTTGCCCCCTACGAGCGGATGCTGTTTGAGATCTGGGATAACAAGATCCAGACGCTGTGCCTGCTACCGCTGATGTCCGGCGAGACCATGCTGGGCGTGCTGAAGCTCGCGCAGTGTGACGAAAAGGTATTTACCACCACCAACCTGAAATTGCTGCGCCAGATTGCCGAACGCATCTCCATCGCCGTGGATAACGCGCTCGCGTACCAGGAAATTCATCGCCTGAAAGAGCGGCTGGTGAATGAAAACCTGGCGCTCACAGAACAACTCAATAGCGTCGAAAGCGAATCTGGCGAGATCATCGGTCGCAGCAACGCCATGTACAGTGTGCTCAAGCAGGTCGAAATGGTGGCGCAAAGCGACAGTACCGTACTGCTCCTCGGCGAAACCGGCACCGGCAAAGAGCTGATTGCCCGCGCGATCCACAATCGCAGCAGTCGCAACAGTCGCCGGATGGTGAAAATGAACTGTGCCGCGATGCCTGCCGGGCTGCTGGAAAGTGACCTGTTTGGCCATGAGCGAGGGGCTTTTACCGGGGCCAGCGCGCAACGTATCGGGCGGTTTGAGCTGGCAGACAAAAGCTCATTGTTTCTTGATGAAGTAGGTGACATGCCGCTGGAACTACAGCCAAAATTGCTGCGGGTTCTGCAGGAGCAAGAGTTTGAGCGCCTCGGCAGCAACAAACTGATTCAGACCGACGTCAGGCTGATTGCCGCCACCAACCGTGACCTGAAGCAGATGGTGGCCGACAGAGAGTTTCGCAGCGACCTTTACTATCGCCTTAATGTGTTTCCCATCCACCTGCCGCCACTGCGCGAACGCCCGGAGGATATTCCCCTGCTGGTTAAAGCCTTCACCACAAAAATTTCCCGTCGTCTGGGGCGTAACATCGACAGTATTCCGGCAGAGACGCTGCGCGCACTCAGTCGCATGGAGTGGCCGGGGAACGTGCGTGAGCTGGAGAACGTAGTCGAGCGCGCCGTACTATTGACGCATGGAAATGTACTGCAACTGTCGCTGCCGGAACTGACCACAGAGATGCTTGCCATGCCACTGACCGCCACAGAGCAGGCGCAGGACGGCGAAGATGAATATCAGCTGATTATTCGGGTACTGAAGGAGTCAAACGGCGTGGTCGCCGGGCCTCGCGGCGCGGCGCATAAGCTGGGACTGAAACGCACCACCCTGCTCTCACGCATGAAGCGACTTGGCATAGATAAAGACGCGCTGGCATAGGCGCACAGATTACTTTTTCGGTCGGTATTTCTCAGGTAATTCCGGCACCGGACGGCGATCATCAATCAGATGACGGATGGTCAGGATCGGATGGCGCCACAACATGCGTGGCCCCGCCCAGCGCATAATCTGCTTCATCTCTTCCCGTTTAGCCGGTTGATAGCAATGCACCGGACACTGCTTACAGGCCGGCTTTTCTTCACCAAAGATACATTTATCAAGGCGCTTATCGGCATACGCGTTTAGTGCCTGATAATGCCCAGGCTCTGCAGAAGCCCCGGGACATTGCCGTGCATAGAGCGCAATCATCCTGCGAATCGTCAGCTTCTCACGATCAAGACGTTCACCCACCGTTGCGCCCTCGGCAAAAAATAAGTTGCATCAATAATACTCCTTTCTCTTTTTCCGCACCAGCCGAGAAAGATTCTGAGAGTCTAAACCTGGACTGTCTTTTCCTTGAACAAATAATAAGCAGAAATTATTATCCTCCTACTTTCCGACAGCACCCGATGGATATCGCGTAAGGAATCCCTTTTTCTTCTTTTATATATTGATGGTTTGTTATGTATTTTAAAAAATTGATCCCTGCAATGATTGTTATTGCAACATCCATGCTGGCAGGTAATGCCAGCGCTTTTAATTTGCCTTCTGAATTAGTATCGATGGATAAATACCAGCCGTCGATATATACACTGCCTTCGCCGAAAGGAAATATTAAAAGCAAAATACTGTCCCAATATGCTAAATGGAAAGGGACGCAATATCGCTGGGGCGGTCAGTCACGCAATGGCATTGACTGCTCTGCGCTAATGCAGAAAATTTTCCGCGGTTCGCTGCAAATGGAGCTGCCACGCACTACAGGCGAGCAGATCAGAGGTGGCTACCGCATCACGCAGGATGAGCTTAAGCCGGGCGATCTGGTATTCTTCAAAACCTCGCCGGCCGACCGTCACGTGGGAGTCTACATTGGTCACGATAAATTTATCCACGCATCAAAAAGCCAGGGTGTGACGGTGTCAGAGCTGACTGACAGCTACTGGCAAGACCATTATGAAACCGCACGACGTATTACTGAAAATGTTTAATTCCTGATTCACCCTCTTTGCTTTTTATCAGAGGGTGAAATTCTGGAAAGCGCCTCGCATTTATTCTCCTGAATTTATCCTTATTTTATTCGACGTTATATCATGCCCCGGCAATCATTCTGAAAATCGCCGGAGAGAATATGCATAATACAAACGTCACCACCTCTTCCCCTGTTTTGAATCCCCTCCGCCAGTTAACGGTCAGCTATGTTCGTAAGCGCCATATCGATCTCGACAGCGGGCGAGCCACCCGAGTGTCATGCAGCCCAAGCCTGGTGCTGAGCGGTAAATGGCTGGAAGCCGCCGGGTTTTCCACCGGCACCTCAGTCAGCGTTGCGGTAGAGACCGGCCTGCTGATCATCCGTTCGCTGCCACACGAAGAGAATCGTTAACCGATGTTGATGTGGGGAGACTTTTTAATGCGCCCCACCTTTTTTTCATGCGACAATACTTGTCATCACGTGCAGGTGAAATGAACAGATCTTTTTGATTTTCAATGAAAATGGACATCCGGATTCCATGACCACTATCGACAATTTCGACGCCCATACACCCATGATGCAGCAGTACCTGAAGATAAAGGCTCAGCATCCCGAGATCCTGCTGTTCTACCGCATGGGCGACTTTTACGAGTTGTTTTATGACGATGCGAAACGCGCCTCACAGTTACTCGATATTTCGCTGACGAAGCGTGGCGCATCGGGAGGCGAGCCGATACCGATGGCGGGCGTTCCGCACCATGCCGTGGAAAACTACCTGGTGAAGCTGGTGAATCTCGGCGAGTCGGTGGCGATTTGCGAACAAATTGGCGATCCCGCCACCAGCAAAGGCCCGGTTGAGCGTAAAGTCGTCCGCATCGTGACGCCTGGCACCATCAGCGACGAAGCGCTGTTGCAAGAGCGCCAGGACAACCTGCTGGCAGCGTTGTGGCAGGATAGCAAAGGCTATGGCTACGCCACACTCGACATCAGCTCCGGGCGTTTTCGTCTCAGCGAACCCGCCGATCGTGAAAGCATAGCCGCTGAGCTACAACGTACTAATCCCGCAGAATTACTCTATGCGGAAGACTTCGCCGAGATGGCGTTGATTGAAGGCCGCCGTGGCCTGCGTCGTCGCCCGCTGTGGGAGTTCGAAATCGACACTGCGCGTCAGCAACTGAACATGCAGTTTGGCACCCGTGATCTGGTCGGTTTTGGGGTCGAAAACGCGCCACGCGGTCTGTGTGCCGCGGGCTGCCTGCTGCAGTATGTGAAAGACACCCAACGCACCGCGTTGCCGCATATTCGTTCCATCACCATGGAACGCCAGCAGGACAGCATCATCATGGATGCCGCCACCCGCCGTAATCTCGAAATCACCCAGAATCTGGCAGGCGGTACAGAAAACACGCTGGCGTCAGTGCTGGATCGCACCGTAACGCCGATGGGCAGCCGCATGCTGAAACGCTGGCTACACATGCCCGTGCGCGATACCCAAATTCTGGAGGATCGTCAGCAAACCATCGCGGCGTTACAGGATCGCTACAGCGAGCTGCAACCGGTGTTGCGTCAGGTGGGCGATCTGGAACGTATTCTGGCGCGCCTCGCGCTGCGTACCGCTCGCCCGCGCGATCTCGCCCGCATGCGTTATGCCTTCCAACAGTTGCCGGAACTGCGTGCGCAACTGGCTGATGTCGACAGCGTACCGGTACAGCGCTTGCGCGAACAGATGGGTGAATTTACTGAACTGCGCGAACTGCTCGAACGTGCCGTGATTGAATCGCCGCCGGTGCTGGTGCGTGACGGCGGTGTGATCGCCCCGGGTTACAATGCCGAGCTGGACGAATGGCGCGCGCTGGCAGACGGCGCGACGGATTATCTCGACAGGCTGGAGATCCGCGAACGCGAGCGTCTCGGACTCGACACACTGAAGGTGGGTTATAACGCCGTTCACGGTTATTACATTCAGATCAGCCGCGGGCAAAGTCATCTCGCGCCGATCCACTACGTGCGGCGCCAGACGCTGAAAAACGCTGAACGCTACATCATTCCTGAGCTGAAAGAGTACGAAGACAAAGTCCTCACCTCGAAAGGCAAAGCACTGGCGCTGGAAAAACAGCTGTATGACGAGCTGTTCGACCTGCTGTTACCGCATCTGGCTGATCTGCAGTTGAGCGCTTCCGCGCTGGCGGAGCTGGACGTGCTGGTCAATCTGGCCGAGCGGGCTTATACGCTCAACTACAGTTGTCCGGTGTTCAGCAATAACCCCGGCATTCGCATCGAAGAAGGCCGCCATCCGGTGGTGGAACAGGTGCTGAATGAACCGTTTATCGCCAACCCACTGAATCTGTCACCGCAGCGCCGGATGCTAATCATCACCGGTCCGAACATGGGCGGTAAAAGTACTTATATGCGTCAGACCGCACTCATTGCGCTGCTGGCGTATATCGGCAGCTATGTTCCGGCGCAGAAAGTGGAGATCGGCCCCATTGACCGCATTTTTACCCGCGTGGGCGCGGCTGATGATCTGGCCAGCGGACGCTCCACCTTCATGGTGGAAATGACCGAAACCGCCAATATCCTCCACAACGCCACCGAGTACAGTCTGGTCCTGATGGATGAAATCGGCCGCGGTACGTCGACTTATGACGGTCTGTCTCTGGCCTGGGCCTGCGCGGAAAATCTGGCGAATCGCATCAAGGCGTTAACGCTGTTTGCGACGCACTATTTCGAACTGACGCAATTGCCGGAAAAAATGGAAGGTGTGGCGAACGTTCACCTTGATGCGCTGGAGCATGGTGACACCATCGCTTTTATGCATAGCGTGCAGGACGGCGCAGCCAGCAAAAGTTACGGTCTGGCGGTTGCCGCGCTGGCGGGCGTGCCGAAAGAGGTGATCAAGCGTGCGCGTCAGAAACTGCGCGAACTGGAAAGCATTACGCCAAACGCCGCCGCCACGCAGGTTGACGGAACGCAGATGTCGCTGCTTGCAGCACCGGAAGAGACGTCACCGGCGGTTGAAGCGCTGGAGAATCTTGATCCAGATTCACTGACGCCACGCCAGGCGCTGGAATGGATCTACCGGCTGAAAAATCTGCTGTAACCTACTCGTTACAGCAAAAGAAAAAGGCCAGTCATTACGACTGGCCTTTTTTGATGAAAACTCGCTTATTCGCGGAACAGCGCTTCGATGTTCAGCCCTTGCCCCTGCAGAATTTCACGCAGGCGACGCAGACCTTCGACCTGAATCTGGCGAACGCGTTCACGCGTCAGACCAATTTCACGGCCAACATCTTCAAGCGTTGCGGCTTCGTACCCCAGCAACCCAAAACGACGCGCCAGTACCTCACGCTGTTTGGCGTTCAGTTCGAACAGCCATTTGACGATGCTCTGTTTCATGTCATCGTCCTGCGTGGTGTCTTCCGGACCGTTCTCTTTTTCATCGGCCAGGATATCCAGCAGCGCTTTTTCGGAATCGCCACCCAGTGGGGTATCGACCGAGGTGATGCGCTCGTTGAGACGCAGCATACGACTGACATCATCAACCGGTTTATCAAGCTGCTCGGCAATCTCTTCCGCGCTCGGTTCGTGGTCCAGCTTATGGGACAACTCACGCGCGGTACGCAGATACACGTTCAGCTCTTTAACGATGTGAATCGGTAAACGAATTGTACGGGTTTGATTCATGATAGCCCGTTCAATCGTCTGGCGGATCCACCATGTCGCGTAGGTCGAGAAGCGGAATCCGCGCTCCGGATCAAACTTCTCCACGGCGCGAATCAGCCCCAGATTCCCCTCTTCAATCAGATCCAGCAACGCCAGACCACGATTGCTGTAACGACGGGCAATCTTAACCACCAGACGCAGGTTACTTTCTATCATCCGACGGCGGGAAGCGACATCTCCGCGCAGTGCACGACGTGCAAAATAGACTTCTTCTTCGGCTGTTAACAGAGGAGAGTATCCAATCTCTCCAAGGTAAAGCTGAGTCGCGTCCAGTACACGCTGTGTGGCACCCTGCGATAACAGCTCTTCCTCAGCCAGGTCGTTATCACTGGGTTCCTCTTCATTCAAGGTTTTCTCGTCGAAAACCTCCATTCCGTTCTCATCAAATTCCGCGTCTTCATTTAAATCATGAACTTTCAGCGTATTCTGACTCATAAGGTGGCTCCTACCCGTGATCCCCTGACGGAACATGCAAGTAAAGCCATATTCCGTCGAATTATCGCTGCGGCAAATACTGCAGCGGGTTTACGGATTTCCCCTTGTAACGAATTTCAAAATGCAAGCGTGTTGAACTGGTTCCGGTGCTACCCATGGTAGCGATTTTCTGCCCCGCCTTAACTTCTTGTTGTTCCCGGACCAGCATAGTGTCGTTATGGGCGTAGGCGCTCAGGTAATCATCGTTATGTTTGATGATGATAAGATTACCGTAACCGCGCAGTGCGTTACCGGCATAGACGACGCGCCCATCTGCGGTCGCGGCGATAGCCTGTCCCTTACTGCCTGCGATATCGATACCTTTATTCCCGTTATCAGAGAATTTCTCGATAATGTTGCCATCAGTCGGCCAGCGCCATGAAGAAATCGGCGAACTGGTAGACATACTGCTTGCAGTCGGTTCGGTTGTGCTTGCAACAGGTGCCGTAACAGGCGCTGTGACCGGAGTCGCAGGCTTATTGTTAGGCAACATTTTGTTAGCACTTTGTTCACCTGAATCTTCAGAATACGTAATTGTTGGTTTAGAAGCAACCACCGCGCCGGAATTTTGTGCAGGTTTTGAGGTAAGGCCCTGCGAACCGCTACTGGCCTGTACGCTTGCTTGCGCAACAGGATTGTTGCCTGTAATGGGCTGTCCAGCTGCGTTTCCGATCTGTAACGTCTGGCCTACATTCAAACCGTAAGGTGCAGAAATGTTGTTACGTTGTGCAAGATCGCGGAAATCGTTGCCGGTTATCCAGGCGATGTAAAACAGCGTGTCGCCACGCTTGACGGTATAGGTACTGCCGCCCGTGTAGCTGCCTTTAGGAATGTCGCCGTATTTACGGTTATAAACAATGTGCCCATCGGCGTTAGTTTGCACTGGCTGCGACATCGGTTGTGTCTGTACAGGTTGCGTTTGTACCGGCTGTACAGACTGAATTTGCGGTTGCGACGGCTGTGCCGTCGAGTTCCCCATCTTCGGCGGTGGGGTGATCAACATGCCGGAATCGGTGCCGGAAGAGGCGCTTCCGCCCACCGAGCTCACTGGGGCTGGTGCGTTATCAGAACTTGTACAACCTGCAAGCCAGACGGAGACCAGCGATAGCGCCGCAATACGGCTTAAGGTAAATTTTGGGCTTCCCGCGCTCATTTATCCCCCAGGAATGTGTTAACTGCCAGTGATTTCATTACCGCGCAACGCGCCGGCGCAAGCACTGGAAATGTGCCTACCCTACGCCCGAACACGCGCCGAATAAACCAGGAAAACTCCTGTTATTACGCCAGTTCCCCTTTGACCAATGGCACAAAGCGAACGGCCTCCACGGTATCGATAATAAATTCGCTTCCCCGCCGACGAACCCGTTTTAACCACTGGTGTTCATCGCCCACGGGCAAAACGAGAATGCCGCCTTCATCCAGTTGCGACATCAGCGCAGCCGGAATTTCCGGCGGTGCGGCTGTGACAATGATAGCGTCAAACGGCGCACGCGCCTGCCACCCCTGCCAGCCATCGCCGTGGCGGGTAGAAACGTTGTGTAAATCAAGTTGCTTGAGACGACGGCGCGCCTGCCACTGCAGACCTTTTATACGTTCCACCGAACAAACATGATGAACTAAATGTGCCAGAATTGCCGTCTGATATCCGGATCCGGTGCCGATCTCCAGCACCCGTGACGCCTCGGTGAGTTCAAGAAGCTCGGTCATTCGCGCAACCATATATGGCTGTGAAATGGTTTGCCCCTGACCTATTGGCAATGCGACGTTCTCCCACGCTTTGTGTTCAAACGCCTCATCAATGAATTTTTCACGCGGTACCTGAGCTATCGCTTCAAGCACGTGCTCATCATGAATACCCTGAGTACGTAGTTGATCAAGAAGGCTTTGTACGCGTTTGCTTACCATTGCGCATCGACTCCCACGCGTTCTAACCAGCCGGAAACTACCTCATGCGCGCTGTGTGCGGTTAAATCGACATGCAGCGGTGTGACCGACACATAGCCTTCATCCACCGCAGCAAAATCGGTGTCCGGCCCTGCATCGCATTTTTCACCCGGCGGGCCAATCCAGTAAAGCGTATTTCCGCGCGGATCCTGCTGCGGAATGACTTTGTCCGCGGGATGGCGACTGCCGCAGCGCGTCACGCGGATCCCCTTGATTTGATCCAGCGGGAGATCGGGAACGTTAATATTCAGAATACGCCCAGTGCGCAGCGGTTCGCGCGACAATGCGCGCAGAATCGAGCAGGTGACCGCGGCGGCGGTTTCGTAATGCTGATGACCGTCCAGCGAAACGGCAAGCGCCGGGTAACCGAGATGTCGCCCTTCCATTGCCGCCGCGACAGTGCCGGAATAAATGACATCGTCGCCGAGATTTGGCCCGGCGTTGATGCCCGAGACGACGACATCCGGTTGCGGGCGCATCAGCGCATTGACGCCAAGGTAGACGCAATCGGTCGGGGTGCCCATTTGCACGGCAATATCGCCGTTTTCAAACGTAAAGGTACGAAGTGAGGATTCCAGCGTCAGGGAATTTGACGCGCCGCTGCGGTTACGATCAGGCGCGACCACCTGCACCACGGCGAATTCCCGCAGGGCTTTCGCCAGCGTCTGAATGCCTGGGGCATGGATCCCGTCATCGTTACTCAGCAATATTCGCATAATCACCTGTTGTCTTGATCAGTTCCCTTACCACACTGGTGGCAAAACTGCCCGCAGGCAGCCAGAAACGTAGCTCAACGGTCACATCATCCCACCAGTTCCAGCGTAGCTGTTGCGGATAAAGCAGTATCGCACGGCGCGCTGCTTCGACCTTTTCCCGTACCAGCAACGCCTGTAGCAGCGTCTCCTGCGCCAGCGTATTTTCTTCAAAAGCCAGTGCGGCACGCTGGGTTCCCCAGTCACCGCTGCCGGGCAATGCTGCGGTGATCATCAGTTCCCGGTTATCGACTCGCGTTTGCAGTTCGTCGCGCTCGTCTTCCGTCGCCACAAACCAGCTGCCACGCCCCGCTAATTGTAGCGCATCGCCGTCAACAACTTGATTAAAGTCTGGTTTTTTTAATTTATCGCTGACAATCTGATTAAACAAGGCACTCCGCGCCGCAGAGAGCCAAAAACTGCGTTTGTTGCGATCGCGCACCGGCCCACCGTTTTCCGCCCAGCGCAGTGCGCCATGCAGATTGCTGCCGCCAATGCCAAAACGTTGTGCGCCAAAATAGTTCGGTACGCCACGCGCCGCAATGGCCTGCAATCGGGTTTCGACGTCATCGCGGTGCGATACTTCACGCAGAATAAGCGTGAAATAATTCCCTTTCAGCGCGCCCGGTCGCAGCTTGCGTTTATGGCGGGCGTACTCCAGCACCTGACAGCCTTCCAGCGTGAATTTGCTGAGATCCGGCATCTCTTTGCCGGGCACGCGGGCGCAGAGCCACTGTTCAGTGACTGCATGTTTGTCTTTTTGCCCGGCGAAGCTCACTTCGCGGGCGTGGATCTTGAGGAATTTCGCCAACGCATCGGCGACAAAGCGGGTGTTGCAACCGTTTTTGAGGATCCGCACGAGGATATGCTCGCCCTCGCCATCCGGCTCAAAACCCAAATCTTCCACTACCAGAAAATCTTCCGGGCTGGCTTTCAACAGGCCCTGCCCCTGCGGTTGACCATGCAGGTAAGTCAGGTCGTCAAATGCAATCATGCTTTGGCCTTATGCAGCAACGCCACCGCTTCACAGGCAATCCCTTCGCCACGGCCAGTGAAACCCAGTTTTTCTGTGGTGGTTGCCTTCACATTGACGTCATCCATATGGCAGCCGAGATCTTCGGCAATAAAGACCCGCATTTGTGGAATGTGCGGCAGCATTTTGGGTGCCTGCGCGATGATGGTGACATCGACGTTGCCGAGCGTATAGCCTTTGGCCTGAATGCGACGCCAGGCTTCACGCAGCAGTGCGCGGCTGTCGGCGCCTTTGAAGGCCGGGTCGGTGTCCGGGAAAAGCTTGCCGATATCGCCCAGCGCCGCCGCGCCCAACAGGGCATCGGTCAGAGCATGCAACGCGACATCGCCGTCAGAATGGGCCAGCAACCCCTTTTCGTAAGGGATACGTACGCCGCCAATGATAATGGGACCTTCGCCACCAAAGGCATGTACGTCAAAACCGTGTCCAATTCGCATTACGCCTTCTCCTGATAGTCAGATCGGGTGAGGTAAAATTCCGCCAGCGCCAGGTCTTCCGGACGCGTGACTTTAATATTATCCGCGCGCCCCGTCACCAGCTCAGGATGAAAACCACAATATTCCAGCGCGGACGCTTCATCGGTAATGGTTGCGCCGTCATTAAGCGCGCGGGTCAGGCAATCAATTAACAATTCGCGGGGGAAAAACTGCGGGGTCAGCGCGTGCCAGAGATCGTTTCTGTCGACGGTATGGGCAATGGCGGTGGCGCCAGGCTCGGCGCGTTTCATGGTGTCACGCACCGGCGCGGCAAGAATGCCGCCCACGCGACTGGTTTCGCTGAGCGCCAGCAAACGCGCGAGATCGTCCTGATGCAGGCAAGGGCGTGCGGCATCGTGCACCAGCACCCATTCCCCTGTGGCGGCGTTCAACCCGGCAAGGACGGAATCAGCGCGCTCTGCGCCGCCTTCGACAACGGTAATTAGAGGATGCGAGGCCAGCGGTAATGACTGAAAACGGTCATCGCCTGCGCTGACGGCTATGATTACACGCTGGACGCGGGCATTTGCCAGCAGCGCGTCCACCGCGTGTTCGAGAATCGTTTTGTTACCGATTGAGAGATATTGTTTTGGGCATTCCGTTTGCATGCGGCGGCCAAATCCGGCTGCCGGGACCACGGCGCAAACGCCCGGAGTAGTTGCTGCCATGTTTTAATCCTGGGAGTGTCTATCGATTATTCTGCCCTGAAGCCTGATTGCGTTTTGACGCATCCGGAACCAGACGATAGAACGTTTCGCCCGGGCGGGTCATGCTAAGTTCATTGCGTGCGCGTTCCTCGATCGCTTCCTGACCGCCATTGAGATCGTCAATTTCGGCGAAAAGTTGATCGTTTCGCGCTTTGAGTTTGGCGTTCGTCGCCTGCTGTGCGGCGACATCTTCACTGACCCGGCTGTAGTCATGAATACCATTCTTGCCGAACCACAGCGAATATTGTAGCCAGACCAGCAAAGCCAGCAATAGCAGCGTTAGTTTACCCATCCTGCCCCCTGAAAAACGGCATCATCATCCCATATCTTGACCGGGTACTCCACCCCGGCGCGGACGATGCCGCGTCATCGCGGGAAATGTACCACATTTTCCCCGCAAATACGTACGCCTCGTTGCCGCACAGCCGCGGATCACCCCATCAACCACAGGAAAAGCAGGCCGAAAAGCGCCATCACCGTAAGCACGGTAACAGGAAGACTATAGAGCAGTTTGCTGTCGAGCAGTGAGTGCAGCGCCACACCAATTAATACCGCGACAGGCATGAGCGCCAGAAAGAAGGGCCACGTGTAGAGCAGAAAAAACAGCGTATTGCTGCCGTAGATCAGAAACGGGATGCCCAGCGCCAGCAACCATGCAATGAAACCCACTGCCGCGCCCGGCAGCGTCCATGTGGTTTCCTCACTTTCAGCAAGCGATTTGGTGGAAGTGAGGCTTATGTTCTGGGTATCACGCATATCAAATCCTGTTACCTGACTGGCCGGAAGATGAATACATCCGGCGCTGTCTTAGGATCTGATGATATCGTCCCGCCTGAGGAGATCTAATAATTGGTTAACCAAATTTGTTACCAATTGTTCGCCCTTAAGGTGAATCTCAGGCGCTTCGGGGGATTCATAGGCTGAATCAATACCGGTGAAATTCCGCAGCTCGCCGGCACGTGCCTTTTTATACAATCCCTTAGGATCGCGAGCTTCGCAAATCGCCAGCGGCGTGTCGACATGGACTTCATAGAAACGCCCGTCGCCGATCAATTCGCGCGCCATCTGACGCTCCGCGCGGTGCGGAGAAATAAACGCCGTCAATACAATCAGCCCGGCATCAACCATCAGTTTCGCCACTTCACCGACGCGACGAATATTCTCTTTGCGATCGGCATCGCTGAAACCTAAATCGCGACATAGCCCGTGACGCACGTTGTCGCCATCCAGCAAGTAAGTGCTCACGCCAAGCTCGTGCAGCGCCTCTTCCAGGGCCCCGGCGATGGTGGATTTTCCGGAACCAGACAGCCCGGTAAACCACAGCACAACGCCACGGTGACCGTGACGTTGTTCGCGTTGCTCCCGGGTAACCGGATGGGGGTGCCAGACGACGTTTTCGTCATGCTGCGCCATTACCGGCCTCCCAGCAAATCACGCGCGCCCCAGTGCGGAAAATGTTTACGCACCAGCGCATTCAGCTCCAGCTCAAACGCGCTGAACTCAGATGTCTGTACCGTGGCTTCGGTCTGCGGTTCATGCACCAGCCCTGCGCCCACGGTGACGTTCGACAGTCTGTCGATGAATATCAGCCCGCCGGTGACCGGGTTATCCTGATATTTATCGAGCACCAGCGGCTCATCGAAAGTCAAATCCACCAGCCCGATGCCGTTCAGCGGCAGCGAGTCCACCTCACTGTGGGTCAGATTGTTGATATCGACCTGATACTGGATCGCATCAACACGCGCGCGGGTTTTCTTGCCAGCAATTTTAATGTCGTAGCTCTGGCCGGGTTGTAGCGCCTGTTCAGCCATCCATACCACATTGACGCTGGCGCTCTGCACGGCAGGCAGCGATGCGCTCGCCTCCACCAGCAAATCACCGCGACTGATGTCGATTTCATCTTTCAATACCAGGGTAATCGCTTCACCCGCCTGCGCCTGCGGCAGATCGCCGTCAAAGGTGACGATGCGCGCGACGGTCGATTCCACGCCAGATGGCAGGACTTTGACCCGCTGGCCGACGCTCACGCTACCGGATGCCAGCGTCCCGGCGTAGCCCCGAAAATCGAGGTTTGGCCGGTTCACATACTGCACCGGGAAGCGCATAGGCTGGCTGTCCACCGTACGCATGATCTCTACAGTTTCCAGCACTTCCAGCAGCGTCGGACCACTGTACCACGGCATATTTTCACTCTGGCCGGCGACGTTATCGCCCTCCAGCGCCGACAATGGCACAAAGCGGATGTCGAGGTTTCCCGGCAGTTGCTGAGCAAACGTCAGGTAGTCTTCGCGAATATCGTTGAAACGCGCTTCGCTGAAATCCACCAGATCCATTTTATTCACCGCCACCACCAGGTGCTTGATCCCCAGCAGCGTGGAGATAAAGCTGTGGCGACGGGTCTGATCGAGCACGCCTTTACGCGCGTCAATCAGCAGGATCGCCAGATCACAGGTAGACGCCCCGGTCGCCATGTTGCGGGTGTACTGCTCATGCCCGGGGGTATCGGCGATGATAAATTTGCGTTTTTCGGTCGAGAAATAGCGATACGCCACGTCGATGGTAATGCCCTGCTCGCGCTCTGCCTGCAGACCATCCACGAGCAGCGCCAGATCCAGCTTTTCGCCCTGGGTCCCGTGACGTTTGCTGTCATTGTGCAGCGAAGAGAGCTGATCTTCATAAATCTGACGGGTATCGTGCAGCAGGCGACCAATCAGCGTACTTTTACCGTCATCAACGCTGCCGCAGGTCAGAAAACGCAGCAGGCTTTTGTGTTGCTGGGCGTGCAGATACGCCTCAACGCCGCCTTCATCGGCGATTTGTTGTGCAATAGTGGTGTTCATGGCGGCTCCTTAGAAATAACCCTGACGTTTCTTCAGCTCCATCGAGCCTGCCTGATCGCGATCGATAACGCGCCCCTGCCGTTCACTGGTGGTGGAAACCAGCATCTCTTCGATGATCTCTGGCAATGTCTGCGCCTCAGATTCCACCGCGCCGGTCAGCGGCCAGCAGCCAAGCGTACGGAAACGGACCATCCGTTTTTTAATCACCTCGCCCGGCTGCAGATCAATACGGTCATCATCGATCATCATCAGCATGCCGTCACGCTCCAGCACCGGACGCTCCGCCGCAAGATACAGCGGAACAATGTCGATATTTTCCAGATAGATGTACTGCCAGATATCCAGCTCGGTCCAGTTGGAGAGCGGGAACACGCGTATGCTTTCGCCTTTGTTGATCTGGCCGTTGTAGTTGTGCCACAGCTCCGGGCGCTGGTTTTTCGGATCCCAGCGATGGAAACGGTCACGGAAGGAGTAGATGCGCTCTTTCGCCCGCGATTTCTCTTCATCGCGACGCGCGCCGCCGAACGCGGCGTCAAAACCGTATTTGTTCAGCGCCTGCTTCAGCCCTTCGGTTTTCATGATATCGGTGTGTTTGGCGCTGCCGTGGACAAACGGATTAATCCCCATCGCCACCCCTTCCGGGTTTTTATGCACCAGCAGCTCACAGCCGTACGCTTTCGCGGTCCGGTCACGGAACTCATACATTTCGCGGAATTTCCAGCCGGTATCGACATGCAGCAGCGGGAACGGCAGCGTCCCCGGGTAAAACGCCTTACGCGCCAGGTGCAGCATGACGCTGGAGTCTTTGCCGATGGAATAGAGCATCACCGGATTCGAAAATTCGGCGGCGACTTCACGGATAATATGGATGCTTTCCGCCTCCAGTTGCCGCAAATGAGTGAGTCGTTTTTGATCCATTACCGTTCCTTAAGCCTGTCTTTACGTACTTTGCGTATAGAGAGGGACTATAGGGTGCGGCTTAGATCAAATGAAATTACGAAATGGAATGACTAGTTCCTCAAAGGAATAACCCGCCAGGAATGCAAATATCAAAAAGTGCTTAACGCCAGCCTTTTCGGGGATTTAAGCGCAAATGAAATTGTGTAACCCGGTTCACAGTTTCATACTAGTGCGTCGTTTTTTTGTATGTGTAAGGACACGTTATGTTTTCCGCGTTGCGCCGCTCTCTGCTTCCACTGACGCTCGGTGCATGTTTTTCTTTTCCGGCGCTCGGCGCAACGTCACCTGTCGGTGATATCGCAAATACACAAGCACGCCATATCGCGACCTATTTTCCTGGTCGTATGACAGGAACGCCAGCCGAAATGCTGTCAGCGGATTATCTGCGCCAGCAGTTCGCACTGATGGGTTACCAGAGCGATATCCGCACCTTCAACAGCCGCTATATCTATACCGCGAAAGACAACCGCCGTAACTGGCATAACGTAACCGGTAGTACAGTAATTGCCGCGCATGAAGGCCAGTCCCGTCAGCAGATCATCGTCATGGCGCACCTTGATACCTATGCCCCGCGCAGCGATGCCGATAACGAAAACAATCTTGGCGGCCTGACGTTACAGGGCATCGATGACAACGCACTGGGGCTCGGCGTAATGCTGGAACTGGCGGAAAGGCTGAAAGATACCCCCACGCAATACGGCATTCGTTTTATCGCCACCAGCGGTGAAGAAGAAGGCAGACTCGGTGCCGAAAACCTGCTCAAACGCATGAGTACGGAAGAGCGAAAGAACACGCTGCTGGTGATTAATCTCGATAACCTCGTGGTGGGTGACAAACTCTATTTCAACAGCGGTAAACAGACGCCCGCTTCAGTACGCAAATTAACCCGTGATCGGGCGCTGGCTATCGCGCGTAACCACGGCATTAGCGCTGCCATGAATCCAGGGTTGAACCCGGCTTACCCAAAAGGGACCGGCTGCTGTAACGACGCGGAGATATTTGATAACGCGGGCATTCCGGTGCTTTCCATTGAGGCAACTAACTGGACGCTGGGGAAAAAAGACGGCTACCAGCAACGCGCGAAATCCCGCGCCTTTCCGAACGGTGTAAGCTGGCATGACGTACGTCTGGATAATCAACAGTATATCGATAAGGCACTGCCAGGGCGCATTGAGCGCCGCAGCCGCGACGTGATGCGGATTTTGCTGCCGCTGATGAAAGAGCTGGCGAAAGCCTGAGTGACCCCACTCCCGACCGGGAGTGGGACAACGATATTACCCTTCGTGCAATCCGCACTCGCGTTTCAGGCCAAAGAAACGCGTCTCTTCTTCCGCCATACCGGGTTCCCATTTGCGTGTGGTATGGGTATCGCCCACCGACAAATAGCCCTGATCCCATAGCGGATGATATTTCAGTCCATGTTTTTGCAGATACTGGTAAACCGTACGGTTATCCCAGTCGATAATGGGCAATACTTTGAACACGCCGCGCTGAATGGCGAGTACTGGCAATGTCGCCCGGCTGCCGGACTGTTCACGGCGCAGCCCGGCAAACCAGGTTTGCGCGTTCAGTTCACGTAGCGCCCGGTTCATCGGCTCGACCTTGTTGATGTCGTTGTACTTCTCAATTCCTTCAACGCCCTGCTCCCACAACTTGCCATAGCGCGCCTCCTGCCAGGCCGGACTGGTTTCAGCGCGGTAGACTTTCAGATTCAGATTAAGCTTCTCCGTAAGCTCATCAATGAACTGATAAGTTTCCGGGAACAGATAACCGGTATCAGTGAGGATCACCGGGATATCCGGGCGGATCTGATTCACCAGATGCAGACTCACCGCCGCCTGAATACCGAAGCTTGAAGAGAGCACATAGTCGCCAGGCAGGTTTTCCAGCGCCCAGGCGACGCGTTCTTCCGCGCTCAGCTTTTCCAGTTGCCCGTTGGTTTCCGCCAGTGCCAGCACACGTTCGACTTTTGGTAAGTCATTGAGCGCCTGTAAATCGAGAATCGCCATACGTACCTCTCGTTATTCCCAGAAATCCCGGGCAGGGTCGAGCACCGGGCGAATGATGCCCATACGCACCGTGAAGTCACCGAAGCCTTCCCCTGCTTCGCGCTCTTTCGCCCAGCGCCCGACCAGTTCGTCGATATTGTCGAGAATTTCTGATTCGGTAATATTTTCCCGGTACATGCGGGGGATCCGCGTTCCCTCACGGTTACCGCCGATATGCAGGTTGTAGCGGCCCGGCGCTTTACCCACCAGGCCAATTTCCGCCAGCATCGCGCGGCCGCAGCCGTTCGGGCAGCCGGTCACGCGCAGGACGATATGATCATCGCCAACGCCATGCTTGCCCATCACTGCTTCAACTTTGTCGACGAACGACGGCAGGAAACGCTCGGCTTCAGCCATCGCCAGCGGACAGGTCGGGAATGACACGCAGGCCATCGAGTTTTCACGCTGCGGTTTGACGGCATTCATCAACCCATGCGCCCGCGCCAGCTTTTCGATCTTCGCTTTCTGACTTTCCGGCACGCCCGCGACGATCAGGTTCTGATTAGCCGTCAGGCGGAAGTCGCCTTTGTGGATCTTCGCGATTTCCAGCAGGCCGGTTTTCAGCGGTCGCCCCGGGTAATCCAGTATACGTCCGTTTTCGATAAACAGCGTCAGGTGCCATTTGTCGTCGATGCCTTTGACCCAGCCAATGCGATCGCCGCGGCCGGTAAATTCATACGGGCGGATCGGCTCGAATTTGATCCCCGCGCGGCGTTCAACTTCGGCTTTGAAGGTCTCCACGCCAACGCGTTCCAGGGTGTATTTGGTTTTCGCGTTCTTACGGTCAGTACGATTACCCCAGTCGCGCTGCGTGGTGACCACCGCTTCCGCTACCGCCAGGGTATGTTCAAGCGGCAGATAGCCAAACTCGCTTGCCGTGCGGGCATAGGTTTTCTTGTTGCCATGTTCGATGGAAAGACCACCGCCCACCAGCAGGTTAAAGCCCACCAGCTTGCCGTTTTCGGCAATCGCCACGAAGTTCATGTCGTTGGCGTGCAGATCGATATCGTTCTGCGGCGGGATCACCACTGTGGTTTTGAATTTACGCGGCAGATAGGTTTTGCCGAGAATCGGCTCCTCGTCAGTGGTCGCTACTTTTTCCTGATCGAGCCAGATCTCCGCATAAGCACGAGTGCGCGGCAGCAGGTGCTCAGAGATTTTCTTCGCCCACTCGTAGGCTTCGGCATGCAGCTGCGACTCAACCGGGTTAGAGGTGCAGAGTACGTTACGGTTCATGTCGTTGGCGGTCGCCAGTGCGTCAAGCCCTACCTCGTGCAGCATCTGATGCGCCGGTTTGACATTTTTCTTAAGCAGACCGTGATACTGGAATGTCTGGCGGTTGGTCAGACGAATACTGCCGTAAATGGTATTTTCACCGGCAAACTTGTCGATTGCTTGCCATTGTTTCGTGGTGATCACCCCGCCCGGCAGGCGGCAGCGCAGCATCATCGCGATGCGCGGCTCCAGCTTCTGCTCAGCGCGTTCGGCGCGAATATCGCGATCGTCCTGCTGATACATGCCATGAAAGCGGATCAGCAAAAAGTTGTCGCCGTTAAACCCGCCGGTCAGGCCGTCATTTAAATCCTCCGCAATCGTCCCGCGCAGATAATTGCTTTCGGCTTTCATGCGCTCGGCATCGCTCAGTTTGCCTTCGACCACTAAAGGGCCTGGGTGTTTTTCGCTCATTAGTAGACATCTCGCTGATAACGGCGCTCAACGCGCAGCTCACTTAAATATTCATCCGCCGCTTCGGCATCCATCGCACCAAATTCGGCAATCACGTCCAGTAAAGCCTGTTCGACATCTTTCGCCATGCGATTAGCGTCGCCACAGACATAAATGTGCGCGCCGTCGTTGATCCAGCGCCACAGCTCTGCGCCCTGTTCGCGCAGTTTGTCTTGTACGTAAATTTTTTCTTTTTGGTCTCTCGACCAGGCGAGATCGATGCGGCTCAGCACGCCCTCTTTGACGTAACGCTGCCATTCCACCTGATAGAGGAAATCATCCACAAAATGCGGGTTGCCAAAGAACAACCAGTTTTTACCTTCCGCGCCATCGGCGGCACGCTGCTGCATAAAGGCACGGAACGGCGCAATACCCGTACCCGGGCCAATCATGATCACCGGTGTCTGCGGGTTGGCAGGCAGACGGAAGTTGTCGTTATGCTCAATGAAAACGCGGACTTCGCCTTCCTCTTCCACGCGATCGGCAAGGAAGCCAGACGCGCCGCCGCTACGGGCGCGGCCTTCAATGTCATAGCGTACAACACCAACAGTGATGTGAACTTCGTTTTCCACTTCAGCCTGTGCAGAGGCGATGGAATAAAGGCGCGGCGTCAGCGGGCGCAGCAACCCAATTAACGCGTCGGCATCCAGTTGTGCCGGAGAAAAACGCACCATGTCGACAATCGGGGTGGTAGCGGCATAATGCTGGAGCTGAGCCTTATCGCCCACCAGCGGCAGCAGGCTTTCACTGCGGGTCAGGGTCGCGTAGTTTTCCACGATGTTGCCAGTGTTGACCGTCAGTTCAAAATGCCACTGTAGCGCCTCAGCCAGCGGCAGCGTTTTACCGTCAACCATCACCGGCTCATCGCCTTTCAGCCACAGCAGTTCGACCAGCTCTTTAACCAGCGCCGGATCGTTCTGATACCAGACGCCGAGCGCGTCGCCAGGCTGGTAGCGCAGACCGGAATCGCCAAGATCGATTTCGATATGACGCACATCTTTTTCCGAATCGCGGCTGGTGATTTTCTGATTGACCGACAATGTGGCGGTCAGCGGCGCTTCTTTGGTATACGGGCTGGAGTGGACTTCGTTGAATACCCCGGTTGCCGCTACGGCCGTCGGCGTCGCAGGGGCAACAGGCGCACGCGCTTTCAATATCTCTACCACGCGAGCACGCCACTGGGCGGCCGCCGTCTGATACTCCACATCAGCATCAACGCGATCAAGCAAGCGCTCGCCGCCGAGCTCTGCCAGTTTGTTGTCAAAGTCTTTTCCGGACTGGCAGAAAAATTCGTAAGAAGTATCCCCGAGGCCAAAGACGGCAAAAGCGGTATCGTTCAGTTTTGGCGCTTTTTTCGAGAACAGGAACTTATGCAGCGCAACGGCCTCTTCCGGCGGCTCGCCTTCCCCTTGCGTTGAGGTGACGACAATCAGTAGTTTTTCTGCGGCGATTTGCTTGAATTTATAATCCCCGGCGTTAACCAGATTGACGTTGAGTTTTTCTGCCAGCAGATCATCACGAAGCTGTTCCGCCACGCGGCGCGCATTGCCCGTCTGCGAAGCAGAAAGCAGAGTGATTGCCGGGGCTTCAGCAGCGACAGGCGAGGTCGCTGTCACTGTGCCGGGATGCTGATTGAGCATGCCCCAGAAATAGCCAGAAACCCAGGCCAGCTGGGTCGGAGAAAAATCGGTTGTTGCCGCCTGCAGGCGGGCCAGTTGCTCCGGATTAAGCGGAAGGAGACTGGAAGGTGGGGCCTGTGTCGTCATGCGTTGTTATGTTCCAGTATTAAAGCGGTAATTTTGCAAAAAAATCCAAACTGAAGGTAAGGTTAACGGCGAGGATAATAACAATTAAAGAAGGGATGGAAATAATAAATAACCAAATCGACTAACCTGTTTTACTCATACCTGTTAACAGGAAAATCGATTAATTAACTTACTGAATATTATGATGAAAAATACATCTTTCGCCATATCATCGGCTGGTAGCCATGAAGGGCTGTTTTAGGTAATGAGAAAAAATGTGCTTTCCGGTATGATTTTCCGGTTTTTCGTCTTATTTGAGAGTTCACCATGTCCACCACGTTGTTTAAAGATTTCACCTTTGAAGCCGCTCACCATCTGCCGCATGTGCCTGAAGGTCATAAATGCGGGCGCCTTCATGGTCACTCCTTCATGGTTCGTCTGGAGATTACCGGTGAGGTCGATCCGCATACCGGCTGGATTATGGATTTTGCCGATCTGAAAGCGGCGTTTAAGCCGACGTACGATCGCCTCGACCATTACTATCTGAACGAGATCCACGGTCTGGAAAACCCGACCAGTGAAGTGCTGGCAAAATGGATTTGGGATCAGGTTAAGCCGGTTGTCCCGCTGCTGAGCGCAGTGATGGTAAAAGAAACCTGTACGGCGGGCTGCGTTTATCGCGGCGAGTAAGCTTACGCTGCCGGGCGGGGGTGTTACCCGGCATCATCGATTCGTCAGGCGATATTTAAATACTTGTGCGTCTGCATCGACAGGCGCCAGTTACGGGCGATACAGGTTTCGATACACAGTCGCGTCGCGTCGTCTTTCTGGCTGATCGGCTGAAGCGCAATCACCCGTTGCTTATCGTCAGTCAGCGTTGCCAGTAACTCATCCAGCGCTTCGATGTCGCGCACGCGGCCTACCGGGTGTTTGATCTCATCTGCCCGTTGCAGCGCCTGGGACAGCACGTTATAGCCGCCACGCATATTCACTTTTGGCGATACCGTCACCCAGGTGGCGTGAGAGCAACGCACTTCATGCGTGCCGCTGGTTTCTATCTGGCAGCTACAACCGTTATGTTCCAGTAGCGTCGTCAGTAGCGTGAGATCGTGAATGCACGGCTCACCGCCGGTGATCACCACGTGGCGCGCTGTCCAGCCCTGACGGCCGATGATCGCCAGTAAATCTTCTGCGCTCGCCGCGCCCCACTTATCGCTTTCTTTGGTTTTCGCCAGAATGCTGAACAGCGACACTTCCCGATCGGCGAGCTTATCCCAGGTATGTTTGGTGTCACACCACGCACACCCGACCGGGCATCCCTGTAAGCGAATAAAAATAGCGGGAACGCCGGTGAAATAACCCTCGCCTTGCAGGGTCTGGAACATCTCGTTAATCGGGTACTGCATAATCATCTCAGTAAAAGGGGTAAACGATAAGTATCGCAGATCCCGCCGGGAGGATCATGCGCCATCGGTGCTTTGCGCGTGAATTGCCGCGACAAACCGCGCGGTGATCTGCTGCGGACGAGTGATTGCCCCGCCAACCACCACGGCATGAGCCCCCAATGCCAGGCATCGAGCGGCCAGTTCAGGTGTCCCGACGTTGCCTTCGGCAATCACCGGTACCGAGACGGCGGCGATCACCTCACGCAGCAGGCGGCAATCCTCTTCCGGTAGTCGATGCCCCGCCGTTGCTGGCGTGTAGCCATAGAGCGTTGTGCCCACACAATCAAAACCGAGCGCCTGTGCGGTTTTTGCTTCAGCGACAGTCGAAACGTCCGCCATCAACAACACTGACGGATAGCGGGCACGGATTTGCGCTACCAGTTCGCTCAGCGTCAGCCCGCCGGGGCGCACTCTGTCCGTCGCATCGAGGGCGATAATCTCCGGCGCAACGCGCATCAGCTCATCCACTTCACGAAGAGTGGGCGTGATGTACACCTCGCTGTCGGGATAATCGCGCTTGATGATGCCAATCAACGGCAGCGGTACCTGCTGTTTGATTGCCTCGATATCCACCACGCTATTGGCGCGGATCCCGGACGCGCCGCCCTGCTCCGCCGCGACAGCCATTCGCGACATGATAAACGCGCTATGTAGTGGTTCATCCTCCAGCGCCTGACATGACACCACCAGCTTACCTTTAAGTCTGTTCAATATTGTTTGCATCCGCACCGCCTTCCTCTTTTTGAGTTTCATCCATTCGCTTTATTTGAAAATATTTATCATAAATAAAATTAAGGATGAAAATTATCACCAAAAAAGAAGATACTGATCATACTTTTTCAAAAGGGCTGGTATTCTGTTACGGCTTTCACGATGGCTATGACTCATAAGGATCCTGCATGTCAGAAAAACAAAATCTGCTGCTCAGACTGCGGCAGAACGTTTCCGGATACAGTCCCACGCAGCAAAAACTGGGGGAATTTGTGCTGCACGATCCTGCGAATGTGCTCTATATGACTATTACCGAGCTGGCGAGGGAAAGTGGCACCAGCGAAGCCAGCGTGACGCGGCTGTGCCGTGCGCTGGGCTGTAAGGGCTACAACGAATTCAAAATGGCGCTGGCACTGGATACAGAAAATGCATCACCGAATCAGCCGGTTGCGGATGAGATCGATCATATCGTGAATGAATCAGTGCAGGCGCTGCATGACACCGCGAAACTGCTGGACCGCACGCTGCTCACCTCGGCGGTGGAAGCGCTGCATGAGGCACGATCGGTGCAAATATACGGCGTCGCGGCCAGCGCTATTCTGGGGGAATATCTGCACTATAAGCTGTTGCGGCTCGGGAAACCGTCACAGCTATTCAGCGACATGCATCGCGCAGCCATGAACGCCACAACGCTGTCGCAAGAGGATCTGGTGGTGGCGATTTCCAGTTCCGGCTCAACCCGGGATCTACTTCATGTGGTCACACAGGCACGCAAACGCGGCGTGAGTGTGCTGACGCTCAGCAACACCCCCAGCAGCCCACTTGCTTCCCTGAGTGATATCCTGCTGGTGGCCGCAAAACCGGAAGGCCCGCTCAGCGCCGGAGCACTCAATGCCAAAGTGGGCGTGATGTTGCTGGTGGAATTGCTTACCACCTCGCTGATGGCGTGCGACCCGCATTACGCCGAGACGAATCAGCTGACGGCCAGTGCGACATTGCCACTTCTGTTATAAATAGCAGACACAAAAAAACCCGCCGAAGCGGGTTTTTTATCGGACCGAAGAGCAGGATTATGCCTGGCCTTTGATCTCTTTACGACCGTTGTACGGTGCTTTTTCACCCAGCGCTTCTTCGATACGAATCAGCTGGTTGTATTTAGCAACGCGGTCAGAACGGCTCATAGAGCCAGTTTTGATCTGGCCTGCTGCAGTACCTACCGCCAGGTCAGCGATGGTTGCATCTTCAGTCTCGCCTGAACGGTGAGAGATAACAGCGGTATAGCCAGCATCTTTCGCCATCTTGATAGCAGCCAGAGTTTCGGTCAGAGAACCAATCTGGTTGAATTTAATCAGGATGGAGTTAGCGATACCTTTTTCGATACCTTCTTTCAGGATTTTGGTGTTGGTTACGAACAGGTCGTCACCCACCAGCTGGATTTTGTTGCCCAGCACTTTGGTCTGGTAAGCAAAGCCGTCCCAGTCAGACTCGTCCAGGCCATCTTCGATGGAGACGATCGGATACTGTTTGGTCAGCTCTTCCAGGAAGTGAGTGAATTCTTCAGAGGTGAACGCTTTGTTGCCTTCGCCAGCCAGAACGTATTTACCGTCTTTGTAGAATTCAGATGCTGCGCAGTCCATCGCCAGAGTGATGTCCTGACCCAGTACGTAGCCTGCTGCTTTAACCGCTTCAGCGATAACAGCCAGTGCTTCAGCGTTGGAGCCCAGGTTCGGCGCATAGCCACCTTCGTCACCCACCGCCGTGTTCATGCCTTTGGATTTCAGTACTTTAGCCAGGTGATGGAACACTTCAGAGCCCATACGTACGGCTTCTTTCAGGGTTTTCGCGCCAACCGGCTGAATCATGAATTCCTGAATATCAACGTTGTTGTCTGCGTGCTCACCACCGTTGATGATGTTCATCATCGGAACCGGCATGGAGAATTTGCCTGCGGTACCGTTCAGTTCAGCGATGTGCTCATACAGCGGCTGACCTTTAGAAGCCGCTGCTGCTTTGGCGTTAGCCAGAGAGACCGCCAGAATTGCGTTCGCACCGAAGTTAGATTTGTTTTCAGTACCGTCCAGGTCGATCATGATCTTGTCGATACCAGCCTGGTCTTTAGCATCTTTGCCCAGAACTGCCTGAGCGATCGGGCCGTTAACCGCTGCAACAGCTTTGGTTACGCCTTTACCCAGGAAGCGGGATTTGTCGCCATCGCGCAGTTCCAGCGCTTCGCGGGAACCCGTAGAAGCACCTGACGGCGCTGCTGCCATACCGACGAAACCACCTTCCAGGTGTACTTCGGCTTCAACAGTCGGGTTACCACGGGAGTCGATGATTTCACGACCGATGACTTTAACGATTTTGGACATTAGGTTTTCCTCAGTACAAGTTAAACTAAAACTCCAGACAAACAATGCACCCCGGAGGGTGCACTGCTGTTCTAACTTTTCTTACTTCTCCTGACGCTTCTGGTACTCGCCAGCGGCTTTCACAAAGCCAGCAAATAGCGGGTGCCCATCACGCGGCGTAGAAGTAAACTCCGGGTGGAACTGACAAGCCACGAACCATGGATGGTTCGGCACTTCGATGATCTCGACCAACTGATCATCCCCGGAACGGCCCGCAACACGCAGGCCCGCAGCTTCGATTTGTTTCAGCAGCATGTTGTTAACTTCGTAACGATGACGATGGCGTTCGGTGATGACTGGTGCGCCGTACAGCTTACGAACCAGGCTGTCATCAACCAGCTGGCAAGCCTGCGCGCCAAGGCGCATAGTGCCGCCGAGGTCGCTTTTCTCGGTACGCACTTCCACGTTACCGTCTTCGTCACGCCACTCGGTAATGAGCGCCACCACCGGGTACTTACAGTCTGGCACAAATTCCGTTGAGTTGGCGTTTTCCATACCTGCTACGTTGCGCGCAAATTCCATCAGCGCAACCTGCATACCCAGACAAATGCCCAGATAAGGAATATTGTTTTCACGCGCATAGCGTGCAGTGGCTACTTTGCCTTCTACACCACGGTAGCCAAAGCCACCCGGGATCAGAATCGCGTCCAGACCTTTCAGAATATCGACACCGCGGGTTTCTACATCCTGCGAATCAATAAGTTTGATGTTGACGGTCAGACGGTTCTTCAGGCCACCATGTTTCAGCGCTTCAATCACCGATTTGTAGGCGTCCGGCAGTTCAATATATTTGCCGACCATACCAATAGTGACTTCGCCTGCCGGATTGGCTTCTTCATAGATAACCTGCTCCCATTCGGCCAGGTTTGCTTCCGGACAGCTCAAGCTGAATCGTTTACAAATATAATCGTCAAGACCCTGTGATTTCAACAGGCCCGGGATTTTATAAATAGAATCGACGTCTTTCAGAGAAATAACGGCTTTTTCCGGTACGTTGCAGAACAAAGCAATCTTGGCGCGTTCGTTAGCAGGAACAGCGCGATCAGAACGGCAGATCAGAATATCCGGCTGAATACCGATAGAGAGCAGTTCTTTGACAGAGTGTTGCGTCGGTTTGGTTTTGACTTCACCCGCAGCGGCCATGTACGGCACCAGCGTCAGGTGCATATACAGGGTATGTTCGCGGCCCACTTCAACCGCCATCTGCCGAATCGCTTCAAGGAATGGTAATGATTCGATATCACCCACCGTACCGCCGATCTCCACCAGCACAACATCATGGCCTTCGCCACCAGCAAGGATGCGCTCTTTAATGGCATTAGTGATGTGTGGAATAACCTGAACGGTTGCACCCAGATAATCGCCACGGCGCTCTTTGCGCAGGACGTCAGAGTAAATACGACCCGTGGTGAAGTTGTTGCGGCGCGTCATTTTGGTACGGATGAAACGCTCATAGTGACCCAGGTCCAGGTCGGTTTCAGCGCCGTCTTCAGTAACGAACACTTCCCCGTGCTGAATTGGGCTCATGGTACCCGGATCGACGTTGATGTACGGATCGAGTTTCATGATGGTCACGTTGAGGCCACGGGCTTCGAGAATGGCTGCGAGGGAGGCTGCGGCAATGCCTTTACCCAGAGAGGAAACTACCCCGCCGGTCACAAAAATATAGTTCGTTGTCATGCTGAACCTGAGAAGTTAGGTTTAAAAGACGATGGAATAACCAGGACGGGAAAGTAGTATACCCGAACATGGCAGGCGCCACAAACATTCATTATCCCTCCTTTTCCTCAGGTTCACACGATACGGGGAGGGAGAAAATAGCCGCTTTCGGCGAAATGTTTTTGACGTAAATCAAGCGCTTGTTATTTTAAAAATCACACAAATTGCGCTTGACCATGAAAAATCGTTAGAGATCAGTTTCCTGTTGTTTTACCTGCTGCCAGACGGCTTCCATGATATCGAGATCTACCCCGGTCATTTCCAGGCCACGCTCTGCAACAATCCTTTCCACTTCTCGGAAACGACGCTCAAATTTCAGGTTCGCTTTTTGCAGCGCCACTTCAGCTTTTACTCCAAGATGACGGGAAAGATTCACTGTGGCGAACAACAGATCGCCCACTTCTTCTTCCAGTTTTGCCTCATCAATGACGGCCTGCTGCGCTTCATACATCACTTCGTCAATCTCTTCATGCACTTTATCCAGCACCGGACCAAGCGTGGTCCAGTCAAACCCCACCGCCGAGCAGCGGCGCTGAATTTTCTGCGCACGCATTAGCGCAGGCAGACTGTGGGGAATATCGTCCAGCGCCGAGTGCTGGGCTTTTTCGGCACGCTCCGCGCTTTTGATCTGCTCCCAACGGGCCAGTACTTCCGTACTGTTACCGGCCGTCGCGTCACCAAAAATATGCGGGTGACGACGCTCCAGCTTGTCGCTGATGGCAGCGCAGATGTCGTTAAAATCAAAGCGCCCTTCTTCCTGGGCCATCTGCGCGTAAAACACGACCTGGAACAGCAGATCGCCCAGTTCACCACGCAGATCGTCAAAATCTTCCCGGTTGATAGCGTCCAGCACTTCATATGTTTCTTCGAGAGTGTATGGCGCGATCGTAGAAAACGTCTGCTCCCGGTCCCACGGACAGCCGTTTTCCGGGTCACGCAGGCGCTGCATAATGTCGAGCAGGCGGTCTATATTTTTACCCTGGGAGGTCATTTGTAATATCTCCTGACAATGTTTGACAGCACGGGGAAGAGTCTGCTAACCCTCGGGCTCATAAGCGCCAGACTAATAAACTTTGCAGAATGACAAATATAAGCACTCCATATTGCACTGAAATATAGCGAGCTAACCCCATGGATCTAATGAATTCTATACCATACCAATGGTAACCCGTCACATCATAAAAAACCACAGTGATTTGCATTACCGACAACATAATAATCAACAAAATAAATAACACTCTGAAAACGTTGTTATTAAGAAAAAAAACAATGCGCCGAACATGATATAAACCCAAAAGAATTAAAATTGAGCACAAAAAAAACAAGAAAACTGGCAACCAGTTATTTTGTGGAAACAAAAGGTTATCAATCATGGGACAACCTTATTTATCGACCTGAATAGCAGGCAACACAGATATTACTGTGGTGACATCGCTGACCACCTCGAGTAATAAAGCTGGTTTACTCATTTCTTGTATACCTCGTATGTAATCAGTCTGATGTGATTTTATACCAAAGAGACTCCATGATTTTTCTCTGGGTGTGGGTATATGCCTTGCCAGCCCATACCCGGAAAAAACAAGATCGGCTACCCCATAGGCTGCATCCGCATAAGGGTCTAATCCCATTTTATTAAAAGAATATCGGTATGCTTCTCTTAACGGGCCTGACGCCTCTTCATAAGCAACCAGATAATAACCATTTTCATAGATATTATTGATACCCTGGATAATCATTGCTGTTCCTGTTGCGGCTCCCATGCCTTCAGAGATAATACAAATGCCTGTTCCCGTGGCTGTCTGACCAAAACCGGCCAGAAACCCGACTATTTTTGTAAATAGCGTCTGAAGTTCTTTCTTCCTTTCCTCTTTGTATGCCAGCTCAGCAAGATGCCTTGAATATATTTTGTTATTAACGACCATTCTTTTTTGGTAACGCAAAACTTGAGCTTTATATTTCAAGACATCAACCCCACCAGTCAATGAAAAACAATTTCGTTGAATATCCTCTTCGACAGACCGAATAACCTCTCTGACTTTTATCATCATCTTTGCTTGTTCAAAGAGAAATGGATCACTCCCCCATAATTCCAACGAGGCACGTAGATACTCTTTTTTTGCTTGTTCAAAATTTTCTTTCATAACATCCCACATCATGAACCGCCTATTCATAGAAGTAATAATTATGCGACAAGCATTACATTCGGCAATAATAAAAAGACACACCAAATGAACATATCGGATTGTTATACTCTTTATGAAAGAAATTTTAAATATATCTATTCTGGAGCAAGAAATAAAAAGGAACTCTGGTAAAAAGTTACCTGAGTTCCCTTTTTAAATATCACCCGCCGTGCAAACGGCGCGCATCGATCACATCTGATACCTGATTCAGTTTACCGAGCACGCGGCCCAGCACCTGCAGGTTGTAGATTTCGATGGTCATGTCGATGGTCGCCAGTTGCTGTTTAGTGTCGCTGCGGCTGGCAACGCCAAGCACGTTGACCTTTTCGTTGGCAAGAATAGTGGTGATATCGCGCAACAGGCCACTGCGGTCGTTAGCGACTACCCGAACCACCAGCGAATACCCGGCAGAGTAACTCTCTCCCCATACCGCGTCGACGATGCGCTCCGGCGCGTGAGATTGCAGCTCCGCCAGTTGGTCGCAGTCCGCACGGTGCACAGAAATCCCCCGGCCCTGAGTAATAAAGCCGACAATCTCGTCGCCGGGAATTGGCTGGCAGCAACGGGCGATATGGTGCATCAGATTACCAACGCCTTCGACCACCACTCGCCCGTTATCTTTACTTCGGGCCTGCGGGGTGTACGTTTTCTGCTGAAGCTGTTTCAGCGCGGCAGCATCCTCTTCCGCCGCACTCGGTTTGTTGAATTGCGACTGCAGGAAGTTGACCATCTGATTGAGACGAATATCGCCGCCGCCGATGGCTGCCAGCAGTTCGTCAACCTCGTTGAAGTTGTAGCGCGGCAGCAGATGTTTTTCCGCTTCTTTCAGGCTGATGCCCAGCCGTTCCAGCTCTTCATCGAGAATTTGACGGCCAGCAAGAATGTTTTTATCGCGATCCTGTTTGCGGAACCAGGCATGAATTTTCGAGCGTCCGCGGCTGGTCGTGACATAGCCCAGGTTCGGGTTTAGCCAGTCACGGCTTGGGTTCGGTTGCTTCTGGGTGATGATTTCGATCTGATCACCCATTTGCAACTGATAGGTAAACGGCACGATGCGTCCACCAATTTTCGCCCCGATGCAGCGGTGCCCCACATCGCTGTGGATATGGTAGGCAAAATCGAGTGGCGTAGAACCCGCCGGGAGATCCACCACGTCGCCTTTTGGCGTAAAGACGTAAACCCGATCGTCGAAGACCTGGCTGCGAACTTCATCCAGCATTTCGCCGGAATCAGCCATCTCTTCCTGCCAGGCGATCAGTTTACGCAGCCACGCAATACGATCCTCATGACCTGTCCGCGCGCCAGCGGCTGTCCCCTCTTTATATTTCCAGTGCGCCGCTACACCGAGTTCAGCGTCTTCATGCATCTGCTTCGTACGGATCTGAATCTCGACGGTTTTACCGCCGGGGCCAAGCACCACAGTATGAATGGACTGATAGCCGTTTGGCTTCGGGTTAGCGACGTAGTCGTCAAATTCATCAGGAAGATGGCGGAAGTGAGTGTGCACTATCCCTAGCGCGGCGTAACAATCCTGCAAACGTTCCGCGACGATACGCACCGCGCGTACGTCAAACAGCTCGTCGAATGCGAGATGCTTTTTCTGCATTTTGCGCCAGATGCTGTAGATATGCTTCGGACGCCCGTATACCTCGGCCTTAACGCCCTCTTCTTTGATAGAGGAGCGCAACTGGCCGACGAATTCATCGATGTAGTGTTCCCTGTCTATACGGCGTTCATGCAGCAGCCTGGCGATGCGTTTGTATTCCGCCGGATGGAGATAGCGGAAACAGTAATCTTCCAGTTCCCACTTCAACTGGCCGATACCCAGACGGTTCGCCAGCGGCGCATAGATGTTGGTACACTCTTTCGCCGCCAGCACGCGCTCATCTTCCGGCGCGTCCTTCACTTCCCGCAGATGGGCGATACGCTCGGCAATTTTTATAACCACACAACGGAAATCATCCACCATCGCCAGCAGCATCCGGCGCACGTTATCCACCTGCTCAGAGGAGACGGCATCCGTATGCGTGGCTTTTAGCTGGCGGATAGCGGCCATATCACGGACGCCGTGAATCAGATCCACCACCGATTTTCCAACGCTCTCGGTCAGCACCTCTTCACTGACCACACCGCTGTCGACCAGCGGGAAGAGCAGCGCCGCGCGCAGCGTATCGATATCCATACTCAGCGTGGAGAGAATTTCCGCCATTTCAACGCCACGCCACAGCAGTAAATCGGCATCCGTATGTCCCTCGGTGTGCTCACGACAATATGTCCATGTCTCGGCTAAGCGCTCACATGACTGCTGGCTGGTAATTCCCAGACTTGCGATCCACTTCTGCGGATCAAATTCTCCAGCCTTATTTAAATGTGCACTTCGTACCGCAACCATTGTCCTCTCCTTTTGGGACCGGGCCTGCCGGAGTCGACAAGCCGTCAACTGTCTGTCAGTTATCCACGCACAAATAGCACCATGGATTCCAGGTGCCCGGTGTGCGGGAACATGTCGAGCATTGCCGAGCGTTTAATTTGATAGCCAGCCTGTAACAAAGCATCGCTATCCCGCGCAAGCGTCGCAGGATTACATGAAACATAGACCACGCGTGTCGGCGCAAGTTTGATAATATGCGCCATTACGCCGGGTGCACCAGCGCGGGCCGGGTCGAGCAGCACTTTATCAACGCCATGTTTTGCCCACGCCTGGCGAGTGACATCTTCCTCCAGATTTTCATGAAAGAAGGTCACATTCTGTAAATGATTTAATGCGGCGTTTTCCCGCCCTTTTTCCACCAGCGCGGGAACCCCTTCCACACCGATGACCTCTGCCGCATGTTGCGCCAGAGGCAGCGTAAAATTACCCATGCCGCAAAACAGGTCAAGCACACGATCCTCTGGCTGCACCTCCAGCCAGGCCAGCGCTGTCGCCACCATTTTCTGGTTGACGTCATCGTTCACCTGAATAAAGTCGCGCGGGCTGAACGTTAAGCGTAGACCGTTTGAGGTATACCAGGGCACATCACCGCTGATTCGCTCCAGTGTCTCACTCTGCGGTGCCAGATACAGCGCAACGTCATGCGTATGCGAAAAGCATTCCAGTTTTTCTTTATCTGCTGCTGGTAACGCGGCCGTATAGCGCAATACCATCAGCGGGCCGTTATCCGCCAGCACCAGCTCAACGTGCCCCAACTGGCGCGCCGATTTCAGGCTGCTCAGACAATCGTGCAACGCCGGGAGCAGTGCCTCAAGACGGGGCACCAGAACGGGGCATTGCCGGACATCAACGATCTCGCTGGCATTCGCCTTGCGAAAACCCATCTGTAATTGTTGGGCCTTCGGTTGATAATTCAAGCTCAGACGCGCACGACGACGATAGCCCCAGGGCGTGCCGGCGATAACCTCGTCCACGTCATGTTTCATCATCCGCTGGAGTGCGTTGCGTTTGCTTAGCTGTTGCAGGGCGACGGACGCGTGTTGCTGCTGACAGCCGCCGCAGACGCCAAAGTACGGGCAGCGCGGGGTTTCACGTTCCGGGCTATCATTGAGTCGACGTTTGACCTGACCGCGGGCATACTGTTTCTTATCCTCGGTGAGCGTGATGTCCGCGCTCTCCTGCGGCAGTAAGCCATTCACAAATAGCGCTTTTCCGTTATGTCGGGCAACGCCCTGACCAAAGGGATCGAGGTCATTGACTGTCACGGTTATGATCTCACGCGTCGTCACGCGTCGTTTTGCAGAGTAGAATTGCGCCATTGTAGAGATTGTCTCATACGAACATATTGACTCTCATTCTCCCATAACGGAACTCCATGACCAACTACAGCCTGCGTGCTCGCATGATGATTCTGATCCTGGCGCCGACCGTACTGATTGGCTTGCTGCTCAGTATTTTCTTTGTCGTTCACCGCTATAACGATCTACAGCGTCAACTGGAAGACGCCGGAGCCAGTATTATTGAACCGCTTGCGGTCTCCAGCGAATACGGCATGAATCTGCAAAACCGTGAATCCATTGGTCAGCTCATCAGCGTTCTGCACCGCCGCCATTCGGATATTGTCCGGGCCATTTCGGTCTACGATGAACAGAACCGCTTGTTTGTCACCTCAAATTATCAGCTCGATCCCAGCGAGCTGCGGCTACCGAAAGGAGTACCGCTTCCCCGCAGCCTTAGTGTCTCACGACGCGGCGATATCATGATCCTGCGAACACCGATAGTGTCGGAAAGCTATTCCCCTGATGAATCCCCCGGCGCTGAGGCTAAGCCGCCGCTAAATATGCTCGGCTATGTCGCACTGGAGCTGGATCTCAAATCGGTGCGCCTGCAGCAGTACAAAGAGATTTTTATCTCCAGCGTAATGATGCTGTTCTGTATCGGCATTGCGCTCATTTTCGGCTGGCGGCTGATGCGCGACGTGACCGGCCCGATTCGCAACATGGTGAATACCGTCGACCGCATCCGCCGCGGGCAGCTCGACAGCCGCGTGGAGGGCTTTATGCTCGGCGAGCTGGATATGCTGAAAAACGGCATTAACTCGATGGCGATGTCGCTCGCCGCCTACCATGAAGAGATGCAGCATAACGTCGATCAGGCGACGTCTGATCTACGCGAAACACTGGAGCAGATGGAGATCCAGAACGTTGAACTGGATCTGGCGAAAAAGCGCGCCCAGGAAGCGGCGCGAATTAAATCCGAGTTCCTGGCGAATATGTCGCACGAACTGCGCACGCCGCTCAACGGCGTGATCGGCTTTACCCGACTGACGCTGAAAACCGATCTGACCACTACCCAGCGCGATCACCTGAATACCATCGAACGATCGGCCAACAATTTGCTGGCGATTATTAACGACGTGCTCGACTTCTCGAAACTGGAGGCCGGGAAACTGCTTCTCGAAAGTATTCCGTTCCCGTTGCGCAGTACGCTGGATGAAGTCGTCACACTGCTGGCGCATTCAGCTCACGACAAGAGTCTTGAGCTGACGCTGAATATCAAAAGCGACGTGCCGGATAACGTGATTGGCGATCCGCTGCGTCTGCAACAGGTGATCACCAACCTGGTGGGTAACGCCATTAAGTTTACCGAGAGCGGCAACATTGATGTGCTGGTGGAGAAACGCGCCATCAGCAATACCAAAGTACAGATTGAAGTGCAGATCCGCGATACCGGTATCGGTATTCCGGAGCGCGACCAGTCGCGTCTGTTTCAGGCGTTTCGTCAGGCGGACGCCAGCATTTCGCGCCGCCACGGCGGCACCGGACTTGGGCTGGTCATCATGCAAAAACTGGTCAAAGAGATGGGCGGGGATATCTCCTTCCACAGCCAGCCGAATCGCGGCTCGACCTTCTGGTTCCATATTAATCTCGATCTCAACCCGAACGTGATTTCCGATACCCCGGTGATGGACAGTCTGGCCGGTAAACGCCTTGCCTACGTTGAGGCTAACGCGGCTGCCGCGCAATGTACGCTGGATCTGCTGTCGACCACGCCGCTGGAAGTGGTGTACAGCCCGTCCTTCTCCGCCCTGCCACAGGATCATTACGATATCCTGCTGGTGGCTATCCCGGTGTCGATGCGGGAGCTGAACCTGCATAAGGAGAGACTGGAACAGGCCTGTGCGATGACGGATTACCTGTTGCTGGCGCTGCCGTGTCATATTCAGGTCAATGCGGAAGCGCTCAAACGCAACGGTGCGGCAGCCTGTCTGCTGAAACCGCTGACCGCGACGCGCCTGCTCCCGGCATTAACTGAATACTGCCGGTTGAATCAACCAGCAGTGCCGCACCTGGTCGACGACAGCAAACTGCCAATGACGGTAATGGCGGTGGATGATAACCCGGCCAACCTGAAACTGATTGGCGCGCTGCTGGAAGATCAGGTGCAGCAGGTGGAGCTTTGCGAGAACGGGCAACAGGCTATCGATCGCGCCAAACAACTGCAGCTCGATCTCATTCTGATGGATATTCAGATGCCTGAAATGGATGGCATCCGCGCCTGTGAGCTGATCCGCCAGTTGCCGCATCAACAACTGACACCAGTGATTGCAGTGACGGCACACGCCATGGCCGGGCAAAAAGAGAAATTGCTCAGCGCCGGGATGAACGATTACCTGGCGAAGCCTATCGAAGAAAGTAAGCTGCGAAGCCTGCTGCTGCGCTACAAGCCGGGCCTGGCGACGCCGGTAACCGCTACGCCACCGGAGCTGCCGGAACCGCCGGTCAACCTCAACGTCACTCTCGACTGGCAACTGGCGCTGCGTCAGGCGGCGGGGAAAACCGATCTGGCGCGCGAGATGCTACAGATGCTCATCGCCTTCCTGCCGGAGATCCGCAACAAAGTGGAAGAACAACTGGTGGGTGAAAACCCGGAAGGGTTGATCGATGCTGTCCATAAGCTGCACGGTAGTTGCGGCTACAGCGGAGTGCCGCGGCTAAAAAATCTGTGCCATCTGATTGAAGGTCAACTGCGTAGCGGAACATCGGCGGAGGAACTCGAACCTGAGTTTCTGGAACTGCTTGATGAGATGGATAACGTGACCCGCGAAGCGCGAAAGATGCTGGGTTAAAACGCATCGGCCAGGCACTCGCCGGGCCGATGTTTTTAGCGTTCAGAATCGCGGAGATGCGCCAATATTCAGCACCGCAGCAATGTTTCGCGCCGCCATGCGCACATTGTCGCCCGCATGCGTCAGCGCCTCTTCCAGCGTACAAATGGTGTAGATGACGCTGAACACCGCATCGATGCCGTGCTGGTGCACAACGCCAACATCAGCGGTCAGACTGCCCGCAATCCCAATCACCGGCACGTTATGCCGCTTCGCAATTCTGGCGACGCCCACCGGCACTTTACCGTGGACCGTCTGGCTGTCGATGCGCCCTTCGCCAGTGATTACCAGATCCGCGTCGGCGACCTGCTCATCAAGTTTCAGCGCATCCGTGACGATCTCAATCCCCTGACGTAAACGCGCGCTACAAAACGCATACAGCGCAGCCCCCATCCCGCCTGCCGCGCCACCGCCTTCCAGATTCAGCACGTCGATGTCCAGATCGCGGGCAATGATCCGGGCATAACGCTCCAGCGCCTGATCCAGTTGCACAACCATCGCCTCCGTCGCCCCTTTTTGCGGGCCGAACACCGCGGTGGCGCCTTCCGGGCCGGTGAGAGGATTGGTGACATCGCAGGCGACATCAATCTGACAGCTTGCCAGACGCGGGTCGAGATGGCGGATGTCAATGCGATCGAGCTTATCCAACGCTCCGCCGCCGTGGGCGATTTGCTGCCCGTCAGCAGTCAGCAACTGTGCGCCCAGCGCCTGCATCATGCCAGCGCCGCCATCGTTGGTCGCGCTACCGCCGATGCCGATGATTATCTGTCTGACGCCCGCATTCAGCGCATGGCGGATTAATTCGCCGGTACCCCACGACGTCGTTTTCAGCGGATCGCGTCGGGCGACTGGCACTTGTTCGAGACCACTTGCGGCGGCCATTTCAATAAACGCGCACTCACCGTCGCCGGAAATGCCGTAAAACCCATGCACCGTTTCGCCAAGCGGCCCCGTCACATCGACATTGACCCGCCGTCCTTGCGTCGCGGCAATCATCACCTCCACCGTACCTTCCCCGCCATCTGCCATCGGCAGTTTGACGTATTCCGCTTCCGGATAGATTTCCCTGAACCCCTGTTCAATCGCAGTGGCGACTTCCAGCGCGCTCAGGCTTTCCTTGTATGAATCCGGTGCGATAACTATCTTCATAGGCTGTCCTTACGGGTCTGTACGGCATACTGCCGCCCCACCCGGGGCGGCTAATACTGATTAACGCACCATGCAGGGGCGTTTATTATCAAACTTCCAGTTCGGGATCAGATACTGCATTCCCATCGCGTCATCGCGCGCGCCGAGACCGTGTTTTTTGTACAGCTCGTTCGCCTGCATAACGCGATCCATATCCAGCTCGACACCAAGGCCAGGGGTTGTCGGTACCTGTACCATGCCGCCTTTGATTTCAAACGGCTGCTTCGTGAGACGCTGGTTGCCTTCCTGCCAGATCCAGTGCGTATCAATAGCGGTGATCTGCCCCGGTGCCGCGGCGGCAACATGGGTGAACATCGCCAGCGAGATGTCAAAGTGGTTGTTAGAGTGAGAGCCCCACGTCAGACCAAAATCATGACACATCTGCGCGACGCGTACCGACCCCTGCATCGTCCAGAAATGCGGGTCCGCCAGCGGAATATCAACCGATTGTAATGACAAAGTATGGCCCATCTGACGCCAGTCGGTGGCAATCATATTGGTCGCCGTCGGGAGCCCCGTCGCGCGACGAAATTCCGCCATCACTTCGCGACCTGAGAACCCCTGTTCAGCACCGCAAGGATCTTCGGCATACGCCAGCACACCTTTAAGCTGTTTACCTATTTTAATCGCTTCATCCAGCAGCCAGGCACCGTTCGGATCAAGCGTCACGCGCGCCTGCGGGAAACGCGAAGCCAGCGCAGTGATGGCTTCAGCTTCTTCTTCGCCCGCCAGCACGCCGCCTTTCAGTTTGAAATCGTTGAAGCCATATTTTTCATACGCGGCTTCCGCCAGACGCACCACGGCCTGCGGGGTCATTGCTTCGTCATGACGCAGACGGTACCAGTCGCAGGCGTCATCTGGCTGACTCTGGTATGCCAGCGGTGTTTGCTTCCGGTTGCCGACAAAGAACAGATAGCCGAGCATTTCCACTTCGCTGCGCTGCTGACCATCGCCCAGCAGGGAAGCGACATTCACGCCCAGATGTTGACCGAGCAGATCAAGCAGTGCCGCTTCGATACCGGTCACGACATGAATAGTGGTCCGTAAATCAAAGGTTTGCAATCCGCGCCCACCCGCATCACGATCTGCGAAGGTATTACGCACAGCGGTGAGGACATTTTTATAGTCGCCGAGCGTTTTGCCCACCACCAGCGGTACGGCGTCCTCCAGCGTCTGGCGGATCTTCTCACCACCCGGAATTTCCCCCACGCCGGTATGGCCCGAATTATCTTTAATGATCACAAGGTTACGGGTGAAAAACGGCGCATGCGCGCCGCTCAGGTTCATCAGCATGCTGTCAAAACCGGCAACCGGGATCACCTGCATGGTTGTCACAACGGGGGTGGAATGTAGCGTTGTCATGAATCAGTCCTTTTATTAACTACGGCCAAAAACCGGGCGTTTACGATCAAAAGTCCAGCCAGGGATCAGGTATTGCATCGGACCTGCGTCATTACGCGCACCGCCCGGCAGTCGTTTGTAGGCTTCGTGAGCCTTGTGCACCTGATCCCAGTCCAGCTCAATGCCAAGCCCTGGCGCATCGGGAACAGCAATCTTGCCGTCTTTTATTTGCAGCGGATTTTTCGTCAGGCGGGCATCCCCTTCCTGCCAGATCCAGTGTGTATCAATGGCGGTTGGCGACCCTGGCGCTGCGGCACCGACATGGGTAAACATCGCCAGCGAAATATCGAAATGGTTGTTGGAGTGACAGCCCCAGGTCAGCCCCCAGTCGTCACACAGTTGAGCGACGCGAACGGCACCGGACAACGTCCAGAAATGCGGATCTGCGAGCGGGATGTCGACCGCATTGAGCATCACTGCGTGACCCATTTCACGCCAGTTGGTGGCGATCATGTTGGTGGCGACCGGTAGCCCCGTCGCACGGCGGAATTCCGCCATCACTTCGCGACCCGAGAAGCCCTGCTCAGCGCCACAGGGATCTTCGGCGTAGGTCAGCACATCCTGCAACCCTTTGCACAGTGCAATAGCTTCCTCAAGCAACCAGGCGCCGTTTGGATCGACAGTGATCCGCGCACCTGGGAAGCGTTTTTTCAGCGCCCGTACGGTGTCGATTTCCTGCTCGCCAGGTAACACCCCGCCTTTCAGTTTAAAATCTTTAAAACCATAGCGATCCTGCGCCGCTTCCGCGAGCCGTACCACCGCATCGCTGTTCATCGCTTCCTGATGACGCAAGCGATACCAGTCGTGAGAACCCGGCGTGGCGTCAAGATAGGGCAGATCCGTTTTCGTGCGGTCGCCGATGTAAAAGAGATAGCCGAGAACCGTCACCGCATCACGCTGTTTACCCGGGCCAAGCAGTTCACAGACCGGCACGTTGAGCGCTTTGCCGAGGAGATCCAGCAGCGCCGCTTCGAGGGCGGCGACTGCATTGACGCGCAGTTCAAACGTCCACGCGCCTTTGCCGAAGGTATCAAAATCGGCCGCCTGGTTGCCTTTGTGCACGCGCTGCACCACGCGGTTCAGGCGAGCCACCTCCTGACCAAGCACCATCGGAATGGCATCAACCAGCGTCTGGTAAATCACCTCGCCACCAGGCGCTTCGCCCACGCCGGTATTCCCGGCGTTGTCACTCAGCACCACGATGTTGCGCGTAAAATATGCATTATGCGCCCCGCCGATATTCAGAAGCATGCTGTCGTGACCGGCGACGGGGATCACTTTCATCTCAGTAATTACGGGGCTGGATTGTGTGTTCATCATTCACGTCCTGTCACTGGTTTCAGTTCAATACGTTTGATATCACCGACCACCACCAGGTAGCTCAGTACCGCCACCAGCGCGTGGATCCCGACGTAAATCAGCGCACCGTTGAAGGAGCCGGAAACCCCGACAATGTAGCCAATCGCAATCGGCGTCACGATGCCGGAAATGTTGCCGAACATATTGAACAACCCGCCGGAAAGACCACTGATCTCTTTCGGCGCCGTGTCAGCCATTACCGCCCAGCCCAGGGCGCCAATGCCTTTGCCGAAGAAGGCCATCGCCATGAAACCGATGATCATCCATTCCGTATCAACGTAGTTACAGAACACCATCGTCATGGAAAGCAGCATACCGAGCACAATGGGGGTTTTACGGGCGACGTTGAGCGATCCGGTGCGTCGCATCAGCCAGTCGGAAATGATCCCACCCAGTACGCCGCCGATGAATCCACATACTGCCGGGATCGAGGCGACAAACCCGGCTTTCAGAATCGACATACCACGCGCCTGCACCAGATAAACCGGGAACCAGGTAATAAAGAAGTAGGTCAGTGCGTTGATACAATACTGTCCGATGTACACGCCGATCATCATGCGTGAGCTAATCAGCTGTTTGATTTGCCCCCATTTTTCGCTCATCGGTACGTGCGGCTTCGTGCTTTTCTGATCCATGTTGATCAGCGCCCCGCCCTGAGCAATGTACTCCAGCTCTTTTTTGTTTACACCAGGGTGTTGATTCGGTTCGTGGATCACTTTCAGCCAGATAAAACTGATGATGATCCCGAGCCCGCCCATAAAGAAGAACACATGCGACCAGCCCACTTCGTGCGTCAGCCAGCCCATGATCGGTGCAAAAATGACAGTGGCGAAATACTGCGCCGAGTTAAAAATCGCCACCGCAGTTCCCCTCTCCTGCGCCGGGAACCAGGCCGCGACGATGCGACTATTGCCGGGGAAAGAAGGAGCTTCCGCCAGGCCGACGAGAAAGCGCAGGGTAAACAGCGCCACAATAATGCCAAAGCCGCTGAATACATCGACGAAGCCCTGCAAAAGCGTAAAGAGCGACCAGACGAAAATAGACCAGAAATAAACTCGTTTCGAACCAAAGCGGTCAAGCAGCCAGCCGCCGGGGATCTGACCGATGACATAGGCCCAGGAAAACGCGGAGAAAACATACCCCATGCCAACCGGATCAAGACCAATTTCTTTGGCCATCTCCGAACCGGCAATGGATAGTGTGGCACGGTCACCATAGTTGAAGGAGGTGACGATAAACAGCATCACCACTATCCAGTAGCGGGCGTTAGTGCGCTTTTCGACTGCGCTCGCCTCGTGACTTAATGAACTCATTGTTGTACTCCTGAATCATAGCTTTGCTTTGAGCTACATCCATTCTGAACAGCACAACCGGTAGGGTAATCAGAATGACGGTTTATGTTTTTTTATTGCAGCGCCGTACGAAAAGAGGCTGCTTTATGAACTGGCAGCAGAAAGTATAAAAACAGGAGGTCGGGTGCTCACCGTGCAATAACACAGCATTAACAAGTCTGGCTAAGGAGATTTGTGGCTTATGCCCAACCGTGTGGGGGCTGGTTCACGGAAATCAGAGGAAATGTGAGATATGCCCTTCGACAGAAGGGCGAACGGAACGGTCAGTTGAGCAGTGTTGCCCAGTGCTCGACCCAGGGGTTGGAGAGGCTTTCTGGCTCAGGATCTTCGCTGGCGTCGATCATCAGCATTTCGCCGATGCGCTGCGCGCCCTGCTCCTGCAGGCGTTCGTCGAACTTTTTACCGCCGCCGCAGAAGTTGGCGTAGGTGCTGTCACCCAGCGAAATAATGCCGTAACGCATGTGTGGCTGGTACATGTCTTTCATCCCTTCAAACAGCGGAACGATGCTGTCTGGCAGATCGCCTTGCCCGGTAGTCGAGGTGACGACTAGCGCGTATTTCCCGGTATACGCTTCCCAGTCACTGATTTCGGGATCTTCAAAAACGGTCGCTTTATGCCCAAGCCCTGTCAGGATGCTTTCCGCCTCTTCGGCGACCAGCAACGCGTTTCCATACATGGTGCCGACAAAAATACCCACTTCTGCCATGTTCAACTCCCTGATGTTGTATCGATAGCGTCATCCTGACCGCTGCCGCCCACAAACTCAACCCTTTCGTTTATCGGGAGAAAGCCGCGCCAATCAAATTGTGTCAGCGCCTGCATCCAGACGTCGTCGAAACCGGCATGCAGCGTTAACGGTTCGCCGGTAAAGGGATGTGTCAGCGACAACGTGCTGGCATGCAGCATCAGCCGGTGGCAGCCAAAATGGTCAGCGGCGCTGCGGTTCTGACGTAAATCGCCATGTTTGCTGTCGCCGATGATCGGATGACGAAGATGTTTAAGATGGCGGCGCAACTGGTGCTTACGGCCCGTTTTGGGTTCCAGCTCTACCAGGCTATAGCGCGTCGTCGGATAACGGCCGGTGGCGACGGGCATTTCCACCGTCGCCAGCCCACGGTAGTGGGTCACAGCAGGCTGCGGGTCTTTGTCGTCGCGGGCAAATTTATCGGCGATTTTGTCCAGTTCCTCAACCAGCGGGTAATCCAGTAGATCTTCACCTGTCAGCCAGCCACGGACGATCGCGTGATAGCGCTTCTGGATCTGATGCTGCTCAAACTGTTGCGCCAGCAGGCGACCCGCCTCACTTGACAGCCCCATCAACAGCACGCCGGAAGTCGGACGGTCAAGGCGATGGGCGGTAAAAACATGCTGTCCGATTTGATCGCGCACGGTCTGCATCACCACCACTTTTTCATCGCGATCGAGCCAACTGCGGTGTACCAACCAGCCGGACGGTTTGTTCACCGCCACCAGCCATTCATCCTGATAAATGATTTCCAGCATCAGGCGTTATCGTCCGCAAACAGAGCGTCAAGCGCCAGTAGCTCCGGTAGCACACGCTCACGCAGCGGATGGCTGGCGTCAAGAGCCACTTCATAATAGGGGGCGATAGCAAAATTTTGCGGCAGCGGCTGACCATTGTCGAGCAACTGGTGCATCCGCGGGATCAACACCCATTGCAGCCATTCCAGTGGTGCCAGGGTGTCCATGCAAAACGGCTGATCGCTGTTGAAAGCGCTGGCGTCAGGTGCGTCGCTCTGCCAGTGCTGATGCAGACGCATCACGGTTTCAATGGCGCGCAGTTGCGCACGGACGTTGTCGTGAAGAGTCATGAGAACCTCGGTGCAAAAAAACGGTGACGCAGGATACCACTGGCGGCGGAAAAACAAAAAAAGGGAGCACTGTCGAAACAGTGCTCCCGGTTCGTTTCGCAGCAATCCGGCTACTCAACGTGCTCCCTGCTCATCCTTGACAACTTTTCCTGGGGTCTCCTGACCCATGTTCATCCGTAAACGCGTGCATCCTGCTTCACACCACCCCGATGTGAATATACTCATCCTTAAGCATTCCTTGATCTTCCTGATCCACCGAACATCCCGACCGGCTCTCGTTCTCCCTCCTGGAGGTGTCCTTTAACGCATTCCTGCGTTTTCCTTTCGCTTCATCCTGAAGCCTTTCCCTGTAGCACCGTCCTGGTGTGTTCCCTGAAGCGTCATCATCCTGATGTTCGCTTCTTTTGTGTGACTTCCTGTCGACGAACATAGGATCGCTTATTCCGCTTCGTCTTACAACCCCGCCGTAAGACAAATCCGTAAGCCGATCTTCATATGAAAGTAGATAGAAAGAATTATAACTTATTGATATTAATAGAAACCAATAACTTTTTTAAGCCAGTCTCTCACCTGTCTCAAGGCGATCTCTCACAGCGCGTGTAAGAGATGTCTCACAAGTCCTGTAGTAATCTGGATTACAAAAGCGGTTCAAGCTGGTTGAGGAAACTCGCAAGTGAGGGGGAAAGTACCGTACGCTTCGGTGTACCGAGGGTTTCTTTGACGACCTCGCCGGTCAGGTTACACACCGATATCACGTCCAGTTCGCTGTCCAGAGTCGCGATAAATAACGTCGGCGACAGCTTCAGACGTTTCTGAGTGACCAGGTGACCAATAAGGTTTTCCTGAACACGCCGGAAGTCATCCGGACTCCAGGTTTGCAGCAACAGCAGAGGTTGCCCCATAAACGTTGCTGACATATCACCCGCATATTGGGTGGTGTAGTACGAATGAAGCGGCTTTTGTATCACAATGTCCAGGGCGCGTTCAACCGCGTTTACATTCGGCGTCAGATCAAACGATTGCGGCTGCCAGAAAACGGCTTCGTCGGTGGTGGAGATCGTGCAGGGAGACGGCACGCCGTAGAGATCTTCACTGCGCGGCCAGGAGTCATATTCACGCCGCCATGCGTCGCAATACCGTTGGGTAAATGCCTGAAGCGCTTCTGCAGTCTGGTTATCCACCGATTTCTCTCTTCTCATTAGCCAGTATACAATTGCGCCATAGTGTACCTGCTTTATTATGGTGAAACATGTCTTCTTATGAAAATCATCAGGCGCTGGCTGGCCTGACGCTCGGCAAAGCGACCGACTATCGCGACACCTACGATGCCTCGCTGCTGCAGGGCGTTCCGCGCAGTCTGAATCGAGATCCTCTCGGCCTGCATGCCGACAATCTGCCCTTCCACGGCGCGGACATCTGGACGCTCTACGAGTTGTCGTGGCTCAATGCGAAAGGGTTGCCGCAGGTGGCAGTGGGCCATGTCGAACTCGACAACACAACGGTAAATCTGGTGGAGTCGAAAAGCTTTAAGCTCTATCTCAACAGCTTTAACCAGACGCGTTTTGCCGACCAGGAAGCGGTTCGTACTACGCTTGAGCGCGACCTCAGCGCCTGTGCGCAGGGCAAGGTCAGCGTGGCGCTGTACCGTCTGGAAGAAATCGAAGGGCAGCCCGTCGCCCACTTCAACGGCACCTGCATTGATGATCAGGATATCGACATCGATAACTACCAGTTCAGCGCCGACTACCTGCAGGGTGCCGCCAGCGGCAAGCGCACAGAAGAGACGCTGGTCAGCCACCTGCTGAAATCCAACTGCCTCATCACACATCAGCCAGACTGGGGGTCAGTACAAATCCAGTATCGCGGCGCGAAAATCGACCGTGAAAAGCTGCTGCGCTATCTGGTTTCATTCCGCCATCACAACGAATTTCATGAACAGTGCGTGGAGCGTATCTTTAACGACATCATGCGCTTCTGCCAGCCGGAAACGCTGAGCGTCTATGCCCGCTACACCCGCCGCGGCGGTCTGGATATCAACCCCTGGCGTTCGAACACTGACTTTGCCCCCGCCACCGGACGACTGGCTCGTCAATAAGAAATATTTACGCAAAATGCGCGGACAATTCCGCGCATTACCTTGTGGAAACAGAACTGACGAGGCTATTGTAATCCATAGGGAAAGCTGATTATTGTCCCGTAAGGAGTTCTCTTGATTACACACATTAGCCCACTGGGCTCTATGGATATGCTGTCGCAGCTGGAAGTAGACATGCTGAAACGGACAGCCAGCAGCGACCTGTACCAACTGTTTCGTAACTGTTCCCTGGCGGTGCTTAACTCCGGCAGCCTGACCGACAGCAGCCAGGAGCTGCTTTCTCGCTTCGAGAGCTTTGACATCAACGTATTGCGCCGCGAGCGCGGCGTTAAACTTGAACTGATTAACCCACCGGAAGACGCTTTCGTTGACGGGCGCATTATCCGCGCGTTGCAGGCTAACCTGTTTGCCGTTCTGCGCGACATTCTGTTTGTCTATGGGCAAATCCATAACACTGTCCGCTTTCCGAATCTGGATCTCGCCAGCTCAACGCATATCACTAACCTGGTGTTTTCGATTTTGCGTAACGCCCGCGCGCTCCACGTTGGCGAAGCACCGGGAATGGTGGTGTGCTGGGGCGGCCACTCCATCAACGAAACCGAATACCTATACGCTCGTCGCGTCGGTACCCAGCTTGGTCTGCGCGAACTGAACATCTGCACCGGCTGCGGTCCTGGCGCGATGGAAGCGCCGATGAAAGGCGCGGCGGTCGGCCACGCGCAACAGCGCTACAAAGAAGGGCGTTTTATCGGTATGACCGAGCCGTCAATCATCGCCGCTGAGCCGCCAAACCCGCTGGTGAACGAACTGATCATTATGCCGGACATCGAAAAACGTCTGGAGGCGTTTGTGCGCCTCGCGCACGGCATCATCATCTTCCCGGGCGGGGTGGGTACGGCGGAAGAGTTACTCTACCTGCTCGGCATTCTGATGAACCCGGCCAACAAAAATCAGGTACTGCCGCTGATCCTGACCGGCCCTAAAGAGAGTGCCGATTACTTCCGCGTGCTGGATGAGTTTATCGTTCATACGCTGGGGGAAAACGCGCGTCGCCACTACCGCATTATCATTGACGACGCCGCTGAAGTGGCCCGTCAGATGAAAAAGGCGATGCCGCTGGTGAAAGAAAACCGCCGTGACACCGGAGATGCTTACAGCTTCAACTGGTCGATTCGCATCTCGCCGGATCTGCAACAGCCGTTCGAACCGACCCACGAGAACATGGCAAACCTAAAACTCTACCCGGATCAACCCGTCGAAGTGCTGGCGGCTGACCTGCGTCGCGCCTTCTCCGGTATCGTTGCAGGTAACGTGAAGGAAGTAGGCATTCGCGCTATTGAGCAGTATGGTCCGTACAAAATCCATGGTGACAGCGAAATGATGCGCCGGATGGACGATCTACTGCAGGGCTTCGTGGCCCAGCACCGCATGAAACTTCCAGGTTCTGCTTACATCCCCTGTTACGAAATCTGTTCCTGATCACCCGGGCGGCTTACGCGCCGCCCATTTCTTTTTCTTACCTAAACTTTCCAGAATCCGCCTTTCTGCCGCAGGTTAAGCTACGTTAATCGCACAAAATTTTGATAAGTCATCAGAAACCGCCATTTCTGCATTTTTTTGCAGATGAAAACGCGGTATTACGCCTGTGTGCTTTTCCCGTATATCCTGCTGGTGTTAGCCTTTGCGCCAATAAAATTCTGGCATGGCAAAAAAGACAGAGCGATGGTCTAAAAACTGTCATATCCGGAGCTGATTATTGCAATTGGGATCGAGATCACTGATACATCGATAAGTTAAATGTATCTTTCCGGCCCCATAAGATTGACGGTAAAAAATCATCAAAAAAACGTCATTAAACGAATTTCAGACCAGTAATTTTTATTTTTTAAATATATTTTGTTGATTCTTCCAGGAGATACAGATGGAAAGCACTCAAACCAGCACTATTGCTTCGATTGAAAAAAGAAGCACATGGCGTAAAACGGATACCATGTGGATGCTGGGCCTTTACGGCACTGCCATCGGCGCAGGCGTTTTGTTCCTGCCGATTAACGCCGGCGTTGGCGGTATGATCCCGCTGATTATCATGGCAATTCTCGCCTTCCCAATGACGTTCTTCGCGCACCGCGGCATGACCCGCTTCGTGCTGTCCGGTAAAAATCCGGGCGAAGATATCACTGAGGTGGTTGAAGAACACTTTGGTATTGGCGCAGGTAAAATCATTACCCTGCTCTATTTCTTCGCCATCTACCCGATCCTGCTGGTATACAGCGTGGCGATCACCAACACCGTCGACAGCTTCATTACCCATCAGTTGGGCATGACTGCACCGCCGCGCGCGATCCTGTCGCTGATCCTGATCGTCGGTATGATGACTATCGTTCGCTTTGGTGAGCAAATGATCGTCAAAGCGATGAGCATTCTGGTATTCCCGTTTGTGGCAGCATTGATGCTGCTGGCGCTGTACCTGATCCCACAGTGGAGCGGCGCGGCACTGGAAACCCTGTCTCTGAGCAACGCATCCACCACGGGCAATGGCCTGTGGATGACCCTGTGGCTGGCGATCCCGGTCATGGTCTTCTCCTTCAACCACTCACCGATCATCTCCTCTTTCGCCGTGGCGAAACGTGAAGAATACGGTGATGGCGCAGAGAAAAAATGCTCCAGCATCCTGGCGCGTGCGCACATCATGATGGTGATTACCGTGATGTTCTTCGTCTTCAGTTGTGTACTGAGCCTGTCTCCGGCTGACCTGGCCGCAGCGAAAGAGCAAAACATTTCTATCCTGTCTTACCTGGCAAACCACTTTAACGCACCGCTGATTGCCTGGATGGCACCGATCATCGCGATGATCGCCATCACCAAATCCTTCCTCGGCCACTATCTGGGCGCACGTGAAGGTTTCAACGGGATGGTCATCAAGTCCCTGCGTAGCAAAGGCAAAACCATTGAACTCAGCCGTCTGAACAAAATCACTGCGCTGTTCATGCTGTTAACCACCTGGGCGGTGGCGACGCTGAACCCAAGCATTCTGGGGATGATTGAAACGCTGGGCGGCCCGGTTATCGCCATGATTCTGTTCCTGATGCCGATGTACGCGATTCAGAAAGTCCCGGCAATGCGCAAATACAGCGGCCACATCAGCAACGTTTTCGTTGTCATCATGGGCCTCATCGCCATCTCCGCGATTTTCTACTCCCTGTTCAGTTAAGTTAATCCCCGGCGCCACCTGTGTGTGGCGCACTTCTTTTCAGCCATGGATGCATCATGATCAGCGTTTTCGATATTTTCAAAATCGGCATTGGTCCCTCCAGTTCACATACTGTCGGGCCAATGAAAGCGGGCAAACAATTCACGGACGACCTAATTGCACGTGGGATCCTCAATGATATTACCCGCGTGGTCGTCGATGTGTACGGCTCGCTCTCTCTGACCGGTAAAGGTCACCACACCGATATCGCCATTATTATGGGTCTGGCGGGAAACCTGCCGGATACCGTCGATATCGATTCCATCCCTGGTTTTATTCAGGATGTGAATACCCACGGCCGTCTGCTGCTGGCAAACGGCGAGCACGAAGTCGAATTTCCTGTCGATCAGTGCATGAATTTTCATACCGATAACCTCTCTTTGCATGAGAACGGTATGCGCATCACCGCTCTGAGTGGCGGCAATGTGGTGCACAGCAAAACGTATTACTCTATCGGCGGCGGGTTTATCGTCGACGAAGAACATTTCGGTCAGGTTGACAGCGCTCCCGTGCAGGTGCCTTACCCGTACAAATCCGCAGCTGACCTGCAACGTCATTGCCAGGAATCCGGGCTGTCGCTCTCCGGCCTGATGATGAAAAATGAACTGGCACTGCACAGTAAAGAAGCGCTTGAGCAGCATTTTGCTAACGTCTGGGAGGTCATGCGTAGCGGCATTGAGCGCGGCATCACCACCGAAGGCGTTCTGCCGGGCAAACTGCGGGTTCCGCGCCGTGCGGCGGCACTGCGTCGTATGCTGGTAAGCCAGGACAAAACCACCAGTGATCCGATGGCAGTCGTTGACTGGATCAACATGTTCGCGCTGGCGGTAAATGAAGAGAATGCCGCCGGTGGTCGTGTGGTCACCGCGCCAACCAATGGCGCCTGCGGAATTGTCCCGGCGGTGCTGGCCTACTATGACAAGTTCATCCGGGAAGTGAATGCGAACTCACTGGCGCGCTACATGCTGGTCGCAAGCGCTATTGGCTCGCTCTATAAAATGAACGCGTCTATTTCTGGCGCCGAAGTGGGCTGTCAGGGAGAAGTCGGCGTGGCCTGTTCCATGGCGGCGGCGGGGCTGGCGGAACTGCTGGGAGGAAGCCCGACGCAAGTGTGTATTGCTGCGGAAATAGGTATGGAGCACAACCTCGGGCTGACCTGCGATCCGGTCGCCGGACAGGTTCAGGTACCGTGCATCGAGCGTAACGCGATTGCCGCGGTGAAAGCGGTCAACGCGGCGCGTATGGCGCTGCGTCGCACCAGTGAACCGCGCGTCTGCCTCGACAAGGTTATCGAAACCATGTACGAAACCGGTAAAGATATGAACGCCAAATACCGCGAAACCTCGCGCGGCGGCCTGGCAATGAAGATCGTCACCTGCGATTAACTCCAAAAGAAGCCTCGTTTTGCGAGGCTTCTTCCTGAATTATTCTCTGTAAATAGCCTCACAGACATCACGATGTTACCCTTAGCGCTCTTGCTCAAGGAGGATTTCCGTGGCCGTTCATCTGCTCATTGTCGACGCGCTAAATCTGATTCGCCGCATTCACGCCGTCCAGGGGTCGCCCTGCGCGGATACCTGCCTGCACGCGCTGGAACAGCTGCTGGTTCACAGCCAGCCGACGCACGCGGTCGCCGTGTTTGATGACGACGCGCGCAGCCACGGCTGGCGACACCAGTTATTGCCGGATTACAAAGCCGGACGCCCGCCAATGCCGGACGATCTGCATGCCGAAATGCCTGCGCTGCGGGCGGCGTTTGAAGGGCGCGGCATACGTTGCTGGGAGTCTGCCGGTAATGAAGCTGACGATCTGGCGGCCACGCTGGCGGTAAAAGTGGCGCAGGCCGGGCACCAGGCCACGATTGTTTCGACCGATAAAGGCTATTGTCAGTTGCTCTCCCCGACCATTCGCATTCGCGACTATTTTCAAAAGCGCTGGCTCGATGCGCCGTTTATTGCCAGCGAATTTGGCGTCACGCCGCAGCAGTTGCCGGATTACTGGGGGCTCGCGGGGATCAGCAGTTCGAAAGTGCCGGGCGTGGCAGGGATTGGCCCGAAGAGCGCCACGCAGTTGTTAACGGAGTTCGAAAATCTGGAGGGAATTTACGCCCGCCTGAATGAGGTACCGGAGAAATGGCGCAAAAAACTGGAAGCGCATAAAGCGATGGCGTTTACCTGTCGCCAGGTCGCTCAGCTGCAAACAGACTTACAGCTGGACGGGAATTTGCAGCAGTTACGTGTAGGCCCGGTAAGCGTAGCACCACCGGGCAATCATACCGACTAGCGTTCGTCGCGACGCCCGCCAACGGCGGCCCAGATACGGCGAATATGCACCGTCACCTCTTCGCGATCATGATACAACTGACGGGCCTGAATCTGCGCATTAATGCCATGCTCGTTCAGTTGCTCCTGAATATATGCCAGATTCTGCGACACCTCTTCATAGCGCTTTTTCATCGGCAGCTTGAGGTTGAAAATGGTTTCGCGACACCAGCCGTTCACCAGCCACTGCGCCATCAGCGCCGCCACTTTCGCTGGCTTCTCCACCATATCGCAAACCATCCATGAGATGTTGTTGCGGTTAGGACGATAGCGGAAACCATCTTCACGCAGCCAGGTGACCTGCCCGGTGTCCATCAGACTTTGCGCCATCGGGCCGTTATCTACCGAATAAACCCACATGTTGCGTTTCACCAGCTGATACGTCCAGCCGCCTGGACAGGCTCCGAGATCGACCGCGTACATACCGTTAGCCAGACGCTCATCCCATTCGTCAGCCGGAATAAACACATGCAGCGCTTCTTCCAGTTTCAGCGTGGAGCGGCTCGGCGCATCGGCAGGGAATTTCAGGCGCGGAATACCCATATAGAACGGAGAATTGTTGTTCGGGTACGAATACCCGACGTAACAACAACCTGGCGCAATGAAAAAAACATGCACCACCGGGCGTTTCGGTGTTTCATAGTGAGTGAGAATTTTTGCGTCGCGCAACGCTGCGCGCAGCGGCACAGTGAATTTGCGGCAAAACTTCATCAGCTCTTTGCTTTCGTTGGTATCAGCCACTTCAACGCGCAGGTCGCCACCTTTTTCCACCACACCCTGCAACATGCCGACGATCGGCGTGATGCGATCTTCCGGGGGAAGATTCTGCAACAGCTCGCCCACCACCAACATCTGACGGGCAAAGATCAACGAGCTGTAAGGCAGTTCACGAGCCAGTTTATCCGCCTCTTTCGGCTGATAGCACTCAAAAACGACATAACCCGCATTCTCTTTTACGCGGGCAAACCCATATACCTCAAGGCGCGCGGCCTTGTCGGTAATTTCTGCAGCACACTCTTTCTCAAAGCCCGGGCGGCAATAGAGAACAACCTTATTCATGAACGACGCCCTTACGCTTCAGACGAATTGCACCAATTAACATTAATACCCAGCCTGCGAGGAAGCTGACGCCCCCCACCGGCGTAACGAACGCCCACAGACGAAGGTGAGAGAGGGCGAGGCAGTATAAACTGCCGCTGAACAGCACGGTTCCCAGCGCCAGAAAAACGCTGCTCCAGTAGAACCAGATGCTGATGCGACGCTGCATGGCGACCGAGAGCCCGAAAATCGCCAGCGTGTGGAATGCCTGATATTCAAGGCCGGTCTGGATCCACCCCATTTCCACAACACCCAAAGATTTACTTAACACGTGCGCGCCAAACGCACCCAACGCCACAAAAATAAAACCGCTAATGGCGGCAAAAATCAGCATAAAACGACTTGTCATGTTCCTACCCTAAACTGATTTACACTTCATCATGCGAGCGGCCCCCCATTGCCGCCTGCATGATCGTGTGTTTATTGTTCATAACGAAAGCGGAATTTCTCTTGTTCACTTGCAGCTTTCGCCAGAATCCATTGCCGGAAGGCGGCTATTTTACCCAGTTCCGCCTGACTGTCATGGCAAACCAGATAAAAAGCGTTTTTACTGACCAGCACATCATTAAACGGGCAGACCAGACGGCCTGCTTCAATTTCAGACTGCGCCATCACATTGTTGGCGAGTGCGATACCCTGTCCATGGATTGCCGCCTGCAGCACCATCGCGCTGTGGCTAAAAATCGGTCCCTGTTGAACGTTAAGATTGAGGCCCAACTGACGCGTGTACGTCTGCCAGTCACGGCGCGATGCATCGTGTAATAGTGTATGTTGCGCCAGATCGGCAGGGGTTTTCAATGGCTTCTCGCCAGTGAGCAGGAGCGGTGAGCAAACAGGAATCAGATATTCTGCGTACAGCTTCTCCACACGCAACCCCGGCCAGTTACCGCGCCCGTAGAAAATCGCCACATCGACATCATCTGCCAGTTTATCTTCCTGGCGGTCCACTGCCTGGATCCTGACATCAATTCCCGGATAAGCTGAGTTAAAGCTGGAGAGTCTCGGTACCATCCACTGAATGGCAAAGCTGGGCAATAAACTGACGGTCAGCGCCCCTTTCGCACTTCGCGCCTGCAGTTTACGCGTCGCTTCGGTTAATTGCGAAAAGATCTCTTTGATGTCCTGAAAATAGCTCTGGCCTTCTTCGGTCAGAAGAAGAGAACGATTGCGTCGGCGGAAGAGCTTCAGCCCCAGAAAATCCTCCAGAGACTTGATTTGATGGCTGACTGCGGCCTGCGTCACAAAAAGCTCATCGGCAGCGCGAGTGAAGCTTAAGTGCCGTGCTGCTGCATCAAAAACACGTAATGCATTCAGAGGTGGTAATCGCTTTGACATGGTTCTCTGGCTTAGATGTTAACTCGATTTAACAAACAGGAAACAACGTTTAACCTATTAGTTTTTTTTATCTGAGCCATTATAATTTGTCCGTTGAGGAACTACCAGCAAATACCTATAGTGGCGGCACTTCCTGAGCCGGAACGAAGAGCTTTTTTCGGAATGCGTGTTCTGATGAGCTTTTGGCTTACGGTTGTGATGTTGTGTTGTTGTGTTTGCAATTGGTCTGCGATTCAGACCACGGTAGGAAAGCTACCCTTTTCACTTCCTGTACATTTACCCTGTCTGTCCATAGTGATTAATGTAGCACCGCAAACTGCGGTGCTTTTTTTTCGCTACTTCAACCGTTATTTCTCAAGCGCGACCATCTCTTTCACGTCACTACGGTTGATCTGCTGTTTGTTGCCGTTAGCATCTTTATACGAAATCATGCCCGTCTCATCATCGGTTTTCGGTTTACCGTCAGAGACGATGGCCCGTCCATCCGTTGTGTGCATTACGTAGTTCGGACCGGAGCAGGCGCTCAGGGCAAAAGTCAGCATACAGGCAGAGATAATGGCAGTAGTCTTGTTCATGTTCTTCTCCTTCTGGCTATTTATGCTATAGAAAGCGACTTTCCTGACAGGCTAAAACATTCGCCTAACACTCTATAGCATAACGTACTATTTTTACCCTGCCAGAATTACCGGACTATTCCGAGGGACATTTGCTCCCCTTGCCCTTGCGGGCAAATTGCGCGACGATCTATGGATCGTAACGAGGAATTCCATGAACGCATTTAATCCCGCGCAATTTCGCGCCCGTTTCCCCGCACTAAGTGATGCCGGTGTCTATCTCGACAGCGCCGCCACCGCGCTGAAACCACAGGCCGTGATTGACGCGACGACACAATTTTACAGCCTGAGCGCTGGCAATGTGCATCGCAGCCAGTTTGCCGAAGCGCAACGCCTGACGGCACGCTATGAAGCGGCCCGCGAACGGGTCGCCGAATGGCTTAACGCGCCGGACAGCAAAAACATCATCTGGACGCGTGGCACCACCGAAGCCATCAATATGGTGGCCCAAAGTTATGCGCGACCGCGTCTGCAGCCGGGCGATGAAATTATCGTCAGTGAAGCCGAACATCATGCCAATTTTGTGCCGTGGCTGATGGTGGCGGAGCAGACCGGCGCCCGCATCGTCAAACTGCCGCTGGGCAGCGATAACCTGCCGGATGTTGTCCGTTTGCCCGCGCTGATTACTCCACGCAGCCGTATTCTGGCACTGGGGCAAATGTCGAATGTCACAGGCGGCTGCCCCGATCTCGCGCAGGCCATTCGCCACGCGCATGCCGCAGGAATGGTGGTGATGGTGGACGGCGCCCAGGGCGCGGTGCATTTCCCGGCGGATGTGCAGAAACTGGATATCGATTTCTATGCCTTTTCCGGGCACAAACTGTATGGCCCGACTGGCATCGGCGTGCTGTACGGTAAAAGCGAACTGCTGGAAGGCATGTCGCCGTGGCTTGGCGGCGGCAAGATGATCACCGAAGTGACCTTCGACGGTTTCAAAACTCAGGCGCTGCCTTACCGGCTTGAAGCAGGCACGCCGAACGTCGCCGGGGTGATTGGCCTCAGCGCCGCGCTGGAATGGCTGGCGGAAGTGGATCTGGCGCAGGCCGAAAGCTGGAGCCGTGGGCTGGCGACGCTTGCGGAAGCGGAACTGGCAAAACGCCCCGGTTTCCGCTCATTTCGTTGTCAGGATTCCAGCCTGCTGGCGTTTGATTTCGATGGTGTACATCACAGCGACATGGTCACCCTGCTCGCCGAATACGGCATTGCGTTGCGGGCCGGGCAGCACTGTGCGCAACCGCTGCTGGCAGCACTCGGCGTCAGCGGTACGCTACGCGCGTCATTCGCGCCCTATAATACACAGGATGATGTCTATGCGCTGGTCGCCGCCGTTGACCGCGCCCTTGAACTACTGGTGGATGAATGACAAACCCGCTCTACGCCGGACACCCGTTCGGCACAACCGTCACCGTAACGTCATTGCAGCAGCTTTTCACGCCATTACAGGCGTGGGAGGACAAGTATCGCCAGTTGATTTTGCTGGGCAAGCAACTGCCGGCTCTTTCGGATGAACTGAAAGCGCAGGCGAAGGAGATCGCCGGTTGTGAAAACCGCGTCTGGCTGGGCACCGTAGTGACGAACGACGGCAAACTGCATTTCTTTGGCGACAGCGAAGGGAGAATCGTCCGTGGTCTGTTGGCGGTATTGCTGACGGCGGTGGAAGGCAAAAGCGCGGCGGCGTTGCTGGCGCAGGATCCACTCACACTGTTCGACGAACTGGGGCTTCGCGCTCAGCTCAGCGCCTCACGCAGTCAGGGGCTGACTGCGCTGGGCGAGGCCGTGAGCACTGCTGCGCGTCAGCATCAGGCCTGACGTGCCGCTTTTGCCATCATTTTTTTAAGGGCATGGGAGACCGCGACAAAACCAAAGGTGGCGGTCACCATCGTTGCCGCGCCAAAGCCTGAGGCGCAGTCCATCCGTTTTGGCCCTTCCGCCGTGCTTTTCATAGCGCAAACGCTACCATCAGCCTGCGGGTAAACCAGCGCTTCCGTTGAAAATACGCAGTCCACGCCCAGTTTGCCTTTGCTGTTTTTCACCACGCCATACTCGCTTTTCAGCCGTTCACGCAGCTTAGCCGCCAGCGGATCCTGGATGGTTTTCGCCAGGTCAGCGACCTGAATCTGCGTCGGGTCTGTTTGCCCGCCCGCCCCGCCAGTGGTAACCAGCGGCACTTTATAGCGACGGCAATAGGCGATAAGCGCCGCTTTTGGCCGCACGCTGTCGATGGCATCGATAACATAGCTGTACCCGGCGCTCATGTACTGGGCCACGTTATCAGGGGTGACGAAATCGTCGATGACATTCACCCGGCATTCCGGGTTGATCTGGCGAATACGATCGGCCATCACCTCGGCTTTGGCGAGCCCCACGTTGCCGCCGAGCGCGTGGATCTGGCGATTGGTGTTGGTGACGCACACGTCATCCATATCAATCAACGTGATCGCACCGATACCGGTACGCGCCAGCGCTTCCGCCGCCCAGGATCCGACACCGCCAATTCCCACCACGCAGACGTGCGCATCGGCAAACCACTGCAGTGCATTTTCACCGTACAAACGTGCCGTGCCGCCAAAGCGCTGGCGCCAGGCATCGCTGATTACCACAGACATAAGACCTCAATTAACCGCTAAAGACGTTGCCGGCTCCCGGGGCGTTTTTCAGCACCCAGACACGACCATAGTGATTGTACCACCCTGCGCGGTGTCCGGCATCCGGGCCAATGCCCTGGTAGATATCAAAGTGCTGGCCTTTAATCGCCCCGCCGACATCCAGCGCCACCATCAGGCGCAGCTCATACTGACCGTTGAATTTGCCGTTGTTGTCGAGCAGCGGCACTTCCGCCAGCAGCGTGGTTCCCGCCGGAATAATACTGCGGTCAGACGCCACCGACGCGCGACCGATTAGCGGGACAGCGCTGGCGCCTTTCACTGGCGCGAAGGATTGAGGTTTAAAGAAAACAAAGGAGGGATTCTGCTCCAGCAATTCGCGTACTTCCGCTTCGCTGTGTGTTTCCCCCCAGTGGCGGATGGCCTGCATCGACATATCTTCTTTCTTCACTTCGCCGCGATCAATAAGCACTTTACCGATACTGCGATACGACCAGCCGTTTTTCCCGGCATAGCTAAAGAAGTTGAGCGGCGAGCCGTCGCCAAAATCAATATAGCCGCTGCCCTGCACATCCATAATAAAGTTGTCCATCAGCGAGTTGCTGTAAGCGAGAACGTAGTTATCGCTCAGCGCGCCAGCATAAATTTCAGCGCGGGACGGCAGTCGGCCGCGCTTCGGCGGCATGCGGTAGATAGGGTATCTGAACTCCCCTTGCGGCGTGTGACGCGCCTGCACAACCGGTGTGTAGTAACCGGTGAACTGAACGTTACCGTAGTTATCGGCACCCTGCATCTGCCAGGCGTCAATACCGTACTGGCGCAGCGTGCGGGTATCGCCGCCGGAACGGAGCCATTGCTGTACGGCGTTATAGACGTTGCTTTGGCTGCCATAAAGACGTGGCGAGGCGTCACGTATCTGATTTACCTGCTCGGCAAAATCGCCAGCGTTGATTGGCGCACCAATCGCGTCAGGCTGGTTAACCAGTGAGAAAGGCTGTGTGAATTTGCCGTCACTGTACTGCTGACCACGGTCGGTCGGTTTAGAACTGCAGGCTGCCAGTAATGTCAGCAGCGTTCCCGTTACCAGATATTTTGCCCAACGTCCTTTCATGATGTCTCATCTTTTACTTAAGCCGAATCCGTGATGAAGATAACAAACCGTCAGGGGTAAAGAAATGCGCTGGCGTAGTCAAAACGGAATTCCGCACACAAAACAGACAATCTGACAGGTTTTTGCGCAATTACCTGCAAACTTAACCGTTTAGTTAAAAAAAAGGTTGCAACAGAAAGTCAGCAGAGTATAGTGCGCATCCACGGACGCGGGGTGGAGCAGCCTGGTAGCTCGTCGGGCTCATAACCCGAAGGTCGTCGGTTCAAATCCGGCCCCCGCAACCAATTAAAATGTGAAGAAAAGTTTATACGAAGTCAGTATAAAGACGGACG
>NZ_JMTB01000082.1 GCF_000734965.1 Trabulsiella guamensis ATCC 49490
CCGGATGGGATATAAAGGAGAACTGGTATCCCACGGATTTCGTTCGCTGGGCAGTACAGCGATGAACGAAGCCGGATTTCATGCAGACGTGATTGAGGCAGTCTTGTCTCATGTGGAGAAAAACAAGGTCAGGGCAGCCTATAACCGCACCACCTGGCTGAAACACCGCGCGGAACTGATGAACTGGTGGGGAGAGCAAATCCGCAACGCCTCATCCGCTGGATTCTGGCAGACAGTCTGATACTTTTGCGACCGCAATCTGTATGAATGGTCATAATACGTTCAGCAGGTGCGGTCGCAGCATCATCGCGAAGACCGGCCAAGAGACGCCTGTGACTGCACATGCCATAACCCTCTGAGATTTAACAATTCTGATTGTGGTGCCGGGTGCCTCCCGGTTAGATACGCTACTGACAAAGCATCCCGCAATGGTGTATATCGTAATGGCTGAAACTACGTGTGTCAGTATTGCCCCGCCGCATAGGGGGGATTCACCACAGATTTAATTTATGGCAGTGCAGTGTCCGCAGTCAATAACCACATTCACGTTGCGGGGAGTTTTTTTGCTCCCAGTCAATTGATTATTAAGAATTTTCAATTTCATGGTCAACCCATGGAACAGACAGTACATTAATTTAAGTACTGACTAGCAGGAAAAATGACCGTCAGCAGTCCGCTTTGTCCGGAATGCCTGAGCGATTAACGGGTAATTATGCTCTGTACATAAACACCGCTTCGTATTCCCTGAAGCGATGTTTTTACGGGAAGCTGTTACAGGCCAACGGTGTAATGCGTGCCATCCTGCAGTTCAACATCCAGGGACACTTTGCAGCCATATGACCACCGCAAATCTGATAACGTCATTGTATGATTGAATCTGGCGATGAACCAGGACGGTGTATCGGTATCCGTGTTTTCATGCAGACGCTGCAACTTCTTTCTGAGCAGGGCAAGTGCACGTCTCAGCATGATATCCCCGGTCATATTCTCAATGTGTTTGCTAATTCTTTGAAATCGACAAATATCGTCCAGGAGCGCTAATTTTCAATGGGTTACGATAATGTCGAAAGTGTATGTTAGTGAAGTTTGACGAACTTTTATGATTAAAAATGTCCCATGGATGCCCCATAACATTTCAACTAAATCCCAGTAACCATCAGTCTTGCAAACAATCACCACATTACGTTTTTCCTCAAAGCGTCACAGAATGTTACCCCCCCTCAACATGATGCATAACCACCTTGACACTGTGTAAATAACCAGATAAATAACTGTATATCCAGACAGTAAAAAAGAAAGCCATCATGCGTATTGAGATAAGTATTGTTAAAGAAAAAGCTGATAAAATGCCGAAATGATCAATGGAATCTCTCAGGATCGAAATGGCAAGAAGAATCAGCCAGCGGTATGAGGAAGTTGAAATCATCGTTAAAAAAGCTGGCTCAGATGGGTTATCTGTTCTCTTGGCTCCGGATAAAGATAACGCTAAAGCATTTGTACAGGAAACCCTGCAGGATGCATGGGAAAATGCGGATGACTGGTTTGTACAGTAATCCGCATGTGAGCGCCTTCAGCTCTATATCATAATAACTAACCTGGCTCAGTGCCTAGTTTATTTTTCTGAACAAGGTATAATCTGCATCGGCTGGTAACCATTCAATACTCGCACTATCGAACGATCACCAGCTGGCTGCCGCTCGTTCTCGCATACGACGCAGCGGCAGCCACTTATTGATCAGCCTGCGCATCTATTTTCCATGTCCCGATTTGCATGTAGTTGTACCATTCCTGATGATAATTTACACATGTTTAACCATTATTTAATTCATAGCGGTTACACTTAAACTCACATAATACTACTGTGATTGTTGTCTTTTCATTAATATTCCCCATACTCATTCAATGAGATGGGGCTTTTTTTGGTTTTCAGGGTACTATAAATTACCTGCTGTAAAATCAAAGCTTGCAAGTGGAGGATCTGGTTACAGAGTCATCTCTTAATTGTACAAGTCAACGTAAAAAGATGAGCGACACTGTTTTGGTGCTGTAAATTTATTGTTGACATCATGATATCCATACGCTATCTTCCGCCCCCGTATTTTTCCAGTTTACGAACGGGCGTGTGGCTAATACAACACCCGCAAGGGGAATATGCCCACTCTATGGAGCGTTTAAACGCCCGTTCACCAGTTATGATAAAGGTAATACTGCACACAACTTAGCTGTGCTTTATTGCCTTAATTTTTGCTTTATGGTCGGGCGTGTGGTGAATACAATATCTGTATGGAGAATAGCCACCCCTTACATCTGCGGTTTTGAGCGCCCGGCCACCATCCAACAAAATGACATAAGTTCATAATGACCAACTCCATTAACAAACAATTTCCACAGAACCGACCGTATCTGTTGACAATGCATGGTATTCCATCGAGCTTGGCTCCGGCGAAGCTCACGTAAAAAATTATCAGCCTCTGATTATTGAGACTCTGACGCACTTTGTTGATTGTGAGAAAAAGCGCATCCTACAGGAAGTACATTCTGAAGATCTTAATGAAGCCAATTTATGATCCAAGAAGAGCTGACTTAAAACTGTCTGAAAATGATGATGCCCGCGAGTGTACAGCTCCGGGCGTCGTGGCAAATCAACCCATGTGGGGTGGAATTGATTTGCATAAATACTCTATCATCAGTCCCGCCTTTCCGGTATATGCCTGTGGCACAGAAACCAGACGATGAATAAGAGTCGGCACCTCACAGGTCGTTGCATACCATCACCCGGAACGCATCATTTTTTGTCAGCCACTGGTTTGCTGGCGGTAATGCTCATCCTGTACCCATCACCCCTGCTGCACCTTACCTCAACGCGATCTATACTCACTCGTCCACGCATACCACCAGGAAAGGAGTCATCCATTTCAATCATTCCCTCTGCGGCAATGTAAGGATCTCCGGGTATATCAAGGCGGAGCTTCGAACGGTTCCGTTTTGCCTTGCGCTTTCCTCCCTTTAGTACGGCTTCTGTATGCTCCTTATTTTCAAAAACAGCAGGCATCGTCCTGAACGGCGGATCGCCATGCTCAATCGTATGGGTTTTCCCTGTTGCCTCGTCAGTGTACCTGACCCGGATCCCTTTGACATTTTTCTTCCCTGGCTCGTCTACAGAGCACTGAATGAAGCGCTGATTACCCGGTATGTTTTCAGGCGGGCAGGTGAGTTTTATCACCGGTAACGTTATCCCGGTGATGGATTTGCTCTCCCCGCGCAGTGCCAGAATATAAGCGCCGTTAACAGGCTTTGCCACGGCGTCATGCTCCTCCGCCAGTCGGTTCAGAAAGGCTGAATCCGTTTCGTTAATCTGATCAGCATGGTAACAGTACACGTCTGCCAGTTGCGGATCCATGCGGGGAGAAAGATTGTGCTCTACGGCGATCTCATGGAAAATAGCGCCAAGCATGGTATCATCCCACGACTTTGTTCTGCGCTCACGGAACATGGAAGAGTCTTTATGATCAAACGGGGCAGATGTCGCAGTGATCGTGATAATACGGGGGTAGAGCTGTAGCGTGATAGTGGTTATCTTAAACTTACCAATTTTCACCACATCACTCTCTTTGTAGCCTTCATACTAAGTCAGAACACTGTCTTTTTCAGGGAACCCCTTAATCCCGGTCACATCAACAGTCAGTGCCAGGCAATCCGTCTCTTTTCCGCTGCTGACATCAATACACTCAAATCCGGGTGGGAGATAATGGCGAAGGTTCTTCTTTTGGCTACCTCTGCGAGATAGGGGCTCATTGTCATGTTCTTTCATTCCATTATGTACAATTATATGTACAAAGAAAAACTCATGCCGCTGATTGTACATTTTGCCGCTGTCTGAGCATAGCAGAACCTCACAGAAGACGGCACAACATAAATTAGCGCTTGAGCTAATTTGGCGTTCAGGCTAATATTGAAGCTATGGGAGGGAACACGATGTTCACCGTAATTTTTCATGAAGAAGCTGAATCAGAGTTATCGGATTTACCCGAGCTACTCCGGGCAAAGATGGTCAGACAACTACAGAAACTGGAACATAATCCTCAGCAGCTCCGAGAGCCGGACACAAAACCGATAGGTGACAGCTTATTTGAGATAAGAGCAAAAACAGGGGATATAGCGCGCGGGTTGTGGGTGTACCAGGTCGGAAAAAAGATTTATCTGTTGAGGATCTTTATCAAGAAAACGACCAGGATACCACCGGAAGAAATTGCCCTGGCGTGGTTCAGACTGGAGGAGATAAAAAACGATGGCTAAACATTCGAAAACATTGTCTCAGATTCATGACGAGTTTATGCATGATCCGAAGTATCGCGCTGCTTATGAAGCTGAGTTAGAGCAGGAACATCTCCAGGAGACGCTGACAACCTGGAGGAAGAATGCTGAGTTAACGTCTGCGCAGGTGGCCGAACGGATGGGAATCAAGCCGCCCACAATCTCCAGGATGGAGAAGAACGCAACGAAAATGAGTTATGAAACGTTGCGCAGATACGCTAATGCATGCGGAGTGCGTTTCAGATTACAACAGATTTGAAATGTGAATTTTTGATTCATGGAGCAGACCGGCAAAACAACGGTTCGAATGGTACACTTGTTTTTGGGAAAAAGGACTGGCTGAAGTGTCCACACGTTTTAAACCCTGGTTCGCGGTTTACCTGATTCTGCGTAACGAAAACAACGTTTTACTTTCACGCAGGATGAATACCGGCTATGGCGATGGTCAGTGGTCACTACCAGCAGGACATGTGGAAGAGAACGAATCTGCACTATCAGCCATCATACGTGAGGCTGAGGAAGAAACGGGTATCCATATTCAGCCGGATAATCTGACGCTGGTCTACACGTTTCACCGCCGGGATGCAGGACGAACTTATATTGAACTATGGTTTGAAACGAAAAAATGGGACGGAATACCGGAAATTAGAGAACCCGACAAATGCAGTGGTCTGGAGTGGTTTTCGATCAGTGCCCTGCCCATGGACATCATGCCCTACGTCAGAGATGTACTTATGCTGTATCCACAAAGCCATTTTGGCATATGGGGACTGACCTGACAGTGTAGTTAAACGACCCGGTTTGCACGGTGTTGCCGTCCACTACTTTGGCATCCTCCTCGCCTTAAAGGGCAATGGTGTCAAAAATACAAAAATATTCACGTGAACTTCAAAATAGCCCCGGATTTCGCGATTCGTGGTTTTTCTATTTGAACCTAAGGGTAATAAAAAACCATCCCTCCTTTCGCACTCCGATCGCCTTGACACTATTTATTTTTACAGTAAAATACTGTATGCAACAACAGTGGTTTTCCGGAGGCTTTTATGTTCGTTGAACTGGTTTATGACAGACGCAATGTAGACGGGCTTGAAGGGGCCAGAGAGATTATCTCTGGCTGAACTGACAAAACGAGTACACCGAATCTTTCCCGATGCAGAAGTGAGGGTGAAGCCAATGCAGGCTAACACCTTAAACAGCGACTGCACCAAAACTGAAAAAGAAAGGCTGAACCGCATGCTTGAGGAGATGTTCGAAGAAGCGTAAGCGTACAGCGTGAACCGTCTGGTATGAGACGACAATAAGTCAGTCCGCAAGGTGCTGATTATTCTGGCCGGTTTTGTAATCTGAGTGTCATGTACATGATCCAACAGGAAATGGTGTGACGCTCAATACTTCTCAGGTCAGTTATTACATGACTCAGCGTAAGAAAGGTGTAACCCAGCATATCTCGGCCATGAAGGCCGGTATCTCTGTCCGCTCCGGCCGCCGGATCGAAAAAGATCAGTGGTCAAAAGCCGGGGTTCGTCACTGGCGGACGCGCAAAGATCCTCTTGAAGCCGTATGGGACAGCATGCTTGTTCCCCTGCTGAAGGAGAGACCCGCTCTGATGCCCACGACTCTGCTGGAAATGCTGCAGGATAAATATCCCGGTCAGTACCCCAACAGTCTCCGCAGAACCATGCAACGGCGGGTCCGCGAATGGAAGCTGCAGTACGGTGCTGAGCAGGAGGTGATGTTCCGCCAGTGGCATCAGCCCGGCCTGCGTGGCCTGTCGGACTTTACCGAACTGAAAGGGGTAGTTGTCACCATCGCCGGTAAGTTGTTGGCGCATAAGCTGTATCACTTCCGCCTGGAATGGAGCCACTGGAGCTGGATGCGGGTCGTGCTGGGTGGTGAGAGCTTCTCTGCCCTGGCTGAAGGCCTGCAGGAAGCGCTCGGACAACTGGGCGGCGTATCCGACCTGAGCCTTTATCCCGGCACGTTTCATCAGTCGCCAGACTCTGTTGACTCCGCACTGTTACCCGGTATCCCGCAGATCCAGATGGATCTTGCGATAACCATAGACGCATCCCGACTCCAGCCAGAACTGTTTAATCTGTCCTGTCAGTCTCAGGTCTGTCTGATGGCGTTGTGAATGCGGCTGCTGAAGCCAGGCGTAAAAGCCACTGGGATGAACATCCAGCACCCGACAGAGCAGACGAACAGGCCAGCGACAGGTGTTGTCACGGATAAAGGCGTACCTCAGTCGGACAGCTTTGCGAAGTACGCCGCGGCTTTTTTTAATATGTCCCGTTCGTCGGTAACCCGCTTCAGCTCTTTCTGGAGACGGCGGATCTCGGCCTGAGCATCTGACTGTTCTTTATGAGTGGAAGAATCCGGACCGTATTTCTTTATCCAGGCGTAAAGGCTGTGGGTGGTGATATCGAGACGTGTTGCAACGCTGGAAACAGAATAACCACGATCAACAACCTGTTTGACTGCTTCAATTTTAAACTCTTCGGGATAACGCTTACCGCTCATGGGCACCTCTCTTTAAGCCATCTTAAATGACTCCGGGGTGTCTGTTAAACCCGTGGCGATTCAGCATGCTGTACCAGCTCGCCCAGGCCATTGAACGATTTACGCATGTCAGTGACGCCGGCAACCAGCCAGATACGGGTGCCTGACGGGAGGGATATCATTGTGTCCTCCCGGTCAACTCGCGGATCAGCACGGTCAGCAACTCTGATGACGGGTTTTCCAGCGTCATTTTGCCGTGGCGGAACTCAACATGACAGGAAGTCGCGCTGGCGTGAGCGGATGAGAACGTACACAGAGTGTCATTCTCGGCAGCGGGTAACGGGTCGTTGATAACGTCGACGGACAACAGCGTCGGAGAAGCCGGAAGAGATTGTGGTACCACCGGCCCCACGATAGTAGCAGGCATTCGACGAGAGATTCGCCCCTCTCTCTGCCAGAGGCGTAGCCACTTAAAAATGAGATTATTATCAACGCCATGTTCCCTCGCCAGTTGTGCGACGTTGGCATCTGGTCGTGAGGCCAGTTCAACCATCCGAAGTTTGAAGTCATTGGAATAGACGGTACGCGATTCAGTCAGCCAGTTGGCAGCATTTTCCATGAACAGAGCTCCTTCTAAATTAGACGGAGCTCTAAGCTAGCGATCCCGGAACCAGAATCACAGGCGGCAGTGGCTTTACGCTTACCCTATCTCTTAGTTTACGATACATCTACTGTCTGGTGTTTCAGGGGGGTGCGCCACAATCCAAAAGCTTTATATACGTCTGTTCTCATTTACAACTTTTCCGTTGTCGTCAATCAGCTCCAGTATGATACGTAGTGGCTGCCAGTGGGCACTAACACCTGTATCTATTGTTTTACTGCTGAATGGTGATAACATACCTGGAGAAAGAATATGTTCACCGTTTTCACTAGCAAGAATTAAAGAGTTATAGGTTACGAAATAGGGTGTTGGGTTACTGACCTTTATCGAAGTCTTACCTGGAGACCTCAATAATTCAATATGTTGCTTTTCAGCTATTTTATCCGGGACTGGCGTAAGGTTCTCAGGACGAAAGAATAGTTTTAACTGCAGGCGAACAGCGACTTTTACAGTTGATAAATCTACTGAAAATTTTGTCTCTGTCGGTGAGATCTCATACACATTTAACCAGTATAACGATTCACGGTCAGTTGCCTGTGGGACATGGGTGGCAAGCAACCGCAGATTCTTTTTCTCCTTGGGCTCAAGTCTGAAAACACTAGGCAAAGGAATAACTGGAACATTATCCACATTTTCAGGCATATTTTTTAATGCACCATTATCCACCCATGTCTGTATAAGCACTGGGTAGTCATTACTATTAGCCAGCATCAGTGAACGTTCCCGATCAGAGGCTGAAAATACCACACGAGATGACTCAATTGTAATCCCGGCATTACTCCCGTTACCGAGAAACAACAGTGACAGAAAAAGTATGTGCCAATTTCTCATTACTGTACCTGAATAATTATCTGTGCAGTTGCATTGAATTTCCCTGTGGTAATGTTTTTCCCTGGCAGAGCCTTAAACGTTGCATTTATTGTTTTTGTATAAGTGGTGACACCATCAACAACTGCCCCCGGAGAGGCATCATCAAGAACCGGATACCAGCCAGCTGCATTCCCGCCCAAAACTGAACCACTGAGTGTGCTCAGCATGTTCAGAACTGAGCCATTACTGCGGGTAAACTGTATGCCGACTCCAGTGGCTATATTCGATGATGTTTTGTAACCATCAGAAAGCAGATAGTTGACACCAGCCCCTGATGTGCCAAAACCTTCAGAAATAGCAGCGGCAGCGTTGACCGGATTCACTAGAATACCCATCGATGTCTGGTTTGCGGCAACGCCACTTGTGAATGCACCGACACCAATATTTGCCGGACTACCTGTCTGGCAACCAAAACGTATCGTAACTGGTTGTTGTCTAGTAACACCTGATATCAGTTCTGCTACAGAAATAGTAGGGAAAACTACAATTGGTGTAACATTAGTCACTGAGCAGGTTGCAGAACGGCGAATATAAGTTTTGTTATATAACGATACAGCACCTGGCCAGTGGCTGTACCAGCCACTCCATTGTGAGTTCGAGTCACTGCCGTCAGTAAGGCCTGATGAAAAGCCCCCGCCTTTGAATGCAATGTATGTTGCAGGTTGTGACTGAGGATAAATACCTGATGACTGCCATCCTCCAAAGCTGTTGCTTAACCGGAAGAGTTCCACTCTAGTGTCACTAAAATTTTTGGCTTTTACCAGAATCCAGCCAATCGAGTCATGATCAAGATTGACCAGTTGTCTGGATTTCCAGTAGCGGCTGTAATACTCCCCTGTTGCCATATTAGTTGCACGTAATGCCATTCCAGTAGCATAGGTCTGATAACTTTCCGGCAACCCACTTGCTGCACCTACTTCAACGTGTCCGGCATAAGTTGAATCGCCATTAGTGGCATAAAACTCATATAGCTTTCCCTCCTCACTTGGAGTACATCGAAATAAGATCTGCTCACTATTATATGGCTGGGCTCCAGACTGTAGAAAGCTGACAGTACCGGAAGCAAGTAAAGACCCATCCGGCTGGAATGTATTGTTGTTTATATTGATTATCGTCGGTAGTGTACCAGATGAACCAGAACTGTCAGTAGCGCCATCCCAGTTAGCAGCAGTACCTTTTCCTGGCTCAGTATAATAGTTTGAGCTTGAGTTGGTGTTAGTTCCGGTGATTCTGTAGCAGCTTGCACGTGTCGGCAAAGTCAGCAGTAAACCAGACAGAATGAGAAAAGCAATAATATATTTGTTCATAATGTTGTACTGTCAGATGCCATCACATGGCAGGCGAAGCCTGTACAAAGACTGCGATAATCCTGTGTTGCTTAAGTCATAATTAATGCGGCATTGTGCCGACGGCAGTTCTCCCCATTTGACTAGCAGGGTTCCTTTTTGTGCCAGTGCACGGGCATAAACCTGGTTTCCCTGGCCCACAAGACCGATAATTGTGTTTTTATTGTCATAAACATCAGCTCCAAGAGGTGGACGTCGGTCAGCTTTGCCGGAGATTTTGATTAACAATGGGTATCCTTCCAGCGTTCTGAAGCGAACTTTTACAGCGGCCCCGGCATAAGGGGCGATTCTCAACTGGTTCTCTGCCAGCTCAGCATTCTGGTTCTTAATATTTTTTGCATCAAGACTGATATCGTTATAACTGTAGGGGATTAAAGATGGTATTATAGCGTAGCCAGAGCCATCAATTTGTGCTCCCATGCCATTTTGAACTTCTGCACCATCCACACCATCGGCTTCAACAAGACCAAATGTATCACCAAGATATGGACCTGTCGTCACACCACCAGGATGAACAACCACAGCACCACGTAAGCCAGCACCAGCCTGGGTATAATCGCGACTGTGTGACAGGCTACCACTAATCGTGGACCATGGCAGTTGCTTGGTAATATTTGCACCGACTGCCCCCCCATGACCGGTATTCTCATAAGTTCCGTTAAGGGTATAACTGATGTTTTGGTTATCCCCCAGCGTACCCGCCAAGGAGGTCTGATAACTAGTATTGCTGCTGTTCCCTGTCATGTGGTTCACACCAGTTGTCAGTACAGGTGAGCGTGAACCTTCACCGAGCGGCACGGAAAGCGAAAACATCATGATATTCTGTGTGCCGCTATAATTGCGTGAAATCCCAATATCTTGCAATGACTGTACGCCATAACTGGTGCCACCAGTTCTTTGTTTGCCGAGAGAAAGGTTATAGCTTATTGAATGCCAGTTGCCCGAATAACCTGCTTGGTACTGAGTATCGCGACCACGCCCGTTACGATAATCACTGGTTGATCCGGAAACATATAATTGTCCATAACTGTAAAGTCCCTGACTTAAGGTGATCACAAGCTGGTTTTTCTGTTGATAAGTGTCTGAACTCCAGTTGTTGTGGTGCTTGTGGGCATCACGTACCCCCAATACATCACTGAGATCCCGATATCCACTGGTTGCATAGCGATATCCGGCCAGTGCAATAGTCGTGGATATCGGAGTAAATGTATGGCTATAGGTGGCACCAAGGCGCCAGCCGCTCGTAGTATTTCCCGGTATGTCAGCCCGTGAATAAACAGCGTTTAGGCCTAAGGCTCCCAGATGACTGGCAAAAACAACGCCACCCAACAAGGACTGATAATCTTCAGAAATGCGTACACCACTGTTTGTGGTAATTGTGTTAGTTAAGCCTATTGATGATGTCAGATCAGCAAAATAAGCACCACTGTTGCCAATATTCCTGACTTGTCCTGCGGAGAAGCTAATATGAGAACGTCCAGGTCGCATAGAGTCAGGGACGGCGGAAAATGGTACAGTCCATGAAGATACTCGTCCGTCAGCCTCCCGAATTTCAACGACCAAATCCCCCTGAGAGCTGGTTGGATAAAGGTCATCAATAACAAAGGCTCCTGGGGCTACTGTGGTCTGATAGATTTTATTGCCTGACTGCAACACTGAGACATTAGCTGTTGTAGAAGCAATACCATGGATAGTAGGTGCATAGCCTCTTTGAGACTCCGGCAACATCCGGTCATCAGTTTCTAACTGAACCCCACGAAACCCAATGCTGCTGAACATGTTACCGGATGTATAACTGTCGCCAAGAGTCAGCTCACTTTTCAGGGCCATAACGGGCCTCTGAAGATATGTTCTCAATGGTGTCCAGTGACTATTACTGAGACTAGCATCACTAGAGTACCGATTATAGTTTGCTTGGTGACGAAGTTGCCACAAACCTAAATTTAGCCCAGAATTCAGCCCTACATATGTGGACTCAGAGCTACGGCCTGATGTATCAGTACGGTAATAGTTAGTATCGTAATTTGTAAATGCGACTGTTTCTCCCGCCGACAAATCATCGGTTGAAATATTCCCGCGAGCAACACGAACCATAAGTGCTTGAGGAACTAATAAATCTAGTCTCAACCTCGCAAAGTCAAACCGGCTCGTCGCACCCTTTACCTGACTATCCAGAGTCTGGCATCGTTTTGCAGTGTTCACAGGAATAATACTTTCTCTGGCAATACCTGCTTTCAAAAGCAGTTCAGATGATAAGCAAGGAGATACAGTTCCATTAGTGTTTTCAGCGAACGTGAGTGACTGTCTGGAAAAAAAATTACTGTTAACATAAATATCAACCTGATAAACACCGGCGGTAATACTGTCAGCCTGATTCAGTCGTGAAATAATTGTCTGGTCTTTTACACTCCCAACCAGCATAGAGTCATCAAAAAAATAACTTGTATCTTCTATTGCTGACTTTGTCGAAGATAATACAAAAGATGAGTATAGAATTATGGCGATAAATAATCGACTTGCACGTAGCAATACGGAAGAGAACCATCTGACAAGAAATATACATTCTGACACGACGTCATATAAAGTTTTAACATCCTGATTGTACGGCATCCTGTACTCCATGGACTGAAGAAAACTCTGTATAATGAACTGAAAGAATTACTTTCTTAGAGAGACCTCATGGCTCGTATGACCACCGTAATCATTAATCAGCGTGAATTTAACTTTCTCAGGACAGGATGACAAGAGGCTATTAACTATCCAACTAGCTTGTGACTTTGGGGCAACCATATTGACGGGGAAAGTCAGTCGCTGTGTACCGGCAATAACTGTCGCATCAAGGAATGACGCATAAAAGCCTGAGTCATTAATCACAATGAGTTTCGTGTTTTTACCTTCTGTTGTTACAGTAAAACGAATTTGATTTGTCATATTGTCGACACTCCCATCAATGGACTTCGGTCGATAAAATATCTTATTTCTGTTTCTCAGTATCACAACCATCTTATTCTGTTTACCTTCAATGTTTTGGGGGGGGACTTGTACGGAATTAAGATAAAAGACTGATTCACGGTCTTGTGGCAGATTTTCCCTGGTAAAAAAAAGACGTACAGACTGCCCGGTTTTTGGCTCAATGCGAAATAAAGTTGGAGCTGCCACAAATGGACCATCAGCGTTATCAGGAGTTGATGATGGATTATTTACATCAGACCATATCTGCATCACATATGGGATATTATCATCATTGGTAAATTGAAGTGTCTGTGACTTAGCATCACCAGGATAAATAACTCTAGTATTGAGCATTACCACACTTGCTATAACCGGAGTTGCCATAATTAAAAAAAAAGCAAAAAATAACTGTTTAATGATATTCCATGTCATTATTATGTCTCTGGTATAGAGCCCCCTCCAGAAGTGGAGGGGGATGGCAGTTTATTGATAGGATACCGCATACTGTACGCTACCAAGGACAGATCCTGGGGTAGCGGTCCCTTCAGCATAATATTCAACAGCATAATTGTAAGATGCAGAGGTCGCATTGGCTGCAAGATTTAGACCTGGTGCCCCTATTTGCCCTGTGAGATCTAGTGGTGTTGTCGGGTTGGCTGGATCGACAAGCTGTAATGAAACATTACTTGCAGTTCCGGTATTTCCCATTCGGCCATTGCTGGTAAGGTTATTACCTACAAACATGGTCTTGATTGCTTTTGCGGATGAGGAAGCAGTACACCTTGTTAAATCGACAGAAAATAGTGTCATTCCGGTTGTAGCGCCAGCAGTTGCTAGAGCAGATGTTGATACAGTTGGCATTAGTATCAGAGGGGCTGATGGGTTACCATTAATACTGACAGTACAAGTTTGATCTGTGACCTCTCCCTGAAAACGAATAGTATTATCTGCAGTTGCAGAGGCAGAAATGATAATCGTACAAATAAACGCTAATGCTGTTCTTTTCATATCTGATGCTCCATCATTATTGGATTAGAGAAAAATCATCATGGTAGACTTTGTATAAACATGCATCATATATTCCACAATCCAATCCTTTGATAAAAATGATCAACAAAAATCATCAGTGTTTTATTGTGTTTAAACTCATATGAGCTATATGATATTTTATAGGGCAATAGCCACTGCTTTGATGCCGGAAATTTTCATTGGCTAACAAAATTGGCACTATTTTTTTCTTCAAATTCTCTTTCTACCTTTCTGCAGTCTTCTATCAATATACCTGAGCGCGCTGAAAATACACAAACAGCACTTATCACTCTTTGGCAACAAGAATGCAGATGATATTCATCTTTATAGGTGAATATCTTCAGGCCAGCCCCACTTAAACCAAATTTCACGCTATATCTATCATAAAAAAGTTAAACAAAAGATAAACAACAATGCAAGAGTTTGAGTTTTCAAATGTGACAGGATAGGATCTGTTTGAAAATAAAAATCATGGTTTATAATTTTTAGACTAGTCCCTTGAGGCTAGACTGGTCACATGATGCAAAATGGCGTCTGAATCGATCAAGGTTTGGTCTGATCTTGACCCGCCATCTCCAGACAGCTTTTGTATCTAAGTTAACGATGCCCGCTGACACTGGTATTCCCTCGGAGATCGATATCCCAGCGTACTGTGAGAATGGTTTTCATTGTAATGATTGAACACCGCTGCAATGCTGTTCGCACATCGGGTTTTGGCATGAACGCGATATAGTCTTCCTTCATCGTTTTCACGAGCTTCTCGGCCATGCCGTTACTATGTTGGCTGCTCACTGCCGTTGTACAGGCTTCCAGATTCAGCTCTTTGGCGAAATTATGTGTGTCATGTGCCGTATACGTCGAACCGTTGTCTGTCAGCCACTGCATCGGTTTATTCGGGAGCCTAGAGTCGAAGCGCATCTCAACCGCACCCAACATCACGTCCTGAACGGTCAGGCTGTCATAACCGCCGCCCAGTCTATGGCTTCTCTGTCACAGCAGTCCAGCGCGAACGTAACCTTTAGCTTCTCACCGTCATCACAATCGAACTCGAAGCCATCTGAGCACCAGCGCATATCACTCTCTGCGATTGCTATTCGACCTTTATGTTCGCGTTTTTGATGCTCAATTTATCAGTAAGCGTACACCAAAGGCTGTATTGACAGGGATGTGCTATTCAGTTAGCTGTGTGATGCGTCAGGGTAGCAGCTCGCTGACCCAGTTGACCTACTACTCGGCGATGACGTCAAGCATATAGTGGAGGTTACCTTCTGGAACCACGCCGTTCTGTTTGCCCGTCCCGATCAGGCCGTACAGTAATGATCCCTGCTCGCCATCATAGTCAGAACCAAAGAGTAGGAAGCTTTTGCGCCCCTTGTTGACCGTCCGCAGGGCATTTTCAGAGTTGTTGTTGTGTGTCAGTGTCAGTCATTGGTTAAGGGCGTACGTGAACGCTTTTGTCAGTTCCGGGTATCGCGACAGAGTTCTCATCTTTTCACGCCGCCAGCTTTCTAGGGATTTCAGGAGTGGTTTCGTTTTTCGCTGACGTTCAGTGAACTATTGGCCTGCCGGCATTCCCCTTATATGTACAAAGCGCATGGAGGCAATGGCACGTGGCTAACAGGAAGCACATCGCCTGCACAACCGGGAACTGAGAAAGGCGAAGGGGGCACGTCACCCCGTGCCCTACCAGACCAGACTTCGTGGGCAGCGCTGTTACAATGCGCAGCAAGGTACAGCGGAGGGCATGAGGACAGGCAGATGGAATGCCGTCAGTCATTAATCAGACACTGGCTGTTTCAGTGCCGCCAGAATTTTTTCATTTCTGATAATATATCAGTGCTGACTGCCCGCCTCAGTAATTCATATATAGTCTGATGATTCTTTACAGAATAATCCGCAGTTTTTTCAGGTTTGCAAAATCAAATTAGGTTTGAATCGCCACAGGTTTAACAGACACCTCAGAGTCATTTCAGATGACTTAAAGAGAGGTGCCCATGAGCGGTAAGCGTTATCCCGAAGAGTTTAAAATTGAAGCAGTCAAACAGGTTGTTGATCGCGGTCATTCTGTTTCCAGCATTGCAACGCGTCTCGATATCACCACTTACAGCCTTTACGCCTGGATAAAGAAGTACGGTCCGGATTCTTCCACTCATAAAGAACAGTCAGATGCTCAGGCCGAGATCCGCCGTCTCCAGAAAGAGCTGAAGCGGGTTACCGACGAACGGGACATATTAAAAAAAGCTGCGGCGTACTTCGCAAAGCTGACCGACTGAGGTACGCCTTTATCCGTGACAATACCAGTTGCTGGCCTGTTCGCCTGCTCTGTCGGGTGCTGGATGTTCATCCCAGTGGCTTTTACGCCTGGCTTCAGCAGCCGCATTCACAACGCCATCAGTCAGACCTGAGACTGACAGGACAGATTAAACAGTTCTGGCTGGAATCGGGATGCGTCTATGTTTATCGCAAGCTCCATCGGGATCTGCGGGACAGCGGGCAACATTGCGGAGTCAACAGAGTCTGGCGACTGATGAAACGTGCCGGGATAAAGGCTCAGGTCGGATACCGGAGCCCGCGAGCACGTAAAGGCGAGGCCAGTATCGTGTCGCCTGACAGGCTCCAGCACCA
>NZ_JMTB01000083.1 GCF_000734965.1 Trabulsiella guamensis ATCC 49490
TGACAGCGAAACCGTACAGGACGTCATGCTGGGTGCGGTGGAACGACGCTTCGGCAGCAACCTGCCGGCATCCCCCGTTGAATGGTTGACGGACAACGGCTCGGCCTACCGGTCTCATCAGACGCGTCAGTTCGCCAGAATGGTAGGACTGGAGCCTAAACATACGGCAGTACGCAGCCCGGAAAGCAACGGCATGGCAGAGAGCTTCGTGAAAACGATGAAGCGCGACTACATCAGCATCATGCCGAAACCTGACGGGTTAACAGCGGTAAAGAACCTTGCGGAAGCCTTCGAACATTACAACGAATGGCATCCGCATAGTGCACTGGGATAGACTTTATGCATGATGCTTTGGTCTGCGGCAGACGGTTCCGGACCTTCAATGTGGTTGATGACTTTAACCGCGAGGCCCTCGCAATAGAAATCGATCTGAATATCCCGGCACAACGGGGGGGCCGGGTGCTGGACAGGATCGTGGCAAACCGGGGTTATCCGCTGAAACTGCGGATGGACAACGGCCCGGAACTCATCTCGCTGACGCTGGCGCAATGGGCAGAAGAGCATGGTGTGGCACTGGAATTTATTAAACCAGGCAAACCAACACAGAATGCGTTTATCGAACGTTTTAACCGGACCTACCGGACAGAAATACTGGATTTTTACCTGTTCAGGACACTGAATGAAGCACGGAAAATAACAGAGCGCTGGCTGACGGAATATAACAGTGAGCGGCCTCATGAATCCCTGAATAACCTGACGCCGGAAGAGTACCGGCTGATGGCTGAAAAACCGGAAATCTCAAAAAGTGCGTGGAACTAAAACGGGTGTGCTTACAATTACTCTCGTTTCAATCATCGCTGCGATCTGATGAAAGGCTGTTTCAGGCTCAAGAGAAAGTCCCTTAAAATGTTCATAGTTACTATCATTCATCTCATTAACTCCGTTGTTCGCCGATAAGATTAGCATTACCATGGTTTATATTACACCAATTGTTGTATTGTGTGCTTTTGGTGTTAATTTTATAACTTATTGATTGTAAAAATAAAAAAAGCCAGCATTGCTGGCTTATGAGAATCGTAGTTTACTACCAAGTGTGAGAAGACCAGAAAACTCGTCCTATTACTCTGACATTACTATGGAATTTTTGAACATCTAGAACTTCATCTGGATATAGATCGCGGTTAAGCGATCTGATTAGTATCTCTCCAGGTCTGGCTACTAAGGTTTTAATCCTCAGCATGTCATCGTGGCAAATGGCATATGTTTTACCATCACGTATTTCTGTTTCAGCCATATTGATTCCTACTATATCTCCGTCGCTTAAAGTTGGAGACATACTATCCCCCGAAACCCTAACTAAGCGTGCCTGGCTAGCGCTCACCCCCATTTTGTGCAAGGAGTACTTTCTAAATACTAAGGAAAACGACTCATCGTCTATAACTTCACAGGAACCTAGTCCGGCTGAAAAGTTAACGTTTATAAGGGGGATGTGCACGAATTCTCCATCTTCCGTTTGTTCCATATCTTCCCATACTACAGCTTTTAATCTTGTTTTTGCTATCTCTGATTTTTGGTTCCTGTTGGATATAAGTAGTTGTTCTGAATCAATGTTACGCATTGGCCCACTACCACTTTCAAGCCAGGATGGATTGACATTTAGAGCATTGGCTAAAGCGAGAAGTTTAGTTGTTGATCTGGCTCTTCCCGAGGTTAGTTTTTGTATTGCAGCCTGAGATACGCCCACCTTCACTGCAAGACTGCTTTGATTCAGTCCCTGCTCCGCCATAGCGATCTTTAATCGTTGTGCAAAGGTCCACTTCTCCATCTTCTCCACCTATCTATTCGTTGATATCTAAAACCATGTGATTATTTTATCAGCACGAGCGGATTTGATCTACAACTGATATGATTATATATTAAAACCAATGGTGTGTTTGAGGTCTCGTTATGAACGAAGTTTTTTCTTCCCCAATGGCTAAAGCCGTATATGTGGCGGGTGGGCAATCCGCATTGTTGCGCCAAATAGAGGTTACTCAGGGCGCTGTGTGGAAGTGGGTTAATGGGGTAAAGAAAATTTCCCCAGTACATGCAGTTGTTGTTTCCGAAGCTGTAAATGGAGCTGTAAAACCGCATGAGTTGCGTCCTAATCTCCCAACCCTTTTTCCACCGCCATTGCCTGAGGATAAGTGACATGTCACCGGAAGAATTTATCAAAAAACACATCATTGCTGCGCTGGTGGGGATGGACTTCCATCAATGGTAGTCAGGGTGGCAGAACATGGGGTGGATTACTACCGGCGTTGTTCTCAGTCCAGCCTGAAGGGCAGCATGTTTGAAGATTATCTTTTCCGTGCCAGACAGTGGGCTATCGGTCAGACGACAGCCGTAGAACAGAACGAAAGAGCAAAAAAAGCCGGAAAAAGAAAGATCCCTCTCTTCCCGGCCTGTTCTGACTTCAGTATTGCGATATTCATTAGCGGAACAACGTTTTACAAGAGCCGTTCCATGATAAACGCTCTCCTGGACATTCATCGGGATAACTTACAGGAGCCTTTCACTATGGAAAATTATATCAGGAAGCATAAGAGCACAGCAACGGGCAGTGCCGAAAATTTACCAGCAATGGAGCGGAGGTATGACATGTGACTTGAGTTAACGATGTCTTGCATAGGTGAGAAGCTTTTCGATCGCCTGTATGGTCGCGGGAATATCCTTGACGCTTTTATGTTCAGCATGAATTCCAGCGAGATACTGGTTCACTGCTTCCCGGTATTCACCTCGCCTGCGCCTGTTCAAATATGGACTAAGGCTTTCGAAGTCAACGGTGATTTCTGGCGTCGAGCTGCTGCAGTGTCTGAGGGATACAATCTCATTACGCAGGAAAGTTTCAATGGGGTCAGAAACGCTGTTGAACTTGTTAATTCTGTGCCTGAAAAGAGCCAGTCCACAGGCCAGCACTGCGAGAAATATGCAGATAGTTGCCCAGATATGAACAATAAGGAAATGGTTGTTGTAGAAAAAACAAGCAAATTGTCTCACCAGGAAACCCTCTGCATCCATGCTGTGGCGAGATTACTGCGAAACAATGAAAACGTAAATAATCTTACAGTTTATATTTGTTTTTTAACTGAATCTGAGGAACGGCGCAGCATTATTATACTGCGCTTTAATGAAAACTTCCTTGATTATGTTGTTAATTTTTCTGGAAGAGACCAAATAATCCGTTCGGTAGATCGCTCCAGCGTAACTCCGGAAGATCTGAAAATTCTGACGGTGATTTCAGGCGACGTTCCCGGTACTCAGCAAACCAGCCAGTCAGTTGCAGATCAGTTTCGGCAAACTGATTGGGCTTCATATCAATGTCGTAAAGGTCTTCTTCAAGGATATGCAGTACCAGTGATGGCGACAGGGACAATGGATTAACGATGAGGTGAGTGGTTGCCATGTATATCAGTTCAGCCAACGAGTCTTTACTGCTTGGGTTTATGAATGAGTCTTCAGCGTGTCTGGATATTAAGCAGTAGAGCTGAGTCAGCTTTATGGCCCTGCACTTAGCCAGATTGATCAGATCGTTGTTGTGAGGATCCACCATATAGACCTCACAGAGATGATTTTCGATTGTTTGGTAAACAGACATTAAATCCATGCTGAGCCTTCCTTTGGTTCCTGAGGAGTGAAAGGTCAAGGATAACCGAAGGAAGGTCAGATACCAACAGGAGTGTGAGCAATGTCACGTGAATGCAAAGCAACAAGTAAAGCGAGTCCACACACCTACAGCGGTGGGGTGTCAGATTGCCAGATGAGTTTGTGGTTTAAGGGAATGTCAGACGCAGCAATGACGATTGGCATCAATAAAGAGTGACGCCCGCGAGCATGCACACTCCTGGCGTCGTGGCAAATCACACGGTTGGATGGAGGAATGATTTGCATGAGCAATTTAACAACAAATTCTTCGTATCCGCAACTCAAAGCGGACGGTTTTAACCGGAGGTGGTATGTACGCTGGCTATGAACAGGCTGAAATGCCATCGGTTTACAGCCTGGCAGATGCGACATGGATCCAGCTGTCAACGACGGGTAAAAAGTGATCCACTTACATCTCCACCGACGGTCTAATATTGATCCACCGTTTTACTCAGGATTAGCTTCAGCGATAACCCCGGCCTTTCTTTTCTGTTTAAGTCGATAGCTCTCTCCTTTTATCTGAATAACGTGTGAGTGGTGTAAGATCCGGTCCAGCATCGCGGATGTCAGAGCCGCATCCCCCGCGAGCGTTTGATCCCACTGCCCGAACGGCAGGTTAGATGTCAGGATCATCGCGCTCTTCTCGTAACGTTTGGCGATGACCTGGAAGAACAGTTTTGCTTCTTCCTGACTGAACGGCAGATAGCCTATTTCATCGATGATGAGCAGCTTCGGCGCCATCACGCCACGGTGAAGCGTTGTTTTATAGCGGCCCTGGCGTTGCGCTGTAGACAGCTGAAGCAACAGATCCGCCGCTGTTGTGAAGCGTACCTTGATACCTGCACGTACTGCTTCGTAGCCCATGGCTATCGCCAGGTGCGTTTTCCCCACGCCGGATGGACCCAGCAACACGATGTTTTCGTTGCGCTCGATGAAGCTGAGCGAACGCAGCGACTGGATTTGCTTCTGTGGTGCGCCGGTGGCGAAGGTGAAGTCATACTCTTCGAACGTTTTCACTGCCGGGAAGGCCGCCATTCGGGTGTACATCGCCTGTTTGCGCTGATGGCGTGCCAGTTTTTCCTCATGAAGCAGATGCTCCAGGAAGTCCATATAGCTCCATTCCTGATCCACAGCCTGTTGTGACAGCGCGGGGGCCGCACTGATAAGACTGTCCAGTTGCAGTTGTTCGGCGAGAACCATCAGCCGTTGATGTTGCAGTTCCACCATCATGCAGCTCCTCTGCAGAACGTGTCATAGATGGACAGCGGATGTCTCAGGACACATGACGGATGTCGAAGTAGCTGGTATCGAAGTCCGTATCCGGCAACAACTGAAGATGCTCCTGCTCGAGTGCGAAGCGTTGCTCTGGTGTTTGTCTGAACTGGCGAAGCTCCCGTTTATCAGCAACATCAGCCATCCACTGCTCCAGTTGCTGGTTAACATGGGCGAAGCTGTCGAACCTGCGG
>NZ_JMTB01000084.1 GCF_000734965.1 Trabulsiella guamensis ATCC 49490
AGGAACAGCTGACTGGCAGCAACACCATGCTGCCGGGCAACCAGAGACACAGTCATACCGGGTTCAAAGCTCTGCTGAACAATGGCGATTTTTTCCTGAACGCTGCGCCGTCTGCGTTTCTCTGGACCTAAAACATCAATCATCCGGACTCCAACGACTAGTCTAAAAACTAGTATTAAGACTATCACTAACTTAAGTGATACCAACTGGCTGGAGATTCATGGGGCCAGTCTACCGAGGCAGCTCACAATCACGTGCGAAATATTCGCAGGTTAGCACTTACCGAAGCGCCACTGACCCCCGTCAAGATTATGCAAGGCGTGGACATGTCCGGCGTCAGCAAGCGTATCCGTGATTCCCGCGTATCCCGCAGAATGCCCCATGAAGAACTGGAGAACGCCGCACATCTATCCGAGGGCGATACGTCAGTAGGAAATCAGGAAAAGCCTATCCCAATGATGAAGCTTTCGACAAACTGGCTAAAGCGTTCAACACCAGCGTTATCTGGTTGCTGACAGGTCGGCAACTTACCAGGAATGATGCATGAGATGAAAACACCTTTAAATATGCTTCATGACATTGTTGCTCAGATTTCAGAAGGCACTACGCTACTGGAAATGATTTATATAAACACAGAAGAAATGAATGAGGAAACTGATTGTGCATTAACCTGCATTATTCGCTCTTTCGATAAAACTAGTGAAATAGCTTACGCATATATCGAAGAGTTAGCAAAAAATGAAAAGGCAGCCCCATCCCACAGGAGGAAATACAATTAAAGCACATGACTCACTGAAAAGTATCGAAGCAGAATTAAGTTAATTAATAAGTAATTTAAATCATGCCATCTCTAGTGGTGAATCGTGCAACTAAATTTCAGTGGGGTGATATATGTCATTCGTAAAAGATAAAGCTGCATATAAAACAGCACGGCTATTCGTTGGTGCTGGTTATGACGTTATTGCAAACTTGTTTCTGCGCAAAGCATACAGACGGTAACCGTAAGGGTTTCGTGGTACCAGGCGCCGAGAGGCGTAAGCAATAAGCTCGTTGAGGAGATGATACGCGGCACGCTGAAACAAGTTCTTATGAATTTCAGATATGACATTGTAGTAGAAAATAAGCTTAATGTTGAAGTTGGCGGCTGGGCACACAGTGTTTCATGCAGCGACACACGGCTGAATACCTTTGAAGTAATTTCTCTCTTTTCCGGGTGTGTGGCAGAAATCCTTTTTGACCTTGCCCCATCAGATATGCCGCGCACGGATAAATTTAAATATTAACTGAAGCCTATAGATATACTTCGCAAAATAAAAAAAAGCCAGCGCGAACACTGGCTTAATGGGGTGGCGGGTATATTTTATGAGCTGCATTCTTACTTCTAGCTTGCTCAAATAAAATATAATTCCAGATAACATACATGTCAATAAAAAACGAACACACAGGACGCAATTTATAAATCACGACTTATAATGTGATAAATAAAATACCAGAATCGGAGTTTAGCTAACGTTTTTAACACGAAATGATTTAAATTATAAATAGTTCAATCACTAAACAATAACGTTTTAACAAATGTGGCATCACTCATGCTGAAAATGATGGAGAATAAAATGAAAGATTTAATTATTAGCCCAGAAGTTCGGAATAAAATAGAAGTGGCAATGGAAGAACTTTATAAGCTTTGTGAAGCTAATAATGTTCCTGTCGTTATTGGCGTACTCCTTGAAAGAATGAAAGAAAGCAATAGCGCCGCTATCAACAAAGGTGTTTCATTCTTCATTGACTCAAGAACAGGCGCGTACGACTCTTCTCTTGCTGCTGCGTGTGAGATGTTAAAGATGGATTCCGTACCTGAGTATCTGATTAGAATGATGCGACTGCACAATGATTTAAAATCCCAACTTAATGCACCAGCCAGCAAAGATAATGCTCCTGAGTTAATCCATTAATTACATTTATTAAAAACAAAAATAATGGAGATAAACATGA
>NZ_JMTB01000085.1 GCF_000734965.1 Trabulsiella guamensis ATCC 49490
CCTTTCAGCACAGGCAGGCATCTCTTCACATCCTGTACGGGGAGTCATTCGGTGCGGTTCAGTCATCGTGATCGTGATCGACGCGACGCGACGCTGACACCATTTTTTGATAAATCTCATGACCAGTGCAAGTGTGCAATCATTCAGAACGGAATATATTTTTTATTCAAAACTGTTTTAATGCGAACTGACTATTTATGTTTTCATGACGTTTACCAGTGGGGTATTTCATTACTCTGATATCCCCCTCCCATTTAAGGGGGATACATATAACCAGCAAGGTTGAACAATAATCAATATTGCAAATATAATCTCATCATTATAATCCGGAGGATGAGGTGATGTTGTTTAAGTCATCTATACCAGAAACCTTCTTTAATAAATCAAAAAACTCAACATTGTAATCATAAAGCCAGTGCATAATCTCACTGTTCCTGAATAACTTAATAATATATGATTTCACTATAATCAGCCTGATATTATTTTCACCATACTCATGCTGGATGTTTTGTGTTTCAACCTGCAGTGCAGCCATTTCTTTTTCAAGTCTGGCAAGTGTTTTAACCAAATCCTTATTTGATTCGTCCTTATTTTTAGTAACCAGATGCTCCGGTGACATACTGTGCAACAGCGAAAGTGCAAACTTTTTAGTAAAGTTATTTAAAGATATCATGGTCGTCACGCATTCAGTTTGTTTATAATGCTTCATTTTCCTGAGTATATCAAAAATGTTCTGAGCGACATTTTTTTCCGCCAGCAGAGCAATAACTTCTTTTGCAATACCATCTGATATATGTAGTCTGGTGTTTATAATACCAGGCGACACGCCAAGTACAGCGCAAAGTTTATCTGTTGAAACACCAGATTCAACGGCCTTTCGCAACATTTTTTGTTCCTGCAATATGGTTAAGCGATTAACACGTTTATTATATGTGTAAGCTTCATTTACCGGTGAGATCAGACAATGAGCATGGGTAATATTCAAATCCTTCAGTACTTCGATTCTCAGATGCCCGTCCAGGATCTTATGAACATCATTTTCTATAAAGATAACAACGGGTTCAATCAGACCAATCTCTGAAACCGATGTCATTATTTGTTTGTATTTACTACTCATCCTGATATTTACAGGAAGAGGTCTGGAACAAACAAGCTGGTCTATTGGGAAAAGCTGAAAATATGGCTCGAAACATTGTTTAATCATGATGATTACCTCCTGTTTTTATCTGATCGGTTAGAATTTCAGGTATATCGGTAATATTATTGCGCCGTAGCAGTACGCAAAAATCTTCATTAAGAAGTAGTTTTTTAAATATTTCTTTTGCAACCAATAATGCCTCCCTGACATATTTAGCCTTAAGCTGAATATCTTTATGCTCACTCGCATTTTTCTGAAAGAGCTCAGCCAACTCCTCTGCGGTATATCTTTTCTGCTTTGAATTTCTCACAAACACGTTATTAAAAGAACCTTTAGCCCCCTGCTTTCTCCTTTCAATAATTCGTTTGATAATATTTATCTGCCTTCCTTTTATTTTCCCGCTCATTAATGCTTCTGTCAGCGCATTTTGTATTTCATTATCATCAGATCTTGATATCTCAACGGCAAGATAAAGCGGTATATGTCCGGCTTCAAATGCAGTCAGCAATTTGCACTCACCTTTACCCAGAAGATGGGTGATATTATTTACCCAGTTTGTTGAATATCCAAGACATTCCCCTATACTCCGGTCACTGAGCCCCTGATTCTTTAATTGTCTGACGCTCTCCAGTAATTCAGTCGCCCTGGGTGATCTTCTGGCAATATTTTCAGCAAGGCTCATGAGATGCCCTGTTTCTTCATCCACTTCCTTTACAATAGCGGGAATATGTGACTCACCATATTGCCGGAAGGCTTCAAGTCTGCCCTGACCGCAAATCAACGCATATTCGAATTCTTCATGGCAGATCCTGCGCACCGTTATCGGACGTTTAAGTCCTATCTGGTAAATATTTTCTTTTATTTCATTATGTATAAATTCATCCCTTTCTCTTGGATTTGCGACAAGAATTTTACATATTTCAATAGATTGTATCTTCTCTCTGGATATCATTTTTTCTCCGGTATGGACATTCTTTTGATCAGTTGATAAAGCGGCTGAAGTGTATCGAATCGATATAATTCAAAGCATAAATTATTTTGTTCTTTCAGAAGTAAATTTCTGCAAAGCAGATCAACGGAGGGAAATATATAATAATCAACCATTGACTTGTTCAGGCTGTCCATCCTGACAGCAATACTGATATCAGGTGAAACTATATGACTGAATCTGATCCTCCATCTCAGACTTGTCGGGGATGTTCTCTGACAACGGACAGACTGAAGGGACAGAGTAAATTCATCATTAACTTTCAGAAAGCCACTTTCGGATGAATCACTCACCCAGCCATCCGAAAGATAAATATTATGAATGACAGTTTTAGTTATTTCAGAATTAAGCCCCTTCAGGTATTTCTCTGTATCCATCCATGAATAATCTGTTTTTGGGTTATAGCCAATTAATGAGTAAACACGTAACAAACTCCCAAATCTTGCGCGATAAATACTGCTTGAAGGTAACATCTCTTCTTCATCGATGATGACACCAGAAAGCCTGCCTTTTTTTAGTAAAAGCGAATGTAGTTTTTCAAGTAGTTCATCCTCTGAAATAAACACAGAACGTGAGCTAATTATTTCCCTTGCTCTGTCAAATTTCTCCTTAGGGACAATGGCTTTATATGCCCCATCAAAGCGAATCCATTCAGCCTCCGGATTTCTTACATACTCCCGCTTCAGTTTAAATGATGTTTTATTATATACACTGTTCCCGATATATTTCTCATTGGTCAGTATCTGATGTATTTTCCCTCTTGTCCACTCTCTATTATTCTCAGCTACAATATTATTTCTGTTAAGCTCAGATGCTATAACCAGCTCTGGCTTCCCTTCATGAATAAACATGTCAAAGATCTGATTGACAATGGCTATCTCTTGTTCAGGGCCTGGAGTCAGTATGACACGATCAGTCTGTATGCTTTTCCTCTGCCCTGATAATAAAATCCCCTTTTCTTTATGATGCTCATCAATCAGTAAACGTCGCAGTCCATACCCCGGAGCCCCTCCCTGATGGTAGCCTTTCCTGATAAGGTTTACTTGCCCTAAAAAAACTTTTTCTGACTGATTACGGCTAAAACTCGCAGCGCCATGTCTGGATAACGCCAGACCAAATGTGAACATTTCCGGATGTTCCTCAGAGAAATGCTCGGCGCAGTAGATTATCCTTACTCCATTTTTTTTCAGTAAATAAGCATAATAAGCTGCTTCATCTGTATCCTGAAAACGCCCGAAGCGGCTGACATCATAAACCAGTATGCAGGATATTATTATTCTTTTACTCATAACATCATCAATCAATTTTTTAAGCCCAGGTCTTCCTGATAAATTAAGCCCGCTTTTTCCCTCATCACTGTATGAATGGATTATGTTTATCCCATGCTTTATAGCATATTCACGTATGTAGCCAGCTTGATTATCAAGTGAATATTGCTGATGATCGGTAGACATCCTCATATATTCCGCAGCAAATAAAACTTTCTCATTAAAATCAGACAACGATAACTCCATTCTCATCGGTTAAAAGTAAAAAAATAATCACACTACTCCTTTGTTTTTTCAATTGTTATTTTATTTGTAATAATCATTTATTGTTTCTTATCAAGATATGAGTTATAAATTTGCACATATAAAAACTTACTTTATCTTTTATTGTCTATATCACTGCTGTTTCAACGTTATATACGTCTCTGACGGAAGACCGAAAACAGCCACAAAAAAACAATTCAAAAGTCAACACAGTAAAGAAACGAGTGCAAAAGCTATTTTATGGTAATACCATTGATAAAGGCGACTCCTTTCATAATGACATGGTTATTTAATGTCATTATGAATCCTTGCTCCTGACCTGTTTGCCAGTCCGGCGAACGATTGCGCGCTCAAAAATCCTGTAATATAAAAAGACAATCACATCACACTGTGACGGGATGTCTGATTCAGGCAATGGGGAGCAAATGGACAGCAGGAAAAACGGAAGAGCGCGGAGAGCGCCAAACGAAGGTGAACGCTGGACAACGACTGAACTGCGGTTTCTGAAGAAGCACTACCACAGGATACGCACCGCAGATAACCTCGCAGGAGATGTTGAGTGTTTCGGGCTTTGCTGACGATGCTGGCGTCCGGATTGTCGGTGCGGGAGCTGTGGCGGGTTCAGCATCAAGCTGAACGGGAATTAGTTGAGGCATTCCGTCGGGTTCTGATGGCACCCTGACGCCATTTCTGGCGCCACTTAAACAGCAGATTGGCGTTAATGCCATTACCCAGCGCGAGTCTGGAGATTGAAACACCCGGCTGGAATGATGCCTCGATGATCCGTTGTTTAAATTCAGGTGAATAATTGAGACAACATTTAGGTCTGCCCGGTGTAACACTTTTCTGCATATCTGACATTTTGGTACCCACTATTAATTTGGTGGTGGATACTATGTCGAATGTGTCAGAAATTCACCAGATGGTACCAGGAAGACGCTTACTCCTCATAAATCCCTGAATAACCTGACGTCGGAGGAATACTGGCTGATAGCTAAAAAATAGGAACTCTCAAAAAATACGTGGAACTAAAACAGGTGTGTTTACAAGGGGGCTGCGCCAATTGATTTTGGGCTAGGGTCACAGCTTAATACTGGTGGTAGGTCAAGGTGGCTACGCCATAGTGGCCAATCCAGTAAGTGATAAGGCCAGCGTTGTTTGTAAAAATTCTGGCCATTTCTATATATACCTAAACATCCAGATTGATATACATTCCTGATGGCATCTCAATGTTAAGATTTAGTTTACAGCCAATAGCGTCAACATAGCGTTTTAGTGTTTCCAGTTTTATTGACATACCTCTCCGTTCGATCGCCACAATTGCAGCTTGGGTTATCCCCATAGAATCAGCAACTTGTGCCTGTGAAAGATTCATTTTTTTTCGTATAGTTTGCAGGTTGTTATGAAGTGTGATCTTGTTATCCATTTTTGATTATCCTCCATAATGTATATCATTATTTATAATTATCATATTAATTAATGCAAATGCAATAGTAAAAACTTGATTCGTATGACTGGGACCAAAGAGTGGAGTGTACAAAAATGGTGACATGTGTAAAATGGCTGGATGGATTGGCTGAATAGCCACGAATAATCTAGACACTTCCGAGCCGTTGATAATACTGGTTTTCATATTCTGCCGGTGACATCTGACTGCTCGAACCATGCCGACGCTTACTGTTATAAAACATTTCGATGTAATCAAAAATATCGCTGCGGGCTTCTTCCCGCGTTCCGTAGATCTTTTTCTTTATCCGCTCGCGTTTCAGTAACTGGAAAAAGCTTTCTGCAACCGCGTTATCGTGACAGTGACCGCGACGGCTCATACTCCCTTCCAGGCTGTGTGATTTCAGGAACGACTGCCACTCATAGCTTGTGTACTGACTGCCCTGGTCCGAGTGAACCAGTACCGGTTTTTGCGGATTACGCCGCCATACAGCCATCAGCATTGCGTTCAGGACAATGTCCTTTGTCATCCGGGATTGCATTGACCAGCCGATAATTTTGCGTGAGAACAGATCAACAACCACGGCAAGATACAGCCAGCCTTCGTGGGGCCTGAGTAGAGTAAGAGGCAGGGCGTAGTCGGACTATTTCCCTGCCTCTCCTCTCCGAACCGGACGTGCACCTTTCAGCGCATCCGGCTCTCCATTTAAACGCTGGCGAACGCCATTGCCACTTCAGTGTAGCGCGATGTATACGTGTTTCTGGTTTCCGTCCTCAGGTAATGGTTACCTTCGGACAGTCGCCAGCGAAACAGCTTCTTGCCTTGCCCCACCAACCGGTACAGCACTTCACCGCTGAGCTTAGCGCCTGTGCAATGGTGACGAACAAATGGGGAGCAGGTGGCCGCAAGAAAATCCTCACTGATGCACGGGAGCGGATCATCAACCAGATAGACCCCGACATGGTTGAGTTGATGGGGGTGAAGTCATGAATGGCGAAGGTCAGAAGTCAAGATAAATGCGAGAGTATTTGCGATGTTTTCTGACTTTCCTGCTTTTACTGCGCGAATTATGTTGTCGCCAATTGTTTCATTGTTGCCTGAGTTTTCTGGAATGCTGGTCAGTATAGTAAGCGATTTTTCAGTTAGTCGGACATTTCTGAATAACGTCATTCTATCGGTTTCGTACTGTATGTATCCATTTCCCATAAGGAAGGAAAATGTGCCATCCACAACTTTACGAATCTCATAACGTGATTGCTTTACAGTTGGTTCAGATTTATCGAGATAGTCAGGAGATATGTCAGCATTGAATTTTGCATATGTGATTACTTGTGGAACAGGAAAGTTTTCCCATAGCAATGCAAAAATTTCAGACGTTAGATGAGTAAATAAATCGATGTTTTTTGACATGGAAACGTCCCTTTTATTTGTCAATTAATCTTATTCATGAGAGTTAAAAAATATATATCAGCTAATTAGCTTAGTTTGTGATCGTTGTTGGCAAACCATGTCAGAAAAAAGAACAGTTAACATTGATGGTCTGGAGATAGTTTGTCAAGGTCATAGAGAAAGGCAGCATTGAGAGGTTTGTGTGTTTGACAAAAACATTAAAGAGCGTTAGAAATTCTGTGTCATTCCAGTAATATACCCAAAAAAGGAATGACGCATGTCCCAACCATTCGATTTCGACAAAGCGCTGAAAGCGTTCCAATCCGGACAGGCGCTGACTGGCAAAGATGGTATCTTAAATCCATTAATCAAACAGTTAACCGAAGCGGCCATGGCTGCCGAACTTGCCCCTCATCTGGCTGCGGATGTTGAAGATAATCGTAAAAATGGCTCCAGCAAAAAGACCATTAAATCGCCGACCGGCAGTTTCGAACTCGCCACGCTGCGCGACCGCAACGGCACCTTCGAACCGCAACTGGTGAAAGAGCACCAGACCACGCTGTCAGACGAGATCGAGCAGAAGATTATTCGCCTGTTCGCGCTGGGCATGAGTTACGCCGACATCAGCCATGAAATCGAAGACCTGTACGCCTTCAGCGTTTCCACAGCCACTAGCAGCGCCGTCACCGACAAGGTCATCCCCGAACTGAAACATTGGCAGCAGCGTCCGCTGGAACCGGTGTATCCTTTCGTCTGGCTGGATGCCATCCACTACAAAATCCGTGATGATGGGCGCTATGTGATCAAGGCGGTGTATACCGTACTGGCTCTGAACGCCAAAGGCAAAAAAGACGTGCTGGGGTGGTATCTGTCTGAAAGTGAAGGTGCTATCCCACAGATATCGGTAATGGTGTCACCTATGCGCATCTTTGCGAGGCCGGGTTGATTCTGACGGATGAGAAACAGCAAAAGAAAAACCGTGTGGCGCTGGTGGCTGAAATCATCGGTGATGATGCCGTTAAAGCCATACTGACCGACACGATATGGATCAACCGTGTCTTTCCTCTTGCACCTCGTTCTGAGAAGAAAAAGCGTGTACACGCCGCCAAATCATCACTTTTACAAATGGCAGACAGTGAAAAAGCCAGGCTGCTGGCATCACGGTATGAGGGGATCGCCATTCATCCCGAAAGTGAAGCTGTTTTTGTGTACCGTTCCGGCATATGGGAAGAAGTCACGGTGATGGAGTTTAGCCGCAAAATGGTGGCGATTTATAACGAGAACCGAGCTGATTTCGCCAGGCGTACTATTAATAACGTGATTGAGGCGTTAAAACTTGTGATGCCGGTTATGTCTGATCAGCGCCGTTCTCTTATCCCGTTCGCTAATGGTGTTTATGACATGGAAACTGGTGAGTTTACGCCACACCAGCCAGGGAACTGGATTACCCATCACAACGGCATTGAGTATACAGCCCCAGTTCCTGTCGAAAATCTTCACGATCAGGCATCGAATTTTCATAAGTGGTTGCGACAGGCCGCCGATAACCAAAAATATGAAAAGCGCTATACCACAGTGGTGCGGGCTGTGGTGATTGCGACCAACAACACGCCGATGATATTCACTGATCGGGCTGGTGGAGTTGCACGGCGCAGGGTCATATTCCAGTTTAATAACCCGGTACGTGAAGACGAAAGAGATCCTGATTTGTCAGAGAAGATTGCTGGCGAAATCCCGGTAGTTATTTGTCGTCTGCTGGAGAATTTTACGGATCCGGAAAAAGCAAGGAAGCTTCTGAAAGATCAGCGTGACAGCGATGAAGCGCTTGAGATAAAGCGGGCAACAAATCCGGTGATAGCTTTTTGCGAGTTTCTGGAATTTTTGGTGCAGGAGTACGGGTTAATGATAGGTGGTGGGGGTGGCAAGAAAAATCCCCGGCAGTTCCTGTATCCACCCTCTCAAAGCCTTGTGGCGCAAGGGCTGGAGACAATCAGGTAGAGAGGTAGACAACATATAGCAAAACTTTTCACACGCACACATTTATCGAGGCATCATGACAGCACAAATATCAGCTTACGGGCGGCTGGTGGAAGATCCGAATACCAGGGTAACAAAATAAGGTTCTGACATGGCAATGGCGTGGCTGGCTGTACCACTGCCCTGTAATTCTGCTGAGGATGGACAGGCGACATTCTGGCTTTGCGTACTGGCATTTGGTAAACAGGCTGAGGCGCTGACAAAGCACGTTAAAGGCGACATTATCAGCGTGGCGGGTAATATGCAGATGAGTCACTGGACGGCTAAGGATGGTTCAAGGCAGCAGGGTTATCAGATACTGGCTGACAGTGTGATAAGCGCCAGAACGGCACAACCGGGCAGGAAACGCAGCCAGCCGCCGGAAGATTATGACCAGCCGCCACCGGATGAAATTGATTTCTGATGGCAATTATCACCAACGACACAGGACAATTCCTATTTTTTGCAGGGGTATTGAAGATGCCGCAGCATGGAGTAGCATTAAGATCCGTAAGTAAAGCACCTCGTTTCAACTTAATGAGCATACTCCAATGAAAAAACTTTCTTTTGCAGTGATACCACTGTTTATATCTGCTTTTTCTTTCAGCGCTCTTGCCGCAGAGCAGGTTTCTAATGCCGAAGTTGACCATTTTAAACTTGTAAAAATTGCCACGATAACGGTATCTCAGACGCAGGGGGTAATTTCTTCGCCGATGGATCTGCATGATGAGTTATCAAAACGCGCTGACGAGAAAGGCGGTATGTACTACCGTGTAGTGGCCGCTACTGAGCATGGTCCAAACTTCGAAGCCGTTGCTGACGTTTATAACGTTGCAAGCCACTAAGCGGCACATGATACGGGAAAATCCCGTATGCAAAACAATGAAACCGGGGAAACCCGGTTTTTTTGTAAGCGTACAGCGAGAACCGTATTGTCGGGGATGTGTTATTCAGTTGGCAGGGTTACGTGCTAGGGTAGCAGTTCGCTGACCCGGTTGCCTGCTGCCGGTTAATGGCCCCGCTGGATGAAGCCCTTTACCAATACGTGATGGACTGCCGCAAACTGCACACTGACGACACACCTGTTCCGGTGCTGGCACCGGGCAGAAAGAAGACGAAAACCGGGCGGATCTGGACGTATGTTCGCGATGACCGGAGCGCTGGATCGTCAGATCCGCCAGCGGCGTGGTTCGCCTTCTCGCCAGACAGACAGGGGAAACATCCTCAGCAGCATCTTCGCCACTATCATGGTGTGCTGCAGGCGGACGCCTTCGCAGGTTATGATCGGTTGTTCAGTCTGGAACGTGAAGGAGGGCCGCTGACAGAAGCCGCATGCTGGGCCCACGCGCGCAGAAAAATCCATGACGTCTATATAAGCACGCAAACAGCGACAGCAGAAGAGGCCCTGAAACGTATCGGTGAGCTGTACGCGATAGAAGAAGAAATACGCGGCCTCACGGCATCTCAGCGGCTGGCAGCCAGGCGCTCCCGAAGTAAGCCGCTGCTGACATCGCTGCATGACTGGTTGGTGGAGAAAAGCGCCACTCTGTCGAAAAAATCCCGGCTGGGCGAGGCGTTCGCTTATGCCATGAACCAGTGGGATGCCCTGTGCTACTACTGCGATGACGGTCTTGCTGAAGCTGATAACAATGCCGCAGAACGCGCGCTACGAGCCGTCTGTCTTGGCAAAAAAATTATATCTTCTTCGGAAGCGATCACGGAGGTGAGCGTGGAGCACTGCTGTACGGACTGATCGGTACGTGCAGGCTCAATGGAATCGATCCGGAGGCTTACCTTCGCCATATCCTGAGCGTACTGCCGGAGTGGCCCAGCAACAAAGTGGCCGAACTGCTGCCATGGAACGTGGATCTCACCAATTAATAGCCGTCAATACGGCACTCACTGATCGCTTACAGAGATACCGGCCTCCCGGCAGACATCTTTAACGGTTCGTCCGGCCTCAACCGACTTAATCACAGCGATGATCTGGTGTTCGGTGAATCGGGCTTTACGCATGGCGATCTCCTCCGGGGACATAATCAGTATGTCGGAAGATCTCTAAAAGTGAATGGGCCGGTTTACGGGGATGGTTACAAAGCCGGAATTTTTACTTCTATATGATCGTCGATATTTACAGTCGCAAAATTATTGCTGCTGAGGTATTTACTAGCGAATCCGGAAAACATGCAGCAGAACTACTCCAGCGGGCAGTATGGAATGAAAAATGCTCATCCAGCAATCTGGTACTCCATTCTGACAACGGGGGCCCAATGCGCAGCTATACGTTGTTGGCGAAAATGTATGCACTCGGTGTGCTAGTTCTTATTCCCGGCCAAGGGTCAGCAATGATAATCCATACTCGGATCCGGACACTCAAATATTGTCCCTGGTGGCCTGAGAATGGCTTTCGCACTATTGATGATGCCAGAGCATGGGTAAACCGTTTTGTAAGTTGGTACAACCTTGAACATAAGCACAGTGGGATCAAATACGTCACGCCAGCCGAGCGCTATCAAGGTAATGATATGAAAATACTGGCAGCCAGACAATCGGTATACCAACAAGCACGCGAGCAGCATCCTGAACGTTGGAGCAAGCATCTACGTAACTGGGACTACATATCAGAAGTCTATCTGAATCCAGAAAAAGAGGCGGCATAATGTAATTTTATTACATCAGGCGACAACCACCTTGAAAAACGCCGCGAATCACTGAACGATGTTCCATGCGAACAAGTGATCGATCACGTCGCAATATGCAACACATCATATCCACTTTCCAGAGATATTGGAAATTACATAATAGATATCTAGCAAGATATGTTGATTCTAATGAAGGGCAAAGTTGCCCTTCATTATTTTATAACTTTATTTTTTAAAATTATTTAGTTGCATCATCAGAAAAGAGCTTGTACCATTCATTTTACTTAACATTTTATCTAGTCTTATGAATTGTGATTTATATCTGGCAATGTCATCATCAATTTTTTTATTAGCATTAGTGTATTGTTCATTTAGTGTATTTATTTTTTTATTGATACTCTCAGTTGCACTTTGTAAAATGCCTTCATTACTTAGTGCATTAGTCAGCTTTCCAGTAAGAGTAGTAGCTATTCCTGATGCTATAGAATTTCCAGCGAAAACATATTTTATTTCATCATGTTTATCAGTGATAATATTATTTAGTTTTTTTGTGTCGAGCTGAAGTTTACCATTGTCAGGGATAAGTGAGATTCCAACTTGACTGAGTGATTTGTAAACAGAAGAACCTGAACCAGTTGTAATTATATTCATGAGTTGAGAATGAATAATACGTAATGTTCCATCACCAAAAAGCACTCCATTATTACTATCCTGCATTTTCCCGGGTGCAACAGGGTTATACCTTGTAAGAGAGGCAATTGAATCTTGGAGTGAATTATATGCATCTACCCACTCTTCTATAGCAGAACAAGTTCTATCATTATCGCGAGTTACAGTAATGGTATGATTCTGACCAGATTGTTCGTTTAACGTTAGCGTTACCCCCTCAATCGCATTTTTAATAGTATTACTACTATTCTCTATATCGACATTATTGACAGTAAATTTTGCATTTTGAGCAACAATGCTCTGAACCATTCCACTTTGCTGTCCATTAGAGTTAAAACCAATAAATTGGTTCAATAAATCGTCACCGACGACCTCTATACTTTTTAATGCATTTTCAACACCTGTTTTCTTTGCAGTCAGCGATAGTCTAAAACCATTTTCTGATACTTTAATTAAATTAGCACTGAAATTGCAATCAGACTTATTTATTGCATCACGTATAGCAGTCAGCGAGGTCTGATCTTTATTTATAACAATTTTTTTTTCATTGCCATCACCACATATAAATTTTAGTGTTCTCTGTATTGCATTGTTACCATTCAAAGCCTGAATATCTTTTTTGACTATACTGGTCAATGTCTGAGGCTCTGCCAGCTGAAGTACATTGACTATGTATTTGCCTGGGATAGCATCTGCACCTGCATCAACGCTTATAGATGAAGATATTGCTGATGCTTTTGTAGAAGTATAAATATCAGAACTAACAAGTTTCTCATTCGCTGCCAAAAATGCCTGAAATGACGTTCGCAGAGTCCCATATGCTGATAATTTAGCTGTGTTTATAGCTTGCTGTTTAGATATTGGTTCAAGTGATTTTCTTTCAGCCTTATCTATTTTTTCTAAAATACCATTTAAATCCAGCCCTGAACCAACACCAAGAGTTGAAATTCCCACCATTTTAATACTCCTTTTGATTACATTTGATATTAATTATAATCTGAAAAATTTTTTCTTTATTATATTTTGATGAAATATTCTTTACTGATATATGTCATTTATATGACTGATTGGCCTATGAGTACATCACACGCATAACATATATAGCCCTTAAAAATTGTTTATGCATGTAGGAGTAATAATTTAAAATCATCAATTCAAATTATATCAACTCTTTGCTGCTTGATATATTGTGTAATTATTTACAACTTAACAACAATTGATTGATTTTGCTATTTCTGCACATTTTTTACTATATATATCAATAGGCAACCATCCGAATTTCGAGCACATATGCTTGTATTGTTTTGATAGTGCTTTATCAGCATTAAGAATAATTTTTTCGGTAAAGCATTCTTCTTTTAGAGATTCACAGGCTTTTAATTGATTATATAAGTAGTTATTCTCACGCATAGCGCTTGGTATTATCATGTATACTTTAAACAAGACTTCCCCTACAACTCTTTTTCGCCACTCATACAATTCATCTATCTCACTAAATAAAACAACCCTCTCATTATCATGTGTTTTCTTTAGTAAATGTAACAATCCAAAAGAACTGTACTGGCATTTTGAAATAATTGCTGTAAACTTAATCATAATAGTTCCTTATGTCTATGTGTTTATAACATTATAAATTATTTCACATGGCTAATAAAAACAGCTGTTGTCTATCATCAAAACTATCAATAAATAGGCATATACAAATACAGTTACAGACACATTTACGTTTCACATTGGTAATGTTTAAAAACGCTCCCCCACGTAACTAAGTATACAATGCCACAAAACAAAAAAAATATGAATATATGCATCGAAAATATCTATAAAAAAGAATATTATTCCGATTGTTATTAATTATCATTGATATGCAAAGAAAAATACATCGTAAAATAGCATTCATTATGATGAACATGTCGTATATTTATAATTATCAAATAATCACTGATGCAGATATTGCAAAAAAATAAAATTAGACTAAAATGATTATCAATTACACTAGGTCAGCCAGTATTATAGACATACACCTATGACAAATACCGATAGACCTATTATATGACATATTTATTTTGAATTATTTTTCACGAAATACTTTTTTAATCTCAATTTTATGACTGAATTTTGCTATTAAGCTGGAGTAGATGTGTCTATAAGCTCATGTAACAAAAAGTTAGCAAAACAACAACAGCAACAACTACTATTACAAATTTTACTCCAACATTTTGCTCATGCTGAGAATTGTGCTCATGATAAAACTGAATGGCCTTCAACTAGACAGTTAGCCAATGCTATGGATATCAGTATTTATAAGGCGAGAGTTTTGTTACTAGAAATGGTAAACGATGATTTAGTCGAAGTATATCAAACAGGTACCAGGCGACCATTAAAATGGTCACCTTGTGTAGCCCCCTAAAACACCAGACAGTAGATGTATCTTAAAATAAGAGATAGGCTTGGATATATGTCTAACACTAGTCCTAATTTTGAGATGACCGGAATACTGTTGAGGCAGGAGCTCCGTAAACGTAAGACTCCGCAGGAAAAGATCGCTATTATCCAGCAGACGATGGAGCCGGGAATGACCGTCTCTCACGTTGCCCGTCTGCATGGTATGCAGCCCAGCCTGCTGTTCAAATAGAAAAAACAATACTAGGAAGGCAACCTCACTGCTGTTGAGGCCGGGGAAGACGTTGTTCCTGCCTCGGAACTGACTGTGGCACTTAAGCAGGTTCGTGAACTTCAGCGCCTTCTCGGTAAGAAGACGATGGAGTTGGAGATGTAAGCACACCCGTTTTAGTTCCACGCACTTTTTGAGATTTCCGGTTTTTCAGCCATCAGCCGGTACTCTTTCGGCGTCAGGTTATTCAGGGATTCATGAGGCCGCTCACTGTTATATTCCATCAGCCAGCGCTCTGTTATTTCCCGTGCTTCATTCAGTGTCCTGAGCAGGTAAAAATCCAGTATTTCTGTCCGGTAGGTCCGGTTAAAACGTTCGATAAACGCATTCTGTGTTGGTTTGCCTGGTTTAATAAATTCCAGTGCCACACCATGCTCTTCTGCCCATTGCGCCAGCGTCAGCGAGATGAGTTCCGGGCCGTTGTCCATCCGCAGTTTCAGCGGATAACCCCGGTTTGCCACGATCCTGTCCAGCACCCGGACCACCCGTTGTGCCGGGATATTCAGATCGATTTCTATTGCGAGGGCCTCGCGGTTATCTGACGATGTGACCAGCAGTATGGTGGCAAAAGCCATATCAGTCCTTTCTCTTTGAGCTCAATTGGTATTGGTTGTCTTGGCATTGTTATCTCCTTAAAAAATTGAGGCGACAACTATGCTGACACAGGGGGCCCTATTGGTCATTAATGTTGTCCGCTTTCCGCCATTTCATCATCACTGATTGGTGTGGCGTTTTTTGCCAGCACTCCGGCTTTGCGTTTTTCCTTTAACAGGTAGCTTTCTCCTTTGATGTTCAGTGTGGTTGAGTGGTGTAGCGGCCGCTCCAGGATTGCCGTTGCCAGCACGTTTTCGCCGAACATCTCTCCCCAGTCGGCGCCCCCCTTATTTGACGTCAGGAAGATGCTCGCTTTCTCATATCTACGGTTCAGCAACCGGAAGAACAGACTGGCTTCCTCACGGGACATCGGCAGATATCCTATCTCATCCAGTATCAACACCAAGGCGTAACCAAGCTGCTGTAGTTGTTTTTCCAGCTAGTTTTCCTGCTTTGCCTTCATTAGTGTGGCGATCAGCTTATCCAGTGGCATGAACAGCCCCCGGTGACCAGCGTCCGTCGCTTTTACCCAGAGAGCAACTGTTTACGCACACCGGTCGGCCCCAGCAGGCTCACGCTCTCGCTACGCTCCACGAAGGCCAGTCCAGCCAGCTCCTGGACGACCTTACGATCGATATCTGGTTGGAAGCCGAACTCGAACTGCTCCAGCGTTTTGACCCACGGGAAACCGGCCTGTTTCAGGCGGGACTCCATACCGCGCTGATGCCTCCCGTTCTATTCCTGCTGCAGCGCGATGCACAGGAACTCCCGGTAGTTCAGCTCTTTTTTGGCCGCCTGCTCCAGCAGGCTTTCATCGTGGTAGGCTAGGTGTTCCATTTTCAGACGACCCAGCAGTGTCTCCAGTTCATACATCACAACAGCTCCTCATACACACTCAACGGACGATGTTCCACCTGACTGACCTGCTGCCAGAGCGGGGCGTGATGCGCCGGCACGGTCTGGCAGCCGGATGCAGCCGAACAGAGACGGAGCGATGCCACCTGCTGCTCATTACTGTAGATTCAAAGGGCTAATCTACTATCAAATATTTATGAAAATTTTATATAACGACATATAAATAATTAGCTAATAGTTTGAAACTATTTTATCTATCACAATTTTTATCCCTGTAAAATTTGTTTCGTTAGACTATGAAGGAACAGCTAGAGTAAAAGTTTTAACAAGTTTATTGAGAGTAGTTGCCTGCTCCATCAACGAACGTGATGCTGATGCAACCTCCTCGACCAGTGCTGCATTCTGCTGAGTAACATCATCCATTTGGCTTACCGCCTGATGGATATGCCTGATCCCTTGAGACTGTTCACTCGCAGCCACAGAAATCGAATCAACAAGTTCTTTAACCTGCCGTACAACATCATTCACCTGAACTATGTTGTTACTGACACCTTCAACTTGTGCAAAACCCGTTGTGACAAAATTTATGGAGGATTCAATAAGTGCCTTGATTTCACGCGCTGATGATGATGAACGCTGAGCCAAGTTCCGAACTTCACTAGCCACAACAGCAAAACCACGCCCTTGCTCACCAGCACGGGCTGCCTCAACAGACGCATTGAGTGCAAGGATATTAGTCTGGAAAGCTATCCCTTCAATTATTGCGATAATGTTCGTAATTTTCTCAGAACTTTCTCTTATATCACCCATAGTAGCAAGCATAGTGCGAACGCGGTCAGCACTATCTTCTGAGATTTCACTGGCATTTTTCGCTAATTGACTAGCAAACACTGTATTTTCGGCTGTTTGGCGAACTGTTTCGCTTAATTCAGACATGCTAGCTACTGTTTCTTCTAATGATGTAGCCTGTTCTTCAGTACGAGATGACAGATCCTCATTTCCAGCTGAAATCTGTGTTGATGCCAGAGTGACCGACTGGGTCGACAATTCTACTTTTTCAAGAGATATTGAGACACTCTCGACTAAATGGTTAAAAGCTTTAGCCATAAAACCGATTTCATCCATATTTGAATCATCTAGTCGAAGAGTTAGGTCAAGATTCTCGCTGGCAGTTTCCATAGTCTGGCGCATATTATTCAATTGCTGACGGATTGAAAATATAGTTTTAATTGTAAAGAAGCCGAGTATCAGGATAGACGCAGAAGAACCACCTATCAGATACCATAATATTAATTTGAAAGTCTTGTCATTCTCCTTATCGAGTCTGTTACCTATGTCGACATTGAGTTGAAGCTGTTCATGATAGACATCAATAAGCTGACGTGTAACTTCACCAATACTATTACGACCTTGAGTAGCCTTCAAGGCAGCATCCACATTTCCGCTCCGATATTTCTCAAAAAAAACAGGTAATTCTGTCTCAATCTTTTGTAGTTTAGTTAGAGCAATCTCAGTCATCTGACGGTCTTTCTCATCAGAGATATTATTTTTTAAGTAATCTTGACTCATAGACTTTATGTTGTGAATAAGGTCATAAGCATTTGTTTCGATTTCTTTCGTCCAGGATAAGTCAGTTGAGTTCTTGTGTGGATAAAACAAGATCATTAATGAGTTACTCTCATCAATCATTCTTCCTATGTTCAATATGGAGGGAAGCGTATTGTTTTGTACATACTGGAAACGAGTCTGGAACCCACTGACAATGGCGATAGCTAAGATAGCCATTCCGATAAGTGCAGCAGATAGTAGTGAATAAGTGAACAAAAGACGGTGAGTGATTGTCATTTTTATTTCCATAAATTTCATTTTATTACTTGTTGTCCATTAAGAAACGGTAGTACATTTATCGGCAGACACAAAAAAAACATCACTTTAATACTTATAAATAAAAATATTTATCTTTAATTTCCCATAAGGCGAAATTTTTATCTATATTTATGGCTTATGTATGCAAGTATTGTTGCAAGTTATTTAGTATTTAGTGACTATTGTTCTAGAAAATTGCTGACGTAAGCGCTGGATTTGTGGATTGGCCACTATATTTCCAGACACTTGTTATCACTTAACCCATATATGGACGCCCCGGGTGATGCAAGTACTGGTTCGATGCGGTTTGCGACCATATATCCGGCGTCGTCAGTAGGTTCAATGACCTGCGCCATGATGTCATCCGAACCCTGCTTCCTAATCATTACTCCGGTATTTGATTACCCAGGTTAAGTTCAGGCTGTTACAGGGACGGTAGCCGTTTTCTCATCAGTGCCTGCAAACTCAGTGGTACATTTTTACTGTCAGTCTCATATTGGGTTAAACCATAGAAAATGCCTTATTCATATTAAAATCAACCGAGTCAGTTAGTACGCGCCAGATAATTCGGGGCAGTTTATTTGCCAGTGCGACCGTTGCTTTCAGAAATCCACGGCGGGCTTCAAGTTTTTGCAACCATCGCCCCAGATTGTCATCACGCTTTTTTACACATCGCATTACTGACCGGGCACCATGGATAATGAGCGTTCTCAGGCTCCGGTTGCCATTTTTCGTCACAGAAGACAGCCGTTGTTTTCCGCCCGAACTGTACTGACGAGGAACCAGGCCACACCACGCCGATAATTCTCGCCCACTCGAGAATTGAGTAGCATCAACTTCGCTGATAAACGCCGCAGCAATCAGGGGGCCTACGCCCGGGATTGTTAATAAATGACGGTACACGGTCTGTTGTGATGACAACGCTGCAATTTCACTGTCCAGGCTGGCGACCAGTTCATTCAGCGCCTGCATATTTGCCCGCAATGAAGAGAGCAAATGGCGAAGAGTGAAGGTCAGGTTGTTTGAGGCATCTTCAATCACCTCAGGCAGCTGTTGCTGTAGGTACTGGATCCCGACGGGTATAGTAACACCATATTCAGCGAGCAGAGAACGAAGCTGGTTGGCCAGCGCCGTTCTCTGCTCAACCATCAGTTGACGTGTGTTTCGAAGCGCCTTGATATCCTGTTGTTCCGTGGTTTTAACCGAAACAAAATGAATACCGGGGCGGAGTGCGGTTTCACAAATTGCCAGCGCATCGTTGGCATCGTTCTTCTGGCTGCGGACAAAGGCTTTCACATGTTGTGCAGGAATCAGCCTCACGGAATATCCCATCGCACTGAACGTTCTTCCCCAGAAATGAGAGGTTGAACAAGCCTCCATGGCGAGAAGTGTTCCGGGCTCAAATTGTCGAACGGTATCCTGCAATTTGGATCGTGAGATTTTTTTATTCCATGCGACGGAGCCATCATCCATCCAGACGCAGACCTGAAAAACAGATTTGGCAATATCGATACCAACAACTCTGATCGTGTTCATGTGATGTTACTCCCGGATTAATGCAGTCAGTAAAAGTATGGCACTGACTACCTCAGTAAGGGGCGTCCATAACATCATTACTGGTACGCCACCGCAGATTTTCCCGTAGCGAGCGATAACCCAGCGCACTATGCGGATGCCATTCGTTATAGTGCAAGGTTCTTTACTGCCGTTACCTGCATCAAAACATTCCTTATGCAGGATATTACCGTGGACAATCCCCAACCCGAACACTCTGACGAGGATAAAATGATTGACCTGACCGCAAAACAGCAACAGCTGTCAAAAATAGTTCATGATTATGCCTGCCGGTTTCCGTTGACAGAGAATGGTGACGCTCAGTTATTGCAAGGCTGTTATGACTATATGGATGCCTTTAAGCGGGTAATGAACAATGCCTCAAAAGTCCAGATGGACTACATCTGCCAGCAATATCCCGGATATTATCGCTTTGCGAAATGGATGGAACGACTGGCACAGGGGATTGCTGATGGCGTTTTTGAGGTTCCGAAAGATCATTAAGAAATCGCAGGCTGGAAACTTCAGGGATCCCGGCGCAACCTTGTTGTGGTTAAAAAATGTACTTAGCGTACGTTTTCGTACGATTGGGCTTCAGACCCCACTACAGGCTATCAAGCCGGATAACAGCGACCAGCATGCCCAGCATTTACTAGAAGCTCACGTGATGCCATCAGTGAAATAATCTTATTTGTATGACTATAACAGGATAATCACTTATGAAGCCTGTCGTTAATGATAACGAAATTTATGTTTTGTGATGCTGATCCGATAAAACCATTAATCAACTTCAATATCAATAAGTTAACGTATTCATTATAATTTATTTTTATAAGGATTGCCACGCAATAACCACAAAAACCGGATGCCTTTTCCGGTTTTTTAGTTTCAACGTTTTGGTTTATCCCGTGAATGCAGCTACGCTTAGTTTGTAAATTGTTTGTTACACAGCAAAAGTTATGCATGAGATTCCATCAATTCAGACTGTACGGCAGCATAGTCAGGAAAGATGTAATGGACAGGTGATAAAAATGAATAATGAAATGACGTATAAAAAAGGGTTGCAATTCATACGAAAGAAAACAGGACTTTCACAGAAAAATGTCGCTGACGCCATGGGAATAACTCAGTCCGGGATAGTCGCAATTGAGAAACGCGGTGAGGCTCTGAAGATAAAAACACTAAAACGTTATGTACATGCCATTGATGGTAAGCTCAGTATTAAAATTGATTTATCATCAGGGATATGTATAACGCTTCATGTCTAAGTATGCAATAAAAGGCAAGAGTTTGGACTGCACCAAAAAAGTTGGTGCATCTAACTAAGTAAGGTGCAGTTTTATGGAAAAACCAAAGTATCCCTTCGAAACAAGACTGGCTGTTTTCAGTCAGTAATGACAGAACATAACGAACCGCAGAACAGTTTGATGTTGAAAGAACGTCCGTTCGTCGCAGGGGCAGAGCTTGGCAATTACACAACATTGAGGGCATTATTTTGAAAAATGACCGACATTCTGCGACGTTCTGTATGGCTGTCTTCTGGATCGTTGCCGCTGAAGAACTTTCGATGCGCAAAGCCACCGCATGGTTTAATATCTCAACTGAAACCGTTGTCCGGCACTTGGTCAATGTCTACAAAGACGCAGGCGAGAAAGGACTTCTGAGTATAAAACAGGACCGGAGCAAGGACATGACAAAACCAAAAAATCAACTCCCCTTATCAGTGGCGACGTACAGCACGCAATCTACATTGCATTATGGCTGAAAAAACCGTGCGATGACAAACGTTATATCTTCCGCGCCGCCAGTGCCGCATCAAAAGCGTATCGCTATCTGATGTCGCTCTTGCGTATTACCATGAAGGAGGTCAGTGAGTAACCGTGGTTTATGCGCGAAGCGTATGGAGGCGACGGCACGGGGCTGACAGGCGGCACATCACCCGAACAGCCGGGAACTGAGAAAGGCGAAGGGAGCACGTCGCCCCACGCCTACCGGATCAGACTTCGCGAGCAGGGCTGTCACAATGCGCAGCAGGGTACAACGGCGGGCACGAGGACAGGCAGACGGAATGCCATTACTCACTTTCAGACACCGGCTGTTTCAGCGCTGCCAGGGCGCGTAATAAAAAACGTGTCCGGCTCTGTCCGACAAACGGCACCAGTACGTTTTTTCTGGTCACCATTCTGATGCCGTCAAACAGGCGTGTCAGTGAGGTGAAGGATGAATTATCCGGCGTGACATAAAGCACGTAATGCCAGTAGCCTGTATCAATGGCCGCCAGATGGCTGCTGATGATGCTGATATATCGGGCGCGGGTTTTCATGTTGCGCTCTGCTTCCACGGCGGCAATCGCCCCGTTACTGAGTGTAATGATGCCATCGGGACGGTGCCGGACAGCGCGAAATCATGACGCGAATGCGCCCCGGTCGCTGTGGCACCAGTGACTGCCGCCTTGGGCCTCAAGCACCAGTCGTATCCGCTGGTTAAACAGATTATGCTCCAGCGTCGGGTAACGCAGCCTGCCGGGTTCAAAATACGTGGGGAATGTCGGGTTCTCCTGTGCCATCACCCTCGCCAGTCCCTGCATAGTAATACTCCACAGGGAGATTTTCGCCGGAAGTGGCGGCTTTGATATCACGGTCTGAAACCATACCCAGCTTGATGGCACGGTGATTGCGTCCACGGCAACGGACGACAAAAACAAACTGGATACGGGAACGCTGGGCTGGACCAATATTCACAACGAAAGCAAAACCTCCGGTGACAGCTATACCGTGGCGATTTCGGGCAGTATGGGCGGCAGCGGAAGTGGTGAAAACCGCAACGTGGTCCCGGCCATCGGTACCGGTCATGCAGAAGAGAGCAGCAGCACCACGTCGTCAGCCATCAGTAACGGCACCATAATCATCCGCGACAGGGATACCTATGGATGGTAATCTGAACAAAGGTGTTTGGAAACAGTTAGAAAATAGTTGGGCTAAAGATCTTAAAGCAGGAAAGCAGGTCGATGTACAGATACAGCCTGTTTATAGTGATAACAGCAAGCGCCCAAGCAGCTTTAATGTGACTTATTCTGTGGATAATGGTAGCCCAACACGCATAAACATTGACAATGCTCCTAGAGGAAAAAAATGAGTTTAGATGACGAAATATACAGAGAAATTGGTCAGTTACTGTATAACTCTGCACCTGATGGCGCAAAGTTAATAGTAATGAATGCAGACCTGTCTGAAGAAGGAGATAGTTGTCGTTTTAATTATGACTATATTAATGAAAATGATGAGAAAAATTTGTTTTTACCTAGTGACGGACTGACAGTTCAAAGGTTAAGAGAGTTATTAATATTACTTAGACAATACTTTATAGATAATTTTAAATCACAGGAAAAACCATTCTGGCATGGTTGTATAGCTACACTAGATGTTGAAAAATCAGAAATAAACATCGATTTTAAATACAATAACTAATAAAAAAAAACATGAGATTAAGTGGGAGTCCACATTTACAGTATGGTTTAAGTCAGAATCACAGTGTTCTGTTTGCGTGAACTGACGGGGAAATGGCTCAGGGATTGACCTTTCCTAAAAGATGAGTGTACAATTCAGTTGATGGCTGTAGAACTATCCGCGAGATCTTCTTGTGTTTCAGTGGGTTGTCTGTTGAAGTTTACAGAGGCCCCCGCAACCAACATTTTAATCGCAATGCTCCAGATACAACGAACACCCTGAGGGGTGTTTTTTTGTTTCTGCTCCGGCAAAAAAATAGCGCCTTTCGGCGCCACAGTGTTACCCGCGTCTTGCCAGTGTCGCGCCATCGGCGAAATAAGCTTTAATCCCCGCCAGAATCGACTCAGCCACCTGCTGCTGGAAAGTGGCGGTTTTCAGCTTGCGCTCTTCTTCGATATTACTGATGAACGCCGTCTCAACCAGAATCGACGGGATGTCCGGCGCTTTCAGCACCGCAAAGCCCGCCTGCTCCACCTGATTTTTGTGCAGATCGTTGATCTTCCCGAGTTTCTGCAGTACCGCCTTACCAAATTTCAGGCTATCAGAGATGGTCAGCGACTGCACCATATCAAACATCGTATGATCGACATAACGATCACCACTCTTACTCACGCCACCAATGAGATCCGAGGCGTTCTGTGTTTCCGCCAGGTATTTTGCTGCGGTACTGGTCGCACCTTTGGTAGAGAGCGCAAACACCGACGAACCGCTCGGCTGGCGGCTGGTGAACGCATCTGCGTGAATGGAGACAAACAGGTCGGCCCGTTGCTTCTGCGCCTTCGCCACACGCACCTTCAGCGGAATAAAGATATCCTCGTTGCGGGTCATAAACACCTTCATATTGCCCTCTTTCTCGATGAGCGCACGAAGGCGGCGGGCAATCTGCAACACCACGTCTTTTTCGCGGGTACGGTATTTCCCCACCGCACCGGAATCTTCCCCGCCGTGACCGGGATCGAGCATGATGACAATCGGGCGATCGCGCCCCGCTTTGCCTGGCTGCGGACCACTCTGCGCGGGCGGCACCTGTTTTTCCAGATCGCCCTTATTGTAATCTTCGAGCAGCGCCAGCAGCGGATCCTGGATATCCTGCGCATTGGCCGGATACAGATCCATCACCAGACGTTCTTTAAATCCGGCAACCGGCGCCAGGGCGAACAACTGCGGTTTAACGTTCTGCTTGAGCTCAAACACCATCCGCACTGTTTGCGGATCAAACTGACCCACGCGGGCGGATTTAATGTACGGATCGTCAGCACGAATCTGCGCCCCCATGCCTTTCAGCACCGAGTTCAGATTGACTCCTTCGATATCCACCACCACGCGCTCAGGGTTACTCAGGGCAAACTGACGATATTTCAGCACCTGCGAGGATTCCACCGTCACACGCGTATACGTGGACGATGGCCAGACACGTACTGCCACCACCTGACTGACAGCGGCAAGGCCGAGTTGACTCACGCTTAATAACCACATGGCGCCAGCCCCCTTTAATAAGCGGCGGCGGCTTAATGCTGACTGACTTCCCGACATGCTTCTCCCGAGCAAAGCAAACGAATTTAAACGATAAAACGTCCAGTTTGACCGAAAACTTTAACCAAACGTATATAAGCTGTCATCCAGAAAAGGGTAAACATTCTTATGTTTTGCGCATACATACCCAAAAATTTCTTAGGGCCGGGGAAATTTTAGGCTTGCGCGAGCGCGCAAAACAGAATAAAAATACACTAATTACGAATAATCATGCATTGAGGGTTTTGCCGTGGTGAAGGAACGTAGAACCGAACTGGTTGAAGGATTTCGCCATTCCGTCCCCTATATTAACGCCCATCGGGGGAAAACGTTTGTCATCATGCTGGGCGGGGAAGCCATCGAGCATGAGAATTTTTCCAGCATTGTCAACGACATCGGTCTGCTTCACAGCCTCGGGATCCGGCTGGTGGTGGTGTATGGCGCGCGTCCGCAAATCGACGCCAATCTGGTCACTCACCACCACGAACCGATGTACCACAAGCATATCCGTGTGACGGATGCCAAAACCCTTGAACTGGTTAAGCAGGCGGCAGGCACTTTGCAGCTCGACATCACCGCGCGTCTGTCGATGAGCCTCAACAATACCCCGTTGCAGGGAGCGCATATCAACGTGGTAAGCGGGAATTTTATCATCGCACAGCCGCTGGGGGTGGATGACGGTGTAGATTATTGCCACAGTGGACGCATTCGTCGCATTGATGAAGAAGCCATCCACCGCCAGCTGGATAATGGCGCTATCGTGTTGATGGGGCCGGTAGCCGTCTCAGTTACCGGTGAAAGCTTTAACCTGACATCAGAAGAGATTGCCACGCAACTGGCCATCAAGCTGAAAGCAGAGAAGATGATCGGCTTTTGTTCTTCGCAGGGGGTATATGCGGAGGATGGCGAAATCCTGCCCGAGCTGTTCCCCAACGAAGCCCAGGCGCGTCTCGAAGCGCTGGAGGCTGACGGCGATTATCACTCCGGTACGGTGCGCTTCCTGCGCGGAGCGGTTAAAGCCTGTCGTAGCGGTGTTCGTCGTTGTCATCTCATCAGCTATCAGGAAGACGGCGCGCTGTTGCAGGAACTCTTCTCCCGCGACGGCATCGGGACGCAGATTGTCATGGAAAGCGCCGAACAAATTCGTCGCGCCACCATCAATGACATTGGCGGTATTCTCGAGCTTATCCGTCCGCTGGAGCAGCAGGGTATTCTGGTGCGCCGTTCACGGGAACAACTGGAGATGGAGATCGACAAATTCACCATTATTCAGCGTGATAACACCACCATCGCCTGTGCCGCGCTCTACCCGTTCCCGGAAGAGAAAATTGGCGAAATGGCCTGCGTGGCGGTGCATCCGGACTACCGCAGCTCGTCGCGTGGCGAGGTGCTGCTTAACCGCATTGCCAGCCAGGCGAAACAGATGGGGCTCAGCAAGTTGTTTGTGCTGACCACACGCAGCATCCACTGGTTCCAGGAGCGCGGCTTTACTCCCGTGGATATTGAACTGCTGCCGGACAGCAAAAAAGAGATGTATAACTATCAGCGCCGTTCCAAAGTGCTGATGGCCGATTTGCGCTGAAGCGTTCTGCACCGGGTAGCGTGACTACCCGGCAAAAAACGCGGCCAGACCGCTGCGCCGTTCGGTGCGCGCCACAATCGCCTGTGCCAGCAGGTGTTCATCAGCATATAACGACAACTGCTGACGGGCGCGGGTGATCGCGGTGTAGACCAGTTCACGAGTCAACAGTGGCGTTGGCTGCGCGGGCAGGATCAGCGCGGCATGATCAAACTCAGACCCCTGCGATTTATGCACCGTCATCGCCCACGCGGTTTCGTGTTCCGGCAGGCGACTGGGCTGGAAGGATTTCACCGTGCCGTCCGGCATCATAAACCAGACGCGAAGCCCCTGACCGCGATCGAGCGCCACACCAATATCACCGTTAAACAGCCCCAGCGCACTGTCGTTGCGCGAAATCATCACCGGCCGCCCGTCATACCAACGGGAATGCTTCGGCAGCGTGACCCAGCGCTGACGCGCCAGCACCCGCTCCAGTTGATCATTCAGGCCGCTGACGCCGTATGGCCCTTCGCGCAACGCCGACAACAACTGAAACTCACCAAACGCGGCGAGGACAACCTCCGGGCTTGCGTTATCACGCAGACATTGCAAATAGCGCGCATACCCGGCCTGGGCATCGCTGAGCATGGTTTCATATTCGCTACTGGTACGCAGCGATTTGAGCGCGATATCGTCAAAGCCCTGGCGAAACGCCTGGCTGACAGCCGATTTATCGCCTTTATTGACAGCCTGCGCCAGCTGGCCGATGCCGGAATGGCTGCCGAAGCGGTAGCTCTTTTGCAACAGGCAGAGACTGTCACGCAGCCCGGCCGCGTGCACGCCTTCCCCTGCGGGGATTTCCATGCCGGTCAGCCTGCTGAGCTCTGCTGCGCGCTCTGCTGTATATCCGGCGTTGACCCATGCGCAGATATCGCCGAGCACAGCACCCGCCTCAACGGAGGCCAGTTGATCGCGGTCACCGAGAAAAATCACCCGTCCGTGTGGTGGAAGCGCGTCAATCAGACGCGCCATCATCGGCAGATCAATCATTGAGGCTTCATCGACCACTAATACGTCCAGATGCAGCGGGTTATCCGCATGATAACGCATGTGCTGGCTGCCCGGTTGCGCACCCAGCAAGCGATGCAACGTACTGGCGTCAGAGGGAAACAGCGCTTTTTGCTCTTCACTTAACGGCAGTTTACGCAGCGCGCTACCAAGAGACTCGGTCAGTCGCGCTGCCGCTTTTCCGGTCGGTGCCGCCAGACGGATCCGACAGCGTTCGTCTCCTGACATCTGAATAAGCGCCGCCAGCAATCTCGCCACGGTGGTGGTTTTGCCGGTTCCCGGCCCGCCGGAAATCACGGAAATACGCCGGGTCAGCGCCACCGCCGCCGCTACTTTCTGCCAGTCCACACCATCGCCTGGCGTAAACAGCCCCGCCAGCGTCTCAGTCAGACGCGCTTCATCGACCTGAATTGGCTGATTATGCTCGCTAAAGAAACGGGCTACCGTCAGCTCGTTTCGCCACATCCGGTTCAGGTATAACCGATCGTCACACAAAATGAGCGGTGTGGGGGCATCGCCCTGACTGACCGCCGGTGTCTCAAGCAGCAGTTCCTGCCACTGCTGCGGATCCCCCGCTTTCGCAAAGAGTTGCGTCCAGATTTCGCGCACGGTGCCACTGAGCTTTTCATCCACACGCAAGCGAGACAGCGGCAAACAGACGTGCCCTTCCCCGGCGTCGCGGCTGAGGATTGCCGCCGCCAGCGCCAGCGCCGGGTTCTCTTCCGGCGAGGTCAGCATCATGGCGAACTGAACGTCCAGATGGCGCAGTTGCTTGTGCTCCACCGCGCTCAGCAACAGTTCGGTCATCTTCATTCCGTCACCTCCGGCGCCGTACCGGCAAACAGGTTATCCATGCCATCAACAAGCGCACGTTCCGGGCGGGTGGTAAAAATACCCTGTCCGGGTTCACGGCTGTCCACGCCGCGCAGGAACAGATAGATCACGCCGCCAAAGTGACGATCGTAGTCGTAATCCGCAATACGGTGGCGCAGATAACGATGCAGTGCGAGGCAGTAAAGCTGATATTGCAGATCATAACGGTGCGACTGCATCGCCTGCGCCATCGCCTGCTGCGTATAGGCTTCACCGCTGTCACCCAGCCAGTTTGATTTGTAGTCCAGCAGGTAATAGCGCCCGTCATGGCGAAAAACCAGGTCAATAAAGCCCTTCAGCATGCCGCGCACCTGGCGAAAATCCAGTGGCGGGCAGCCCGCTGACAGCGGATCATAACGGCGGAGCAACGCATCCAGCGCCTGCGGTTCCAGCATCTGCTCAATTGGCAAATAAAACTCCAGCTCCACCTGTTTCTGCCGGGCACTCAGGTCCCGTAGCGCAATCCCGGCGCCAGGCAACGGCGTCTGCAATACGGTGTCCAGCCACTGCGTTAACACCGGCGTCCAGCTCTCATCATAGCCGCCTGACTGTAACTGCTCGCGCATCCACTCCGTAGAAATGGGTTGGGTAAAATCGAGTTCTTCAAACAGGCTGTGCAGGAAGGTCCCCGGTGACGCGCCGCGTGGAAACTGGTGCGGCGTTAATTGCGGGGCGTCGGGAATATCACCTGCGCCTGTAGCGTCGATATCCAGCCGGGGCAGCAGATCCTGCGCCACGCTGTGGCCGTGTTGCTGCAGACCAGAATAGCTTGTCACTCGCCAGTCGTCGCTGACGCGGCGCGTGATCTCGCGGGCAGAGAGCATCGTCAGTGGCGTTTCTGGTGCCTGCCAGCGAGTGTTATCCACTACACCGGGGCTCATCAGCGCAATATGTTCATTGCAGAGCGCCCGCAGGCTCGCCTCCAGCCCCGCGGCATCCATCACTTCGCCTTTCTGTACCAGCCGCCCCAGCGCGCTATGATGAAAATCCGTATCGCCAGGTTTATCACTGCGACGGCTGGTCAGCGGCGCAATGCCGAGACTACAGTGCCAGACTGCTCGGGTTAAGGCGACGTAAAGGAGACGCAAATCTTCCGCCAGCCGCTCGGCTTCCGCCAGTTCGAGGCTCTCTTCCCCCTCGCGTAGGTCGAGCACCGCCTCGAAGGAGTGGCGGTCATGATAAAACGCCTGATCCTGCTTACGGAAACGGGCGATGAAGGGCAGCCAGACCAGCGGATATTCCAGCCCTTTCGATTTGTGGATCGTGACGATCTGCACCAGATGTTTGTCACTTTCCAGTCGCATCTGTTGACTGGCGGCGTTGGTATCCGGCTCGGCGATATGCTGGGCCAGCCAGCGCACCAGTGCATGCTCGCTTTCCAGTTGTGATGCGGCTTCCTGCAACAATTCGCTGATGTGCAGAATGTCCGTTAAGCGGCGCTCGCCTCCCGGCGTCGCCAGCAGATTTTCCGTTATATGACGTGCGCTCATCAACGCACGCAACATCGGCATGACACCGCGCTGGTGCCAGAGTTGTCGCCAGGCGGCAAACTCTTCCACCAGCGCATCCCAGGCAAGCTCATCCTGATTCAGGTGATCGATATCCTGGGCATTCAGGCCGAACAGTGCGGTAGCCAGCGCGCTACGCAACAGACCTTCACGTTCTGGCGCCAGGACTGCCTGCAATACCCAGAGCATCTCCTGCGCTTCGGGGGTTTCAAACACACTATCGCGATTCGACAAATAGACAGAAGGGATCGCCAGCAAATTGAGCGCATCGCGAATCAACGCCGCTTCCTGGCGGTTTCGTACCAGTACAGTAATATCCGATGCCTTTACCGGCTCCGCTTTCTCCCCTCGCCACAACAATGCTTTGCCCTGCTGCCCCGCCGTCAGCCAGTCACGGATTTGCGCAGCGCAGCGTTGCGCCATCATCGTCTGATAGTCGCCCGTGCTCACACCATTGCCCGGCATCAGCCACAAACACATAGCTGGCTGGTTTTCTCCGTCGATTTCAAAACGCAGCGAGTGATTTTTCTCAGCCGCATTCACTGACTGAAACGGGATCTCGCGGAACATGAAGGGATTGTCCATCTGACTGAACAGACGGTTTACACTCTCCACCATGCCCGGCGCTGAACGCCAGTTGGTATCCAGCGTGTAGTGCGCGGTTACGTCGCTGCGCGCTTTCATGTAAGTGAAAATATCCGCGCCGCGAAACGCGTAAATTGCCTGTTTGGGATCGCCTATCAACAGCAGCGCCGTACCAGGCTGCCGCCGCCAGATACGACGGAAAATGCGGTACTGTTGCGGGTCGGTATCCTGGAACTCATCAATCATCGCCACCGGGAAACGCTGGCGAATAGCGGCAGCCAGCGCATCGCCACTTTCGCTGCGCAACGCGTCATCCAGACGGCTCAGCATATCGTCAAAACCCAGCTCGCCACGACGGCGTTTTTCACGAGCAACGGCGTCGCGGATCTCAGTCATCGCCTGGGTGATCACCAGATCATTGAGCGTTAGCGGTTGCGACAGCAGATTTTCAATGGTGGTAAACAGCGGGTGTACCGGCACCTCGCCCTCTGGCTTCGTGCGCTCACGCAGAAACGATTGCGAAAACTTCTCCAGCGCCTCCGGTAGCGCGTAGCTGGTTGTTTCTTCTGCCGCCCAGGCGTTGACCCGTTCAATGTATTTCGTCTGGTTAGTACGGTTAAATTTCTGCCGGTTAATGCCTGACCGCTCGATGATGTCGCCGATATCGGCAGCCGCGGCCTGCCACTGCGCTTTGGCCTCGTTGATTTGTGTCAGGATGCGCTGATGGCGGGAGGCCAGCGTTTCATCGCTGGCGGGCGGTGATTTAATCTGCGGCGCTTCACCTTGCAGATAACGATCAATGGATTTGAGCAGCTCATGTGGCCCTTTCCATGATGCATGGATAACGCCGGCAATGTCCCGTGAAAGAGGGTAACAATGGCGACGCCAGAAATCAGCGCAGGCCTGGTAGCGTAGCCGGGATTCATCTTCAATAAGTTGCTGTTCAAACAGCATACCGGATTCAAAGGCATTAAGGCTCAGCATTCGCTGACAAAAGCCGTGAATGGTGAAGACAGCGGCCTCATCCATCTGACGCTCTGCCAGCATCAGCACATCAGCCGCACGCTGCCGGTCATCAATCTCTGCCAGCAACCGCGCGTAAAGTGGATTATCAGACCGTCCGCGCAGGCAGGCGATACGTAACTCATGGATATTGCTGCGGATACGACCGCGCAGCTCTTCGGTGGCCGCTTCTGTAAAGGTGACCACCAGCAGTTCTTCGACATTGATCGGGCGGGGAAAGGCATTTTCCTCGCCCAGTCCGAGCAACAGTCGCAGATAAAGTGCGGCGATAGTAAACGTTTTTCCGGTGCCCGCAGAGGCTTCAATCAGGCGCTCACCGGTAAGCGGCAGGCGCAGGGGATCAAGGGACTCAGCGGTATCGGTCATTCATTCGCTCTCATCAGAGGTAAGGTTTGCTGCAATGTGCTGACGTTTACCCAGACCTTCCAGCCTTGCGGGTGAACATAGTCCACTTTCCCGTTCTGGCTGCCGGAGACCTGAGAAAGTATCGCCATGCCCTGCGGCTCAACCACCGTCTGATGGAAGAAATCGGCAAGTTTTTGCGGCGTCAGCAGTTTAATCTGAGCCACTACTTTATCACGTGAATCGAAACGCATATTACCGCGATCGAAATCTTTACTGAGTTGCGATGCTTCATCACTCAGCGTCTGTGGCGCCTGTGTCATCTGGGCAATTACCGCCTGCTGAATTTGTGCAAACTCTTCCGGCTTCATCGCCCGCAGTTTCGCTTCAGCCGTCGGGAAGAACGCCTTATAACGTTCCCACAAGTACGCGGGTTGTTTGTCACTGCTTTGCAGCAGGAAGCCCATCCCCCACTGGCGCCCGACATTCATCGGGAAAGCGAAGACCGCGTAACCAAGCTGTTCTTCCGTACGCAACTGGTTGTAGAACCAGGGTTGCACAATTTGCCCCAAAAGCGAGGCTGCCGCCGAACTGCTGTATTCGTCGACATTTGGCGGTGCAAAAACGGCAGCCAGCGCAGAATCCGTGCTGCTTCCGGCTTTTTCAAAGATAACTGACTGCTTTTTATCCACCACGACATCCTGATTACGGCACCACTCATTGCCGTTGGCACCAAGCTCAGTTTGTACCGCTTTAGCCAGTGTTTTCGACTGCTCAGTCGTCATATTGCCGACGACCATAAATTCTGGTCGGCCGTTGGCTTTCAGTGTGTCGCGATAACGCATCACCTCATCGAGCGAGATGGACGGCAGTAATTCGCGGCGCGTTTCCCGCTGGAAATATGGCACCTGCGACAGCATCTGAACCGGCATAATAGCCTGATCGTAGGCTTTTCCCTTCTCAGCAGAATCCATCATCTGGATATACCAGGATTTGGCCTGATCCAGCTGTTCCTGAGTTGGCGTATAGCTGAAATACGCTTTCAGCAATTCCAGGAAAAGCTGCGGTAACCTCTGGGTATAGCCGTTGGCGTTGAGCATCAGACCATTGTTGGCACCGGTGGAGAAACTGATTCCGCCAACTGCGGCCTGATTCGCCAGTTGATCAAGGGCGATCCCGGCAAGATAGTCGTTCAGTGCGAAAATCACCTGATTACGAGCGCTGTCCATCGCTTTCGGGTTGCGCAGGATCATGGTGATATCCGCTTTCGGCTCATCAGGGAAATAGCGGCTCGGCATATACACCACGCGCAGCGACGGCTGATTCTCGATGAGCTGCGGGCGATCGTATTTTTCCGTCGGAGCATTCAGCGTGAAATCATCAGGGATGTAGGGGTTGAGTTCCGGCAGGCTCAGTGCAAGCTGGTTGCTTTTCTTCTGCCAGATGTCGAATTGTTCCGTGCTGATTTTATCGACCTGATACGGCGCATCAACGAAATAAGCGGTTTTATTGTGCGGCTCGTTCGGGCTGATATACCAGACGCGCGCGTTTTGCGGCGTCATCATTGCCAGACGCGCTTTCACTGCGTCGGCATCATATTTGTCGGCGATATTCACTGCATCAAGCGTATGTTCCACTGGCACGCGGATCATGGTGTCCGCCAGCCATTCGACGTAATCCATATCGCGGTTGATGGAGGGATAACGGAAATCGAGATCCAGCACATGCGCCAGTTCGTCGAAATAACGTTTATCGATACCCTTTTCGCGCAGCAGATTGAGGTAGCTGAAGATCGCCGCGACCACATCGTTACGGTGGGCGAGGCCTTTGTCGGTCAGCGTAGCGGAGATCGCCAGCACGCCGCTGTTGCCATTCACCACCGGGTCAGAATCCGCGCGAATGCCTTCGACCAACCCCTGCTTTTGCAGCCAGTCCGAGAGGGTTCCCGGGCTGCGGTTGCCAATCAGGTAGGTCACCAGTTCGTCGGTTTTACTGCGAAATTGCGCGGTATTGTTATCAATGCGAAATTCAACGCGCACAACTTTTCGTGGCAGTGCGGGAACATAGTGGATGATAATGCCTTTCTGAGCATCGGTCACAACCGGCACGTTGATTTCCGGTCTTTCAATGTTTTTATTCGGCACGCGTCCGTAAGTCTCTGCCGCGAGTTGCGCCAGTTCCGGCAGCGGTTTATTGCTGTAAATCACCGCTTTCATCAGGTTCGCAGAGTAAAACTTGTCACGAAATGCGAGAAGTGCGTCATGCACCGGACTGCCAGGCTTGTCGCTAAGTGTTTCGAGGTTACCGCCGGAAAAGCGCGCGCCAGGGTGTGCCGGGTTGATGGTTTCAGCGCTAACCTGCGCCATGCGCATCCCGTCACGGGTACGGGCCATTGTTAGCTCAGAGTTCACCGCGTTACGCTCACGTTCGGCGTATTTTTTATCCAGAACGGGCGCGGCAATGGCATCCGCCAGGCGATCAACAGCGCCTTCGAGCGCGTCATTTTCAACTTCGAGATAAAACGCGGTGCGGTAAGGCGCGGTGCTGGCGTTATGACTGCCACCGTGCATTTTAAGAAATTCGGCGAGGCTGTCCGGCTGCGGGTATTTTCTGGAACCCATCAGCGTCATATGTTCGAGATAGTGCGCAAGACCCGGATGCGCTTCAGGATCTTCCAGCGACCCTACTGGCGCGACCAGCGCCGACAGTGATTTCACCGCCTGCTTATCGGACACCAGTAGCACGACCATGCCGTTATCCAGCTTCACAGCCTGATACTGGCGGGTATCGTTGTCACTTTTGCGGATGGTTTCCTGTACCGGTTGCCATCCTGTGTCTGCCTGACTGATGGGCGCCCAGAGGGCAAAAAACAGAACAAAAACACTAAACCAGGTGTTGCGGGGCATTCACGGACCTCATCATTAACATTTGTGCCGTCATTCGCGGCTTTTTTCTGTACCACATCAGTCCGTGACAAGTTGCGCATGATAGAAGAAACCTTCCATGTGCGCAATTTTTATACAGCACTTACGACTGATTAAATCGAAAAACCGGCAGCAGGTAACGCGTCGTTTGTTCAATTACGGCGTCGTAGTTTTCCGGCTCCAGAGTGCGCCAGAGGCGTTGATACCAGACATCAGCACCTTCGCCGCGCATCATCATATTGCCTTCATACGCCTGTAAGAACTTACTGCGCGCTTTTTGTTGCGTCTCTTCGTCCTGCAAAATCGTGTCGTTTTCGGCGTCGTAACAGGCTTTAAGCCAGGCACCGCCGCTTTCGGGCATAAACAACAGGGGCGAGCACATTCCCTGACGGTATCCTGCCACTAATTCTGCCAGATACCCCATGGCCTGTTCTGCGGGCAATGCAGCAAAACGCCACTCGCCCTCTTTGCGGACAAACAGACGGCTTTCACCCGTTCCGCCACTGGCACAGTAGACAAGATGCTCCAGCCAAAGTTGCATACCTTGTGAAACGCTAATCAAAGACGGACGCCAGCGCAACAGCCCATCCGGCTGAACCTGTGGCAACCATCCCGTTATGTTGACACCATCACATTGCAGATCGATTTCCATACTCTGTCCGGGCTGACGGCAGGCAATCACCCGCTCGGCCAGGGTTTGCATTTCCTGGCGCTGCGCATCCCAGGCGATTTCGCCGAACGCGCCATACGGCAGTTCGCCCGCGGCACGGTAGCGGCGGTACATGCTGTCGGCATCCTGCTGTTCAATCAGTACGTTGAGTAACTGCTGATTGAGCTGGTAGCGGGCAAGCCCTTCCAGAGTGAACGGTTCCGCATCGGGGATTTCGCTCTCTTCGGCGCGGAAATTAACCCGCAGCCGCATCTGGAAAAAGGCCCGTACCGGATGCTGCCAGAAGCGCTGTAGCTGTTCGAAAGGAATCGACTCAATCTCCGGCTCTGTCAGCGGCTGTATAAACGCCGGATGCGCTTCCCCTTGCTGACTCGCCGCCGCCAGCCATTCACGCGCATAGCTCTGTTGCTCATCGTCCTGGTAGTTTTCCGGGTCGAAAGGCATTCGCGTATGCAGCCGGGTAATGTGTGCCTTCACACGCCGCTCGCTTTCATCACAGTTGAGATGTTGGTCGCCTTTCAGGTAATGGCTTTGTCCGATATAGTCCACCAGTTCCTGCACCAGGACAGAAGGATAGCGCTCGCTGTTGTCCTGCACAGAACGACCGATATAACTGATATAGAGCTTTTGCTCCGCTGACATGAGCGCTTCGAGAAAAAGATAACGGTCATCGTCACGTCGGCTGCGATCGCCGCGCAATGGTTTCTGGCTCATCAGGTCAAAACCGAGCGGGGCCAGCGTACGCGGATAAACACCGTCGTTCATGCCCAGCAGGCAAACCACTTTGAACGGAATGGAACGCATCGGCATCAGCGTACAGATGTTGACCGGGCCGGCGAGGAAACGCTGGCTGATGCGCTGCTGATCCAGACGCTGCGCAAGTTCGTCACGCAATAATGACAACGGTACACTTTCGCCATACTGCGCCAGCACGCCCTCAGAAATGATGGCCTGCCACTGTTGTTCGATGAGCGTTATCGCCGCTTCGGTGTCGGCATCCGGGAGGAAAAAGTCGTTGAGCATTTCACGGCAAACCGGCAGCCACTCTTCCAGTGGCCGCTCCTGCGCCAGTCCGCGCCGCCAGAGGTTGAGCTGCATAAGCAGTGATGCCAGATGCCCCACCAGCTCAGCGATAAGCCCGCTGGATTCATCGTACGGCAGTACGTCACGCCACTCCCCTTCACGGCTCTCCATAGCGTAGCCAAGCAGCATACGCGTCAGGCCAAAGTGCCATGTATGCTGCCCCGTAGCCGGCAGCTCAAGCTCACGGACGTTGTCATCGTCAATGCCCCAGCGCACGCCAGACTCATTTACCCACTGGCGCAAATAACGCAACCCTTCTTCGTCGATATTGAAACGTGCCGCCAGCACGGGAACATCCAGCAGCGCGAGGACATCCTCGCTTACAAAGCGGCTGTCGGGCAGCGATAACAGCGTGATGAAGGCCTGTAACGCAGGGTGCGACTGACGGGCGCGGCGGTCAGAAATGGCATATGGCAGATAACGCTCCCCCGTGGCGCTACCGAACACCGCCTGAATAAACGGACTGTAACTGTCTATATCGGCCACCATGACGATAATATCGCGCGGCGTCAGCGATGGATCTTCTTCCAGCATCGCCAGCAGACGATCATGCAGAACCTCCACTTCACGCTGCGGGCTGTGACACACCTGAACCGTCAGGCTGCGATCGTCAGGATCCAGTTCGCGCTTGTGCGCGCTGGTGGAGAACTCTTCTTCGGTTCGTCCGGCTATCTGTGCGTTATGCAGTTCAAGGACATCCGACTGCAGGTTATGCAGCAGGTTATCGGGTGGAATATCAACAAATGCGTCGAGCTCTTCGTAGCGTTCCAGTCCGGCAAGCAGATATAAATAGTCACGCCCGAGCTTGCCCCAGGAAGCCAGCAGCGGGTTGCCGACATCCTGCTCGCCTTCGGCGTTAAACAGAGCGGGCGCCTGACCCGGATCGCGAAACAGCGGTAGTTCGCGGGATTCACGATGGTGACGGCGCTGACGCGCCATTAATCGGGCCAGAAACGCGGGATCTTTTATATCTCCCCAGTAGTAACGGCAGGGGTTAGTGAACAGCACATAAATATCAATATGCTTGCCCAGCGCCTGCAACGCCTGCAAATAAACGGGCGGTAGTGCCGAAATGCCGCAGATAAACACCCGCGGCGGCAGGCCGGCAGGCAGCTCAGAGGCCTTTTCCAGAGTATCAATAAAACGCTGATAAAGGCTGGCACGGTGCCAGAGCGGTTGCCCCAGTTTAGCGGTGTAGTTCACCAGCGCTTTCCACAGCGGCGCCTGCCACTGCTGCGCGTCACCCAGCCCGTCAACACGCTTATCCGCTTCCCATTGCGTTAACCATTCAGGGCGATAAACCAGATATTGATCGTAAAGATCGGCAACCCGGGAAGCTAACTGAAACAGCTTACGTTTATCGGCATCGTCAGAAAGATAGTGACGCAGCGGAGCGAAGGCTTCCTGCTCAACCATGTCTGGCAGCAACGCCATCAGCTTCCAGCTCATGCCTGATTTATTGAATGCACTCTCTTTAGGTATGTCCGGCAGAACGCGAACAAACATATCCCAGATAAAACTGGCAGGCAGGGGGAAATCGATATTCGCAGCAATACCAAAGCGTTTTGCCAGCGTCATCTGCAACCATTGCGCCATGCCGGTACTTTGCACCAGTACCATTTCAGGCTCAAACGGGTCGTCGAGGCGATCCTCCCCGACAATATATTCCATCAACGCTTCCAGCACATCGAGGCGGTTGGAATGGTACACCCTTAACATATTCGCTCCTGGATTACTGACCTGCCGGACAATGTAAGCGCGTCATCTGACTCTGTCTGCCCACTGGACTGGTGATTGTAACTGAGATGCTGACACATCTCTGCGTCGATGTCTGCACACGGCTCACCTTCCAGCCCTCCGGCATTTCACCAGTTACCCACTGTGTTTGCTGCCAGGCATTGCGCCACAGTTGCCGGTATTGCGCAAGCTGGACAAATCCGCTGGCCAGACCACGCTGGTACCCTGCTAACGCGCTGGCGACGATAACCATCAGCGCCATTGCCAGTATGACTTCCGGCAGGCTAAACCCCTGCTGGCGATTCAGGGTATCTGGCATAGTGCACTTTCCTTTCGCGGACAGAAGTCGCTCCAGCCATGAACAGAAAAACGAAGCACTCCTTTGTCCAGCACCACGGATTGCCAGTAACTGAAATCGCCGCTGCGGGCGATTAATAACCCGGTGTTGTCATCCTCAAACCGTAAACAGACTGTAGCGGCAAACGCGGGGGCTGGCTGGCACTGTGTCTTCAGAGCCGCTTCCCACGTCTGCATTCGCCCCCATTGCAGCGCTGATTGTGCACGCGCGCTATCCCGTAGCGCCGCCTGTTCAAGCGTGACCTGTGAAAGCATTGTCTGGTGCTGTCGGCTCAACCCCTTCAACAGCAGCGTTCCCAGTATCAGTGTGAGCAACACCAGCGCCAGAGACGATATTCCGTTTTCGCGATTCACAGATTAAACCCCATCACACTGTATTGCGCAGAAACCGTGGCCTGTGGATCGGATGTTAACGACGCCATCATGGTCACCGTCAGTTGCGGTGCAAACCCGGCATGGGCTATGCGGGTCACGGTAAAATTGTTGATATGGAATACGCCAGGGTCAGTCATTTTTTCCCACCCTTTTCCTGCGCAGGTGGTTGCACCACGCAAGGTCTCAAGGGCGTAGTTATTCAGTCGAAACCCGGTACTGTCTGCATTGGTCACTGGAGCGGTATCCCAGATGCCATTGCTGTTGGCGTCCCAGCGGACGATGAGACATTCGCCGCTCTTTTCCAGCTGTAGCGGCTCGCCCGAACAACTCCCGTTGCAGTACCCGGCGCGCTGCAGATGTTTTGCCACCACATACACCCTTTGCCAGACCTCTTCTTCGAGCGCCTGCTGCCGGGTTTGCCGGAGAACAGCCCCTTGTAGCGCAGGAAGAAACCGGGAAGTGGCGAGCAGCAACATGCTGCCAATAGCCATGGCGATCAACACTTCCATCAATGAAAATCCCGGGGATTTTACTGGCATGTCGTGTCTCCTGCCCGCTGGCACAGCCGAATCCTTCCCCACGCCGATACTGTCACTACCCATTCTCCCGCCGGGTTTTCCAGCACGATATGCCCGGCCCAGGCCGTGCTGCGTAAACCATAAAAACCAAGCGATGGTGTTATCTCTTTCAGTGCGATCTCCGGCCAGGCGGGCACCAACGTAAAAGGATTGTCGGCCCTGCACGGTTCGCTACCCTGTCGGTTGCTGACCAGACACCAGTGTGTCTTTTCACGCTGGACGTCGGGTTTGTGATCCCGGTTGTGCCAGTTAGCGTCATTGCGCAGGAAAGTCAGGTAATCCCGCACCTGCGAGGCGGTCTGCCACAGTCGTTGCTGTTGTTTCCAGGTTTGCCAGCCATACAGCCCAGTGGCGCTCAGGATCAAAATAAGCGCAGTGGCGACCAGTGTTTCAATAAGGGTATAACCCTGTTCTCGTTTCATGGCGGGAGTATGTGAAGCACGCGAGAGTAATGCGAAAGGCGATGTTCTGTTTTACGAGGCGTTATCCGCGATTTCCACGGTGTTGCACAGCGTTGCAGGAAAAGTGGAAGCCGCTTTCAGCGGATAAAAAAACCGGCACACACAGGTACCGGTTTTCTGGCGGTAAGGGTTAAATAGCGACAGGCGCCTTGATACCCGGGTGCGGATCGTAGCCTTCAATCTCGAAATCGTCGAAACGATAGTCGAAGATAGATGCCGGCTTACGTTTGATGACCAGCTTCGGCAGCGCGCGCGGTTCGCGGCTCAGTTGCAGGTGTGTTTGATCCATATGGTTGCTGTACAGGTGTGTGTCACCGCCAGTCCAGACAAAATCACCTACTTCAAGATCACACTGCTGCGCCATCATATGTACCAGCAGCGCATAGCTGGCGATGTTAAACGGCAGGCCGAGAAAAACATCGCAGGAGCGCTGATACAACTGACAGGAGAGCTTGCCATCGGCAACATAGAACTGGAAAAACGCATGGCACGGCGCCAGTGCCATTTTGTCCAGCTCGCCGACATTCCAGGCAGAGACGATAATACGGCGTGAATCCGGGTCATTTTTGAGCTGGTTCATCACCGTGGTGATCTGATCAATATGGCGACCATCCGGCGTCGGCCAGGCACGCCATTGTTTGCCATACACCGGTCCTAAATTGCCCTGCTCGTCGGCCCACTCGTCCCAGATAGTGACGTTGTTTTCATGCAGGTAAGCGACATTGGTATCGCCCTGCAGGAACCACAGCAGCTCATGAATAATGGAACGCAAGTGGCAACGCTTTGTGGTCACCAGCGGAAAGCCTTCCTGCAGGTTAAAACGCATCTGGTGACCAAAAATGGAAAGTGTACCGGTGCCGGTACGGTCATTCTTCGGGGTGCCTTCATCAAGCACCTTCTGCATGAGTTCGAGATACTGTTTCATGTTTCCCTCAGGAGACGTGTTGCTGCGGGCGACGGCGGTACGCCCAGACCATCATGATGATACCCGCCAGCACCATTGGGATCGAGAGAATCTGCCCCATACTGATGTACTGCACCCACTCACCAGTAAACTGTGCATCTGGCTGGCGGAAGAACTCCACAATAATGCGGAATGCACCATAACCAATCAAAAACAGGCCGGACACAGCACCGGTCGGACGTGGTTTGCGGATAAACAGGTTGAGGATGATAAACAGAACAACCCCTTCCAGCGCCAGCTCATACAATTGGGAGGCATGACGCGGCAGCACACCATAGGTGTCGAAAGTCGACTGCCATTCCGGGTGCGATGGCAGCAGCGCGAGATCTTCAGCGCGGGAGCCCGGGAAGAGCATCGAAAAACGGAAGTTCGGATCGACGCGGCCCCACAGTTCGCCGTTGATAAAGTTACCAAGACGACCGCAGCCCAGCCCGAAGGGGATCAGCGGCGCAATGAAATCAGAGACCTGGAAAAAGGTGCGTTTAGTCCGGCGGGCAAAGATGATCATCACAACAATGACGCCGATCAGGCCGCCATGGAACGACATACCACCATCCCAGACGCGGAACAGATAGAGCGGATCATCAAGGAACAGCGGAAGATTATAGAAGAAGACGTAGCCGATGCGCCCGCCGAGGAAAACGCCCAGGAAACCTGCGTAAAGTAAATTCTCGACTTCGTTTTTCGTCCAGCCACTGCCCGGGCGATTAGCCCGACGCGTCGCCAGCCACATCGCGAAGACAAACCCGACCAGGTACATCAACCCATACCAGTGCAGAGAGACCGGTCCAATGGAAAAAATCACCGGATCAAATTCCGGGAAATGCAGATAGCCACTATTCATCTGTCACCACAAGTGCTTGTTATTCCGCCGAAAGTGGGTGGCGGTAGATGCGCGCAGCCGCACAGGTCGGCAGCTCCAAAGGTGCGAATAATAGCACAGGGCGATGCCGGACGATGCGGCTAAGATGTAAAAGATATGTATAGTCATGCGATGTAATGCCCTCTCCCGTAAAGGAAAGGGCACAACACCATGACTAACGACCGCCGCGGATCAAACCACCGAGACCGCGACGCTCCATAAACGCCGCGACCTGATGGCGTACCTCTGCCGTTTGTAAGGCTTCCAGACCGCGCTGTGCGAGGGTTTGCGCCTCTTCCAGCTCGATATGCCGCAGCAGATACTTCACGCGGGCAACGGAACGTCCGTTCATCGACAGATGCCGGTATCCCATCCCAAGGAGGATCGTCACACACATTGGGTCTCCCGCCATTTCACCGCAGAGGCGTAAGTCGATGCCGTACTGCTCGGCGTCGCGGGCAATAATCGCCAGCGCCCGTAACACCGCCGGGTGAAGACTGTCGTAGATGCTTGCCACGCGCGTATTGTTACGATCAACAGCCAGTATGTACTGGGTCAGATCGTTGGTGCCGACGGAGATAAAATCGACGCGGCTCGCCAGATTGGGCAGCATAAATACCATCGATGGCACTTCCAGCATCACGCCAACACGCGGTTTAGGAATGGCGTAGCCGATCATCTCTTCGACTTCGCGCCCTGCGCGGTCGATCAGACGCCGCGCTTCGTCCACTTCTTCGATGCTGGTTATCATCGGCAGCAGGATACTGAGATTGCCAGTGGCCGCATTGGCGCGCAGCATTGCGCGCACCTGCACCAGGAAGATCTCCGGCTGATCGAGCGTCACGCGGATCCCGCGCCAGCCGAGACAAGGGTTTTCCTCGCTGATAGGCATATAAGGCAGTTGCTTATCCGCACCAATATCCAGCGTACGCAGCGTGACGGGCTTGTCGTTGAACATCTGCAACATGCCCTGATACTGCGCCACCTGTTCCTCTTCGGAAGGGAAACCGCTTTGCAGCATGAACGGAATTTCGGTGCGGTACAGGCCGATGCCGTCAATACGGCTACCCAGCTTTTGCTCATGCTCCGGGCTAAGACCGGCATTGAGCATCACTTTAATGCGTTCGCCGCTTTTCAGCTCCGCCGGGCGTTCAACGTCATCTTCCGCAATCCGGCTAAGTTCATTCTCTTCGGTGATGAGGCGTTGATATTCCTGCAGCAACACCTGTTCAGGGTCGACCAGCAGTTCACCGCGATAGCCATCAACGATAAGCATACGGCCATGCAGTACCGAAGGCTGGATATCGGCACCCATCACGGTGGGAATACCGAGCGCGCGAACCATAATGGCGGCGTGTGAGTTGGCCGCGCCATCGCGAACCACCACGCCGGCTAAACGATCCTGTGGTACTTCGGCCAGTGTGGTGGCTGACAATTCATCCGCCACCAAAACAAAACGCTCGGGCCAGGCATTCGGCCCCTGAATGGAATCATCAAGATGGAAGAGGATCCGTTGACCAAGTGTGCGCAGATCCCCCGCGCGTTCCTTGAGATAGCCATCACTCAGAGCGGCAAACTGTTCGGCAAATTTTTCGATGATTGTTTTAACGGCCCATTCGGCGACCGATCCGTTATCAACTTCCGCGAACAACTCACGGCGTAGACGGGCATCAGACAGCAGGTGGGAATAAAGATCAAAAATCGCCGCCGTTTCTTTTTGCGCTCCCGCCGCATAGCGTTTGCTGTAGCGACGAAATTCATTCGCCGCCTCTTCCAGCGCACCGGTCAGCCTCTCACGCTCAAGCGCCGTGTCGAGCGTCGAGGCCTGATAAACCTGCTCCATCAGGGGCAGAGTCGCGTCCATCCAGCCGGAGGCTATTGCCACGCCAGGCGCGGCAGGTAAAGCACGGATCCGCGTCTGGCGATACTGACCAAACAGTGCTGTTAACTGTGATTGCGACAAAATGGCAGCCATCTGGGTGGCTAGCGTGACCAGGAACGACTCTTCGCTTTCGTCGTACTGACGCAACTCGCGCTGCTGAACCACTAACACGCCAAGCAGTTGTCGTCGCTGGATAATCGGCACGCCGAGGAACGCGCGGAAACGCTCCTCTTTGACCGAGGGGATATATTTAAAGCTGGGGTGTTTATGGGCATCGGCAAGGTTGATGGGCTCAGCCAGTCGCCCGACCAGCCCGACAATACCTTCATCAAATGCCAGCGTGATGGTGCGCCCGCGCGGTTTTTTTAACCCGCGGGTCGCCATTAAGTAGTAACAGCGCCGGTCGTGGTCGGCCAGATAAACCGAGCACACTTCAGTTTCCATTGCATGACAGATATCCGTCACCAGAATATCCAGCGCCTCGTTCAGGCGTGGAGCGCTGGCAACCTTCTCAACGATCTCTCGCAACCGGGTGAGCATAATCTGCGTCGCTTAACCTCTTTTACGTCGATAAGCAGGCGCATTTTGCGGCTTCGGCGTACTTTCCGAAAGCGACATTACAACGCTTGCGAATTCCTTCATGACCCGGCGGTATACGTCGCGTTTAAACGAAACCACCTGACGTACAGGATACCAGTAACTCACCCAGCGCCAGCCATCGAACTCCGGCGTACTGCTGGTTTGCATATTGACGTCCGCGTCACTGCTGATCAACTGCAAGAGAAACCACTTCTGTTTCTGGCCGATACATACCGGCTTTGTGTCCCAACGCACCAAACGTTTAGGTAATTTGTAACGCAACCAGTTGCGTGTCGAAGCGAGAATGCGCACATCTTTACGGCTCAGACCTACTTCTTCAAACAGTTCCCGGTACATCGCCTGCTCAGCGGACTCCCCCGGGTTGATTCCACCTTGCGGGAATTGCCAGGAGTGCTGACCAAAACGCCTGGCCCACATAACCTGACCCTGGCGATTGCAGATTACAATCCCTACGTTTGGGCGGTAGCCATCGTCATCAATCACCGGACTACCTCAAAATAAGCTTCAATGTGAATGATTGTTTCATACTACCTGGAAACGGTAAACCACTCTGTTACTGCCTTCGCACCGGATAACAATTGAATAACTCACAGTAAATGACAGAGTTATGAACAGCGAGCAGCACAACAACCGCGTTTTATTCACTTTTTCTGTGGATAGAGTTGTGAAGAAGTACGGAATTAACCCGGGAAAACCCGGAGTTGTCTGAATAAGTTATTCTGTGCTGATAAAAAGAAAATTATGATATTCATAATGTTAAATGTATTAAATGGCAATTTGCACAGCGTAACGTGACGTTCATCACACCGACGATCCTTTGGTTGATGAAAGATCGAGCAGCGTCGTTTTTATCCACAGATTGTGCCAATAAGTTAGGCACAATTTATTCGGAAATTCGATTTTCGTCGCACGTCAAGGCTGTAAATCAAAACAGTAGTGGGTGTTTTTCCCAGTTATCCCATTTTTCTGTGGATAACTGGGTGTAAGATCCTGTTCATTGTCAGTGACCAGTTTAGGAAAACTTCTTTTCCCGTTCCGGACCGCATCGCAGAAAACATAAAAAAAACGATATAAATCATAGCATTGGTCTGTTTATCCAAAAACAGGTAAACTCTGTCCACAGCGGCAAAAAGTGTCGTCTATTTTTTCGCCAAAAAGGTTTTTGTTATGTCTCAGCTCGTTCCACTCGCCATGCCACCGCAATCAGAAGCCCAGTTACTCGCCCAGGCACAACAACTGGCGGGCTTAACATTGGGTGAGCTGGCGACCCGAGCAGGGCTGCCGACGCCGCGGGATTTAAAACGGGATAAGGGCTGGATCGGGGTGTTGCTGGAGCGCTGGCTCGGCGCCAGTGCAGGCAGTAAACCTGAGCAGGACTTCGCCGCACTCGGCGTGGAGCTGAAAACTATCCCCGTAGACAGTCGTGGCCGTCCGCTGGAAACCACGTTTGTTTGTGTTGCCCCACTCACCGGCAACAGCGGTGTGAGCTGGGAAACCAGTCACGTCCGGCATAAGCTCAACCGTGTGCTGTGGGTACCCGTCGAAGGCGAGCGGGAGATCCCGCTGGCGGAACGGCGCGTCGGCGCGCCGCTGCTCTGGAGTCCTAGCGAAGAAGAAGAACAACAGTTGCGAATGGACTGGGAAGAGTTAATGGATTTGATTGTTCTCGGTCAGGTGGAACGCATCACCGCCCGCCATGGCGAAGTGCTGCAGTTACGCCCGAAGGCGGCGAACAGCAAAGCGCTCACCGAGGCCATCGGCGCCCATGGTGAGCTCATTTTTACTCTGCCGCGCGGCTTTTACCTTAAGAAAAATTTCACTGCTGCCCTCCTCGCCCGCCATTTCCTGTTGGGTTAGAGGCAGGCTGAAAAAGGACGTGTATAATAGAGCTTTTCGTTTTGGCAGGACTTAATAGATGTTGTTTGCATGGATAACCGATCCCAACGCCTGGCTGGCGCTGGGTACGCTGACGCTACTGGAAATCGTACTTGGGATCGATAACATTATTTTTCTCTCTCTGGTGGTGGCGAAGCTACCCACCGCACAACGGAACCACGCTCGTCGCCTGGGGTTAATGGCGGCGATGATCATGCGCCTGGCGCTGCTGGCTTCCATCGCCTGGGTGGCGAAACTGACAAACCCACTATTTACTGTGCTCAGTCAGGAGATTTCCGCCCGTGATTTAATTCTGCTGCTCGGCGGACTCTTTCTCATCTGGAAAGCCAGTAAAGAGATCCACGAATCGATAGAAGGCGAAGAAGAAGGGCTAAAAACCAACGTTCACTCTTTCCTCGGCGCTATCGTACAGATTATGTTACTGGATATTATCTTCAGCCTTGATTCTGTCATTACAGCGATAGGCCTGTCTGACCATCTGTTTATTATGATGGCGGCGGTTGTCATTGCTGTAGGGGTGATGATGTTTGCAGCGCGCCCGATAGGCGAGTTTGTTGATCGTCATCCCTCCGTCAAAATGCTGGCGCTCTCCTTCCTGATCCTGGTGGGCTTCACGCTGATTCTGGAAAGTTTCGATGTGCATGTACCGAAAGGATATATCTATTTCGCGATGTTCTTTTCGATTGCCGTGGAAAGCCTCAATCTTATGCGAAACAAGAAAAACCCACTTTAAGCAGCATTTATGCCCCCGAAATGGGGGCTTACATCCATTTTTAAGATTTTACCGCTTTTTACTGACCATTAATCAGGTTATTACTAGACTAACAGGAGTGCGGTCATATAAAGGGGTCAACGATGAAAAAATGGGCGGTTTTGATTTCTGCGGTAGGGATAGCGTTTGCCGTTTCAGGTTGCAGCAGTGATTACGTGATGGCGACCAAAGATGGTCGAATGATCCTCACGGACGGAAAACCTGAAGTTGATGACGACACGGGTCTGATCAGCTATGAAGATCAGCAAGGCAACAGAATGCAAATTAACCGCGACGACGTCTCCCAAATTATTAAGCGCTAAAAGAAAAGAGGTCAGCACTGCTGGCCTTTTTTGATCTTTTTACTTCCACTTTTTCTCCCCCTCTGCCATGTTTATATACCCTAAATAATTCGAGTTACAGGAAAGCGGCTATGCATTATCACCGTATCCCCCACAGCTCTCTGGAAGTCAGCACGCTGGGGCTGGGCACTATGACGTTTGGTGAACAAAACAGCGAAGCCGACGCCCATGCACAGCTCGATTATGCCATCAGCCAGGGCATTAACCTGATTGATGTCGCAGAGATTTATCCTGTCCCGCCGCGCCCGGAAACGCAGGGACTGACGGAAACCTTCGTCGGCAACTGGCTGGCGAAACACGGCAGCCGTGAAAAGCTGGTGCTGGCCTCAAAAGTCGCAGGACCGACGCGCAACAATGACAGCGGCGTGCGTCCCAACCAGGCACTGGATCGTAAAAATATCCGCGACGCGCTGCATGACAGCCTGAAGCGCCTGCAAACTGATTATCTTGATCTCTACCAGCTCCATTGGCCACAGCGCCCGACCAACTGTTTCGGCAAACTCGGCTATGAGTGGACCGAAACGCAGCCGGTCATTACCCTGCTGGAAACGCTGGAAGCGCTGAGCGAATTTCAGCGTGCCGGTAAAATCCGCTACATCGGCGTCTCCAACGAAACGCCGTTTGGCGTGATGCGTTATCTGCACCTGGCCGACAAGCACAATCTGCCGCGCATCGTCACCATTCAGAACCCCTACAGCCTGCTGAACCGTAGCTTTGAAGTGGGTCTGGCGGAAGTGACGCAGTACGAAGGCGTTGAACTGCTGGCGTACTCAAGCCTTGCCTTTGGCACACTGACCGGCAAATACCTGAACGGCGCGAAACCCGCTGGCGCGCGCAATACGCTGTTCAGCCGTTTTACCCGGTACAGCGGCGAGCAGGCGCAAAAAGCGGTGGCAGCGTATGTCGATATCGCAAAGCGGCATCAGCTCGATCCGGCACAAATGGCACTGGCGTTTGTTCGCTGTCAGCCGTTTGTCGCCAGCACGCTGCTCGGCGCCACGACACTGGAACAGTTAAAAACCAACGTCGAAAGTCTGCACGTTGAGTTAAGCGAAGACGTACTGGCAGAAATTGAAGCGGTGCACAAAGTGTATACCTATCCGGCACCGTAACGAAGATGACCCGGCCTGGGGGCCGGGTCATCTGTGATTAGCGACGGCGTCCCCAAATCCATAGCGCGGCAATCGCCAGCGCAAACAGCACGCCAAACCCGATGCCAACCCCAACGACCGGGATCCCCACTTTTACCGCCAGCGAGTACAGGCCAAGCATAATCAGCATTGCGCCGTTTTCGCCGAGATTCTGTACGGCGATTGCATTGCCCGCTCCGACAGTCTGCTTACCGCGCTCCTGCAACAGCGCATTCAACGGCACCACGAAGAAACCACCAAACACGCCGATCAGCAGCAATAACGCATACGCAGGCAACAACGCATGCTGAAGTGAAAAGACCGCCACCACGACGCCAATCAGGATCCCGGCAGGCATGCAGCGGGAGACAGTCTCCAGCGTCACCAGTTTTGCTGCCGCACCGGCACCGACGACAATCCCCATCGCCACCATCGCGTTGAGATATGTTGGCGTGGCGTTATCAACGATACCCAGCGCCACCGGCACCCACAGCACCAGTAAAAAGCGTAACGTGACGCCTGCGCCCCAGAACATACTGGTGCCGACGAGGGAAAAACGGGTTTCGCGATTGCGCCACAGCGTAGCCGTGGCGGAAAAGAAGCTCGCGGTCATCGCGTTAAAGCGCCACGACTGCCCCGGACGCGCCGCAGGCAGCCGGGTGATAAACAGGTTTGCCACCACCGCGCCCGCGTAAACCAGCGCGCAGGCACCCAACGCCACCAGCACGTGCCAGTCCGCCAGAAGACCCCCGGTCACCGAACCGAGCAGGATCGCGGCAATGGTCGAGGACTCCATCAGCCCGTTCGCTTTCACCAGTTTATCGCCGGTGGTCAGTTCACCGAGGATGCCATATTTGGCCGGAGAGTACGCCGCTGCCCCGACACCCACCAGCGTATAGCCAATAAATGGATTCACGCCGAAGCAGATGCTGGCCGCGCCGACCAGTTTCAGACCGTTGGCAAACATCATCACCCGACCTTTGGCGAAGCTGTCCGCCACCTGACCGACAAAGGGCGCAAACAGAATGTAAGCGCCCACAAACACCATTTGCAGCACTGGCTGGCTCCAGTCCGGGTAGAACTGCTCCTTCATCAGCGCCAGCGTGGCGAACAGCAGTGCATTGTCACCAAATGCCGAAAGAAACTGTGCGCAAATGACGGCCATCATCCCTTTCGACCACAGCGAGGTGTTAGTGTGCACTGACTCACTCATCGTGTTGTTCCGCCTCTTCAACCTGGGTTTTCAGGGTGACAAAATCCGGCTTGCCGCTACCCAGCACCGGTAGTTGTTTCATGTAACGAATATCGCGCGGCACCGCCAGTTCCGGCACGCCGTTTGCGCGGGCATAGTGCAGAAGTTTGTCACGGCTCAGTTCATTATCGGTGGTAAACAGCACCAGCGCTTCGCCTTTGCTGGCATCCGTTTTAATCACCGTGGCATGCATCCTGTCAGGTGAGACCGCCATCGCCATCTGCTCAACCACTTCCAGGGAAACCATCTCCCCGGCAATTTTGGCAAAACGTTTGGCCCGCCCCTGAATCTGCACGAACCCTTGTTCATCAAAAGTGACGATATCGCCGGTGTCATACCAGCCATTTTCCATTTCGCCATGCTGATTTTCCGCTGACGGCGTTTCCAGCACGCCCGGATTTTCCACCCGCAGATAACCGTTCATGATATTTGGCCCTTTGAGTTGCAAACGACCGCCCTCATCAATGCCCGGCACCGCCAGCAGACGCGCATCCATTCCGGGCAGAATACGGCCCACGGTATGCGGTTTTGCCGCCATCGGCACGTTGATGGAAACCACCGGCGCGCACTCGGTCACGCCATAACCTTCAAGTACCCGCAGACCGAACTTGTCCTGCCACAATTGACGTGTACTCTCCTGCAGCTTCTCGGCACCAGCCACCACGTAACGAATGCGAAAGAAATCATACGGATTGGCGAAACGCGCATAGTTGCCGAGGAACGTTGAGGTACCAAACATCACGGTACAGTTGCGGTCGTAGACCAGTTCCGGCACCACACGATAGTGCAGCGGGCTGGGGTAAAGGAACACTTCGGCGCCAGTCAGCAGCGGGGTAAACAGCCCGACGGTTAAGCCGAAAGAGTGGAACAGCGGCAGTGCGGACATAAAGCGGTCTTTCGCTGTGAAGTCGGCGATGGCTTTGATCTGCTCAACGTTCGCCAGAATGCTTTTGTGGCTGTGCACTACGCCTTTAGGGTGCCCTTCCGATCCGGAGGTAAACAGGATGATCGCCGCATCTTCCGGCTGCTGTTTCACCTGCGCCAGCCGAGGCATCAGCAGCCGCGAGAAGATCCACAGTTTGTCCGCCGTGGTGACATCCCCTTTCAGATCCTCAAGGAACACCCAGCGCACCTGCGTCAGTTGCTCGGTCAGAGGCCACAGTTTGCCCTTATCAAGGAACATCCGTGAGGTAAATATAGTTTTGATTTCGGCGGCGGTAATCGCGCTGGTCAGCCCTTTCACTCCGGCGGTGTAGTTCATCATCGACGGGATACGCCCGCGCGCCACAGCACCGAAAATCACCGCCGCGCTGATACCTGCGTTTGGCAACATCAGGCCGATTCGTTCCCCCGGCGCACTGTATTTATCGAGGATACGGCCAACGAACAACGTTTTGGTCAACAGCTTACGATAGGTATCAGGCTGAAAATTAATATCTTCCACGCAATTTTTGCGGGCACCGAAACGGGACTGCGCTGACAACAGCGCTTCATACAGCGTTTCGCGCGGACGCACCGCCATTCGGGCTTCCATCATGATCTGATGCAGCATCTCACCGGCAATTTTGCGACGGTCGCGGGCACGTGGCGCCTCCGGCATCGGGATGCGGGTCGGTGGCAGAATATGCAGGTGAATACGCGGGAACAGGCGCTGTTTCACCAGCCCTTTCAGACGGCTGAAATAGGTTAACTCAGCACCTTCAATGCGCACCGGTACGATGATCGCATTTGATTTCGCTGCCACAAACGCCGCGCCATCGTAAATTTTCATCAACGAGCCGGTGACGGAAATGCGGCCTTCCGGGAAAATCACCACCGGGCGGCCCTGCTCAATCAGACGCACCAGATGTTTGATGGTCATCGGTTTCGTCGGGTCGAGGGGAACAAAGTCGATAATCGGCTTCAGCCAGCGCATAAACCACTTTTCGCTGATCGAGGTATAGACGGCAAACACCGGGCGGATCGGGAGAAACAACGCCAGTAAAATGCCATCGATAAATGAGACATGGTTAGGCGTGATTAACACTTTATACTGGTAAAGCGCGTCGGTGTTACCTGTCATCCTGACGCGGAACAGCACGCGGCATAACAACCGAAAAAATCCAAAAAGCATATCAACTCCATTTGCCTGACGATGATTTCAGTGAAGGTTACACGAGAAGGTCGGGGAAATGCAGCGGGGCGAACGGAATTTTGGACAAAAAAAACCTGCGCATCTGCGCAGGTCGGTGCAAGAATAAAGTACAAAACCTGTACTGAAGAATCTCACCAATCAATACCTCTGGGACGATCAGAATATCAATCCGCTCGATGAGACCTCCAGAGAACATTCGCAACAGCCCTTCGCAAAGTGTAACTAAAGGTTTGAATTCACTTTTCCCGGTTTCAATTGCCGCCGATGCACTGTGTAACGATTACACCGATGAGACCGCGACGGCGTCACATTTGTACAAGGGTTCCTCCCCTTTCCCTTGAACACCGCCCTTTTTTCCGTAACACTGTGATGGTGTAAACGTTTTCCCATTAAGAAGGCATACTATGGCGACAATAAAGGATGTAGCCAGGCTCGCAGGTGTTTCTGTCGCCACCGTTTCCCGCGTCATCAACCACTCTCCTAAAGCCAGCGACAGCTCACGTCAGGCCGTGCTGTCGGCAATGGAAGAGCTCAGCTATCACCCGAACGCCAATGCCCGGGCGCTGGCCCAGCAGTCGACTGAAACGGTGGGGCTGGTCGTTGGCGATGTCTCCGATCCGTTTTTTGGCGCAATGGTCAAAGCCGTCGAACAGGTGGCTTACAATACGGGTAACTTTTTGCTGATCGGCAACGGCTACCATAATGAGCAGAAGGAGCGTCAGGCCATTGAACAGCTGATTCGCCATCGCTGCGCTGCACTGGTTGTACACGCCAAAATGATCCCTGATGACGAACTGGCCGGGCTGATGAAACAGATCCCCGGCATGGTGCTTATCAACCGCATCCTGCCTGGCTTTGAAAAGCGTTGTGTGGCGCTTGACGACCGTTACGGCGCGCATCTGGCAACCCGCCATCTGATTCAGCAGGGGCACACCCGCATCGGTTATATTTGTTCCAACCACCCCATTTCGGATGCAGAAGATCGCCTGCAGGGTTACTACGACGCCCTCAAAGAGAGCGGACTGCCGTGTCAGGATCGGCTGGTGACCTTCGGCGAACCGGACGAAAGCGGCGGCGAGCAGGCAATGATGGAGTTATTAGGCCGTGGCAGAAACTTTACTGCCATCGCCTGTTACAACGATTCAATGGCCGCGGGGGCGATGGGGGTACTGAACGATAACGGTATCGAGGTACCCGGTGACATTTCGCTGATTGGGTTTGATGATGTGCTGGTGTCACGCTATGTGCGCCCGCGTCTGACCACCGTGCGCTACCCAATCGTCACCATGGCGACACAGGCCGCTGAACTGGCGCTGGCGCTTGCAGAAAAACGCCCGTTACCGGAAGTGACGCACCTGTTTAATCCGACGCTGGTGCGCCGTCACTCGGTACTGTCCCCTGCCGACGGTGAGAGATCGTAACGATAGAGATGCACTGCGGTGGCCGGGTAATCCAGGCCATCGCCGAGGTATTGCCAGCCGAAGCGCTCGTAGAAATCCCGACAGGCCGAGTAAAGATGAAGTTGTACGTAGCCTTTCTCGCGGGCATAGTCGATAACGTAGCGCTGAAGTTTCCCCGCCAGACCCGCTCCGCGCGCTGTTTCAGCGACGTACAACGCCGCCATCCACGGCCATAAATCCTGACGACTGATTAAATCGCAGCGCCATAGCCCCACGGTGCCGAGCAGCGTATCGCCATCGGTGGCGATGAACGTCAGTGGCAGCGCGTCCGGCGTCTGACTGTGGCGAATAATGCTGGCGAAAAATTCCCTCGGCAGTGGATCGCCAAAGGCCTGCCAGAGCCAGTCAGTCACCTGCTCAGCAAAGTGGGGCGCGTCATACAGCGGCTGGATTTTCACGTCATCTCCTGGGGAAACGCGAGGTTGAGAGCGCTATTTTAGCAAATTTTCCGAAACCATCATCGCGGCGTTTGCTGACTCATCGCCGTGATTTCACAGCAAAAAGCGTGATCTTAGTCGTTTTTTAACACTTGAGGAAAGGCTTATGCGCCGGATAGCCTGTGATAAACTACCCATCATTTCGTGGAATCAGGGATCTACAATGGCAACAATGCTGGATGTCTCACTGCGCGCTGGCGTGTCGAAAGCGACCGTATCCCGCGTACTGAACGGCACAGGTCAGGTGAAAGAGAGTACCCGTCAGCAGGTATTTAAAGCGATGGAGGAGCTGGGCTATCGACCCAACTTTCTGGCGCGATCTCTGGCTAACCGTACCAGCAACAGCATTGGCCTGGTGGTCTCCACTTTCGACGGCTTCTATTTTGGTCGCCTGTTGCAACAGGCGTCGCGACAGACGGAATCCCACGGCAAACAGCTTATTGTCACCGATGGCCACGACACCCCGGAGCGCGAAGAGCAGGCAGTACAGATGCTCGCTGACCGGCAGTGCGACGCCATTATTCTCTACACCCGCTACATGAGCGAAAAAGCGATCATGGCGCTGGTCGACTCGATCCCGATGCCATTGGTAGTGATCAACCGTGATGTGGCGCAGGCCCGGGATCGCTGCGTGTTCTTTGAACAGCAGGATGCCGCATTCCAGGTGGTGGAATACCTCATCTCGCAGGGGCATCGCGACATCGCCTGCATCACCGTGCCCATTCACACCCCGACCGGGAAAGCGCGTCTGGAGGGTTACCGTAACGCGCTGAAAAAACATGGCATTCCGTGGGATGCGGCAAAAGTAAAATACGGCGATTCCAGCATGACGCGCGGTTATGAACTGTGCCGCGAACTGCTTACGGATAAAACCCGTTTCAGCGCCCTCTTCGCCTGTAACGACGACATGGCGCTGGGAGCGTCAAAAGCGCTGCATCAGGCCGGGCTGCACATTCCGCAGGATATTTCCCTGTTCGGTTTCGACGATGCGCCGAGCGCAAAATGGCTGGAGCCAGGGTTGTCGACGGTCTATTTACCCATCGACAACATGATTGTGACGGCCATTGAACAGGCGATTAAGCTCGCGAACCACCAGCAGATCGAAACGATCCCGCCGTTCACCGGTACGCTGGTACTGCGGGATTCGGTAACCGTCGGGCCTTACAGCAGCTCCAGCGCGATCAACTCCTGAATGGTCTGACGACGGCGAATCAGCCGCGCTTTACCACCATCAAACAGCACTTCAGGCAGCAGCGGACGGCTGTTGTAATTGGATGACATCGACGCGCCATACGCCCCGGTGTCGTGCAGAACCAGATAATCCCCCGGTACGACCGCAGGCAACGGTCGGGTTTCTACTTTGCCGCCTTCCTGTTGCGTGAAAACGTCGCCTGACTCGCACAGCGGGCCGGCCACCACCGTGTCGATCAGCGGCGCATGGCTCAGATCACGACCGTCCGCCGGTAACGCCGAAATGTGGTGATAGCTGCCGTACATCGCCGGGCGCATCAGATCGTTAAAGCCCGCGTCGATCAGCACAAAGTGACGACGCCCCATCGCTTTTACACTGCGAACCTGCGCCACCAGCACACCGGCCTCCGCCACCAGGAAACGCCCCGGTTCAATCTCCAGCTTCACCGGATGACCGAGATGCTTCGCGATTTTCTCCCGCGCGGCATTCCACAGACCGTAGTAGTGCTGCGTGTCGATGGTTTCGTCCCCTTCACGATAAGGGATGGAAAGCCCGCCACCGGCGGAGATGGCCTCCAGATCCTGCCCAAAGGCAAGCACTTGTTCCACCATCGCGCCGCACACCTGCTCAAGATGCGCATAATCCACGCCGGAACCGATATGCATGTGAATGCCCACCAGCTTTAGCTGATAGCGCTGGATGGCCGCCAGCGCCAGCGGCAGATCGCTATGCCAGATCCCGTGTTTGCTGTTCTCACCGCCGGTATTGGTTTTCTGGCTGTGACCGTGCCCGAAGCCTGGGTTGATGCGTAACCAGACACGATGCCCTGGTGACGCGGCACCCAGTTGTTCGAGCATATCCACCGAACCGGCGTTGACCGGGATCCCCAGTTCCGCCACCCGTGCCTGGGTTTCGTTGTCCAGCACGTCAGCAGTAAAGACGATGTCATCCGGACGGGTTTTCGGATCAAATCCCGCCACCAGCGCACGTTCAATTTCGCCCAGCGATACGGAATCCACCTTCACGCCCTCTTCACGCATCAATTGCAGAATGTGCACGTTAGAGCAGGCTTTCTGCGCAAAACGTACCACATCAAACTGGCTGAGCTGGGCGATTTGCTGACGGATAATCTGCGCGTCATACACCCAGACCGGGCAGCCAAATTCCGCAGGCAGGCGCAGCAGGTTTTCGGCATTAAGGCTGGTATCAGTGTTGTGCAGCGGGCGTGGCATGGCGGACTCCGGATATCAATCAATCATCAATTCTTCCGATTACGCCATAAAACGAAGGCAATAAAAAATATCGTTTTATCGCCAGTCTATGCAAAAATGATATGGATGATATTCCCGGAGGCATTCCCATGGCAGCGGTCAACCTGCGTCATATTGAAATTTTTCACGCGGTGATGACCGCAGGCAACCTGACCGAGGCGGCGCGTCTGCTGAATACCTCACAGCCCACTGTCAGCCGTGAGCTGGCGCGCTTTGAAAAGGTGCTGGGATTAACCCTGTTTGAGCGTTCACGAGGCCGTCTGCACCCGACGGTACAGGGGCTACGGTTGTTCGAGGAAGTGCAACGGTCGTGGTACGGGCTCGACAGGATCATCAGCGCCGCAGAAGGGCTGCGAGAATTTCGCCAGGGCGAGCTCTCCGTGGTCTGCCTGCCGGTCTTTTCGCAGTCTTTTTTACCCGCGCTGCTCCAGCCTTTTCTGGCACGTTATCCCGAGGTGAGTCTGCAGATTGTACCGCAGGAATCTCCGCTGCTGGAGGAGTGGCTTTCCGCCCAGCGCCATGATCTGGGCTTAACGGAAACCTTACAGACCCCCGCCGGAACGGAACGCACAGCGCTACTGACACTTAATGAAGTTTGTGTATTGCCGCACGATCACCCGCTGGCAGCGAAAACAGCGTTGACACCTGCGGATTTCCATGGCGAAAACTACATCAGCCTGTCGCGTACCGACAGCTATCGTCAGTTGCTGGACTCGCTGTTTACGGAACATCAGGTGAAACGAAGAATGGTAGTGGAAACGCACAGCGCGGCATCGGTGTGCTCGCTGGTGCGGGCTGGCGCCGGGATTTCAGTGGTCAACCCGATGACCGCTCTCGACTATGCCGCCAGCGGCGTGGTCGTACGTCGCTTCAGCGTGGCGGTGCCATTTACGGTAAGCCTGATTCGCCCCATTCATCGCCCGGCGTCGGCGCTGGTCGAAGCCTTTTCACAGCACTTACAGGCTCACCTGTCGTTGATTACTCAGCCGCTGGAAGCCGTGCTGAACCGTACTACGACAGCATAAACTCAACGGCATCTGCGGCATGGATTGCCGCCGTATCAAAGACCGGGACCGGACTCTGTTCCACTGGCACCAGCAAGCCAATTTCGGTGCAGCCGAAGATCACCCCTTCCGCCCCCTGCAGCGCCAGTCGCTCAATGACCTTGAGGTACATGTCACGTGATGGCTGCGTGAAACTGCCGAGGCAAAGCTCGTCAAAAATAATATGGTTGATTTGCGCACGCTCACTGGCGTCAGGGATCAGCGTTTCCACGCCGAATTCAGACTCCAGACGCCCGCGGTAAAAATCCTGTTCCATGGTGTAGCGAGTGCCAAGCAGCGCCACGCGCTTCATCCCCTGCTTTTCGATAGCCCGCCCCGTGGCGTCAGCGATATGCAAAAATGGCACGGCACAGCGGGACTCAATGGCATCGGCGACTTTGTGCATGGTATTGGTACAGAGCACAATGCCTTCTGCCCCCGCCTTTACCAGCCCCTGAGCGGCATCAGCCAGCATCTCGCCGGCTTTATCCCATTGATTACCTGACTGGCAGGCTTCAATCTCATGAAAATCAACGCTGTGTAACACAATTTTCGCCGAATGCAGTCCGCCGAGCTGCTGTTTGATGCCTTCGTTGATCAGCCGGTAATAAGGAATGGTCGATTCCCAGCTCATGCCGCCCAGTAGCCCAATTGTTTTCATCCGCAAACCTCAGAGTGTCATTTCGTTCAGTGAAACAAAATGAGGGGGGATTTTCCAGCGAATAAAATGTTGGGGCGGGATTATGGAGTTTTGAGAATATGCCAGTTCGGTGAGGGGTTCCGTTCACTCCCAGTGCATTGCTCCTCTGAAACCATACCGCTCGTGAACGTGTTAAGGGTGCGGCGACGAGCACCCTTAACACGTTCACGGGTATCGTGGTCCCAGAGAAGCAGAGCAATTGAGGTGAACGGAACCCTTCTCCATACCTTCATGTACCCTCATGTACCCTCATGTACCCTCATGTACCCTCATGTACCCTCATGCACTCAGCATGTACGCATAACAAAAATCAAACCACCTTCAGCGATGGTTCGCGCGTTTTTATCGCCTGACGCAGCAGAATACCGCCACAGGCTACCATCCCGCCGAGCAGTGCTGCGAGTAATACAACGAGCGATTTGCCCGGGCCGTCTTTTTTCACTGGCATTGACGCGGAGAGCTGGTACTTGAAGACCGGGAAGGTCACATCCTCAACGTTCAGTTTTTCCAGCTGCCCCAGCACATATTCCCGGTTACGCAGATTGCCGTTCAGCTCAGACACGTCAGCAATCGATTTTTCGATTTCCAGCTTGCGGGCAATACCATCCGCACCGAGCGACACGGAAAAATCAGGGTCATCTTTTACCGCCTGGCCATTGCTGTACACCGGCTTCGAAATGCCCGCGGCTTTTGCCACTTCCAGCGAGTAGTTCAGACGCTGAATTTTCGCTTCATGAAGATTGTTGAGTTTTGCCCGCTCAAGCTCGAGCGCTTGTTTCTCGGTTTTGGTTTTCAGCGCCAGCGCGTTGCGTACGTCATCCATCATCTGCGCGACGACCTGTTTTGCGACAAACTGGATATAACCATCGAGGATACTTTGCGCTTCCTGCGGGTCAGGAGCGGTAAAGCTCAGTGTCCAGGAACTGTAAGGCTGCGGATCATTCTTTTTATTGCTGCTGTCATCAACCGCTTTCATCTTCTCTGAAACCGCCACAATCGCCCGGTGCAGTTCCATTGGATCAACCTGTGTGTTCTCAAATTGCTCCATAATCATCGGTGTGGACTTGATGTACTCTTCCAGCAGTAACTGGGAACGGAATTTTTTGATAAACAGGCTGAACGCCTCGCCCCGGTCAAGGCTGGCGTTTACATCAAGCACCCGCAAATTAACCAGTTGCTGGCGCAGGGTATTCCATTGCGTGGATTCCGCTGGGGTAATCACCGCATTACTTGTCCACTTTTGCGGCAGCAGGAAAGAGACCAGAAGCCCGACGAAGGCGAACCCCAGGACGCACGCCACGATATGCCGCTTCGCGCTCCATAACGTCTCTATGAGACCGAGGAGATCAATCTCCCCTGTACGCGGTACTGATTGCGGATAATGTGCAAATTCTGAAACGCTGCTTGATTTGATTTCCAGTGAAGACATGACAGGCAAAAGCTCTGATTAATTCCCTTAAGATGGAAATAATATCTCATTGTAGGAATAATCTGAAACGCTTTTTAATTCAAATTTCAATGCTACAAAAATTGGTAGTTATTAAAAAGATGTGATCCTGCGTCTTAGAAAAAAGGAATGATTTTTGTTATGGAGAATCACACTTAAATATTAATTTAAATAAAATCAATCAATTATAAATTACAGGTTAATCATTTTCCATTCCGTTATCCGGTAGCGATGTGTGATTCCATGCATTCCAAAATACGATTGTCAGATAATCCCATACCCCATGTGAATATATTTTCCGTATTTGATTTAACCAAAACCAATGACATTTAGCACTACTGAGCCGTATTAATTATGCGCATTTTGGGTAAGAAAAAAGCAAAAAAACCCCCGCCATTGGCGAGGGTTGATGCGTCAGGCGAGAGGTTATCGCGCCAGCCAGCCACCATCTACTGCGATGGTATAGCCGTTGATATAGTCAGAGGCAGACGAGGCTAAGAAGACAACCGGCCCTTTCAGATCGCTCGGCAGACCCCAACGTCCGGCCGGAATACGATCAAGGATTTCCGCACTGCGCTGCTCATCGGCACGCAATTGTTGCGTGTTGTTTGTCGCCATATAACCCGGCGCAATCGCGTTAACATTGATGCCGTGCTTCGCCCACTCGTTCGCCAGCAGACGGGTCACGCCCATCACCGCGCTCTTCGAGGCTGTGTAAGACGGCACGCGGATACCGCCCTGGAAGGAGAGCATGGAGGCAATGTTAATGATTTTGCCACCTTTGCCCTGGGCGATGAACTGCTTCGCTACCGCCTGAGACATGAAGAACACCGTTTTGATGTTCAGGTTCATGACGTCGTCCCAGTCTTTTTCGCTGAAATCAATGGCGTCCGTACGACGGATCAGACCAGCGTTATTTACCAGAATGTCGACATGGCCGAATTCAGCCACCGCACGCTCCAGCAGTTCAGGTACGCGATCAATAGTGCGTAGATCGGCGGTCAGGCTCAGGAAGCGACGCCCCAGCGCGGTAACACGCTCGATGGTTTCGGTCGGCTCAACCACGTTAATCCCGACGATGTCGCAGCCCGCTTCCGCCAGACCCAGCGCCATCCCCTGGCCAAGACCGGTATCACAACCGGTCACGATGGCCACTTTTCCCTGCAGGGAGAAGTCATTCAAAATCATGTTATTCCTCACTCTTACTGCGCCTGCATTGCTCAGGCATGATTAAAGCGTATCCTGCCTGCGACTAGCGCAGATCTTTTACCGCGACGTGGTCCATATCATCAAAGACCTGATTTTCGCCTACCATCCCCCAGATGAAGGTGTAAGCGCGGGTGCCCACACCGGAATGGATTGACCAGCTCGGGGAAATCACCGCCTGCTCGTTGTGCATCACGATGTGACGCGTCTCCTGCGGCTGCCCCATCATGTGGAATACGCAGGCGTCATCGTCCATGTTGAAGTACAGATACACTTCCATGCGGCGTTCGTGGGTATGGCAGGGCATGGTGTTCCACAGGTTGCCCGGCTCAAGTACCGTCAGGCCCATGCTGAGCTGGCAGGTTTCCAGCACGTCCGGCACGAAATATTTGTTGATGGTGCGACGGTTGCTGGTGAGATTGTCGCCAAGCGTGACGGGCGCGACATCTGCCGGCGTCACTTTTTTGGTGGGATAGGTCATGTGCGCCGGCGCGCAGTTGTAGTAAAACTTCGCGGGTTTTGCGCGATCAACGCTGGCGAATACCACTTCTTTGGCGCCTTTGCCGACGTACAGCGCATCGCGATGGCTGATCTCGTAGCACTTGCCGTCAACGGTAATGGTGCCCGGGCCGCCGATATTGATCACGCCCAGCTCGCGGCGCTCAAGGAAATAACTGACGCCTAATTGCTTACCGACTTCGCCGCCGACAGAGACGGTTTTGCTGACCGGCATAATCCCACCGACGATGATACGGTCGATGTGGCTGTAAACCATAGTGTATTCATCTGCGACAAATACTTTCTCAACTAAAAACTCATCGCGCAGCCCCTGAGTATCAAGCGTTTTTGCATGCGCACTATGGATGCTTTGTCTGACGTCCACGTTCACCTCCAGAAAAGTGTTTTGTGATCGGGTAAGCGGAGTAAAACAGGGTTCCGCTTTGGATATGTCGCCATCCTACCTCTCCTGAAATGGGTTTTCAATTATAAATAAAACATCGTTTCAATTTTAACGAGAGAGATTGTCAGAAATGCTGTACTGATCACGCCACCGCATTGCGCCACGAAATTAAAATCATAAAATACAATCTGTTAGAATATCTTTGAAAAAAAGCAGCAGGAGAGAGAAAGGGGGTTAGAAAACAAAGACGGGACGCAGAACGCGATGAATTACTGGCAGTTTGTCAGTAATTTGCGCAGGGCATCACACAAAATGAAACGGCGTTTTGATAACTTTTCGGCTGATTGCCTCCGTTGGGTACATTGCGGAGAAATCGTTGAGTATGTGTTTCTGTAACTGGCCTTGCCCTCCCTGTGGAGGGCTTTTTTTTCAGGAAGTTATTCGCGTTCAACCGCCAGCGCCACACCCTGACCGCCGCCGATACATAATGTGGCGAGACCTTTATGTGCATCCCGTTTCACCATTTCATGCACCAGCGACACCAGAATACGACAGCCGGAAGCGCCAATCGGGTGGCCCAGCGCAATGGCGCCGCCGTTCACATTCACCCGCCGTTCGTCCCATTCCAGTATTCTGCCGACGGAGATCGCCTGTGCCGCGAAGGCTTCGTTAGCTTCGATCAGATCGACATCATTGAGGTGCCAGCCTGCGCGTTCGAGGCAGCGGCGGGTGGCATGGACGGGGGCAATACCCATCAGGGCGGGATCAACACCGACGCTGGCAAACGCGCGAATACGCGCCAGCACCGGCAGGTTCAGTTCCTGTGCTTTGCTTTCGCTCATCATCAGCACCGCAGCGGCGCCGTCATTAATCGAAGAGGCATTGCCCGCCGTTACCGAACCACATTGTTCGAAGGCCGGTAACAGCCGCGCCAGCCCTTCAGCGCTGGCATCGGTTTGCGGCTGTTCGTCGGTATCCACCACCCGTGGCGCGCCACGTTCTGGTGTGATGACCACAGGCACGATCTCATCACGAAAACGGCCGGAGTCGATCGCCTGTCTGGCTTTTTGTTGCGAACTGAGGGCCCAGGCATCCTGGAGCTCGCGGCTGATACCATATTCGCGGGCGAGGTTTTCCGCCGTGACACCCATGTGATAATCATTGAACGCATCCCACAGGCCGTCATGCACCAGGCTGTCGATAAGCTGGCTGTTGCCCAGTCGTGCGCCGGTCCGGCTGTCGGTGAGAACATGTGGCGCGCGGCTCATATTCTCCTGCCCGCCAGCGATAACCACATCTGCCTCACCACACTGAATCGCCTGTGTCGCCAGATGTAACGCTTTCAGCCCGGAACCGCAGACGTCGTTGATGGTGATAGCAGAAACCGTATTGGGCAGGCCGCCTTTAATTGCAGACTGGCGCGCAGGGTTCTGCCCGGTACCGGCCGTCAGGACCTGTCCCAGGATCACTTCATCGATGGTCGAGGGGGCGATTCCGGTACGCTCAACCAGCGCTTTTACTACCACGCTGCCCAGTTCTACCGCAGAATGGCGCGATAGCGCGCCCTGAAAACAGCCGATGGGCGTTCGCAGCGCACCGACGATAACGACATCTTTCATCTCTACCTCAGCGCAAAAAACCTCCATCATAGTAGATGATTGTTATCAACTATTTTCGCAATTGTTTAAAAAAAGTGAGATTTATCACATGTCATCGCTCAGTCTGCCACAGGGGCTGGTGGTAACTGCTGAAAATAGTCCCGCAACCAACTGCCTGCCGCGCCCGGCGGCGACTTCTTGTTCCATAGCAGATCGACCGAAACCGCCCGCGGCCAGCCGGTGACATTCAACATGGTCAGGTTTTTGGTGGTATTAAACTCTTCCACCAGCGCACAAGGTAACGCGCACCAGCCAAAACCCTGCTCCGCCATACTCAGCAGCATCAGGTAGTTAGGCGCAGACCATACCGGACCGCGCGCAGGCTGTGGATTATCTTCGAGGTAGGTATTCAGGCGCAGTTCACGCCAGGTATGCAGCTCGTCCCACTCGACGCGGGGTTTTCCCGCCAGCGGGTGCGACGGCGCGACATAAATAGCCATCCGGGACTGCACCGGCACCCGCGATACAGCGATATCAGTGGGATAGTGCCCGCGCGCTTCAATAAGCCCGATATGCGCCCGTCCCTTTTCCAGCAGATCGATAACATCCGCATCTTCGCCCACCAGACATTCAAACTCAATGTGCGGAAAACGCTGGTCAAACTGCGACAACAGATCCGCCAGGACGGCAGGGTGCAGCGTATCCGAGAGCACAAAGGTGAGCCGCACTTCAGTTTCCCCGGACAGCGACACCGCCAGTTCATCCAGCCGGTTGCTGGCGGTGAGGATCGCCTGCACGTAACTCAGCACCTGTCGCCCCTGCCCGGTCAGCACGGGCTGGCGGGAAGAACGGTCAAACAACAAAACGCCGAGATCCGCCTCAAGATGGGCGATGGCCGTGCTGATGGTCGACTGACTTTTTCGTAGCCGACGGGCTGCCGCAGAGAACGATCCGCACGATACGGTTTCGACAAACGCAGTGAGAGCTTCCGGTGAGTAGCGCATAATCTATCTATTTTCTCGATGGAATCTATCTTTTAATTATCATATTTATCAATGAAAATCATCTCCGCCAGCGTACCATTCATTTTGAAATAATGAGGTTTAACACTATGCAACATGATGCTCTGCACAGCAGAACGTTACTGGAGCGAATCTTCCATGCCGTTTGCTTTGAAGGCATTGCGACGGCAATTCTGGCCCCCACCGCCGCCTGGCTGATGCAGCGTTCAGTGGTGGAAATGGGTGGACTGAGTATTCTCCTCGCCACCCTTGCGATGGTCTGGAACATTATTTATAACGCCGCTTTTGACAAACTGTGGCCTGTGATCCGCGTCGTGCGTACCACACGGGTTCGTGCGTTGCACGCGCTGGGCTTCGAATGCGGATTTATTATTATCGGCGTGAGCGTGGTGGCGCTGGTGCTCGGCGTGTCTCTGGTACAGGCGTTTATGCTGGAGATGGGTTTCTTCCTGTTCTTCCTGCCCTATACCATGCTGTACAACTGGATCTACGACGCGCTGCGTCTGCGAGTGATTAAACATCGCCAGAGGCGTATCCCCGTTCAGAATTAAGCGGTTAGAGGATCGGCAACGCCCGTTGCCGATCCTCTGCATGCGCTTTATACAAAACTATCCGCCCATTCACACCGTCAATTATGGTAAATTGCACTCCGTTTTTTTGGTTTGATGGTTGATACGTTCGAATAATGTCTAAATTTTGGTCTAAAGAAGAGACGCTCTGGAGTTTTGCCTTATATGGCACTGCTGTGGGCGCAGGCACGCTTTTCCTGCCCATTCAACTTGGTTCCGCCGGAAGCCTTGTCCTGCTGATTACCGCACTCGTCGCCTGGCCGCTGACGTACTGGCCGCACCGTGCGCTGTGTCAGTTTATTCTCGCCTCAAACACGCCCGTCAATGCCGGGATCACCGGTGCGGTGAGCCACTACTACGGTAAAAAGATCGGCAGTCTGATCACTGCGCTCTATTTCATCGCCTTTTTCGTGGTGGTGCTGATCTACGCTGTCGCTATCACTAACTCGCTCACCGAACAACTGGCCAAACATCAGCCGGTCACGACCACTGTGCGGGTGATGGTGAGCGCAGGCGTCGTGCTGGTGCTGAATCTGATCTTCCTGATGGGACGTCACATTACACTGAAAGTGATGGGCTTTCTGGTGTTTCCCCTGATTTCATATTTTCTCTTCCTGTCGATCTGGCTGACCGGCAGCTGGCAACCGACACTGCTGGCGGGCCAGATGGCGTTTAACACACACACGCTGCACCAGGTCTGGATTTCGATTCCCGTGATGGTTTTTGCTTTTAGCCATACGCCCATTATTTCCACTTTCGCTATCGACCGGCGGGAAAAATATGGCGATCAGGCCATGGGTAAATGCAAAAAGATCATGAAGGTGGCGTACCTGATCATCTGTCTGAGCGTGCTTTTCTTTGTGGTGAGCTGTCTGCTGTCGATTCCGGTGAACTACATCGAGTCGGCGAAACAGGAAGGCGTCACGATCCTTTCCGCACTGTCGATGATGCCAGACGCCCCCGGCTGGCTGGCGCTGTCGGGGATTATCGTGGCGGTGGTCGCCATGTCGAAATCGTTTCTCGGCACCTACTTTGGCGTGATTGAAGGTGCCAGCGAAATCGTCAAAACGTCGCTTAATCAGCTTGGCGTGCATAAAAGCCGCGCCTTTAACCGCGCGGTTTCTGTCCTGCTGGTTTCAGGGATCACTTTCGTGGTGTGCTGCATCAATCCGAACGCTATTTCGATGATTTACGCTATCAGCGGGCCGCTTATCGCCATGATTCTGTTTATTATGCCGACGCTTTCTACCTATCTGATCCCATCGCTGAAGCCTTACCGCTCCATAGGCAGCCTGATTACGCTTATCGTCGGCATTCTCTGCGTGTCGGTGATGTTCTTCGGCTAATGTCCGTCGTGGCGGTCTCCTGCCGCCACACACATCTTCGGTTACACTCCCTGATACCCACTCCTGCCGTCGGCGCGTTACACTGTCTGCCAGCCGTCTGTCGGTTCACATCCTGAGAGGAGTTACCATGTCGAGCGTGAAAAAATCCGGTACGTATATTTTGGGCGATCGTGAAGTGTATCGCCTGGGCTATGGCGCAATGCAGCTGGCAGGGCCTGGCGTATTTGGTCCGCCGAAAGATCCGGAAGTGGCGGTGAAAGTGTTACAGGCGGCAGTGGACGCCGGTGTTAACCATATCGATACCTCTGACTTTTATGGTCCACATGTCACCAACCAGTTGATTCGCAAGGCACTGCATCCTTATCCGGCGTCGCTGTGCATCGTCACCAAGGTCAGCGCGCGTCGTAATGAGAAAGGCGACTGGATCCCCGCCATGTCACCGGCCGAATTGACCCAGGCCGTGGAAGATAACCTGCGCAATCTGGGTTTAGAAGCACTGGAAGTGGTGAATCTGCGCAGTATGCTTGATGTGCATGGCCCGGCGGAAGGGCCGCTGGAAGAGCCGCTTGATACGCTGATCACGCTGAAGAAACGCGGGCTGATTCGCCATATCGGGCTCAGCAACGTGACGGCAAAACAGGTGGCGGATGCGCAGAAAATGACGCCTGTCGCCTGCGTGCAGAACTTCTACAACGTCGCGAATCGTCAGGACGACGCGTTGATTGATGCGCTGGCTGCGCAGAATATCCCGTACGTGCCGTTCTTCCCGCTCGGCGGCTTTACGCCGTTGCAGTCCGGGGAGCTGAATGAGGTGGCAGAAAAGCTTGGCGCAACCCCGATGCAGGTAGCGCTGGCGTGGCTGTTGCAGCGTTCGCCGAACATCCTGCTGATTCCGGGGACGTCATCGCTGGGGCATTTGCAGGAAAACCTGGCGGCGGCGGATCTTCAGTTGCCGGCGTGGGCATTAACCGCGCTGGAAAACATCAAACCGTAAACTCAAATGGGCGCTCAACTGGCGAGCGCCAGAAACCCGTTCAGGTTTTTATAGAGCTGCGCGCTGTTGCGAAAGCCGAGCTTGCGGATAGCGCTCATCTTGTGGCCCTGAGCGGTTTTATAGTTAATCTCCAGCTGTTGCGAGGCCCGGTGAATGTCCGCGTCCTGCAGCAGTAACCGCAGAATGCTTTTTTCCATTTGCGTGAGGCGCCCACGCTCTGTCGCGGGGGCGCTACCGTGCGGTCGGTGCTGATTCACCACCAGTTGCAGCAGTGTGTCATGCAGTTGAACCATGCGAACGTTATCCGCAACGATCAGAAAATGATCCAATGACAACAGTTCCGGCACCAGTGTTTCATGCTGGCGCTTAAGCAGCAGTGCGACCTGCTTTTCAGCAAAACCATCAACATGCTTATTCAGCCAGAGGATCTTTTCGGTAGGCGTATAATCGCTACCCAGAAGATTAATAAACAACGGTGCTGTTGGGTAAACCCATAACGCAAATGGCAACTCGGTCATGGAACGGACAAATACCGGTTCGAGGCCAGAATCGGCAATCGCAGACTGGAGACCGGCACCGGTAAAATCCATGGCACTCCAGACAATAATCTGTTTCATCAATACCATTTCTAACAACAGCGGAAACCACCGCGTCGGAGACTACAATCGTCGCAGACGCTTCTCTTCAAGGAGTAATTTAACGATGATATTGTCCAGCTTGCGCAGCGTATTCTCGTTCATACGCTTAAACTGACATGAGAGATGAATATAAAATCGCTCATTCTCATCGTCGGCTATTTCTTTTATGCGTTTCACGTTAATGACGTGGAGATCGGAAATCAGCGTTCCGACATCACCGAAATCAAAGGCGGCATTACGTAATGTGCTACCGCACAATGAGGCGACGCGCTCGTCGTTTTCTACAATAAGCGCGCAACCGCCGTGGGAAATATCCTTAACGATATAGTGGTATTTAAGGCCATCATTAAACCTGCCACTACAGTAAAACTGATGTTTATTGGCCAGAAACAGACGTAAATGTTTTCGCCGCTGAGTGACATTGACTTCCCCGGGAAACGCAACATATAAGCAATTGACGCCCTTGCTGGTTATCGCTTTCGCTTTACCGGTTTTAAAATCGTATTTGGCGTTATAATCCTGAATCGTAAAACTTAGCGTGCGTCCCTCTTTGATTAGCTCTTCACTCCACGGGATAAAAAAACCGGCAGAGTCTAACCGCAGAATGCGCGTGGCAATGATGCGCGCCTTCGCGCGGACATCAACACGGCTGCCTTTTTTGACAGATTCACGCAATATCGCAATGATTTCAAACAGACCCTGTTTAACCCAGGCATCATCCATTTTGTCATTATCCTTTCGATACAAGTATCAGGCACTACTCGTCTGTTCGTGTCATGGAACAAAAAATGAGACAATTAAAGATGTCAAAAAATAAAGAAAATAACTTCCGCAGGGGAAATAAAATAATCGGCGAGCGGCAAACAGGCGTCACTTATTAGTTAATGGCGGCATAGTAGCAGAAAAAGTCTGCCACCATGATTGCTTGTGCCTATCGATCAAGTAACTACGATTGATTTCAATATATTAATAATAATGCGACTGATTATTCTTTCCCGCCATGTCGCAAAATAATCTGCAAATAAATGCCGTGAATATGCATAAAGTAAAAAATCAGCTTTCATGCCAGGCACAAATCAATAACAGAATCCATTGTATCGGACTATTAATTCTCAATAATCAAGTCACCAAAACAATCAATCTAAGAAAATTCTTAATGTAAATTCCTCCCGCCCAATCAGTCCTTCCGGACATTTTCTAAACCAGTACATGGAGTCAAAATGAATAAGATTTTGCTGCCCGCTGCTGCGCTGATCCTGTCAGCAACAGCCATCAACGCCTATGCAGCCAATGGTAAGGTTGAATTCACCGGTGAAATCGTGAAATCCACCTGTAACGTGGTTTCTGGCGATCAGGATAAACAAGTTTTCATCGGTAAATACCCGACCACCGCCTTTACTAACGTGGGCGACGTGACAGCATCCAAAGCCTTCACTATCAGTCTGGAAAAATGCGAACAGGGCGATTACTCCCTGCGTTTTGACGGCCAGACCGTAGCAGGCAACCCGAATCTACTGTCTGTCGATCAGGCGAAAGGCGTGGGTATCGAGATCCTCGACAACAACGAGAAAATCATTCCAATCAACCAGAGTGCTGGCAGCGACACCGCCTGGGTCACTATCACTCCGTCTGCACAGGACGCCAGCGACGGCACCGCGACCTTTAACCTCAAAGCGCGCTACAAATCTTTCGACAAAGTCGTCGAAGCGGGCACCGCAAACGCCAACGCCAACTTTACCATCGAATACAGATAAGCCACGGACCTGTGAATTCGGACCAGGGATGGTCTGCGCCTTAAACGGGATTGAGTCAATGAAAAAGCAACTGGCATCATTATTATTTCTTGTGTCTTTACAGGCCCCGGCAGGTATTCAGGTCGATGAAACCCGGGTGATTTATAACGGTAATGAAAAATCGGCAGCCTTGTCTATCCACAATGACACGGACGAAACCTGGATGGTGCAAACCTGGCTTGATACCGGCGATGCCAGCAAAACGCCGAATAATTTACCGATGCAAGTGGTTCCCCCCATTCTGAAACTGGCGGGTAATAAAGACGCTATTTTGCGCTTTATCTATTCCGGCAGTGGATTACCCACCGACCGCGAAAGCGTTTACTGGATTAATGTTCAGGAAATTCCGCCGTCGGCAAAACAAGAAAACGTGCTGCAAATTGCCGTCAGAACCCGCGTTAAGCTGTTTTATCGCCCGGCGTCCATTAATACCACGCTGCTGAAAGAGGCACAGTCGCTGCGCTGGCAGAAGCAGGGAAATACACTACGCGTGACCAACAATGGTCCGCTGCATGTGACATTCGGCGTGGTGACGCTGAAAGGTAATGGCAACAAAACCTGGAAAGTGGATGCGGATATGGTCAAGCCAAACGACACGCTGAGTATTCCGCTGCCTGCGGGCGCCATCGCGGCAACCAGCCTGTCGTTCACCTTTATCAACGACTACGGCGGTCATACCGACGTTAAAGACGCACGCATTCAATAATTCAGCTTAGGGATGAACTCAATGGCACGCGCTCAAAAAATGGCGACGTCACCACGACGTCTGGCTTTCCGCATTCGTTGTACGCTGTATGTTTCAGCGATGCCATTGCTGGTGACGCCCTTTTCTTACGCGGAAGAACAGTTCAATACCTCGTTTATTCACGGTGAAGATAACGTCGCGCTGGTGAAAGATCTGGCCAATGGCGATGATATTTTGCCGGGGCGCTATCCGTTCGATATCTATATCAACAGAAAACGCGTCGATCACCGTGAGATTGAATTCAAAAAGCGTCAGCCAGATATGCCGGGGACGTTTTGCCTGAGCACGGAAGATTATCGCGAATATGGCATTTTGCTGCCGGCTACCGCAGGCAGCAATGCCTGCTATGACCTCGTTAAAGAGATCCCAGGTAGTTCGCTCAGCTGGAATGCCGGTCTGCAGGAGCTGGATATTTCCGTTCCGCAAACCCATATGGAGCCGCGCCCGCAAGGGGCAATCTCGCCGCGCATGTATGACGACGGCATTAACGCCGCGTATGTGAATTACACTTTCAGCGGCGATCACAGCCGGTATACCGACGGCGGTAGCACCCGCCAGGGCGACTACGCGTTTCTCTCTCTGAACAATGGCGCAAACCTTGGCGCATGGCGTTTTCGCAATAACTCGACGCTCTCTAAACAACCGGGGCAAAACGAAGAGTGGCGCTCCGTCTCCAGTTGGGCGGAAACGGACATTGTGCCGTGGCGCAGCCGTCTGCAGATTGGCCAGAGCAATACCGGCAATGACGTCTTCGACAGTTTTCAGTTCCGTGGCGTACAGATCGCCAGTATTCCCGAAATGCTGCCGGACAGCCTGCGTGGCTATGCCCCGGTGGTGCGCGGCGTGGCGAACACCAACGCGCGGGTCGAAGTGCGCCAGAACGGTTACACGGTGTACAGCACCATGGTGCCGCCCGGCCCGTTTGCCCTCACAGATATCTATCCGAGCACGCTGAGCGGCGACCTGGCGGTGACCGTGATCGAAGCGGACGGCGCGCGCCACAGCTTTTCTGTACCCTATTCGTCGGTACCGAACATGCTGCGCGAAGGGATTTGGGAGTATCAGCTCACGGCCGGGAAATACCACGACGGTACCAGCCGTTATCAGCCGCAATTTGTACAGGGTACCTTCTCTCATGGTATGCGTTACGATCTGACGCCGTATGGCGGCCTGCTCTTCGCCGAACATTATCGCTCCGGCGTGCTCGGTGTCGGCACCAACCTCGGCGTACTGGGCGCGGCCTCGGTGGATGCTGCCTGGTCAGATACCGATCTGGCCTCTGGCGACAGCAAGCGTGGCGCGAGTTTCCGGTTCCTTTACGCCAAAGCGCTGAACGAGCTGGGAACCGAATTCCAGCTTGCCGGATACCGTTATTCCACCTCCGGCTATTATGACTTTTCGGACGCCATTGCCGAACGCGCGAGCTGGGCCAACGGTTTCTACCGCACCCAGTATTACGATCAGGATAACAACCCGAACGGCCTGCCCGACTGGGCAAACCAACAGCGCAAGTATTACGACACACAGCGTTATAACAACAAGCGCCAGCGCATTCAGCTCTCAGTGAACCAGCATATCGCCGGCGCGTCTCTGTACACCATTCTGAGCCGTCAGAACTACTGGGGTACTTCGGCCTATGACCGTACCGTACAGACCGGCTTCAGCAGCACCTGGAACCGCGTCAGCTACAGTGTGTTTTACCAGAACAGCCGCAGCAACTACGGCTACAGCGACAACAGCGTGAACGTGAATCTGTCGATTCCGTTCAGCGTCTTTGACCATAACCGCGACATGACGCTGAGCGCCAACGCCACCCACAGCAAACAGAGCGGTGACGGTTACAGTACTGGCCTGAGCGGCACACTGCTGGATGACAACCGCATGAATTACTTCCTCCAGACCGGGCATACGCAGCACAGCGGCGACACCAGCCTCGTAAACCTCGGTTATCAGGGCAGCGCGGGCAATATCGACGTCGGGCACAGCTACAACTCACGTTATCAGCAAACTTCGTTGAACATGGCGGGCGGTGTGGTGATGCACGCCGGTGGCGTCACTCTGTCGCAACCGCTGCAGAACACCTTTGTGCTGGTGGAAGCCAAAAACGCACAGGGCGTGCGACTGGAGAATCAGCCGGGCGCCGCCATCGACCACTTCGGTTACGCCGTGCAAACCTCCGCGATGCCGTACCGCCACAACCGCGTCGCGTTGCGCACCTCGGACATCGGCAACGGCCTCGACATTCCGCTGGCGACGAAGGATATCGTCCCTACCCAGCGTGCGATCGGCAAAGTGGTGTTTGAAACTCATACCGGCCAGAGCCTGCTTATTCACAGCACGCTGGATAACGGCGAATCGCCAATGATTGGCGCGACCATTTTCAACGCTCAGGGCAGCAACATCGGCATCGTCGGTACGCAGGGGAAAGCGTACGTCTCCGGCGTCGACAGCGGCGAGAAACTGCGGATGAAATGGGGCGATAACGTCGGGCAGTCCTGCCTGATGACCGTGCCACCGCTACCGCCAGTGGATACAAATAAACCGGGTGGTTATCAGGAAGTCACCCTCACCTGCGGCACAAAATAAAGGAACCTCGATGATGCGATTCACGCAAAAAATCTCCCGGGCAGGGCTTATCCTGTTAACCCTGCTCGCCGCCTCTCTGCCGCTGAAAAGCTTTGCGCTCTCCTGCAAAGAAGCGGGGACTAACAGCATCAGGCAGGTCATTACGCTGGACAAGCCGATTGTCGTGTCCACTTCCAGTCTGGCGGCGGGGTCATTGCTGTGGCGCTCGCAGACGTTCTCGTCCACGTTTAGGTGCGAGGACACCGACGGCTATCCAAAAGGCGAAGATGCTTACCTGTACTGGGATCCCACCACGCAGATGCAGTCGATCCATAAATCGCTGGAAGTGGGTGTGACCTACCATAGCGTTGATTATAAACCGTCACCGTCCTCGAAAACGCTGGTCGGCCCGGGCACCACCTGCCGCCCTGACGGCCGTGGCGGCTGTCGCTCACCGGCACAGTCTCAGACGGTGACGGTGGAGTATTCGGTCTACATTAAAGCCACCGGTCAGCAGCCACCGCAGAACGGACAGATCACCGATAACTCGCAGTATGCGCTGTTTCAGGTCGATGGCATCGGTGGGCTTAATAACCGTCCCAACAGCAACTTCCGCGCTTACATCGCCGGACTGGGCAATATCCGTTTTATCTCCTGCAACCCGCAGGTGACTGTGGTTGCCAACAACGGCACAGTGGTGAATTTCGGTAAGATCCCGGCGCGCAACGCAGTGACGGGGAAAATCGAAAAACAGGTGCCGTTCTCGGTGCAGGCAAACCTGACCGGCGCGGGTCAGGATTGTCAGGGACAGACGCTGATGGCAAGTTTCAGCACCACCTACCCGACGCAGGACACCACCACCATTCTGCCGACCACCAACAGCGGTTTCGGGATTTTGATTTCACCGGCGGATAACCCCACCCGTTGGATCCCGCTGAAAACGCCGGTACCGCTGGGTTACGTCAATGGCAGCGTGATGAGCACCAACTTTCTGGCCAGTCTGAAATGGCTGAGCGCAACACCGAAAGAAGGGGTGTTTAACGCCTCTGCCAACATCGATGTGACGTTCAAATAACCGGGAGCGCGTCAGGAAATCAGCATGATGATCAGTAAACCCACCGGAATGCGTTATGTTTTTCAGCCGATGTTTAATCGTGAGGGGAAACTGATCGCTGTGGAGTGTCTTTCGCGACTCGATCCTCTGAAACATCGCGGTTTCTCGCAGGTCGAGCAGTTTTTTAGCACCGCGTCCCCCCGCCTGCGCCAGGACATTTTGCTGGAGCAAATCGCGCTGGTTCGTCGTTATCAAACGTGGTTCCGGGATAACGACGTAATGGTGACGCTGAACATCGATGAACAAACATTGATGGTGCTCGATAACGACTTTGTCGCCGAGTGTGTGAGCGGTCTGCATTGCCTGCATTTTGAGATCAATGAGTTCTCCGGCACGCTGATCAAGCACAGCCAGGCGACCCGGGCGATCTGTGAAAAGTATTCGTTCTGGCTGGATGATTTCGGCGCCGGTTACGCCGGGTTTAGCGCGCTGGCGGTGCAGCCCTTCCGGTTTATCAAAACCGACAAATGCCTGCTGTGGAGCCTGTTTGAGAAAAAAAACGGCCAGGAGTTGATGTCTTCCCTGCTGCGTTTTTTCAGCGCCAATCAGCATCAGGTGATTGTGGAGGGTGTCGAAACGCCCGCCCATCGCCAGTGGCTCGAGGAGATGCCCTGGTTTGCCCTGCAGGGACTGTTGTGGCGGGAGAGCAGCATTGAAACCCTGATGTCACGCATACCCACCCCGCCACTGCGACAGCACGCCGGTTACGCCTTCACCGCCAGTTCGCAGGAATAGCCCGAGCGCGCCTCTTCGACGCGTAACGTGTCATTTTCCCACCCGACGCAAATCTCACCGCTGCCGGTAAAGTCGAACACACAGACGTGGACGATGCGCCGCTGTGTGGTACGCAGGATCAGATACGCCAGGTCCGAGGTTGACGGGTTATCAGGACCGCGCGCCTCAATCAACGTCGTCTCGCCGCCGGAAAAACAGTGCAGGTGCAACGGCGTGTCGGCAGTGTAATAAAGATCAGCGGCCGGCGTCAGCGGCGTCTGGCGGATCGCATGGACATGTGGGAAACAGAGCGTTGGCAGACTGTCGCCCACAGGCGCGGCGTTGAGATGCCACACCGAATCCACCTGCTGCTGATGCGGGTTATCCACTTCATGCACATCGATCAGCCAGCGATCCGTCACCACCACATGTCGGCGAAAGTTGACGTCCTGATAGGCAGCGTCATCCCATTCGACACGGGTTTTGTTGTCCGGCATGGTGATGGGTTGCCGCCAGTTCACCTCAGCCACCAGACAGACTTGCTCGCGGTTCTCTGACCAGCTCACCACCTGAGGACTGGATGGCGGCTGATTACGGCCGTTTACACAGAGCGTGTTGTGGGAAAAGGTGTTTTTGTAGTAGCCATAATGCAACGGCGCGCCATATCCGGTAGTGCCGAGATCGGGCAGCAGTGGTTTTCCATCGCGACAGACGATCAGATCCAGACTCGCGTAATGATCGTGTTCACCGCCGTAGGGCAGATGGTTAATACACACTGCATCTCCCGGCATGGTGCGGATGAGGGTTAAGCCGAGATCCGGTGCATGCAGATGCCCCTCTGGCGGCTGTAAGTGCTCTGCGGGTAGCGCCACGCCATAAAACAACGCATCAATGTTATCGCGCGGGCGGGTGCTGTACAGCCACGACAGCAACTCGCCATATTCCTGCTGGCGATAAACCTGCCAGGCAAATTCATAGATATCCGGGTGGCCGGGTCGCTCCTGCCCTTTTACACAGTCATTGATGGCGGGAAACGTCATGTCGGGCAATAAAAGCTGCAACGGCACGCTCAGCATCTGGCGATACCAGGGCTTATCCAGCAGACTGTAGCGACTTCCCTGCGCCATTTTTTCGAAGGCAAAAAACGCTTCCAGCGCGTAGTAGTGGTAATGGACCGAGCCTTCAAACCACAGACCGCCTGCCGACAGCCCGTGTTGGAGCTGATACTGCAGGCCATACTTGCCATTGACGGCGAAATTCAGGTAACGATCGTTGCCCAGCACTGCGCCAATGATGCCAATCGTGGCGCCGATCTTCACCTCGTGGTTGTGGATCTGGTTGCAGCGATGGGCCATCAAAAATTCCGCGCCGCAGCACAGCAGCCGTTCGGCAATATAACGTTCCTGTGCCCGAGTCAGTTGCCCGCGAATAATGTCAAACCCGCGAGCGAAATCCGCATGGCAGTTCGCCTCGCACAGCGTCTGCGCGTTGGCCTTACCAGGCCCGTTATAGGGAATGCCGCCATGTTCTTCGTAGTCCGGATAATACTGCGCATAGCGCATCAGGATCCCGACCACTTTCTCCAGCCAGCGAGGTTCGTCGGTCAGCAGCCAGAGCACCGCCAGCTCGTAGCAGGCTCTGGCGTTAAGTCCGTTCAGCCAGCGCCACCAGGCGCCGTCATATGGTTCGCCGCTAAATGTCGCGCCGTCGATGGGGCAGCGATGCCGCCCCGGTGAATGCCGATCCCAGACCAGCCGGACGCTGTGATCCGGGCAGAAAAAGTAGTGATTCCAGGTCGCGCACCCCGTTTCCGGGACCAGAATGTCGTTATCAATCACATCCCGGTTGCGGGCGATCAGCGCATTGATGATTTCCGGCGTTACGCGCTGGCGTGCTGACTGGATCTGCGCGTCAGTAAATTGTTTCATCCTTGTCCTGCCTATTTCACCAGTACCGATCCGGGGATCAGCAGATTGATATCCTGCGGATTTTCGTTCGCCAGCAAACGGGCGCTCTGCACAAATGCGGCGTCTTTATACGCTCTTGCCGCCGCCAGCATCGGGCCAGTGGCTTCAGACGACATATAACGCAACTCTTTATACGGCCAGGCCTGCGGTGATTTCCCGGTCTGTTCGCTTATCAACGCGAAGGCTTTTTTCATCGTGCGCCCGTCGAGCTCAAACCCCCAGACGTCGGCGTTGAGCTTCTCGCCGTAGCGCCCCATCCGCGCATACGCTGCCAGTGAAAAGTTGCTGTAATGGAAAGAGCGGGTACGTTCCAGCTCCGAAGTGATTTCGCCCTTGTGGTTCACCTGCGACGCCAGGTGGCGCAAGGTGAAGATGTCGATCTGCGTCGCCGCGCTGGCGTTATCGCCGGTAAACAGGGAAAACGCTGTCACCTGCGCGTCATACCACGCGCCGTGATTGTTGTACCAGTTCGCCTCTTCAAAACCGTTGCGGCTGGTTTTCAGCCACGCGGTGTAGTCGGCATACCATTTCTGATATCCCGCCAGGTCAGTGGAGGGGATCTGCCCTGCCGTGGCGAGCAGCGCGATGCTGTCCGCCACGTCGATCAGCACACGGGTATCAATGATGCCGATACCGCGCCCGTCAACGATCCCCGGGATCGCCTGCGCGTATTTCAGGTGCGGGTTCATGCGGGTGCTGGCGTTAAGGAACCACGCGCGCAGCATCTGCTGCGCTTTCTGCGCGTATTTCACCTCGCCGCTGTAATACCAGGCGAGCGTCAGCGCACGTACATCATCGGAAAACTGCACCATCCGTTTGCTGTCGGTGGCGTTGGTTTTTGAATCCGGGTTGATTTGACCGTCTTTGCGGATGTACGGCAGGCCGTCTTTGCGGTCCGGGTCCGGCCACCAGTAGGGCCCGAAACTGAAATAGTCGTGTTTATCGCCCGATGCCGGGGTCAGGGTTTTATCCGCCACCGACCAGCGCGGATGGCTCAGCGCAGCATCGGCCTGCTTTTGCAGTGCCTGCCAGGCCGCTGTATAGCGGCCATCGTGATGGGCGATTTGTGTTTTGATGTCCTGCATCTGCTGGCAGTCCCAGGTCAGACAGTCCGCGCTGGCGGTGACCGCGAACGCGCCGCTCCAGACGACCAGCGCCAGACAGGCAATTTTAGCTTTCATGAAATGTCCGTCCCTTAAATATTAATGGAAATGCCGACGCGGTAACGGTTTTCAGTCAGCCCTCTGCGCCCCTGATAACTGCCCTGCTGACCCATGTAATCCCACTCGATATAGGGCTGCCAGACTTTGCTCAGTTTATATTTAATGACCAGATCGTTTTCCCAGGCCGACTGTTTGTCATTGTTATAATTAAAGTCATTCACGTAGCGATAAAAGACCGGGTTATCCTGGATATACCATTTATCGTTTTGCCAGCCGAAATAGAGATCCACTCGCCCGACGCTGGCCTTATCCTGATTCCCTGACAGGTCGGTGGAATCATATTGGTTCCAGTCATAACGAAAACGGATGCCGCTCCAGGTGGCAGGCGTCATATTCCAGACAAACTTCACATAGGGGCGGATCTGCGCTCCGTCGCCACCCCAGTGGTACACCATACCGGGCTGCATGGCGACGGTGTCGGTCAGTTTATATTTGTAGTTGCCTTCGATTTCGTTGTAATCGGTGGAGGACTGGTCGAAACCATCGACGCCCTGCTTATTATCGGTTTCCATACTGAGCCAGAAACCATTACTCCACGCTTGGCTCATTTTAAAGCGCGATTCATATTTATGGCTGCCTTCGCGATAACCGCCGCGAATATCGAGGGTGACCGCCTGGCTGACCAGCGGGCAAAAGGCGGCCGCCAGCAACAGTGTTGCTAATTTTTTCATACGTTTTCCCTTAATAAATGTCTGGCGAATTAAGCCGCCACGGTTTGCGTTTTTTGTTGTGGATTTTTAATTAACAGCCACAGGAACATCGCGCCGATTAAATCGAAAATCCCTAAGCCGACGAAAAAGACGTTGTAGCCCACCACCGCCACCATCGCGCCAAGGAACAGGCCGAACAGGAAATTGCCCATGCTGCCGGTAAAGGCCGCGAAACCAGTAGCAGTCGCCACTTCATGTTTTGAGAACAAGTCAGACGACATGCTGATGACCGTGATCGACAGGCACTGATGGGCAAACCCGGCGACACAGAACAGCGCGATGGCGATGTAGACGTTAGTGACGAAGCCGACGCCCGCCATCGAGAGCATTAACAGCGCGGCAAAAGTGAAGGTAATGCGTTTAGAATTGAGCACGCTGACGCCACGGTTGACCAGTATCCGCGACATAAACCCGGCGCACAGGCAACCGAGGTCCGCCGTCAGGAATGGCAGCCAGGCAAACATGGCGATCTCCTGCAGGTTCATGTGGCGCACTGTGACCAGGTAGAGCGGCATCCAGTAATGCAATGTTCCCCACGCCGGGTCAGCCATAAAACGTGGCAGCGAAATCGCCCACAGCGATTTGTTTTTGATGATGGAACGCAGCGAGGCTTTTTCTTTCACCACTTCGATCTGATCGGCCAGCACGGCGTCATATTCCGAGGCGATCATCGCCGGGTGTTTTTCTGGCGGGCGATAGCAGACCAGCCACAGCACACACCAGATAAGCCCGACGCCGCCAGTCACCACGAACGACATTTCCCAGTTGTAATTGACGATAGCCCAGACCACCAGCGGCGGTGCCAGCATCGCCCCCAGCGAGGTGCCGAGACTGTAAACACCGCAGGCCAGCCCGCGCTCTTTCGCCGGAAACCACTCTGCTGTCACTTTCATTCCTGCCGGGTTGAAGGCCGCTTCGGTGATCCCAAGCCCGCCGCGCAACCAGGCAATGGGCAGCCAGGTGCTGCACAGACCGGTCAGCATATTGAAGATGGACCACAACGCCGCCAGAATGGCGAAGCTCAGACGCAGGCCGTAGCGGTCAATCACAAACCCGCAGAGGATCCCGCCGATGGCGTAGGTGAAGGGAAAGACGGAGACAATCCATGAATATTGCTCACTGGACAACCCCAGCGTTTTCATCATTTCTGGCGCCGCAACGCCGAGCGTACTTCTTGCCAGGTAGTTGGTGACGGTCCCCAACATGACAAGTATGATAATGTACCATCGTAAATTTTTTATCTTCATAGCATCCCTTATCCGCAATATTATTAACAGATCACATAAAACAACGTTTGAATAAATTTGAAATAACGTTTTAATTTATGTTATGAGATCATTTGAAGATCATTCAGTGATCACTCTCACAATTAAAAATAATCACATCCGCCAGTTTTAATAATATTTCTGGCGGATGTGATTATGAAAAATATATTCACTGAAAATATTAAATTACAGGAAATCTTCGCGCACAGGCGTGAATGTATCCAGTAATACTCCCGCTTTCAGACAAACACAGCCGTGCGGGATGTCAGGCCGCTTGTAGAGCGTGTCTCCGGCCGTAACGCTCCGTGTTTCGTTACCGATAGTAAACGTAAATTCGCCCGATAATATATAGGTTAATTGCTCATGTGGATGGCTGTGCATTGCGCCGATTGCACCGGTTTCAAAATGCACTTCAACGGCCATTAATTGACCGGCGTGCGCCAGTATTCTCCGGCTTACGCCATTTCCTAAAACTTCCAGATTAGTTTCATTATATAAAGTAAACATTATGCCTCCGCGTAAAATGAAACGCTATTTCACATTAAAAAAAGAGGCAAAAAGAATAAGAAAAGCGCGAAGAAAAAAACAGAGGCGGCGCACGAAATGTCTCTTTTCGCTGCCCGTCAGGGTGACGAACAGCGAAAGGCCGGTTAATCGTGACGGGATTGCTGGATGCGGGGGGTTGAAGAGGTAAACAGCAGGCGGGTACAGATGACCAGCGCCATAATTAGCGCCACGCAAACCAGCGTCCATTCGCCCATTTGCGAGAAAAAGTGACCGTAAGCGGCGATCGCTGAATCGCTGATTTGCGATTCAGTGGTTTGTTGCGCCACCACCCCTGCCAGCCAGTTTGCCACCGCCCCCGTCGCCAGCATGTAGATCCCGGTTAACACGCCGGTCACGCCAGGCATGTTAAGACGGGTGATTTGCGCCATCGCCACCGGGTCAATAAACAGCTCGGCGAAGCCCATCAGCGCCAGACCAGCAATCATCATGCCCATCGACGCCTGACCATGCAGGTCCCCCTGTCGCGCGTTCAGCGCCAGCAGCATAAACCCTGCGCCCATCAATGCCAGCCCGGCGGCGAACTTCATCCATACGCGCAGTACGGAACGCACACTGCCTTCCGGGCGGATAAGCCATGCCAGCACCACGCCCGCCACCATCACCGCGATGGCGTTAACAGACTGGAACAGCGCGGTCGGCACTTCCGTGCTGAACCAGCGACGGTTAACAAAGCGGTCAATGAACAGGCTGATCGAGCTGCCGCCCTGTTGCGCCAGCACCCAGAACAACGTACCTGCCGTCATCAGCATGACAATCTGCCACAGCGCACGACGGTGTTCCGGCGATTTAATCATGATCCGCGCCACCATCTGCGCGGCAAAAACACAGACCAGCGCCAGCAGATAACCCGACCAGTTATTCTCCAGCAGCAACGTGAAAAAGAGCGGTGCCACGCACAGCATCGCCACCAGCCAGCCCCACGCAGGCAGCACAAAGGTAACGCGTTGCAGGGCTGCTTTGTCTACGCCGCGCGTACTGCGGAAGTGACGATGACCACTTAAAAAGATCATCAAACCAATGAACATGCCCACACCCGCCAGCCCGAAGCCAACGTGCCAGCCATACCACTGCGCAGTCAGCCCACAGGCAACTGGGGCGACGATCGACCCGACATTCCCCGCCGCGTACAGCAGCGAAAAACCACCATCGCGACGGTGATCGTCATGATCATACAGTTCACCCAGCAGGCAACTGATATTCGATTTAAACAGGCCATAGCCGCAGATAATAATCGCCAGCGCGAGGTAGAGACTCCATGTCGTATCAGATTCCACGCCCAGCACCACGTGGCCGAGCGTCATTAACAGCGCACCGGCAACAATCGCCATGCGGTTGCCGAGCAGGCGGTCAGCAATCCAGCCGCCAAGAATAGGGGTAACGTAGACCAGAGAAGCGTAAGCGCTGAACAGGCTGATGGCGCGACTGTCATCGAAACCAAGCTGGTGAGTGAGATAGAGGATAAGTAAGGCACGCATGCCGTAGAAGCTGAAATATTCCCAGATTTGAATCGCCACGATGTAATAGATCGCGCGCGGTTGTGAGGGTGTTTTCATGTAATCTCCTTGCGCCAGAAAAAAGGGAAGTGGCAAAGCCACTTCCCTCAGTTACATCAGTTACTTGGTATTTTCTTTCAGTACTTTAACAGTGTAACGACCGTCTGCCTGGCGATAGGCACCGTGGATATCGGTTTCGAAGCCCGGATAGTGAGCGCCGATTTCGCACAGCATCTGCAGGAATTCCAGCACCGGGCGGCTCTCTTCGGTGATCATCTCACCCGGCATAACCAGCGGCACTCCCGGAGGATACGGCAGGATCATGTTGGCGTTGACTCGGCCCACCATCTCTTCGAGGTACACTTCTTCCACTTCGCTATGCAGCTCTTTCTGGAATGCTTTGTACGGGGTCATGACCATTGTCGGCAGCACTTCAAACGCGCGGAACATCAGGTCCGGCAGGTTGTGATGCTCAACCAGTTTATGAATGTTCTGCGCCAGATCCTGAATACGCATGTTTTCGTAGAATTCCGGATCTTCACGGTACAGCGACGGCAGCATGTTTTTCACACGCAGGTTCAGGTCGAACGCGCGTTTGAAGTCGGTCAGCGCACGCAGCAGGCTTAGTGCTTTGGTTTTGTCGATACCGATGCTGAACAGGAACAACAGGTTGTACGGACCGGTTTTCTCAACAATGATGCCGTGCTCGTCAAGGTATTTCGCCACGATGCTGGCCGGAATACCGAAGTCGTCCATAGTACCGTCTTTCTTCATCCCCGGGGTCAGAATGGTGACTTTGATCGGGTCGAGGTACATATGTTCGTTATCGATGTTTTTGAAACCGTGCCATGCGCTGTCAGAACGCAGCGGCCAGCATTCCGGTGAATCGATGTGTTCCGGCTGCCATACGTCAAAGAACCAGCCGTCGGATTCCCCTTTCAGGCGTTTGATCTCTTTACGGAACTTGATCGCTCGCTGGATGGAACCGCTGATCATGCGTTTACCGGCATTGCCTTTCATCATCGCCGCGGCAGTTTCGGTGGACGCCACAATACCGTAGTGCGGAGACGTGGTGGTGTGCATCATGTAGGCTTCGTTGAAGGTTTCTTCGTTAACGTCACCTTTCACATGGATCATGGAAGCCTGAGAGAACGCCGCCAGCAGTTTGTGCGTGGACTGGGTTTCATAAATCACTTTACCTTCCACACGGCCACCGCTCATACCGCATTTGCCTTCGTAAATCGGCGAGAAGTTGGTATAAGGCACCCAGGCTGAGTCAAAGTGGATGGATTTCACATCCAGTGTTTTCTTGATGTAGTCGGTGTTGTACAGCAGACCATCATAAGTGGAGTTGGTGATAACCGCATGTACCGGCCAGGTCGCGTTCGGTGTTTCTTTTACGCGTTTGGCAATTGTCGCATGCTGGAACTCGCTCTGCGGAATACCCCCCAGGATACCGTAGGCGTTACGGGTCGGGCGGAAGTAGATCGGTGTAATGTCGCTCATCATCATCAGATGCGTCAGCGATTTATGGCAGTTACGGTCAATCAGCACAGTGCTGCCTGCCGGCGCGGAGTACATCCCGACGATTTTGTTCGCGGTGGAGGTCCCGTTGGTCACCATGTAGCTGCGTTCGGCGTTAAATACGCGCGCAATGTACTCTTCGGCTTCTTTATGCGGACCACTGTGGTCAAGCAGAGAACCCAGTTCAGAGACGGAAATGGAGATGTCTGATTTCATGGTGTTCGGGCCAAAGAAATCGTAGAAGATGCTACCTACCGGGCTTTTCTGAAAGGCGGTACCGCCCATGTGACCCGGGGTACAGAAGGTGTATTTGCCTTCACGAACATATTTGAACAGCGCTTTGGTCAGCGGCGGCAGAATGGCGTCAATGTATTCGTCGGTATTCTGTTTGATTTTTGCCGCGATATCATCAGCAGCGCCGAGGGCATATTCAAAGAAACGGACCTGCATGCGGAGGTCGTTGAGACTTACATCGAGCGTGGAGTAGGTATTAGCGAAGGCGTACAGCGGCATGTACTCATTCATTTCGCTGATTTCTTCACACAGTTCGAGGTTGTATTTATCCCAGTCGAAAATCACACCGCACAACTGCGCATTGTTTTCGATAAGTTTCAGTAAGTCTTCACGATCATTCGGGTAAACAATGCGGAAGTTCAGACGTTCCAGGGCGCGATGCAGCTCACGGATAGGTTCTTCTTTAAAGTAGACACCCATGTGATTCATGATTGCGATAACGTTCATACTCGTATCTCCAGGTGTAGAAGGCCCCTCCCGTCACGGCGTGACAGGCAAGGAGGGGCACAGAGAAAGGGGTTAAGAATTAATGCGCGTCAGCGGTCTGTGTTTCAGTAGCAACTTTGTTTTGCTGACGTTGGGACATTTTGCGGCCGTAGAACATCAGGATGACCAGGCTGATGATAAAGGTGCCGCTGAGTTCGAAGGAGCCTGCACCCATCAGCGCGATGAAGCAGAAGCCACAACCGAGGATGGAGCAAACCAGGCTTGCGAGGTTACGAATGTTGATGCCTTCGAAACGAATCAGGTCAACGCAAGAGTAGAAGTAAGGCAGCATGGTCAGCAGAACCGCGATACCGGTCAGCTCACCGAACAGATCAGAGGCTTTACCCCCGCTGGAGTTCATCACGGTAATCAGGACCATCAGTGCCGTCATTTTCACCGCAGCCAGCAGCAGGCCTTTTTTCGGAATACCGTTACTGTCGACTTCACCATAGACTTTCGGGAAGTTGCCATCGTTAGCGGCACGCATACCGGCCTGGCCTACCAGCATCATCCAGGAACCCAGAGATGTCAGGCATGCAAAGGCGGTGAAGGCAGAAACCATCGGCGCAGCCCAATTGCCCAGAATGGTAGAAGCACTGATAGCGAACGGCGCACCAGACGCAGCCATTTGCGATGCCGGATACATCCCGACCAGAACCTGCGTGGCGGCGATGTAGACCAGACCCGCCATGGCGGTACCCAGCATGGTTGCCAGCGGCACAGTACGTTTCGGGTTGTTCACCATACCGGTACTCACAGCGGCGGATTCAACACCGATGAACGCCCACAGGCAGAGCAGAATACTTTTCACCACCGCGTGGCTGTCCGTGGTCTGCGAGGTGTTCCAGTTCGCCTGATAAGTGGCAACGTCAAACCAGTGCCAGCCAACAACCGCAGTCATGACCACCGGGATCAGCACCAGTACCAGACCAATCGTGGTCAGGCGGCTTACCCAGGTACCACCGAGCATATTAACGAAGGTGAAAATCCACACAATGGCGATACAGGCAATACCTGCCGGCACCGGGTTATTTAAAACAGGGAAGAAGGTAGAGAGATAAGATACGGCAGTAATACCGATGGCAAGGTTACCAATCCAGTTTGCATGATAATAAAGAACACCGGTCTGGAAACCGAATGCCGGAGATATTTCCCCGGCATAGGCGATTGGGCCACCCTGTTGCGGATTTTTGGTTGCCAGTCGGGCATAAACATACGCCAGAGACATTGCACCAATAATTGAGATAACCCATCCCCAAATAGCAATACCACCAATGCTAGCGAGGTTCGCAGGTAATAACGCAATCCCGCTCCCCATCATATTACCAGCGACGACGCCGGTACAGGCAAAAAGCCCGATCTTCTTGGCAGAACTCATGTTTCTTTTTCTCCTGAGCTTTACTTTGGAGGTGCGGACCATGATGCAAATTATTTATTGATCCGACCGACTGCCAACAAGATTAAGGATTCTTATGAGAGAAGTCCTAAGGATTAAATGAATTAATGGCAAACATCAGACAAATGACATCTTGAGGTTTTTGCGTTAACACATAAACAAAACAAGTTGATGTCATAAAAAGATAAACATCGTTACTTTACAGTAGGTTGAGAGAGAAGACTGGTGTTATAAAGCTGTTATTGGTCGCGATGAAACCGGTGAATCTTAGTAACATGCGGAATATTGTTGATATACATAAAATTAACCTCATCATGCCCATAAAAAGCAGCATGATGAGAGTTTACTTATTCTGAAGAGAGGAAATTATCGAGATACGGAACAACGCGGGTCACGGAAGTCTGAAATACGCCGTTTTCAATCCAGTACAGGGTGTTTTCCCCGGGGCGTAAATTAAACGCGGTAAGATAGGCATCTGCAGCCTGACGGTTGGCGCCTTTCATTTCATATACTTTACCTAGCAACACATAATTCAACCAGGACATCTCCAGGTCGATACCCGTATTAATGGCTTCGAAGGCTTCATTGACGTTGCCTTTACCCAACTGGTCAATCGTACGTATTTGATAAACGATCGACTCATCTTTCATGCCTGGAATATTTTCCACCCGATTAATTTCTTCATACATCGCCGCCAGTTGTGTTCCGTCAAGCGGCTGCTGTGAATGACGTAATACATCCACCAGCACTTTCTCCGCATACGCGTAAGTAAATTCCGGTGACTGCTTTGTTATATCATTGAGAATATCGCTGGCTTTGCCTAATGAATCGACATCGCCGTTCATTAAGAACTGGTGCGCCTGATAGAAACGCGACAGCGAAGTGCTTTGCAGTGGCTGGTACTGCCGGAGCATCTCCTGCATTTTTTCCGGCCACGGCTGTTTTAATGCTTCGGAAAGACTGTTCATCAGGTCATTCTGGATCGTCAGTTGGTTGCCATTGGTAATGAAGTAGCGCTTGTCGAGCATGCTCGACCCGTCGGCGTTATCCACCAGTTGCACTGACATAAAGCACTGCTGCGCGCGGTAGTGACGCTGATTGACGAACTCAATTGACAGCGTTTTGCCGGAGCTGCTGGGCTCATTGACGTTGTAGTTTGTTTTGTCGTGCACCATAAAGGTGGAGTAGGTGTTGAGCGATGTCGTCACCAGGCTGCCAAGCCCGACCGCGTAGGAGCGCTGCGACATCCAGTTATTACAGGAACTGCCATTCTCCAGACGAATGTCTATATCTCGCGGGTTGAGCAGCAGACGGGTTTTCGTGACGGCAGGATGGGATTTTAACGTCGACATCGCCACCAGCGCGACGCAGGTACCGAGCGCCAGCAAAAACAGACACCATACCCAGAAGGTCGCGAGACGCTTACGCTTTTCGGGTTTCACCACTGGCGGGGCCGCAGCCGCGGCAGGGTTGGCGGCGACAGAAACAGGCGGGGTTTCCACCGGCGGTTGTATCTCTGTGACTGGCGTTTCTGACGTGAGTTCTTCGCCCTCTTCTGTACACCACATCACTGGTGCCGTCAGCTTGTAGCCCCGTTTAGGCACGGTAACGATGTATTCAGGACTGCTGTCGTCACCATCTTTCAGTGATTTACGCAGCTCGGAGACACTCTGTGTGACAACATGGCTGGTAACAACGTTACGCGTCCAGACATTATCAATGAGCTCATCACGGCTCAATACTTCGTCAGGATGGCGGGCAAAAAAAACCAGAAGGTCAATTAAACGCGGTTCTAAGGTTAGCTGGCGTCCCTGACGGCTGATTTGATTGACGGAGGGTATCACTAACCACTCTCCGACACGCACAACAGGTTGTTGCATAAAAAAAGCCCAAAAAGCAAAAAGGGAAACGCGGATTATATCATATTCGCGCTCCCCGATTTTGATGAGCCTCACTACCTCTGCGACGTAACCGTGTCTGGCGGATTATTACTTCATGCGCAATAGTCTATTGCCACTATAGGCATTTATCTCACTAATCGGCAGGAATATCCTGTGCCCCATCGTGTTGTTGACCACAGCACTCCGTTACTGAAAAAACAAAACACAGGAATATCTCAATGAAAACCGTAACAACTTTTATTACTGCTGCTGCTCTCTCTCTGTTGGCCTTTGGCGCCTCAGCACAAACCATCTCTGCAACCGGTAATACTCTGGACTCTGCTGAAGCAGCGCTGGCGGCAAAAGCCAAAGCCGAAGGGAAAAGCGAATACAAAATCACCAGCGCCCGCATGGGTAACTTCGTCATGATGACCGCTGAGCTGGATAAATAACATCTGCTGTCATGCCAGTACCGGAGCTCGTCTCCCGTTTAAGTGAGGAAAAAATTCTATGTTATTCGATCAGTATTCACTTAACGCATTGCCGCTGAAAAGCCGCATTGTCATGCCGCCGATGACCCGTTCTCGTGCCGGCGCCGGCGATGTCGCGACCGACGACATGGCGGAATACTATGCGCAGCGCGCCAGTGCCGGACTTATCATCAGTGAAGGCACGCAGATAAGCCAGCAGGGACAGGGTTATGCCTGGACGCCGGGTATCTACAACGAACAACAGATTGCAGGCTGGAAAAAAGTGACTGATGCCGTGCACGCGGCAGGCGGCAAAATCTTTGCACAGCTGTGGCATGTTGGCCGTGTTTCGCATACCGTTCTGCAGCCTGGCAACGCCGCACCGGTCTCCTCCTCTGCCATTCAGGCGGAAGGTGTGAAAGTGTTCGTTGACATAGAAGGCCGCGGCCCGGAAAACGGCGTGGGCGAGATGGTACAGCACTCCATGCCGCGTGCACTGACGCTGGAAGAGATCCCTGGCATTATTGCTGATTACGCCCAGGCTGCCCGTAACGCCATTGTCGCCGGTTTCGACGGTGTTGAGTTACATGGTGCCAATGGCTATCTGATTAATCAGTTTATTGACTCGCGTGAAAACCTGCGTGACGACCAGTACGGCGGTTCGCTGCAAAACCGACTGCGTTTTCTCAAAGAAGTGGCTGAGGCGGTTTCCGCTGCTATCGGTAAAGAGAAACTCGGTATTCGCCTGGCACCGTTGACCACGTTGATGGGCTCCAAAGATGACACGCCGGAAGCGACGTACCTCGCAGCGGCAAGCGTGCTCAATGACATTGGCATCGCGTATATCCATATCGCGGAAGCGGACTGGGAAGATGCGCCGGTAATGCCTGCAGCCTTCAAAGAAGCGCTGCGTATTATCTTCCATGGCACGCTGATCTACTCAGGTAAATACACCGTAGAACGTGCGGAGGAGGCGCTGACCAAAGGCTGGGCAGATCTGATCGGTTTTGGCCGTCCGTTTATCGCCAACCCGGATTTGCCGTATCGTCTGCAGCACAATTTACCGCTGAACCAGCCGGTTCGTGAGCAGTTCTTCGGCGGCGGTAAAGCGGGTTATCTTGATTACCCGACGGTGAATAGCAAATAAGTACATTATGCATTACCCCCCTGAAAAATCCCCGCGTTGACTGCGGGGATTTTTTTTATCTCAATCTGATTAAGAGAAAAAGAGGATTTCATACTTCAACGCTATTCTTATTTCATTTCTTTAACATGAAATAAAATATTTCACATAACCATAAATGAGTAACGATAATAAATTACATTTAAGAATTTATATCATTTATAAAATGAATTCCACACACCGCCATCATGTTCATCACAAAAGCGCGCCATACCTGAATTACAGGAATCTTCATTTGATCGCAATCAATTAACACTCTGCATTATCCCTTTATCGTTTATCACTGGATACCTTAGGGAAGCAGAGAATGAAAAATAAAATAAACGAGATTTTAAATAAAGAAATCTCACGACGGGAAGCGATGACGACAGCGGCCAAAATTGGTTCTGCCGTCGCGCTGAGTAATGCCATTACCTTGCCGTTTTCATCCGTAGCACAAGCCGCAACACCCGCCGATGCCACCACCGGTGAAACCGTACGCCACAGCGCATGCCTGGTGAACTGCGGCAGCCGCTGTCCTCTGAAAGTGATTGTTAAGGACGATCGCATTGTGCGTATCGAACCGGAAGATGCCAGAGACGATGCGGTATTCGGCGAGCACCAGATTCGCCCTTGCCTGCGCGGACGTTCCAGCCGCTGGCGCGTATACAGCCCGGATCGTATTAAGTATCCGATGAAACGCGTCGGTAAACGTGGCGAGGGAAAATTCAAACGCATTAGCTGGGAAGAGGCGACGAAATTTATAGCCGATGAACTGACACGAATTACCGAGAAATATGGTCGTGAGGCCATATATTATCATTACCAGTCCGGAGCTTATTATCACACACAGGGAACGCCAGCCTGGAAACGTTTACTAAACATTTCCGGCGGCTATTTAAATTACCATAATACCTATTCCACCGCCCAAATTGCGACAGCGACGCCTTATACGCACGGCAAATATGCCGGTAGCCATTTTACCGAAATCGCCCATTCTGATTTGGTGGTTTTCTTTGGTCTGAACCTGTCGGAAACCCGTATGTCAGGCGGCGGTCAGGTGGAGGAAATTCGCCGCGCGCTGGAAACCTCAAATGCCAAAGTGGTGATTATCGATCCGCGTTATACCGACTCGGTGATTGCTGAACATGCCGAATGGTTGCCGATTCGCCCGACCACTGACGCCGCGCTGGTCGCCGGGATCGCCTGGACGTTGATCAGCGAAAACCTGATCGACGAAGCAGAGATCAACAAATACTGCGTCGGTTACGACAGTACCACCCTGCCCCCTCAGGCAGCGCCGAATGCCAGTTATAAAGACTACATTCTTGGCACCGGCCCGGACGGCATTGCCAAAACGCCGGAATGGGCTGCTGCGATCACCGGACTTCCGGCAGTGCGCATCAAACAGCTGGCCCGCGAAATCGCCGGGGCGAAAGCCTGTTATATCTGCCAGGGCTGGGGGCCGCAGCGTCACGCTAACGGTGAACAAACCGTCCGCGCCATCCAGATGTTGCCTGCGCTGACTGGCCACTTTGGTCTGCCTGGTACCAACAACGGTAACTGGCCATATGGCACGCCGTACGGTGTTCCGCTGCTGCCGACAGAAACTAACCCGATAACCACCTCGATCCCCTGCTATCTGTGGACCGATGCCATTCTGAATCCGGAAAAGATGACCGCCACCACCATGGGGGTGAAAGGCGCTGATAAGCTGAAAACCGGTATCAAACTGATCGTGAATCAGGCAGGGAACGCGCTGATAAACCAGCACGGCAACATCAAGCGTACGCGCGAAATCCTGGCTGATGAAACGCTGTGCGAAACGATCATCGTGATCGAAAACCACATGACACCCAGCGCAAAGTTTGCCGATATTCTGCTGCCGGAAACCAGCTACCTTGAAGCCGATGATCTGGTCGACAGCTCCTACGCGGCGGGTTCGCACAACTATATGATCGCGCTGCAGAAGACGATCACGCCGATGTGGGAAGTGCGCAGCACCTACGATATCTGCGCGGATATCGCCGGGCATCTCGGTCTGCGGGAGAAATTCACTGGTGGCAGAACGCAGGCAGAATGGGCCGAGTTCCACTATCAGCAAATCAAAGAAAAACGTCCTTATCTGCCGGAGTGGGATGTTGCGAAAACCAAAGGGGTGATTGATCAGCAGGTCGCCACCAACAAGCAGAGCCTGGTGTTCGCCGATTTCCGCGCTGATCCGGTTGCCAGCCCGCTCACTACGCCATCGGGCAAGATCGAGATCTACTCGCAGGCGCTGGCGGATCTGGCGCAGAAATGGACATTGCCGGAAGGCGACCGCATCCCGGCGGTACCGGAATTTTGCGTGGTGAAGGAGTCGCATCTTAATAAGACATTAACGGAGAAGTACCCGCTGCAACTGAGCGGATTCCATACCAAAGGCCATACCCACTCCACCTACACCAATATTCTGGCACTTCACGAAGCGGTGCCGGACGAGGTGTGGATCAACCCGATCGATGCCCGCGCGCGTCAGCTGGAAAATGGCGATCTGGTGCGTGTCTTCAATGATCGCGGGGTTGTTGAGATCCCCTGCAAGGTGACAAACCGTATTATTCCGGGCGTGGCCGCCATGCCACAGGGTGCATGGACCCGCCTGGATAATGACGGCGTCGATGTTGGTCGCTGCATCAATTCACTGACCAGTCATCTGCCCTCGCCGCTGGCGAAAGGCAACCCGCAGCACACCAATCTGGTTGAGATTAAACGCGCTTAAGGAGTGATCTGATATGAAACAATATGGCTTTTACGTTGACTCCTCGCGCTGTTCAGGCTGCAAAACCTGCCAGGTCAGTTGTAAGGACAATAAAGATTTAGATGTGGGACCGAAACTGCGCCGCGTATATGAATACGGCGGTGGCGAGTGGGTAAAAGAAGGTGACAGCTGGCACAACGATACCTTCGCCTACTATCTCTCCATCGCCTGCAACCATTGCGATGAACCCACCTGTACCGCAGGTTGTCCGACAGGCGCGATGCACAAACGCGAAGAAGACGGTCTGGTGGTGGTGGACGACAGCATTTGCGTCGGCTGCCGCTACTGTGAAATGCGCTGTCCATACGGCGCGCCGCAGTTTGATGCGAAAGCGAAAGTGATGCGCAAATGCGACGGTTGTCTGGACCGGCTGGCGCAAAATCTGCGCCCGATCTGTGTCGATTCCTGCCCGCAACGCGCGCTGGATTTCGGGCCGATTGACGAGCTGCGTGCAAAATATGGCAGCGAAAACGAAATTGCACCGCTGCCGTCCGCTTCATTTACTCGCCCCAACCTGATCATTAAACCGCATCCCAAGGCGAAAGCCAGCGGTGATAAGGCAGGCGCTATTCAGAATCTGCAGGAGACTCGCCATGCATGAGTTACCTCTGGTATTTTTCACTGTCTTTACGCAGTGCGCCGTGGGCGCGTTTATTCTGTTGCTGATCGGTGGCGCGCTTAGACAGATCGAAGCGCGGCGCATGGCGATCGGACTGTTTGCGGCAATGTGCTTGTTTGGCCTCGGCGTGGTGATCGGCATTTTCCACGTCGGTCAACCTGCGCGAGCGCTGAACATGCTGTTCCGCGTGGGAGCGTCGCCAATGAGCAATGAAATCGCGCTCTCCGCCGTGTTCGGTGTGCTGGGTGGTCTCAGCGCGCTCGGGTTGCTGCTTAAGCGTGGTACGTCAACGCTGTTTGTTTCCCTCGCCTGGCTGGCGGCAGCGGTGGGCGTAGTCTTTGTGCTCGCGATCCCGCGTATTTATCAGTTGCCGACAGTTGCCACCTGGAGCTCACATTACACCACGACCATTATGGTGCTGACGCCGTTTATCGGCGGCGGCGCGCTGGCGGCGTTCTTTGGCGCGCGTCGCGTGGGACTGTGGGTGTCCATCATCGCGATTCTCGCCAGTTTCTGTTTGTTGCCTGGTTATTTGTCGACAATCACAAATGCAGACAGCGCGTTGGCATCAGCGCAAACAACGTGGTTCACTGTTCAGGGAGTCCTGTTAGCAGTGGGGTTGATCTGCGCAATGGCCTACGCACGACGCAATTCGGGACAGCCGGTACTGGCGACCGCCGTGCTGGTGATCGTCGCGGCGGAGCTGGCAGGTCGTGTCGCTTTTTATAACTTATGGACGTTACCGATGTAACCAACAGGCAGCCAGCGGATGACTGGCTGCTGTCTCCGTCTGGCCGGGTCACAACAGGAGTGAATGACATGTCAGCCCATGCAGTAATGACGCGAATCCTCGGTGCACTGTTTTACTATTCACCTGAGCGTAGCGAAACCCGGGAGCTGTTGCAGTGTCTCCCGACATTACCTTCCCTTTATTCGTGGCAAGATCCTGAGAGGATCACCGCGCTTTGCGAGGAGTGGCCACAACCTGACGAAGAGGCGTTGATCTGGCAATTTTCAACGCTTTTTGAAGGTCAGGGGGAAATGGTCGCCCCGCCATGGGGTTCCGTTTATCTGGAAAGAGATAACCTCCTGATGGGGGAATCCACGGCTATGTACCGCGCGTTTTTACAACGTCACGGCATTGCTTTTGATGGCAAAGACAATGAGCCTGAAGACCAGTTCGGTCTGATGCTGCTCGCCTGGAGCGCGCTGCTGGAGCGCGGAAACCCGAACGCTGCCGCCACCCTGCTGGAAGTGCATCTGCTGCCGTGGGCGCATCGCTATCTCGAGTTGCTCAAGCGCAATGAGATAAGCCCGTTCTATGCCCGTCTGGCCAGAGTCGCGACACTGTTTCTCAATGATGTTCAGCAGCGGAAAGCGCTGCGACCGGAGACCAGACGGCTATTTTTCTGATGAGTAAATCCGAACGCTATTATCAGGAGTACCTTTCTCATCGTCACGTCAGTCGGCGCGGGTTATTCCGCGCCGTCGTCAGCGCCGCCCGCCAGGTTGCGCCGGGAACGCCGTCGGCCTGTCCCGTTATCTCGTTGCCACCCGGTGCGCTGCCTGTTGCCGAATTCAATGCGCAATGCACTCAATGTCATCTCTGTATCGACGCCTGCCCGATGGGTATTCTGGAGAAGCACGAAAGCGGACTGCCGCAGCTCAATATTCAATATGCCAGCTGTGACGGCTGCAGACTTTGTATTGATGCCTGTGATGTCGGCGCATTGTTGCCGCAGACGCGATTTGATACTGGCCTGCGCCCGGTCTTCAATGCGAATTGCATCAACCCGGTTCGCCGCTGTAATCAGTGTGTGGACAGTTGTGCCTCACAGGCATGTACCATTGGCGAAACCTGGATGCCGGAACTGGACAACGAACGCTGTACTGGCTGTGGTGAATGTCTGGTTCAATGTAATTACGACGCCGTAACCCTTGTCCTCTCTGCCTTTTGAAAAACAACAGAATATTCCCCTGGACTTTCCTCAAATTGTCACTTGCCATGCAGAAAACTTCAGTTACAATACCCAACATGTAGTACCATTTGTGACGTAATGACGCTACATCTAGCATTTCCTTGTTAAACATGTGCTTATATCGCGCCTGCGCATATTTTCACATTGAGGAGGTACTGCCATGCGTACAGATGTCATTTCACACGGCAAGAACGATCAAATGATGCGGCTCGCATTAGAGCTAGTCAGTACTGAGCTGAAACGGAAAGTGACCATCCCAGCGCTGACCGGCTCAGAACTGAAACAGTTGATGATGTGGCTTAAAGCGCTCAAGTAATACCGGTGCTTTAGAAGCCTTTGTTGTGGGAGTCACCAGACTCCAACGCCCTTGTCACCCCGCAATATTCGTGGTTCCATACCCGTCCGATTTATTCTCAGAATTTATTACATTAATAAATTGCCCGCTAATTTATGGAACGCAGAAATTAAAAAAGAGAGCCATGACAGCTCTCTTTACTTTTAGCGCTGGGGTATTTTCCCCATTCCCTGTCTTGTCTTATTTTGCCGCTTTCAGCTGAGCAGTCACCTGCTCCATTGCATCCAGTGCGGGTTTACAGGCTTGCTCCTGAGATTCAGCCGGAAGTGCGGTAATTTGTGTTTTACTTTGCTCAAACTGCGTTTTCAACGTATCAACTTGAGCTTTCGCTTCCGGATGCGCTTTCGCCATTTCAATAAAGTTTTCAACGGAGTCAAAGTACTTCTGGCAAGTCGGACTCACATCAGCAGCATAAGAGGCTGACGCAGCAGAAACTAACAACACTGCTAACAATGCTTTCTTCATAATTCCCTCAGAGATAAATGTAGTGAGTCAGAACACGTCATCCTGACAATTAAAATTCTATTTATAGCGACCTGTTATTTCCTTGTCGCATGTCACATTCCACATGAATATAAGAAAGCCAAAACAAAACTGTTATTTTAGGAATTTAGATCAATATTATTATTTAATTAGATAATCAAAGCGGCACTTTTGGTGAAATAAGATAAATAATCCTATCGTATTTCCTTTTCTGATTTTTCTTTTCATCTTTTTTCTTATTGCCGCTCTGCGTTCCGGTGATTATGCGGTGACAGGACGCCCCGCGATGATTCGGCTGTAGGTGTAAACGCTAAGTCCGCCGAGGATAGCGACAACGCCAAGCACCGTAAAACCAGGCACATACGAACCGCTCCAGGATTGCAGATACTGTACCACAAACCCGGCTGTCGTTCCCCCGAGACCAGCCCCCACGCCGTTAATCACCCCGGCGGCTGGGCCTACCGCTGATTTCTTCACGCTGGACGTAATAATTGACCAGATGTTGGTGGTGTAGCAGCTGGTAAACCAGGCGATGGCTAAGGTAATCAGCGCCAGTTTACCGAACGGGCTGTCAATGAACGGCAGTGCGATTAAAAACAACCCCGCCGAGCCAAGTCCACAGGCGGCGATAAGCCCGCGTTTTTGCGTTTTATCGCTGTACCACGATACCGGGATCGCCAGCAGAATTGCCAGGAAATACGGTAACGCGCTCGCCGCGCCTTGTGAAAATCCGCTGAACCCCAGTGACAGCACAGCCATCGGGATGAACAGCGTGATCCCCCAGAACAGCATGCCGTTCGCAAAGTAGCTGAACACCAGTAACAGGAACGGCGCACCGCCAAGATCGCTGAAGCTGATTTTGCCGCCAGCAGGTTCCGGGTCAGCCGCCGGCTCATCCGGTGCAGAGGCTTTGTCCGGGCTATTTTTCAGGAACGCGAGGAACATTGGTACCACAATAAAGACACCCATGCCGCCAGTAATGTAGAACACCCATTTCCAGCCGAGGTGATCGAAGATCGGTGTCAGGATGATGAAACCCAGACTCAACGCCAGGAACTGACCGTAAAACTGGATCAGGTTGGTACCACGGGTAATTTCGTCTTTATTAAACCAGGCTCTGGCGAAACGGAACTGTTGCGGCCAGTAAATGCCTTCGGCAATACCCAGAATGATGCGGAACGCAATCAGCAGCGCCGCCGAGGTGATCCACGCCGTCATGATCTGTACGACTGACCACAGGAACACCATGGTGACGATGGTGATTTTGGGATTCAGGCGGTTAGCGAGGAAGCCGCCAAAGAAGTTCGCCAGCGCGTAGCCAATCAGAAAACCGGTCAGCGCCAGGCTTTTTGTTGCTGCGCCATCAATGCCAAGCTCTTTCTCCATGCCGGGCAGCGCGATTGAGAGGTTTGAACGATCAAGATAGGCAACAAACAGCCCCACCATCAGCGTGACGCCAATTCTGAACCATTTCGATGTAAACATTTTCTCTACCTTTTATTTCAGCGCGTAATGGTCAAGCATGTCAGGATCAACCTCAATGCCCAGTCCGGGTTTATGCGGCACCGTCATCACCGGACCGATAGCCAGATCCGTTAATTTGTCGCGAAAGATATTGGGGGCGCGGTCAAGCTCCAGCCGCGCCGGCTCTTTCGCCATCCGCGGTACCGCCGTCGGGAGTGACGCCATTACATGCAGCGTGGCCGCCAGCGAAATACCTGATCCCCACTGATGCGGATAACACTCAACGCCCCAGGCGGTAGAAAGCGCGGCAATGTTGAGGATTTCGCTGATCCCCCCGCAGGCCGCGACATCCGGCTGGGCGATATCCACGCAGTCGGCTTCGAGGAAACGGCGGAATCCAAAGCGAGTGAACTCCGATTCCCCGGCCGCGAGCTTCATCGGGAATTGCTGCTTAAGCTGGTGATAGGCCGCCGTGTCGTCCGGCAGAATGGGCTCTTCAAACCAGCTAATATCGTACTGCGCAATCGCCTGGGCAAATTTCAGCGCTTCGTGGGTGGTGTAGGCGCGATTAGCATCCACGGCAAGCGTGGCGTCAGGGCCTATCAGTTCACGCACGCGTGCCACGCGCTTAATATCTTCCGCCAGCGTCAGGGCGCCGACTTTCATTTTGAAATGTTGATAGCCTTCATCCAGCCCGTTTTTAGCGTCGATGTCGATTTGCCGGAAATCATCCGTCGGCGAGTAATAAAAACTGGAAGCATAAGCGGTAATTGGTGTTTCGAGGTCAGCCCCCAGCAATTCGGCAATCGGTTTACCGGTAGCTTTGCCAAAAATATCCCACAGTGCGATATCAATACCTGACAGGGCGGTAATGGCGATCCCTTTTCTGCCAAATTCTCGCGTCCGGTTGTACATCTCCTCCCAAATCACCCGGCGCTGTAACGGATTTTTGCCTTTCAACAGTGGTGCAAACAGCTCGTTAATTAATGCGGCGTTCGCCTGTGCCGGGCCAAAACATTCGCCCCATCCGGTGATACCTTCATCAGTTTCCACTTCAACGATGCAAATTGCCCGTTTATTCCAGAACCATTGCGACATGCCAAATTTCTCTGGCAGCTCGTCGGTGATAACCCTGGTATTGATGGATTTAATTTTCATAATATCCTCTCATCCGTCAGGCGGTTTCCCTGACAATCAGTGAAAATGGCAAGAGAATGATCTGGGTTTCATTGCTCTCGTTTGCTTTTCTGAGCGTGGTTATTATTTTTTTCGCTGCAGTACAGCCAATGTCATAAGTGGGTTGTGCCACGACAGTCAGCGGGTTTTTGAGGATCTCCGACCATTCGGTTTCATCAAAACCGATTAAGGAAAAATCCTCTGGGATCCGCTTATTGAGCGCTTTCGCCGCCTGCACCACATACAGCGACAGCAGCCCATTCCCTGTAATGATGGTGTGGTTTTGTGAGGAACTGGCAATTAATGTTTCCAGCGTTTTTGTCACGTGTTCGCGATCAACCACCGCGAGTTTGATACATTCAAAGGAAATATGCGAAAAAGCGCTTAACGCGGCAAAGCGCTCAAACGTGTCGACTCTTTCAATACGTGGTGAAACATTCCCTGGTGCTGGCGTTAAGTAACTGACACGCTGGCAATTCGTTTTCAACAGATGTTCAAGCGCAAGTTTAACGCCCTGGGCGTTATCCGCCGCGACACTGCTGATGTTGCTGTTTTTAATCTTTCTGCCGATCAATACAACCGGGTGTTCTAAGGAAATCCCCTTCACAAACAGATCGTTTTCACCCGTGGTGTTGAGAATAAACCCATCGACACCGCGGTTAACCATCTCTTCAATATAATTACGTTCTCTGGCGCCGGAGTTTTTCGCGTCACAAATAAAAATTTTATACCCTTCCTGCGAGCAATATTCTTCAATACCCCGCAAGACATCCATCGAGTACGGGTTAAAAATATCCGCCATAATAACGGCGATAGTTTTACTTTCCTGGCTACGTAAGGACCTGGCAATATTATTTGGTTGATAGCCAATACTTTCAATCGTACTGGCAATCTTCTGGCGGGTACTTTCGCTCATCGACTGATATTTGCCGTTCAGAAAGCGGGAAATCGTCGCTGTCGATACACCAACCATGTTCGCAACATCTTTAATTAGCAGCTTCTTTTTCATGATTTTCATTTTAGGTAATCGATTACCTAAATATACAGCGCGACGGAAAAGCGTCTGTGATTTTGATCGCAGATCGGCAATGGTGAGGATGAAGCCGGGTAAAGAGCGACAGGCTTGATGAGGACGAAAGGCATAAACATTTCTCGCATTTAATTTAAGGTTATTTACAAAAAGCGTGTTTTATCTTATGGTTATGCTTCACTTTTCTACGATTTTTGGCTGAAGGATAAGACACAGGCGCTCCGCCCGGATCAGTACACGGAATTGTTCGCTGCGAGTACTCTCGCTTGCCCCCTCTCTCCGATCGTGCATTCTTTCCCTGGAAGCGCAGTGTTTTTGTTTTACGTTTTTCCATAATGAATTTGATGACACCATTTCCCGGTGGGAAATGTGGTGCGTCTTATAAAGGATGGCGTATTGCCTGTTCATTCCTTAAAGGAAATTAAACAATGATGCTCCGCAAAATAATCTTAAGCTCACTGTGCCTTAGCGCTTTATTTCTCACTGGCTGTGCGAAAGAATCTTCACGTTCTGTGGAAGTCGCGAAAGTCGCAACGTATCAGACCGCCTGGCAGGGTCCACGCAGCCCAATATCCGTTGGTAAATTCGATAACCGTTCAAACTATATGAATGGAATATTCTCTGATGGCATCGACCGCTTAGGTAATCAGTCAAAAACTATTTTGATCACCCATTTGCAGCAAACCGGTCGTTTTAATGTGCTGGATCGCATGAACATGGAAGAGATCAAAGCGGAAGCGGACATTAGTGGTAAGAGCCAGCAATTAAAAGGCGCGACCTTTGTGATCACCGGCGACGTGACGGAATTCGGTCGTAAAGAGACCGGAGACAGAGCGCTGTTTGGCATTCTTGGTCGTGGCAAATCACAAGTGGCTTATGCCAAAGTCGCCCTGAATGTGGTTAACGTCAAAACGTCCGAAGTGGTTTTTTCTTCACAGGGTGCGGGTGAATACGAACTGTCTAATCGTGAAATTCTTGGCTTCGGCGGAACCGCCAGTTATGACTCCACGCTGAACGGCAAAGTCCTGGATCTTGCCATTCGTGAAGCCGTAAACAATCTGGTTGCTGGCATCGAAAATGGTAGCTGGAATCCGTCAAATACAAATTAAAAGGAAATAATGATGGCTTACTTAAATAAAATTGTAGCAGGTGCAACAGTATTACTGCTTGCAGGTTGTGCAAATCATACACCGCAAAAGCTGTATACGTGGGATGGTTATGAGGACTCGGTCTATCACTATTACACCAATGAAAGCAGCGCACAGGAACAAATCGCCTCATTACAGAAGTTGATTGAAATGTCCCGTTCAAGCAACAAGCCTGTTCCCCCTGGCGTTCATGCCCAACTTGGAATGCTCTACAGTAACACCGGCAACGCAGACATGGCGATGGCCGAATTTAATGCAGAAAAAACGCAGTACCCGGAATCGGCTTCTTATATTAATTTCCTGACAGCAAAAAAATAAGAGACAAAAAAATGAAAGGATTATTCGCATTCTTCACCCTTGCGTTTGCCCTGATATTAACGGGTTGTACCACCAGTCATAAGCAACCGACGGACTATTCCGCATTCAAAGAAAGCAAGCCGCGCAGCATCCTGGTTCTCCCGCCGAGAAATCAGTCGCCGGAAGTCAACGCCAGCCATAGTTTCCTGAGTAGCGTCACCATGCCACTGGCTGAGTCCGGTTATTATGTGTTCCCGGTCGCCGTCGTTGAAGAGACGTTCAAACAAAATGGCGCGACCAATCCGGACGATATCAGCGCTATCCCATTGAAAAAACTGCACGATATTTTTGGCGCCGATGCGGTGATGTACATCACCATCACGGATTATGGTACTTCCTATCAGGTTTTGAATAGCGATACGCGTGTCACGGCAACGGCACGTTTAGTGGATTTGCGTTCAGGTAAGGAATTGTGGACAGGCGGCGCGACGGCCTCCACCAATGAAGGTCAGAGTAATAACAATGGCGGGTTGCTGGGCATGTTGTTGACGGCGGCAGTGACGCAGATTGCCAACTCCGCAACAGAGAAAGCACATGACATTGCCCAGGTCACCAGCGTGCGTATGTTTAGCGCCGGGGCAGATGGTGCTTTGTTATATGGCCCACGCTCGCCGAAATATGGGCAGACCGCACTCTAATCATTATTTCCGGGCCGTCTGGTTTCTGACGGCCTTATTCACACCTGCTCAACCTCAACAAGCCGTTGCGCCAGCGCGGCAATCTGATGTTCCGCAAAAACCTCAATACCATGCTGACGCAGCAATGCGACCGCGACGCCTTCACCCGCGATCGTTTTGCCCTGAAAGGTGCCATCGTAGATACGGCTGCTGCCACAGGTGGGGCTGCCATCAGTCATGATGGCGAAACGGCAATGGTTTTCCTGGGCCGTTTTCAGCGCCAGCCAGGCCGCCAGAAGATAATGAGGGGTGACATCACTGCCATCCGTCTCGCGAATTTTCGCCAGGCCAGTAAAAGCGTCTGCTCCCTGCCCGTCTGTCAGCTCAGCGGGCAGCCGCGGCGTTTCCAGCCCGGCGGCGAGTTCCGGACAGTGAACGATCAGCCTTCCCTCTTGCTGCCAGCGCGCGAGCAACGCTGAACGCACCGGTTTGTCGCTCTGGTTATAGCGCACCGGAAATCCCATCAGACAGGCACTTATCAGTATTTTCTCTTTCAACCCGTCGTTTTCCTTATACTTTGCCGGTCACTAAACGCACCGGCTCGCCAAGCTCTTTCGCAAAGGCGGCGAGGAAATTTTCACTGAAGCGGGCATTGATATTCCAGAACTGAAAACTCAAATTACTGAATCCCCAGACAGGATCAGATCTGAACGCCGGAAGGGGTGACGGTTGCTGGCACGCGGGGCAGATGACGTTCTCATCCCCTTCGGCATTCCACCAGGTCTCAATGAGATCGTAATACTGTTCGCCGATGTCCTGCCCACAAGCCGGGCATACAGCAGAGGTTATCCCGCCCTGCCCGCTGTGATGCACGACTTTTAGCTCATCAGCGACATCAATGGCCAGATAACCGTAGACCTGTTGATCACAGTGGTCAGCGACCCAGCTGAAAAGCGGCAAATCCTCTGGCAAAATAATCTCTGCCGCATTTTTAGTGAGCCGGTATCCCAGCTCCCGGGTCAGAATACAGCCCGGAAGCGGGTTTCCCACCCACGCTTTTTCCCGCAACCAGGAAAGCATCTTTTTGCCCAGCGCATGCGCTTCTTCTTCCGGGATCATCACGCGTTCAGGGACAATGATGGTGAAACTATCGCTCATAGTCACTCCGTTCTGCCTGCTTGAATTCAGGATCGCATCCTGTCGAAAGAAATATTCTTATTTTTACTCATTATGCCATTGCCATTCTGGCAAAAATGCCAAAATAACCCCATAAAAAGCGATGTTAGCCTGGCCGGTACCAAACAGTCACATATATTTACATTCTGAAAAACCTATTTTATAGTTCGAATGCTGCGCTGTACTGGCACATCTCTTTTTTCTAAGGATAAGAAAATGAAACAAATTCTGGGTTTTGATTACCTGTTGACGCCGAAACTGATGGTATTTTTATACTGGCTATTTATGGTTCTGATCGTGGTGAGCGGCGTTTTCGCTATGATTGGCGGTGAACTGCTTCGCGGGATCGTTGCCATTATCTTTGGCCTGATCGGTTGCCGGGTAATGTTCGAACTGATCATGATCGCATTTAAAAATAATGAATATCTGCGTCGTATCGCGGAAAATTCTGATAAAGCGGCTCAATAAGAATATCGATCATCGCAGAGAGTTAACTGCGGAATAAAAAAATATTGCCGGGCTGACCCGGCAATTTATTATGCAACGTCGGTCAGCACAAACATCCCATACGGGTGGATTTCCAGATAATACTGTTCGCCAACATCGGGTTGAAGACGCGTAGCGTTAACCTGCAATAAAATATCCTGATCGTGCCATTTCACCGTCACCTCATACTGCGGCCCCATGTAGGCCACGTGCTGTATTACGCAGCGCTGACTCTCCTCGCCACGATCACTTAAGGTGATGGCCTCAGGGCGTACTCCAACAGTCCCCGTTCCTTCAACGGTAAAATGTGCCGGGCGCGGCAGCCGGTAACCGAAGACATCAACATATGCCTGGCTGAACGTGGCCGGGAAGAGGTTGGCGTCACCCATAAAACTCGCCATAAAGCGCGACGCAGGCTGGCGATAGAGATCCTGCGGGGAGCCTATCTGCATGATATGTCCCTTGTTCATCACCAGTACGGTGTCAGACACCGCAAAGGCTTCGCTCTGATCATGGGTAACGTACAGTGAGGTGATATCAAACTGCTTTTGCAGCTCGCGGATCTTGTCGCGCATGCTGCGCCTGAGATTGGCGTCCAGGTTACTTAACGGCTCATCAAATAGCAGCACTTTCGGTTTGAGGATCAGTGCCCGCGCCAGCGCTACGCGCTGCTGCTGACCGCCGGAGATCTGATCGACATAGCGGTCTTCGAATCCATCCAGATCCACCATCGCCAGCGCCTCTTTCACGCGGTTTTTAACATCGCTGCGTGACACGCCGAGCATCTTCAGGCCATAACCGACGTTTTCCCCCAGCGACATATGCGGGAACAGGGCGTAAGACTGAAAGACCATACAGATATCGCGCTGCTGAATAGATCGATGCGTAACATCTTCTCCATCAATGAAAATCTGCCCTTCGCTTGGTTTTTCCAGCCCGGCCACCAGACGTAAAATGGTCGTCTTTCCGCAACCCGACGGGCCGAGCAGCGTCACCATTTGCCCCTGCGGGATGGTGAGATTGATGTTGTCGATAACCGTGTTGTTGCCAAATCGTTTGGTGACGTTGCGCAATTCAACGAAATTTTTCTGACTCATAGTGCGCTCCATTACGCCTGGTTTTTGGCCTTTGAGCGGGAGATACGTGCTTCCCCGATCAGCCAGTCAAAGATGAAAATAATCGCCAGCATCACCACGATCAGAATCGAGCCATAGGCAATCGCCACCCCGTATTCGCCGTCTTCCACGCGGTTCAGAATGTAGGCTGTGGCGACGCGGGTATCCGGCGTCACCAGGAATACGATGGCGCTGACAGTGGTAATGGCGCGCACAAAGCTGTAGATCAGCGCCGACAGGATCGCCGGTCGCAGCAACGGCAGCAGAATGTGCGTGATGGTACGCAGTGAACCGGCACGCAGGCTGAGCGAGGCCTCATCCAGTGATTTATCAATCTGGCCTAGCCCGGCGATCCCGGCGCGGATCCCCACCGGCACGTTACGCATGACCATGGAGATAATCACAATCGCCGCCGTTCCGGTGAGATACACCGGCGCGCTGTTAAACGCGAGAATATAGGAGACGCCTGCCACAGTACCTGGTACGGCGAAGCACAACATGGTGGTAAATTCGATGGTCTTTTTGCCTCTGAATTGCTGGCGCACCACGACCCAGGCGATCAACAGGCCGAAGGCAGCGGTGATCGGCGCGGCAATCCCGGCATACAGCAGGGTATCAAGCAGTGAAGGCCATGCACCGTCGCTCATCCCCTGGCCAAACAGTTTGATGAAGTTATCCAGCGTCAGGGTGTAGTCCACGCCCCAGTTGACGGTAAAGCTACCGTAGAAAATGCTGCCGTAAAGCAAGGCGTTAAAGGCTATCCACACCACCAGAATGGCAATCACGCTCCATACCAGCGTCACCGGCAACGGCTGGACATCGCCACGATACGATTTGCCGGACACCGTGACGTAAGAGCGTTTGCCTATCCACATATACTGAATGCAGAACACCATCAGCGAGAACAGCAGCAGAAACGCGCCGAGGGTACTGGCCGCCTGATAATCGAGCTGCGAACCGGTAATGTAGAAGTAGATTTGCGTCGCCAGGACGTCAAAGTTACCGCCGAGCACCAGAGGGTTACTGAAATCGGCCAGCGATTGCACGATGACAATTAAAAACGCATTCGCCAGCGCAGGTTTCAGCAGCGGCACAAACACGCCGTTAAAGGTCTGCCAGCGGCTGGCGCGCAGCGTGTAGGACGCCTCTTCCAGCGACGGATGAATGGTTTTGATAGCGCCGTCGAGGATCATAAACGCCATGGGGGTGAAGGCCAGGACCTGCGCCAGCCAGATCCCCGTAAAGCCATACAACCAGTTGGTGTTAGTCAGCCCGAACCACTCCACCAGAAACTCGGTGACGTAACCGGAACGGCCCATCATCAGCGTAACGCCTAATCCCACCACAAACGGCGGCGTGACAATCGGCAGAATCGAGAAGATGCGTCCGATAATGGCGCTGCGCCGGGCGATGCGGGTGGTATAAATCGCCAGTACCAGACCAAAGAAGGTACATCCGACCCCCACTGCTATCGACAGTGCGATGGAGTTAAGGATGACCTGAATAATATGCGCCTGCGACAGCACCGTCATAAATGCCAGCGGCGCGAACTCACCGGCGTCGTTGGTGAACATCGGGATGAAAATGGCGATGCTCGGCCAGACGATAAAGATACCAATCAACGCCACAATCGTGACCAGCGAACCAATGACAAAGCGGTCACCGCCCAGCCACTCGAGACGGGTCAACGCCAGCGTCATAATCGCGCCCAGCGAGACAAACAGCACTATCGTGGCATAGCCTAAACCACGGCTTTCAACGGTTGCGCTGATGACGATAAACGCCATGCACAAAAACGCCCAGCCTGCGTCGAAATAGTGTCGGCTACGCTGTTCCCGTCTGGCTTCCTGCCAGGGGCGAATCAGCAACACCGCTGGCAGCAGGTACCACAGCCAACTGATGCTGAACTGCGACCAGCCGTACGCCTCGACAATCTCGTCCCTCGTCGATTCCAGCAGGCCATAATCAAGGCTCCAGCTCGGCAGCAGGGCGAATGCCAGCCAGCTCAGTAAAACCCACAGGAAGATCGCATCCCGTTTTTTCGCGGGATGAAGTGCAAGTGTGTGTGACATAGCGGTTCCGGTGTCGTAGGCCGGGTAAGGCGTTTACGCCTCCACCCGGCAAATGAACGCAAATGTGGGCTTATTTACCCATTTTCACATCACTGACCCACTTATTGATCAGTGCCTTACGGACATCGGTAGAGCCGTATTTATCCATGTCATAATTGATGAGCTTCAGGCCATCGAGCTTCAGCGAGTTCGGTGAGGTTTCTGCGGTGGTGTTAGTCAGGATCTGATAGGACTTACCTTTCTTCCAGGCCAGTTCCTGCGCCTCTTTCGACAGAACCCAGTCCACGAACAATTTGGCATTGTCGAGGTTACGCGCCCCTTTCAGAATACTGACGCCGCCAATTTCATAACCGGTGCCTTCGCACGGGGAAATCAGCTCCAGTGGTGCGCCCTGCTCTTTTTCCAGCGAGTAATCATGCAGGAAACCGATGCCGATGGCCGTTTCGCCACGCGCGGCGTTGCGCGCTGGTGCAATACCGGATTTGGTGTACTGGGAGACGTTGGCGTTCAGCTGTTTCAGGTAATCAAAAGCCTGATCTTCTCCCCATAACTGGGCGAAGGTCGCCAGTGCCGTGTATGCCGTACCAGAGCTTTGCGGATCAGCAATCTGGATTTCACCTTTATATTCCGGTTTCGTCAGATCCTTCCAGCAGGTCGGGACGGGCAGATTTTTCTCTTTCAGGCGCTGAGTGTTGACGCCGAAGCCGAGAATGCCGACATACACCGCGGACGAGTAGTTGCCTTTAAGCTTCGCCGGATCGCGGAATTTCTCCATTATCTGCTCGAGATTAGGGGATTTGTACGGTTGCAACAGGCCCATCTCACCGGCCTGAGACTGCGGATCGAGTGTGCCGCCATACCAGACATCCGCCTGCGGGTTTTTCTTTTCGGCATCGACTTTCGCCAGCGTGCTGCCGGAGCCGTTACGGATAAACGACGTTTTCACGTCATATTTATCGCCGAAGGCTTTCGTTTCAGCTTCACACATTTCGTTGGTGGCACTGCAATACACCACCAGACGACCTTTTGCCTGCGCCGCGCCGCTCAGGGTAGCCAGCGCAATGCCGGACGCAATCAGGGTAGTAACCAGTGTTTTTTTCATTGTTTTATCCTTTGACCAGGAGAGGTAGTAATGCCCGCCATCAATAGCGGCATCAGCAATAAACCCATGAGTACTGCAGCGACCGAGAGCAAACTAAACATCCCCGACCAGCCGCTACGTTCAATGACCAGCGACAGAGGCCAACCCGCCAGCGCTGCCCCCAGGTAGGCGAACAGGCCGAGAAAACCGGTGATTGAACCCGCTGCCGCTTTGTGCCCGCATTCGACAGCAGCAAGGCCAATCAACATTTGCGGACCAAAGACAAAGAAGCCCACCGTAAAGAAACAGACTGTCAATAACGGGTAATGATGAACCGGCGCCAGCCACAGCGCGGCGACAGAGACCATCAATCCCAGCGTGAACAGCAAAATCATCGGCGCCCGCTGACCGCTGAACAGCAGATCCGATCCCCATCCGGCAAACAGCGCGCCGAACAAACCGCCAACTTCAAACAGCATCACTGTCGAGTTGGCGCTTATCAGATTGACGCCATGGCTTTCCGTCAGCCAGATATTGCCCCAGTCGTTGAGTGCAATACGGATCACATACACCAGTACATAAGAGACACCCAGCAACCAGATCATCGGGTTCTTCAGTATCGTGGCGCGTAACATCTGCCACGATCCCATAAGCGGACTTTGCTGCTCCTGCCTCAGCTCCAGCGGATCATTACGCCAGGTGCCGACGGTCGGTAACCCCTCTTCCGCCGGTGTGCCGGTAAGTTGCAGCGTTAACCAGACGCCCAATGCCATGCTGATAATTCCCGGCGCCAGCATCGCCGCCTGCCAGCCCCACCAGTGGGCGGCAAAGGCGCTAATCAGTGGTATGAACGCACCACCGATGTTGATCGACATATTCCAGCATCCCCACCAGAAGCCGCGCTCATTGCGTGAGTACCAGTGGGTGAGCAACCGGGCGCACGGTGGCCATCCCCAGCCCTGAAAAAAACCGTTCAGCGTCCAGACTGTCAGCAGCAGAGTCAGTGACTCGCCAAAGGCGAACACCACGTTCAACAGGCCAGTGGCGAACAGACCCGCGCCCATAAACCAGCGCTGGCCGTGACTGTCATGCCACAACCCGGCGGAAAATTTCGACAGGCCATAGGACAGATAAAACAGTGATCCCATCAAACCGATATCGCCTTTATCCAGTCCCAAATCCGTTTGCAGTGCCGGGAGCACGTAATTCACGCTTTTACGCGTCAGGTAAAACGCGGCATAACCGATGACCATGCACATCAGCAGGCGCGGGCGTAGCGCCCGGTAGCGTTGATTAACTTCTGTGGCTGAGAGTGCGTACATAGCCGTCTCCGTTTTGCTGACTATAAGAAACTGAAACCGAAAGGAGATGAGAGAAAGTCCAGAGCAACTAAGACTTTTTCCTGGTTAGTAGCGGGTTTGCTGTAAATTTGTGGGCAGGTTAACAGTTACCCGCGTGCCGCTCTGCGATTCGAGCGTTAATTCACCGCCGAGGGCGCTGATCCGCTCGCGCATTCCCTGGATACCGAATCCGGTAATTTTGCCCGGGCTAATCCCCACTCCGTTGTCTTTCACTTCCAGATGCAAAAAATCTCCCTGCTGGCGCAGTACAATGGCAACTTCGCTGGCGTCGGCGTGTTTGCAGATGTTATTGAGCAATTCCTGTAAGAGTCGGTAGAGGGTAAAACGGACCGTTTCGCTTTCAGGTGTGATAGTCAGCAGGTAATCAAACTGGCAATGAATGCCGCGTTCGTCAAAGGCGAACTCTTTCAGCAAATGATGCAGCGCTTCTTTAAATGACAGCTCATCAAGGGCGGGTGGACGCAACTGGCGTAACAACTGACGGGTGGAGTGGTGAATGCGGCGGGCAAGATCGTTGATCTGGCCGGCGGCGGCCTGAACTTGCGCAGGATCGTGCGCTCGTTTGACTAACTGCGACTGGATTTGGATCGCGGTGATATTCTGACCGATTTCGTCATGCAGCTCACGCGCCAGGTTTTTACGCGAGTCCTCTTCGGTGTGGATCAGCTTTTCAGTCAACGCCCGCCGCGCTGCCAGTTCCGCCTCCAGCCGCCGTCGGTAGTGATGCAGGTTTTGCGCCAGATGCTGCTGACGACTGATAGCGATCCCCAGACCGATGCCGAGCAGTGCCTGGACGGCGAGGAAGATTTCCAGCTCAACCAGATTACTGAATCCCCCGCCCACCTGACGGGCGATGGTGATCATCATGCTGCCCAGCAGACCAGACAGCACACCGCCCTGCCAGCCAAATTTCCACGCCATCACCACGTTAGGCAGGAACACCACAATTAGTAGCAGGCGTTCAATTTCCGGAGATAAGACCATCTGGGTGCCGATGCCAATAACAAAGAACAGACTGCACCAGATGATTAACGATGTCCGCAACGGCGGATTGCTGGTATCCAGCCCCAGCAGATGATAGCGATGCTGCTGACGCAGGAATTCGAAAACCAGATAGACGAACGGGGTCAATAGCACGCCACCGGTAAATGACGCCAGACCGAGCAACATCGCCGGGCTGTTCACCAACGGCGAAAGCAACGCCGTATTTAGTAACGACGTGGCGGTGATAATCGCCAGTAATAGCGTCAGGCGCTGCCAGTAAAGCGGAAAACGGTGCCAGAAGTGTTGCGCCACGCTGGCCGGGATCAGGCTGATCAATGGCGCGGCCAGCAGGATATAACCACTCAACAGCTGTTCACTGTGCAACCAGAACAGCATAAGGACTGGCGGCAGAACCAGCGCAGGCCAGTAGCGGCGAGAAAGAAGGATCAACAACGCAAGATAGACACCGTGTGGGAGGAACAGCGCCGCCTGCTGGCCGTTACGGGTCAGATAAAAGCCGAGCGTCCATAACATCAGCCAGCCAGGCCCCCAGGCCAGCGCAATAAAGAGTGAGATCACCCAGTGGCGAAGGCTTCGCGACATTAATGCCCCGCCAGCAACTGGTGATTGAGGGCAAAATGCACCAGATCGATAGTGCTGTGGCATTGCAGCTTACCCAGAACATTGGCGCGATGCACATGCACTGTTTTGTGGCTGAGATCGAGCTTAAAGGCGATCTCTTTTACGCTGTCCCCTTTGACCAGTAATTCAAACACTTCACGTTCGCGTGGGGTGAGGACTTCCAGAACCTGTGCGGGCTGTTCCCCACCGCGCAATGCCCGCAGGGCGTCAGCACACAGATAATGGCCGCCCATGCCGACAGAGCGTACCGCCTGTACTAACTCTTCCGGTCCGCAACGTTTGGTCAGATAACCGCTGGCACCGGCATCCAGCGCGCTCTGGACAAAGGTTGGCGTGTCGTAAATGCTGAGAATAATGGCGCGAAACTGGGGTTTTTGTGCGCGCAGACGTTTCAACAGGCTCAGGCCATTTTCGTCCGGCATTGCGATGTCCAGCACCGCAACGTTAACATCACTGCGCAGCAAAGCAGGCCAGGCCTCCGCCGCGCTGCTGTACTGGCCTGCGACGTCGATATCATCTTCGAGGCTAAGCAATTGCGCAAAGCCGGAACGTACCACTACATGGTCATCGACCAGCACCACACGAATCATGTTCATCTTCTCTGACGGATTAATGCTTCTATGATGCCTGCCATCGCTGCGCTGGCAACCGGTCAGTCGTATTTATGGAATGAATGTAACAAAACGGTAATAGCGGAAAAATGATGAGGTTTTTGCAGAAAAAAGTCGCTGCAACCTTCGTCACAGCGACTTTCCCTTTTACTGGTTCAGTGAATTAAGGAAATCCACTACCGCTTGTTTCTTCTCTGGTGCGATAGCCATCAGATCGTTAACCACTGCACCTGGCGGGATCAGACCCAGACCTGCAGCGACGAACATCCAGTTCACCACGTGGAACATGCCGCGGCGACCGTAGAGCATGTAGCTTTCAATGTCGAGCAAACGTGGCGCACGAACCTGCATACACTCTTTAAAGGCGCGATAGTTTTCGGTGAGCGGCGTTTTAGCGACGTCCTGCCAGAATGCGGTATCGCGACGCGGGCAGTCATAGTGCATGCGCAGGAAATCCAGGATCTCCATCCATGACGCAAAGTTAGACTCGTTAAACTCGCGAATCGCGTTATCAGACACCACACCCTGACTGGTGACCAGCACGCGAGTGAAATTACGCACCACTTCAATCATCTGGCCGATCGACGTCGCTTCCAGTGGCTCAACGAAACCGGATGCCAGACCGACGGTCAGGACGTTACCCACCCAGACCTGACGGTAGCAGCCCGGCTCGAACTTGATCACGTTCTGCTGCGGCGTTACCTCATAGCCCAGATAGTCTTTAATCTCCTGCAACGCATCGTCGTCAGAAATGTGTTTGCTACTATAAACGTAGCCCGCCCCTACCCTGTCGATCAGCGGGATCTGCCACATCCAGCCAGATTTCATCGCGATGGCGCGGCTCACCAGATACGGATTCTTCAGCGGATGCGGCATATAGAACGGTAACGCGCGATCCAAAAGCAGATGTTCTTTAAACGAGAACCACTCGCTGGGCACCGCTTTACCGATGACTTTGCGTGCCAGGCCGGTCGCATCCACCAGGAAATCCAGCTCGATCTTCTCTTGTTCCTGAGTGATTAATGCTGTGACATGGCCTTTCTCATTCGTCTCGACATGATCAACAATCACATCCTGATGAATGATGTTGCGCGACAACGCCACCTTTTTGAGGTATTTGGCGATTTTGTAACTGTCAAAATGGAAGGAGTTAATAATATCTACAGCCTGGTTATTCAGCGCGTTTCTTGCTTCTTCCTGACTGGCATTATTAACAATCAGATCGAATCCTTTCAGATACGAGGTCAGCGGAATACCTTTATTAATCATTGCAGAGAATAACGGATAATGTCCCATTTCTTCCCATTTTGACGCCGACCCACTGGCTGAGGCGAAAGGATGGTAATATTTATCGTCTCTTTCACCGGTACGCCAGCCTTCGTAGCAGAAACCCCATTTGAAGGTCGCGTTGGTTTCTCGTACAAACTCATTGAAATCAATATCTACGGAATGCAATGCCGCCTGGAAATTCAGCAGGCCACCTTCCCCGACGCCAACAATCCCTATTTCTGTGGACTCCACGACCCGGATTTCCACGTTAGCGCTGAATAACTTACGCAATGATAGCGCGGTATACCAACCTGCCGTCCCGCCGCCAAGAACAACCACACGCTTGATACCCTTTAAACTCAGCATAACTCCTCCATGACTAAAACAGTCGAATCAACTTATATCTCATTCTATTTCTGAGTATATGATATTTCGCTCAGAGTGACGTCGACTATAACTTATCACCTGGAGAAATGTTAAAATGTGAGCAGCGGTATTAAGACAATTCAGCGCGAATAAGCCTAAGTAATTACCCTGCCGCAGGGCACTGTATCATTTTGATTTATTTGGGTTTTGTTTTTATTTTGAAAGTGTAAAATTAACTTACTTAGAAGAAAAAAGGAAAAGACCAAAATAATTAAGGAAAAATAAGTAAATGCTAAGTAAAAGCAACCCATCTCAATATCTCCGCGCATCAGCATCATGGCGAAAATATTGAGTGGGTTTACTGATTATCAGAACACGTACTTCATGCTGACTGCCGCTACGTTGCCTGTCATGATATTGGCGTTTTTGGTGAAAGTACTGTCATCCAGCATATTGATTTTATAGTCCAGATACGCCTGCATATTTTTGTTGAAGTTATAGGTAAAACCTAAGTCAATAAACTTAACCAGATCCTGACTATCATAAGTATTGCCCTGGCGATCGGTACCTAAGTCTTTACCACGTGTCTGGTTATAGGCGATGAATGGTACCAGGCCAAATTCAAACGCGTAGCCAGCATACAGTTCAACCGCCTCGGAGGTGTTAGCAAACCCGTAGGCGGTAGCACCCGGAGAGCCGAATTTTGCTGCGTTGTACGCCTGGGTATACATCGCCGCCAGGTAAAGTTTACTGTTGTCGTATTTAATCGCTGCGGTATAGCCTTCCGCATTACTGCCATCGCCCATGATGCCCGGGGCTGCATTTTGTTCATCAGTACGATTAGAATTAAAGAAAGCGCCGGCGATGCTGATACCCGCGTCAAATTCATAGTTTAAAGAGGCGCCAAAACCATCACCGTTCTGGGTTAATACATTACGGGTTCCCGCTTCCGCCGCGCCGCTGTCGTTTTTGCCCTGATACTGTAAAGCGAATTTCAGGCCATCAACCAGACCGAAGAAATCGGTGTTACGGTAAGTGGCAATGCCATTACCGCGCTTGAACATAAACTGATCTGAGCCGTAGGTTGAGGCATCGAATTCCGGCTGCATATCAGTATATGCGGCAGCGTCGTACAAAATGCCCGTATTACGGCCATAATCAATGGAGTTATATTGCGCAAAGCGCAGTCCGGCAAATGCGTAACGGGTAAAGGCGGTGTTGGTATTCTCAGCCTGGTTACCCTGCACCTGATATTCCCAGCGACCAAAACCAACCAGCTCATCAGAAACTTGCGTCTGACCTTTAAAGCCAAAGCGCATAAAAGTTTTGTCGCCGTTAGAGCCTTTATCGTCAGAAAAATAGTGCAGCCCATTGATAAAACCGTATAAATCTAATTTATTACCATCTTTATTATAAATTTCCGCCGCATGAGAGGTTGCAGAGAATAAAATCACAGGAATTAAAAGTGTAAGAGCACGGGTTTTCATTTAAATATCCTTTAGCAAAATTCATATTAATGATTATTAAAGACGCTCACTGCCATACCTATTTCAGCGATATAAGACATGCGGAATGACAGGCACAAGGTAATGACCTTACGCGCAGGCATTTCTTCTTATATCAACCGAAATATTTATTACTACAACGACCTGTTACATTACGAGGCGCTCTGTTGAGTTTGTACCGTCTGGACTGGCTCTGCTGTTTGACGTTGTTCTTCTTCAACGGGAATATCTTCAAATCCCAGCATCAGCGTCAATATAAAAGAGAGCACGACGGAAAGCGCCATCACACCCCCGACCCACACAATGGACATCGGATTAGCCGGGTCGAAGAACTGCACGCTGGTGAAAAGCCCCGGTGCCGCCATCGAATGGCTGGCAAGCCCGGCGATGCCAGCGACCGCGCCACAAATAAAGCCACTGATAAGACTGGCGATAAGCGGACGCTTCAGACGTAACGCCACACCATACAACGCAGGCTCGGATATCCCCGCCATGATGGCCGATGCGGCGGCAGCCAGCGCTGTCTGGCGCAGCTCCGGATTTTTCGTGCGCCATGCCACCGCCAGCGATGAGCCGCCAAGCGACAGGTTTGCGCCGATTTCAGAAGGCATGACCATCCCTTCTTTACCGGTTTCAGCAATGGTCTGAATAATGGTTGGCGTAAAGACCCGGTGCATCCCGGTCATTACCAGTAACGGCCAGATTGCGCCCATAATGGCGACGGCCAGCCAGCCCAGATAGTTGTGGATGGTATACACCAGCGCGGAAACAGAGCTACCTATCCAGATGCCAATTGGCCCAATTAACAGGATCGCCAGTGGCGCGGCAATCAGCACAATCAGCATCGGCTTAAGGAAGTTTTTCGTCACAGCAGGGGTAATATTGTCTACCCATCGCTCGATATAGGACAAACACCATGTCATCACCAGGGCCGGAATTACGGTGTAGGTATATTTCACTGCCGTCAGTGGAATAAATGTGAATGCCATGTGCTCGCCCTGCGCGGCTTTCGCCATCAGGTCGATAAACGCGGGATGCACCAGTACACCCGCAATGGCGATCGCCAGCGACATATTGGTTTTAAATTTCAGTGCAGCGGAAGCCGCTACCATGAGTGGCAGGAAGAAAAACGCACCATCGCCAATCACGGTCAGGATAATTAATGTCGGCGCGTTTTTCGGTAATACGCCGCTCATTTCCAGCACCATGGCTAACAGCTTAACCATTGAGCCGCCGATAATAGCCGGAATCAGCGGTGACATAGTGCCAATAAGCGCATCGAGAATACCGGCACCAATGCGTCTGAAGGTTATTTTTCTTTTCCCGGTCTCCTGTGTAACGCCTGCTATTTCCGGTAACAGCTTCACGACTTCGGCATAAGCCTGTGAAACCGTATTGCCAATAATCACCTGACACTGATTCTCATTTTTCACCACGCCCATGACGCCGCTGATGTTTTTCAGTGCGGCAGTATCCACCCCGCTTTCATCGCGAACTACAAAACGTAAACGCGTCATACAATGTGTCACCGCCGCAATGTTGTCGCGGCCTCCGAGGGCACCGAGGATCTTTTGTGCTGCTTCGGCGTAATTTTTTGCCATTCGTTATTGCTCTCTGGATATGTCGTGCGATTTTTTATGCTATTGATTAATATGCCTTTTTACAGGCAATAGCAGGCCACAACGCACGTTCATGTCGTCGCTAAAAACTGATCCCGCTCCAGTTGTGACAAAAATAATGTCGCTATCATGCATAAGAAATCATGATAGGTAACCGGTTCCACATGAAACTCTCAGTAATTAACAAGAAGGTCAATAAAATTATTTTTTAGTGAAAAAATTTGTGATCGACATAACTTTAAACCGGTCAGTTTTACTTAAAGCGAGGCATATCCAGAGGGGACGGCATGCCAACGGAAGTCAGCATGCCGGACGATAAAGGAGGTGGGGTTGAGTTGTTACGCTCTTCTGGCGTGTGGGTTATTTTTGAAATTCATTCACCGTTTCCCATGCAACCTGCTGTAAGGCTTTTGCCGTTGCCGGGGTCATATCGGTGTCGATGGGTAGTGCACCTCCTACCGGGGACTGGTTATACAACGTTGCAAAGAAGACGCAGGCGGCTAAATAGGTGCCTGCCATCGACGGGTGCATGCCGTCATGGAAGTACAAATTAATTTCCGGGTGCGCCTTGCGGGCCTTTTCAAAAGCCAGTCCGACTGGCGCAACGTAGCCCCCAGTTTTTTGCGCAACGGACAGATAAGCGTCGGCAAGTTTCTGGGTTTCTTCCGGTTTATCGCGCTTTGCCCAGGTCATAAAGTAGACGACTTTAGAACCTGCCTTGTGCGCTATTTCCGCCATTTTGGTTGCCGATTCGACGAAGTTCTGTCGTGAACTCTCTTTCCTGGTGATTGGCTCAGTAGAGTTACCTTGCAGAACCACCACATCCCATTTCTGCAGGCTGTTCTGATACTCAATGTTAGGAATATGCCAGCCTAAGCGACCACTGGAAATGGTGATCCCACGATACTGATAACCTTTGGCCTGATCCGGGAGTAAAGATTTTGTCAGATCCCGCAGGCGGGTATTAATATTGTTGTTATAAAATGTGTATGAATTACCGTACAGGGCGATAATTTTATTATCCCCATCCATTCTGGCGTGTGGCGAAGGCGCAATTAATGTATCCGCAAAACTGCTTACGCTGCCAAAAGTCAGCATTGCCGCTGTGGCGAGCAGAGCGAGCCTTTTCATAGGTAGCCTCTCAGAAATCATAACGAAGCCCGACGATGAGCGCATCATCATTGGTTTTTTGGTTTTTATTGGCGAGCGATTTATCGTAAGTAAAAGATAACCAGGTATCTTTTGCTAACGTTAATTGCGTTTCCACCCGCCAGTCTTCTTTTTCAGCAATATCTTTATCATCTTCATTTAAAACACTATAACCACCCAGGAGTTTCACCTTGCCAAAGTTATAGGAAAGGAGTGAGTCGAATCCGTTATAGTTATTGTCGCTTTTATTATCACGAGAAATAGAGGTGCGTAATGCCGTTACTGCCAGCTCCCAGGCGTCGTAATTAAGCTGGAGTCCTCCCATGATTTGATCGTGCTGATTACGGCCATCCGTGGTCACAATACCGTCCTGGCGTTTGTAACGGCTGACGGCAATCGCTGGCGTAATTCTGACGTCGCCCACCCGGAATAACTTCCGGTAACTCGCCATGGCACCATAGTCCATGGTCTCATTGTCGCTGTTACCATTACCGGTGACCCATGCCATCTGAATTTCGTTACCGGCAAATTTGGCATTCCACTGAACAGTGCCGTCCTGACGGTTGAACTGGTAAGAATCGTCAATCGTCGTAACGCCGTAGTTGTAGACGTTGGGAGTGAAATTCTTATATTTATCCGTCATTCGCATGACCTGATAAAGCGGGTTTTTCGTTCTTCCCGCGATCACTTCACCCCAGGTTTTGTTCGACAAACCGATGTATGAGTAGCGGGCTTCCAGGTCACTGTCACCGGTATTGTTGTCGTTTTTCTCGGTACGAACCTGCCATTCCAGGCGACCAACAACTTTGGTGTCAGGCAGGAACGTTAAATCTTTAGTGATATAAACGCCCAAACGACCGCCGAGATCGCTGCGCGTTTCGCTTCCTGCAAATGAGTTGTCACCGCTGGCAATAGTACCTTCGACACGCCCATAGATATCCAGTGTATTACCGTCTTTATCATAGACATTTAAGGCAAATGCAGAGGAGCTCATACCCATCAGTAATATTAGTGAATAGTGTTTTATTTTCATATTATCCCTCAAGCAACCCTCAAGGAAGCATTCACTTCCTGGTCATAAAAAGTTAACTGCGAGATAATTGTTCGTGAGAATGAATTAAGTCCGATATGGGAATTGTTTTTTCTCGCAATAAAATGTGATTATTCACGCATAAATATACCGCAGCACTTTTCTGGATTAATTATTCCGCTATTTGCGAGCATAACTCGGTCGGGTTTTACTTTCACCTTGAAGATAATTTAAAAAATACCGTGAAACATATCGCACTTTTACAGTCAAACAAACTTGATGTTGGGAATATCGCATTCCCATGTTCTCTTTTGCGATGGGAATTGTATTTTCCCCTATAAATTGCAACGCAGATCCCGCAAAATCAGTTAATCACTCTATTATTACGATGCTTTCATTACCGGAGAGGTACCGTATGTACGGTAAGCAAACAACCGTATTTGATTCTGATCTCTATTCCCCTCTGTTCACCGACGAACAGATGCGGGAAATATGGTCTGACGAAAATCTGATTCGCTGCTGGCTACGCTTTGAAGCGACGGTCGCGCGCATACAAAGTGAACTGGGGATCATCCCGGCGCAGGCAGCAGTTGAAATTGATCATGCCTGTCGCGACTTAACACTTGACTGGCCGGCATTAGCGCAGGGAACACAATCCGTGGGCATGGCAATTAAACCGCTGATCGATCAGATCGCGCGTTCCGGCACGCCACTGGTGAGTCAGTATCTCCATTGGGGATGTACAACCCAGGATTTACTGGATTCCGGCCTGGCGATGCGGTTGCAGCAGACGCTTCAGTTGGTATACCAGCAACTGATTGACGTCGGCGAAGTGATGAAGAAGATGGCGCTGAAGCACACCCGTACCGTGATGGTTGCACGAACCAATTCGGTAGATGCTTCCGCCACGACCTGGGGGTTACATGTTTCCGGTTATCTGGCTGAGGTGAACCGGCATCTTGTCCGGCTTCAGCAGCTCTATCCCCGCGCCATCACCGGTCTGTTTGGTGGCGCGGTTGGAAATCTGGCCTCTGTAGGTACGCAGGGAATGCTGACGCGTCAGCGATTAATGCAGGCGTTGGGGTTGAACGTCCCCTGCGGCATAAACAACGCCAGCCAGGATGCCATTGTCGAGGTGGTGCAGTGCTTCGCGCTGATTCACGGCACGCTGTGCCGCCTGGCAAATGATGTCGAAACCATGGGTCGCTCCCCCATTGCGGAAGTCATGGAAGGAGAAGGCGGTGGTGGTTCCAGTACCATGCCTCATAAGGCGAATCCTCGCGCCAGCAATATGATTCAGACGCTGGCAAGAATGGGATGGATGTACGCCTCCGGCGCGCCCGCGATGCTGGATCAACAGGATGTACGCGCGGCCTCCATGCGGGTATTGAACTGGACGATTATGCCTGAAGCATCAAACACCTTATCGGTCAGTCTGACACGTGCGGAAAAGCTCCTTTCGCATCTTATTGTTAATGAAGAGAGGATGCGCGCCAATTTTGCCTGCTCAAAGCATTTCATTATGTCCGAATCGCTGACGATGAAGCTTGCCGCTAAAATCGGTCGTGAGCCAGCCTATAACCTGGTAAAAACCCTCTTAATGCATGCAGACGGTGAGCAAAGTTTTATGGCGATTGTGCAGTCCAGTCCGGAGATCCTGGCCTCTTTATCTCAGAACGAGATCACTGAGGCCTGCGATCCACTTTCTTATATTGGCTGTAACGACGAATTGATCGCCGAAACCGTCGAAAGATTCGAGAGCATTAAGACAACCAGCATTGCCTGATAACACCCGGTCCTGATACTCAATCGGGTATCAGGACGCGGAGAAAGTTTCAAAGAAATCAAACAGCTCTTCCAGTTGAGCAAAATTGCCTTCACCTTCCCCTTTCTCATAAGCCAGATGCAAAACCAGCTCGATAAAGAAAAAACCAATAATTCTGCTTTGAAAAATGGACTGTGCATCGCTTGGGACAACAAATTGCAGTTCACAAAATTTGCCATAAGGATTGGCTTCGGAATTGGTAATCAGCACGACGTTGGCATTTTTCTTTCTGAACCATTTCGCAATATTGAGCGCGACACGGTTAAAACGATAGTAAGAAAAAACAACAAGGACATCATCTTCTTTAATGTCCATCAGGCATTTAGGAAGTTCGCTAATGTCGGTGGGCAGCAGAGTGATGTTGCTGCGGAAGTACTTGAGTAAAGTACAAAAGTGAATCGCCATCGCATGAGATGAAGACGGCCCCACAGCATAAATGTGCCGTTGGTCATTCAATACCAGTGTAATAAAATCATTTAAGTTGTCTATATTGATGCTGTTTTTAAATCCGGAAAAGAGGGAAGATACCCGGTGCGTAAATTCGCCAACAATATGCTCAGTCGTAATGGCACCCTTGTTCCGCTGGCGGATGTTTTTTTCAAAAGGTGCTGAGATTTTATTCTCAGACAGAGTTGTATCAAGCGCCCTTCTGAAGGCGGCGTAGCCGGTAAACCCTACTTTATTCAGAAAGCGGCCTATTGTCGCCTTACTCACCGCCGCATTTTGTGAAAGATCGACAATGCCATGATAGGGCAGCTCATTAAAATGTTTGTTAATATATTCATTAAGTCGACATTCTGATTCTGTTAACTCGCCAATACTTTTTGTTAACGTATTATACTCATCAAGACTCAGTGTTCTTTTTCTGTACATACAGGCCACCCAGAGGCTATTATATTACAGGGTTGTTATAAGGGAATAGTCTGTAAGCGTCAATTACGTCACAGGCATTAATATTAACTGTTTTCCAGAATTTCTTCATTTCATCACCCGGATGCAGATAAGATGCGATCCTTCTCACAAAAAAAACCGGGAAATGACCTTTCCCGTATTTTGCTTCAGTACCAATGATTAGTATTGAGTCTCCACGTTAAAACGCTTAACTCAGTGATTATCGCGCATTAGGGATTTCTATTATGACAGCGTTTATTATAGCAATAGTGATAACAGTAATTGCCGCCTGGCTCATTGTTAAAAATTATCAGCCGCAAACTGTTTTATTACTCGCGGGGTTAGCATTACTCACCGTGACGGTTCTGTTTTTTCCTGAAAATAGTATTTTGTACGACAAAGCAAAATCAACAGGATCCACCTGGCTGGATATCTTCAGCTTTGCCAAAGAATCGCTGACTACCCAAATTGCGGGCATTGGTTTGATCATCATGGCCGCCGGGGGATTTGCCAGTTATATGGATCACATTAAAGCCTCGAATGCGATGGTGAATATGTGCATTCGTCCGTTACAAGTGATCAAAGCGCCTTATCTTATCCTCGCGCTGGGTTATATCTGTGCGCAGTTATTGCATGTGGCTATCTCCAGCGCTGCTGGTTTAGCCATGTTATTGCTGGTCACCTTCTTCCCCGTACTGGTGCGCCTGGGCGTGAGTAAAGCCTCTGCGGCTGCCATGATCGGTCTGTGCGCATTTATGGATCTTGGCCCGGCCGTCGGAACGGCTAACCTGGCCGCGAAACATGCCGGAATGGAAAGCGCGATTTACTTTGCCCATTATCAAATGCCCGTGGCGGCAGTCGTCATGCTGGCGGTTGCGGTGGTAATTTTCTTCACGGCGAAATATTTCGATAAAAAAGACGGCTTTGTGCCTGGCGTGCAGGAGGTTGCTGCGCAGGAAGAAGAAGGGCGCAAGGCGCCGGTGATATATGCGCTTCTCCCTGTTTTACCTGTAGTACTTGTGCTGGTGTTCAGCCCGCTGCTGATCACATCAGTCAAAATTGATGTGGTCACAGCGATGATTTTAGGCGCCATCGTCGCCTTCTTCTTTGAGCTGGTAACTACACGTGATTTCCGCACCTGCTGCAAAGGCTTACAGGCATTCTTTAAAGGCATGGGAAGCATGTTTACCAGCATCGTGTCCCTGCTGGTCTGCGCGGATATCTACGCCCAGGGGCTGCAAAAAATCGGTGCGGTGGATTATCTCCTGCAATCGGTACAAAACGCCGGCTTAGGCTTCACCAGTATGACCCTGGTGATGACAGCGCTGGTAGGCATTACCGCGGTTCTGACCGGTTCCGGCGTGGCGGCATTCTTCTCCTTCTCCGGGCTGGCGCCATCGATTGCGGCAAAATTTGGTGAAAGCGCCGTCAATATGATCCTGCCGATGCAGCTGATGGCGGGCATGGGTCGCGCCATTTCACCGGTTGCTGGCATCATTATCGCCGTCAGTAAAGCGGGGGAATGTTCGCCGTTTATGATCGTCAGAAGAACATTGCTTCCGGCGCTGGCAGGTATTGTCGCCATGTTAATTGCCAACTACGTCCTGATTTAAATTTCTGCTGATAACAATGGATAGCAACGTGAGAGACGATGTGTTGTACGTCCCGTTTACGGGCAAGTTGTTACTGGAATCACCGCTACTGAATAAGGGAAGCAGTTTTACCCGGCAAGAGCGAAATGATTTTAATCTCAATGGATTACTGCCCAGCGCCATTGAAAATATCGATGAACAGGCTGAACGTGCTTATCAGCAGTATCAGGACGCTGAATCCGATAACGCCCGGCATATTTACCTGCGAAATATTCAGGATACGAACGAGACGCTGTTTTATCATCTCCTGAAAAAGCACCTGCCGGAGATGTTGCCGATTATTTATACCCCGGTGGTGGGTGCTGCCTGTGAAAAATTCTCCGGGATCTACCGCCGGGCCAGAGGGGTATTTATCTCATGGCCCGATCGCGACCGTATTGACGATATCCTGCATGACATCCCGCGCCATGATGTCAGCGTTATTGTCGTCACGGACGGAGAGCGGATCCTCGGTCTGGGTGACCTCGGCGTCGGCGGAATGGGCATTCCTATTGGTAAACTGTCGCTCTACACCGTCTGCGGCGGCGTGAATCCGGCGCAGACGCTCCCCATTATGCTGGATGTCGGCACCAACAATCCGCAGTTACTGGACGATCCCCGCTACATCGGCTGGCGACACCCGCGTATTACCGGTGAGGAATATTTCGCCTTTATCGACATGTTCATCGCCGCCGTTAAACGCCGATGGCCCGATGTGTTGTTGCAGTTTGAGGATTTTGCCCAGCATACCGCGGTTCCTCTGCTGCATCGCTATCGGGATGCATTATGCTGCTTCAATGATGATATCCAGGGAACCGCCTCCGTTGCGCTGGCGACAATCTTAGCGGCCTGTCGCAGTAGTCAGCGCGATTTCAGTCAACAGCCGATTGTGATTGTTGGCGCCGGGGCGGCAGGCTGCGGCATCGCCCGGCATCTTATCGCCTGCCGGGTGGCTGAAGGAATGCACGTTGATGAAGCCAGCAAAACCATTTTTATGGTGGATCGTGATGGTCTGGTGATGACCACAACCCCATCACTGGCCGATTTTCAGACGCCACTGGCACAGCCTCCCGAATGGCTGGCTGACTGGAAATACACTGGCGCGACACCGTCGTTGCTTGAGGTGATTCACCATGCAAAACCCACCATCATGCTGGGGGTGTCTGGCCAGGCAGGGTTGTTTACCGAAGAGGTGATACGCACAATGTATCGTCACTGCGAACGCCCGATCATTCTGCCGCTGTCTAACCCAACGTCCAGAATGGAGGCTCACCCGGAAGATATTCTTCACTGGACCGGGGGACAGGCGATCATTGCCACGGGTAGTCCTTGTGAACCTGTGGATTATGCCGGACGTACTATCCCGATATCGCAATGCAATAACGTTTATATCTTCCCGGCGATAGGGCTGGGCTCACTGGCCAGTGGCGCGAAAAGGATAACGGAAGCGATGCTGATGGCGGCGAGTCGTGCGCTTGCAGAGGTTTCGCCACTGGTTTGTCATGGTACTGGCGGGTTACTGCCGGAAATCAGTACGATCTGCGAAATCACCCGTCACATCGCTTTTGCGGTAGGCAAAGCAGCGCAGCAGTCTGGCGTGGCAAATAAGATGGATGACGATGCCCTGCACCAGCGTATTACCGCGCACTTCTGGTTACCGGAGTATCGGCCTTATAAACGACGGGCAATCTGAATCCTGTCTAAAGAGAAAAGTATCCGCTTTCGTCAGGCACGAAAGCGGATTTTTTATTCACCACGCAGGATCTGGCGGAAATGGGAGACCAGCGGACGCTGGTTGGCTTTATGCCAGGCGGCCCATAATTGCGTAGAATAATTCATCCACGCTAATTCACGTAATACCACCCCTTCCGGCGCATTATGACGCAGGCTATGTTGAATCAATGCCAGACCTAATCCTGCCGCCACCAGACCTAATGCCGTTAGCGGTTCACCGGCTTCCAGACGAATATCAGGGTTAAATCCGGATTTGACACAGGCGGCGACAAAATCATCACGCGAGTGGGCATCGTCGTTATGAATCACCGCAATCCATTGCTGATCAGCCAGGTGTTGCGCGACCAGGTTTTCCTCCTGCGCCAGAGGATGGTTTTGCGGTAAAGCCAGCAACATACGATCATCCAGAACCTGGATGTATTCCAGATCCTGTTCGCTGTCGGCAGGCGGCGTATCAACCAGTGAAAAATCAAGGCTACGCTGGCGTAAGCCTTCAATCTGGGTGGCTGGAGGCTGGCTGTACAGCGCGATATGCACATCCGGCCGTGACGTGCGCAAGGTACGCAACGCGGTAGAAAGCACGCCGGAATGCATGGCGTTTTCAATGTAACCAATACACAACCCGCCATCTTCACCCCGTCCCAGACGTTTACCTAACGACTCCAGACGATTGGCATGCGTCAGCAACGAACGCGTTTCTGCGAGGAATGTCTGCCCGTCAGCCGTCAGGCGGATGCGCTGTTGGTTACGCTCAAACAGCATTAATCCCAGACGTTCTTCCAGCTGCGCAATCTGGCGGCTTAGCGGCGATTGCGAAATATGGAGCCGCTCGGCGGCACGTCCCACGTGCTCCTCTTCTGCGACTACCATGAAGTATTTAAGTTGGCGTAAATCGATCATGTCAGACCTCAAAGGACTTAAGTTAGACCAATTATGTCCTGTTAAGTCACAACAGCGCAAGGTATTGTGATCCACGTCACAGGGCGAAAGCACAAAAACGCCCGAACTGAACCCGAATTAAAGAGGACATCTTATGAGCATTAAAAATTTACTTCCCGGTAAAATCGGCTTAGGCGGCGCACCGCTCGGCAACATGTACCGTGCCATTCCGGAAGAAGAAGCCCACGCTACCGTGAGCGAAGCCTGGAACCTGGGCGTGCGTTATTTTGATACCGCGCCGCTGTATGGCTCCGGCCTTTCTGAAATCCGCATGGGCGAAGCGCTGTCTCAGTACCCACGCGATGAATACGTTTTAAGCAGCAAAGTTGGTCGCATCATGCTGGACGAAATGGAAGATCCGGCAAAACGAGATTTCGGTGAAAAAGGTGGCCTGTTCGAACATGGCCTGAAAAACAAAATTCTGAATGATTATTCTGCCGACGCCACGCTGCGCTCAATTGAAGACAGTCTGAAGCGTCTGAAAACAGACCGTCTGGATATCGTCTGGATCCACGATCCGGCGCAGGATTTCTACGGTGACAGCTGGCTGGAGCAGTTCAATATTGCCCGTACCGGTGCGTTTCGTGCGCTGACACGGTTGCGTGACGAAGGCGTGATCAAAGCCTGGGGACTGGGCGTGAACCGCGTCGAACCCTGCGAACTGACGCTGGCGCTTGATGAGCCGAAGCCGGATGCGTTCCTGCTGGCGGGTCGTTATTCCCTGCTGGATCACAAACGTGCACTGCAACGTCTGATGCCAGAAGCGCTGGAACACAACGTTGATATCGTCGTCGGCGGCCCTTACAGCTCCGGCGTGCTGGCAGGCGGTGAGCACTTTGAATATCAGAAAGCCTCCCCGGCCATTCAGCAGAAAGTGGCGCAAATTAACGCCATTGCCGCGCGTTTCAACGTTGATGTAAAAGCAGCAGCGTTGCAGTTCTCGCTGGCAAACCCGGCAGTCGCGGCAGTGATCCCTGGCTCCAGCCGTCCTGGCCGTATGGCGGAAGATCTGGCGGCACTGAATGCGCACATTCCGGCTGAATTCTGGGCGGAAATGCGCCGTCAGGATCTGGTTGCGGAAAACGCCCCGCTGCCGACCCGTTAATCTACAGAGCGAGAAAATAATGAAACTGGATCTGACAGGTAAAGTCGCTGTTGTCAGCGGCTCCACCTCCGGCATCGGACAGGGTATTGCCGCCGGGCTGGCAAAAGCGGGCGCAACGGTGGTTGTCGTCGGGCGTAAACAGAACGGCGTCGATGACGCAATGGCCGCGATCATGTCGCAAAACCCCGCCGCATCACTGCGCGGCGTGGTGGCTGATCTCAGCACTGAAGATGGCGTCGCTACACTTATCGCCGCTGTTCCGACGGCTGATGTGCTGGTCAATAATCTGGGGATTTTCAACGATAAAGACTTCTTTAGCGTTCCGGATGACGAATGGCTGCATTTCTATAATGTCAACGTCCTCTCCGGCGTTCGCCTGGCGCGTCATTATGCGCCAGCCATGACAGAACAGGGCTGGGGGCGAATTATCTTTGTCTCATCCGAGTCCGGCGTGGCGATCCCCGGCGACATGATTAACTACGGCGTGACTAAAGCCGCGAATCTGGCGGTTTCCCACGGTCTGGCGAAACGACTGGCCGGAACCGGTGTGACCGTCAACGCCATTCTGCCGGGACCGACGTTTACCGAAGGCCTGAAAGAGATGCTGGCGGACGCCGCCACACAATCCGGGCGCAGCCCGCGTGAACAGGCCGATGAGTTTGTTAAAACAGCACGCCCGAGCTCCATCATCCAGCGTGCAGCGGATGTGGAAGAAGTGGCGAATCTTGCGGTTTATCTCGCGTCACCGCTTTCCTCAGCGACAACAGGGGCTGCCCTGCGCGTCGATGGCGGTGTCGTTGACACCCTGACAATGTAACCCTGCAAATTTTAGAGAAAATAAACATGGCTAAGACAAGTGTATCGATTGAAATTCCGGCGTCTGCCGGTACCGTATGGCAACTGATGGGCGGCTTTGACGCGCTGCCGGACTGGCTGCCTTTCATCCCGAAAAGTGTAGTGACCGAAGGGGGACGCGTTCGTTCGCTGACGACCTCTGACGGCGGCACGGTGATTGAGCGTCTGGAAGCATTTGATAACCGCCAGCGCAGCTACACCTACTCAATCATTCAGGCACCGTTCCCGGTTGTGGATTACCTCTCCACCATTACGGTTCACGAGACCGCTGACAGTCAGGTTTCCCGCGTGGAATGGTCCGGTGAATTCTCGCCAGTGAACGTGTCTGACGACGAGGCGCAGGCGCTGTTTACGGGCATTTACCGTGATGGTCTTAAGGCGCTGAAGGACAACTTCGTTTCCTGATGTGACAAACAGGCGCCGGCGTGTCCGGCGCCTGATAATTACGCTTCTTTAGCGAGGCAGCAGGCAGTTATCTTCTTTCCAGCCGTACAGCCATTCCATGCTGCGATAAAACTCCGCCTGCGATTTGCCTTTCCACAGCAGGTTTCTTACCTGACGCTCAACACCCGCGGCGTGATAAAGGCGCCCCATCTCACGGGTAGACCAGACAATACGCGCGGTACGCGGAATGCGTACTGATTCGTACAGTGCAAACGCTTTTGCCGCATCTCCGTCGCACTTCTCAAGCGCTTTGCCGAGCGTGACCGCATCTTCCAGCGCCATACAGGCTCCCTGCGCCATATACTGTGCGACAGGGTGAGCAGCGTCACCCACCAGTGTGATGCGATCAGTGCCCCACTTTCCGACCGGCTCACGATCAGCGGTTGACCAGCGACGCCATGAGGTTGGTTTGTCCAGCATCTGACGCGGGCGCGGATGGATCCCCTCGAAATAGGAGAGCACCTCTTCTTTACTGCCGTCCTTCACGCCCCACTCTTCCTGCTGGCGGCTGTGGAAGGTCACCACCAGGTTGTACTGCTTACCGCCGCGCAGCGGATAGTGCACAAGGTGGCAGTGCGGCCCGGCCCATAACACCGGCGCGTTGATACGGAGATCTTCCGGCATATTTTCACAGTCGATGACCGCACGGTAGACGACATGGCCGGTGACACGCGGGGAGTCGTCAAACAGACTCTGACGCACCACGGATTTCACGCCATCGCAGCCGACCAGAATATCTGCCGTCCAGCTGTTGCCCTTATCATCAAACACCGTCACATCATCCGCCGACTGGCGAATATCAACGACGTTGGTGGACGTCCGGTATTCAACATTGGGATGGGTCAGCACGGTTTCCCAGACAGAAGCGTGAATATCCACCCGGTGAATAACCGCATACGGCCCACCGAAATGGTCGCGAAACGCCTGCCCGGTTTCAATACGCACCACTTCTTCAGCATTCACCGCATCCATCATGGTGATATGATCGGTAAATACCGCTCTCTGGCGCGCCACTTCACCAACGCCGAGGCTGTCCAGCGCGGAGAAGGCGTTAGGCCCAAGCTGGATACCTGCGCCAATCTCACCGATCTCATGTGCTTTTTCCAGCAGCATCACTTTAATGCCCTGACGCGCCAGCGAAAGCGCGGTCGCTGCCCCGCCGATCCCACCGCCGACGATAATTGCGTTCGTCACTTTAGCCATTGTCGTTCTCCTTCTCAGGCTGAGAGTTTGTCTTGTTGATTTTCGGGCGCTGCGGCAATAAACGCCGGAAGCTGCGTGCAGGCGTCATATACCGCTTTACAACGTGGATAAGCGCTCAGGTCACACTCCATACGCAGTGCATTTGCCCATTGCGGGATAAGACAACAGTCGGCAAGCGTTGGGGTATTCCCGACGCAATACGATTCTGACTGGCTCTCCTGCAACAGCTGTTCGACAGCAGTAAGTCCCTGCTGGATCCAGTGTGCGTACCAGCGTTTTTTCGCTTCGTCACTGATGTTTAATTCTTCGCTCAGATAGCGCAGCACCCGCAGGTTATTCACAGGGTGAATATCACAAGCGATGGCATAAACGATTTCCAGTATCCTGCTTCGCGCCGGGTCGCTGTCCGGTAGCAGGCGCGACTGTGGAAAATGCCGGTCCAGCCAGTCAATGATCGCCAGCGACTGGCCCAGCGCTTCGCCGTCATCCGTTACCAGCGTCGGCACCAGTCCCGTCGGGTTCATACGACGGTAAGCCTGCGCATTTTGCTGCCCGATGCGAATATTGACCCCAACCGTCTGGTAGTCGATACCCTTCAACGCCAGCGCAATGCGTACACGGTACGACGCCGAGCTATTAAAAAAACTGTACAGCTTCATCGATCACCTCAGACTATCTTCACGGCGATCGGGGTTAACCCGTCCACGTTGCCGGTGATCACATCTCCTTTCACCACTGCGCCCACGCCTTCTGGTGTGCCGGTGAAGATCAGATCCCCTGGTTGCAGCTCAAAGAATCCGGATAAGTAGCTGATGGTTTCGTTAACCGACCAGATCAGGTGGCGGATGTCGCTGCGCTGATGGTCGACGCCGTTCACCTGCAACCAGACAGGCGCGCTGTTAACATCCACGGATTCGCTGGCTTTATGCAGCGGCGCAATCGGTGCAGAGAGGTCGAACGCTTTACCGATTTCCCACGGACGCCCCATCTGGCGCATTTCCATCTGGCGGTCACGACGGGTCATATCCAGCCCGGTAGCATACCCCCAGACATATTCATGAGCTTTTTCTAATGGGATATCGCTTCCCTTTTTGCCGATGGCGACCACCAGTTCAATCTCATAGTGGTAATTGTCGGTTTGCGACGGATAAGGCAGTTCGAGCGTTTCACCTGCTGCCACCGGCACTACCGCGTCTGCAGGTTTGCAGAAAAAGAATGGCGGCTCGCGATCCGGATCAAAACCCATTTCACGGGCATGCGCGGCATAGTTGCGCCCGACGCAGTAAACGCGATGGACGGGAAACTGTTCATCACTGCCGACAACCGGTACGGTAACGGGGGCTTGTGGTTCAAAAACATACTTAGTCATCGCTCTCTCCCTAATTAATAACGTGCTTCACGGAACAACCCGAGGGCTTCCTGTACCGGTCTGTCCGAAAAACTGAATAACACAGTCTCTTCCGTGGTGTTGAACGACACACCGTGCCACGTCGGCACCACGAAAATGTCTTTTGCTGAAAAGGTGAAAATCTGATTGCCGATGGTGACTTCGCCGCTGCCTTCAACAACGTGATAGATAGTGCTGTCGGTTGTGCGCGCCATTCGCGAAGCAAAACCTTTTGGCAACAGTTGCAAAAAGGTGCCCATCGATGGCATCGGATAACCGCCGGAGACCGGGTTAACGTAGCGCATCTTGTAACCATCCCACTCGTCCGCATCGCCGAAGCGCGTCAGGTCGTGCAGTGCTTCGCGGCTACGGTCATAGCGGTAGTTGAAAATAGGTGACGAATTTCCTTTCTGATAGCGCAACGGCAGCATATTAGCGGCGTAGCGCGGTAGATAGTCACCCTCTTTTCGCGAGACGGGTTGCTGGTCTTCCGGGTAATCCTCCGCAAAACCGCAGCCAAGGATATTCACTAGCGGCAGATCCAGGCCATCCAGCCAGACCACCGGCTCATCGCCCGGGTTTCCGTGATCGTGCCACTGCCACTGCGGCGTCAGAATAAAATCCCCTTCGTGCATTTGCGTACGCTCGCCGTCAACGGCAGTAAACGCACCTTTGCCTTCAACAATGAAGCGCAATGCTGACTGGTTATGTCGATGGCTGGGCGCGACTTCGCCAGGCATGATCAACTGCAATCCTGCATAGAGCGTTGACGTAATGGAGGACTGGCCACGCAGCATGGGGTTTTCCAGTACCAGCACGCGGCGCACAGCCTCTTTCGCGCCAATCAGGTCACCGCTTTCCAGCAACAGTGGGCGAATTTCCTGGTAGTTCCAGTATGCCGGGGCACAGTTAGCATTCGGCGTCTGCGGCACCAGATGGTGCAGCGACTCCCACAGCGGGGTGAGGTTCTGCCCCGAAATGCGCTGGTAATACTGCTGACGGCTGTTCTTAACATCCTGATGATATTCAGACATAGAGATTCTCCTTAATCGTTCACGACGCCAGCACGCGGCAAGGCATCAGGGACAGGGGCTGGCGGGCGGGTCACTATCGTCAACAGGGTCAATATCACCGCGTTGATCGCCGCCGGAACAGCAATAATGAAAAACAACATGTTGAAAGAGAAATTCATCGCCATCATCACGCCGCCGGAAAGCGAACCGACAATCGCCCCGCAGCGACCAATGGCATTCGCCCAACTGACGCCCGTTGCGCGACTTTGCGTGGGATAGAGCATGGCGGTTAATGCGTTCAGACCCACCTGCGATCCGCTGATACCCACGCCGGTACCAAAAATCGCCAGCGCCATCATCCACAGGCCGTTTTCACTCAGGCCAATCATGACGATGCACACCGCGCCCAGCGCATAGCTCACTGCCAGCACGCGGAAGGGATTGTGTCTGTCCATCAGTAAGCCCAGCGCCAGCGCGCCCAGCGTCCCGCCAACCTGGAAAGCGGCTGTCACCCAGGAAGCCTGTTGCAGGTCAATGCCGCGATGGTTTAACAGCGTCGGCATCCAGCTTGAAAGCAGGTAAATAATCAGCAGGCTCATGAAGAAGACGACCCATAACATCAGCGTCACAGGCAACTGGCGGCCAACGAAAAGCTGGCGAATGCTGCCTTTGGCAATCGCTGCCGCTTCCTTAAGGTAAAAATGGGTATTGTCATGACGTTCACCGGTCATTGCACTGACGGTACGGGCGATGGTCGCCTGCGGCAACTGGTGACGCACCTGCCAGCGCGGTGATTCCGGCAACACCACCAGCAGCGCAAAAAACAGCATCAACGGTAACACGCCGCCGAGCACCAGGATCCCTTCCCAGCCAATGCCTGACACCAGTTGCGCGCTGACAATGCCGCCCATTGCCGAACCGAGGGTAAAGCCGCAGAACATCAGGGTAACCAGCGCACCACGACGTCGGGTCGGCAGGTATTCTGATGTCATGGTGATGGTGTTCGGCATGGCACCGCCGAGCCCCAGCCCGGTCAGAAAGCGCAGAATCACCAGCGTTTGTAAATCAGGCGAAAACGCGGACAGTAGGCTCAGCGTACCAAACAGCGCGACGCAAAGTTCAATCACCCGTTTGCGACCGAAACGGTCGGAGAGCGGCCCGCAAAGCAGCGCGCCGGCGGTTAATCCCACTAATCCTGCACCGAAAAGCGGCGCCAGATCGCCCACCGTTAATTGCCAGTGGGCGCGGATATCCGGGGCGATAAAGCCAATTGCCGCCGTATCAAAGCCATCAAGCATGACCACCAGAAAGCAGCAGATGATCACTCGCCATTGAACTTTGCCGATGGGAGCGGCATCGATCAGCGCTTGTAGTTCACGTTGTTGAGTCATAACAAATGCCTCAGTGCAGGTAAGGTAAGAGGTAGTTTTGTTTTTGATATGTTACGACTTTGTAGGTTGGGCGATAAAATGTACAATGGCATTTCATGCAGAGACATAACCTGAGGGTTATAGCAAATGGCAAACTGGACGCAGAAACTGAAACTCCATCACCTGCAAATGCTGGTGGCACTGGGCGAACAGGGCAATTTGACCCACGTCGCCAGAATGATGAATATCACCCAGCCAGCATTGTCTAAATGGCTGTCACAGCTCGAAGATGAGATTGGGCTCACACTCTTTGAACGGCACAGCAAAGGCTTGCGTCCCTCCGAAGGTGGAAAATTGTTGCTGCAACATGCTCAGCGGTTAATCAACGATATGGAGCGATCGCAGTACGAAATGGCGCGCTTTAAAGCGGGTGGACTGGTTGGCAGCCTGAAAATTGGTTGTTCACCGGTGGCGACCGACTGCGTCTCGCAGGCAATTCTCAATTTGCTCAATGAGATGCCGATGCTGCATCTGAATATCGAAGAAAAAGTGATGACCCCGCTGCTGCATGATCTGCTGGCCGGGTCAGTCGATGTCGTGGTTGGCCGTGTTGGTGGCCGGGCGCTGCAACTGCCATTGAACTATCAGGTGCTGTACACCGAACCTGTATGCTTCGTCGCGCGCCCTCACCACCCGTTAGCCGGACATGCCACGCTGACCTGGAATGATCTCGCCGACTGGCGCTGGATTGTCTGGCCGACAGGAACTCCAATTCGTATCAGCATTGATAACGCACTGGTTGACAACGGCGTTATGCTGCCGGAGAACACCATCGAATCCGCGTCGATGAACGTCAGCACCAATCTGCTGCAAAGCAGCGACATGATCTCTATTCTTTCTTTACGTCTGGCGCAACGCTACGCCAGCCAGGGACAGCTGGTGATCTTAAACCTGCCGAAAATAGAGCAGAAAGGAAGTGTCGGCGTTTTCTGGCGTAATAATGAAACACCTTCCGCGGCGCTAAACCGCTTTTTGTATTTTCTGACACAGGTTTAGCGCGCGAAATTGTTAGTAGGTACGGAAATAGTGTTGAATCAGCTCAGGATTTTTTGTCTGCGTCAACGCAGTCATCAGCAATATCCGGGCTTTAGCAGGATTTAATGAATCCGCGACCAGGCCAGGCAGGCCTTTATCGACGGGTACAACACCATTCCCTGTGCGGGATGAACGTATCACTATAATTCCGGCTTCCTCTGCTTTCCTGATCCCTGCCTCGCTTCTGACAGAAACAGAACCCGCCCCGGTTCCGGCATAAATGATTCCGTCAGCATGATGTGAAATTGCTGCATCATACATATACTCCGGATCGTCCTGATAACCATAAATAATCACGACTTCTGATAACTTTCGCAGGTTTCGCACATCAAATACTGAACGCAGGTTATGCACCTTTTCCACTAGCGTCTCAAATTGCGGTGCACCGTTTACAATAACGCCAAGATACCCTTGCTCAGTCGCTTTGAATGGATCCAACGTGGTCGCGTTAGTTTTAGTGACAAATCTTGCCGAACCAATGCGATCATTTAATACCACTATCAACACGTGCAATATTTTTTATCTCTGGTGTAAATAGACCCGTTTTAGTTCCATGAATTTTTTGAGATCCCCGCCAAATGATGGTGTTGTCGATATTCCTCCGGCGTCATATTGTTCAGTCATTCATGCGAGCGTTCACAGTTATATTCTGACAACCATTTTTCCGTGATTTCCCGCACTTCATTCAGCGTTCTGAACAGATAAAAATCGAGTATTTCTGTACGGTATGTCCGGTTAAAGCGCTCAATGAAAGCGTTCTGCGTCGGCTTACCCGGCTGGATAAACTCCAGTTTTACTGTATGTTCCTCTGCCCATTCAGCCAGTGCCAGGGAGATAAATTCCGGGCCGTTATCCATACGAAGCATGACCGAATAGCCACGGTTTGCCGCGATCCTGTCGAGTACACGGACCACTCGCTGAGCTGGCAGATTGATTATGCCGGAGGATCTCTAAATGTGAATGGCACGATTATGCGGGATACTTACAAGTACACACATACGCGAACAAGTTCGCGATACGTACATCCCCGAAGCCCAAGCTCTGCGCAAATGAGATACAACGTTTCAGTGTGGGGTCGTCAAGCTCCGCGTCCGCATACGATGGATTCAAACCAATGAAAAGAGCATAAGGCTTTGTTCACATCCATGATTAACCCACCTCACTACGTTTATCGTCCCGCATCGAGTCAATGAAGTCTCGTTGTTTCTGCGTCAACTCCAGCTTTTCTAACAAGTTATCTAGTTCCGTTTCGGCTGATTATTGCTTATGCAGACGCTCATTATCAACCATGCAGCACCCTACAGGATTAGGATTAATCTCAGGCTATTAATCATACCGGGTTGGTTCAACCAGCAGAGCGGATCAGTTATTCAGTTCTTTAGTTAGTTCTGCTTCACCAGTAGTAGCATCAAAGCGCAGATAAAAGAGATCACTATTTATCTGCTCAGGCTTCGTCCATATCTCCGCCGCCTTCGAACCGCCTTTCTGTTTGGTATAACCCAGCTTAGTCAAATAAGCCCTCAACGCCCCGACGTCAGAAACACCCCTAAAAATGATCGTGTTTGACGGGGCGTATCCATCTCCGGGGTGCGATTCAAAGTAATAATCGTTCGATATACGCGGAGCCTTTTCAATGTCTTTATCAGTCAGGGAATGATAATTGAAAAAGTCCTTTTCAGTGTATGTGGTCGCTTCATTGATACCAGATGCAACAAAATAGACAAATAGCCAGCAGAGGATAACAATCGTAATTAATACCAGGATGCTCCATTTAAAGAATTTACGCATTATCTCTTCATCCCTGTATACCCAAATGACGTTCCATTGTCTGTAATAGCTTTGACAATTCCAGAGGTGAAATCATTCCATGGCCGCAGCCAAGTCATAAAGTGGGGGAGGATAGATGTATATGGTCGGTGCATTACGCATGGGTCGTCAGGATCAGGGAATAAAATAGGATAGAATCCTCTGTTTTTGTACGAACCAACAGCCCCGTAATAATCCCATCGACGAGTAGCCGCAGTATAACTCACGGGTCTAAGATGGCTTCCATAACGTCCCGGTACGATAGCACGATAGAAACCGAACAAATCCGATACTAAATCCTCTCCACTGAAGCCACTATCAGTATACCAAGAGAACGAACTTAGGCTTTGTAATCCTTCAAAGCGAAAAGCGGTATTAATCATCATCGCCAGCATGATTCTGTTAATATCTTCGATACTCCGGCCACGCTTAATCTCCCAACGGGAGAACTTGCCTACACCAAATTGCGAATTGAATTTCACAAAGTGCATATCCTGTCGGTACATCACCATATAGTAAGGTTGGCCGCTACGCTCCCCCGCGATGAACTGTTTTTTAAGCTCCACGATATCACTACCCCGAGCATGCCCCATGTCAATCCAGCCAAGCACCTCAGTATAAACAATACCACTGCGCAAAACGTCGAACTGCGCCCCATCCTTTATTTCCGCTCTGGTGCTCATCCTTCCATCTCCTTGATAGATTTATGTTGCCAATGCTATAGCCTATTTTTAAGCCAGTCCAGACGTCAGGCAATAGCAAGCCATAAGCCCGATTGGTGATACAACACCAAGCGGAGCGCAGCGATTTCATCAGGGTTATGTCATTACAGCGGGGCTTATCAGGGCGCTCGTGTATCCTCAGAGGGAACCGTGAGCCAGACGGAGACAGAAACTGCATATCGTGTGCAGGTACGAATCACCATAAACCTGTTTATTCCCTGCGGCGTCTCCCGACGCGTGGCATTAGGGAACACCGGGCTAAAATGCGCCTCGCTGTAAGTTTCAAGGAATCATGCCGGGTGCGCGGCTTTCTGTTCATGTTGAACTATCGCGGCAACTATCAGGGTAAATAGCGGTACTTTGGTCACATCACCTTAGAGCCAGCGCATTGAGTTATAAGGATTTTAAAGGTCATGGAGCGGGCGAAGGGAATCGAATGAACACCTTAACTAATTGTAAATAAACAATTATATAAATAGCGATTCAGAATCTATACATATTTATATACAACAATACGTTCGCTTTGTTTTTTCCAGAACAACATATTAGTTTGGATGATAAACGGGGAATCAAACTACAATCATTGTATCACGATAACATCCCCGGATAGTGTCGGGCGATGATGTCGTTCAGTTGCTCCACCAGATCGGGGCGTTTCAACGTGATATGCGCCGAACCTTTCTGAAAATACTTGATCGTAAAATAATCATCTTCATAAACTACTGCTTTCATCTTCTGTCTGCTGATGTGCTCGTCAAGACGGCGGGCAATGTCAGCACGGTTATCAGGGATGGGCTTGCCATCCAGCAAATGCAACATTCTCTCCAGGTCGGTCAGTCGGTCACGCTGCCAGCTATAGCTGAGGCAGAATCCCCACTGGTCATATTTCACCAGACCGTTGACGATAATCTTCGAACCAAATTTACAGGGGCTGTTGGTTTTATAACTCCAGCTTAAACCTTTAAAGACGTTGATCACCCCACGCTCAAACACCTCACCTTTGCTCTGATGCAGTTGCTCAAACGTGCTGAGAATATTGGCTTCAGAGATCGCTGGGATATCGTCTTTTTCCAGGCTGTTGTACCACTCGTCACGGGCCGCCGCATCCATGAGTGACAGCATCCCCGACTTCTTCATCAGGTCACGCCAGATACCGCGATCAATATTACGGGTGATCGCCTTCATCGCGGTTTCGGGTTTCTCCATCAGCCAGCAGTCGTAACGGTATTGCCGCACACCCCATTCATTCGCTTTGCCCCCGCCAATACTGTCGGTGAGTGCAGAAATATCATTAAGTTGATGGATAAGGATTTCTGTCAGGCTCAACGCTGCATTACGTCCGGTAACAATGCGCTCAATGCTGGTGGAGCAAATCACATCAGTGTGATCGGTTAATACCCCGGATTCACTTGTGCTCATATTCAGGGACTCCATAAATAAAAAGACCCGCAATGAATGCGGGTCGGGTGTTGTGGGCCCATCAGGACCACGGATGGTGTGTGAGACAGGGATGAAAAAGATGATCGATAAATTCGATCGATTTTAGAAAATTGATCTGCAAAATGAATTGTACGGCCTGATTATCCCTGTGCTAAATTCCCGAAAACGAATTTAACGTGTTGTTTATTAATTTATTTCTGCTTTCTGGTGGACGGGTTTCTTCTGTCCTGCGAACCTGGCAGCGGAATGTGACGGCAGGTGATGGAATGAAAAGATGCGTCAGGTGTAATAAGAAAAGAGGCGTTCTGGCGCGGGTTTTCGGGCTTGATAGCGATTACTGCGATGATTGTCTGATGGTGGTTAACCAGGAAATCAGAGAAAAGCGTGTGGTATCCGTCCCGGCACGAAATCTTCCCCGGTTCATCTGCGATCCGCAGCGTACAGCCATTCAGGTTTACTGCGGCGATCAGTTCAGATAATTCAATACCATCAATATCAACGACGATCCGGCCCATGTTGAGGGCCAGAACGTTGATGGCGTCGGCTTCCACGTTAACGGACAGCTTCACTGGACCTCCCCGCTGTATTTGCCGCCAGTGATATCGGTAACAGCTTTGTAGCCGCTGCGGGTCAGCAGCCCGGTTGCCTTACGGGCACGAAGAATATCGATGCTGCTGATAAGCGGTGACTGCTCCTGCGCGCTGAAACCGCGACGATCGGTGCGCACCAGGTCGTATTTCTCCACGATAAAATTTACGGCGTCGCACAGTGAGATCCCGGCGTTGATATGCTCCTGGATCACACCGTCGTTGCCAAACGGCGTGTCGTTGAGCGTCAGGCCATAGTGTCTGTCCAGCAGGTATGTGAGCAGGGTCTGCCAGACGGTTACAGGCGACGGGCAGGACTGCGCCACCCGTTTTCGGGATACAGGTAAAATGCTCATTCAGGTTATCTCTGTTAAATAAATGAAAGGAATGAAGGGTGGAAGGATTTAACGCGGTACGTTACTGCCGGATAGCTTCCAGTGCGGCTTCCAGTGTGAACCAGTTAATCCCCTGTTCTGCGTCGTGATGGCTGGCGGCATGGCGTAATGCCGCCCTGGCTTCTTCATCTGTGGCGGACGCATCCACATTGCGTACATCGTCTTCGTACCAGACCGAACACAGGACGAAGTCGTCGTGTTGATGCTGTTGCAGCAGTTCAATGACTTCGCTGACTTTACAGGCGTGTGGCATGGCGATTAGTCTCCGGGTTGTGCTTCAGGTGGGGTCGGGTAAATCGCTGTATAGATGTACCCGTGCGAGCCGAGGGAGTCGGCTTCACAGGTCAACCCTTTTGCGAAAAGCATAACGCTGTGCGAGTGGCGGGGATTAAGTTCACCGGTGGAGAGCATCAGTTCCATCTGCTTCATCAGCAGCGGAAATGCCTGGTCAAGATGACGTAAATCCGCCTCGCTGAACTGACCGGTGATGCTGGCGCGGTCAGCGAGATAGTGCAGTCGGTTGCCCTCCTGCACCAGACGAGCGCCAAAACAGGGCGTGATATTGCACTGAAGACCCCACCACGGTTCGGCAATATCATGGTTTACTGGTGGAGTGTTATTCGACAATTGAAGTGCTCCTTAATCATGAGTTAATTCAGGGTAACGCTGCGCAGGACGACATACGGACCGTTACGGTCCTGGCGTCGTTCAGCAAAGACGGCCAGCACACCGCTGATATCCGGTACTTCACGCCCGGCGTAGTGGCAGATGCTGCCGCTCCATTTGTACTTTCCGGTACAGAAGCGAAACAACCGGGACTGAGGATGCTGGCGGTAAATCGTCATCGCCTGGCGTTTGCTGATAATCTTCATTGCACTGTTTTCCCTTAAAGCCAGCCGCGTTCGGCAAACGAGATGACATCCATCCCGCCAACGACCAGATGGTCCAGTAACCGGATATCAACGAGTTCAAGTGCCTGCTTTAGCCGTTCAGTCATCTGCCGGTCAGCATGGCTGGGTTCCGCAAGCCCTGACGGGTGATTATGTGCAAGTACGGCCGCCGCATTGTGCTTCAGGCCCGTCTTAACGATTTCACGCGGATGCACTGTGATAGTGTTGATGGTACCCAGAAACAGCGTGTCGTAAGCAATAAGCCGGTGCTGGTTGTCGAGCCACAGCACGGAGAATTCCTCACGTTGCTCCTGCGTCAGTTTCAGACGAAGCCAGTCGCGTACCGAACTGCTGGTGGTGAAGGCCGCTCCGGGTTCGCGTAACTGGCGTTCCAGAATGTTCAGCGCCCGCCGGATGGTACGCTGCGCATACGGCGTCATGGCGGGGCGCGGGTGAGGATGTACTGAGAGAGGGAACATATCGGGTTGTAATGGTGCGGGGAATGTTGTCGTGTCCTGCATGGTCTGAAAGCGCCTAATCGATGATGTGCATGATGGTGTTACATTCCGCATGGCTGAGCGCGTAGTCCCGCAGACGGTAGTAATGTTCCGTCATGGCATCGGACTCAGTACGACAGGCATGGTGGCTGTAAGTCATCAGACAGACCGCAATCCCGGCAGCTTCGGCGCTCATGGCCGCACGGTTGCCGTTCATGTCGTTAAACAGTGACCATGTTTCATCGCCTTCAGCTTCCGGTGCCATAAACGCGCCACCGTTGCTCAGCGTGTAAAAGTTCCAGACGCCGCCGCTGTAGTCCGCACAGAGGCGGTCCAGCCAGGCGAAGATGTACGGCTCCAGGGTTATCCACTGTGGGATGCTGCCGAAGTGCTGCGGCCAGAAGCCGATGCGGTTCTCGTCGGTGACCTGTGTTGCGGCAATCTGATGCGGAGCCGCAACAGGAACGGTTTCTGCGGGGGTGAACAGTGGCAGAGTGTTGTCAGTCATTTGTGTTTTTCCTCAGGCATGAATACGTAGAATGGGAATAAATCCCCGGAGATGGATTCTGGTGATGGGGGCCGGGAGGGTTATTTACTGAGCAGGTTCATCATGTTCCCGGCCATCACCCAGAGCGCCCGGTTGAGTCTGACATCACTGTCTATCCCGTTAATGGCGCGGGTGTGACTGCGTTTGCCCTTCGCAGTGCGTCCGGGCAGACCGCCTTTCAGCAGGTTCTCCTGAATCCTCTGGTATATCGTCCACAGGTCATCCCTGCGGTCTTCATAGCGTCGGGGTGTCAGTATCTGTGTTGCGGTGACCGGCTGATGCTCTTCGCCATAACGGTACGTCAGCGCAGCATTCGCCAGTGCCTCCTGTGCTGGTGGCGGTAACAAAAGCGATTCCATCGCATCGCGCATGTCTTCCACCCGGTCAAAGACGCTGAGCACGTCGTAGGCCCCTTCAATGACCTTGCTGACGACATCGCCCCGGTGCGGAACTCTGATTTCGCCAAACGACGGACCACAGACCATGCCGTTGGTGCAGATGGCGCGGAAGTACCCCGGCAGCATCTGGTAACTGGACGAACCGTCGTGCGAATTGAGCAGGATAATTTCCGGTACCTGCGGGCGGTTGATTTGCCCGGTACGACGCAGGCGCAGCATATGTTTTGTATGTTCACGTCGGTTCTGATCGCGGACGCGACTCTGGCAGGCAAAGAACGGTTCAAAACCTTCGCGATGCAGGTTCTCAAGTACGGTGATGGTCGGTATCCAGGTATAGCGGTCTGAACGGGACTCATGCCTGTCGCCCCCGAAGACGCTGGGGACAACCTGCATCAGTTCTTCACGGGTCAGGGGACGGTCGCGGCGGATCTGGTTCACCCGACCAAAACGGCTGGCTAATCGCATGATTAATTCCTTATGGTTGATTTAACGGCATAAACAAAAAGGCCACGACCCCGAAGGGAACATGGCCTGTTGGTGTGGTTGCTGGTGGTCAGAGCTTGTGGTGAGTCAGTGTTGGGGTATACCGTGGCTGAGCAGATAGCGATTAAGCCATTCCCCTGCGTTGGCTTCAAAATTCCATGCCCGCCAGATTAACTGACTGTCGCGGTCACGGATCACCAGCCGAAAATGGCTCCCCTGGTCGTCTTCAATGGTGATGTTGCAGTAAAGTGCCGCCACGGCTTCAGCCTGTTGACGGGTGAAAGGGCCGGGTGGTAACGGCGTATCGTCAGTGTTTTGCACAGTGCGTTCCTGATAATTGGCACAAAAACAAACGCCCTGCCCGAATGAGCAGAGCGTGGAGTCGTGTTGGCTAAAAGATTGTTTACGGCAGAAGTGTTATTACGGAGGCTGGTTCAGCGAGTATTGCAGACCTTACGGGATATCAAACTTCGCCACGCAGCCGTTATCGCCAAATGCCGGTATCACTCCGGCAGCACCTTTCAGCGTGAAGACCGCCGGTTTTGCACCAGTGCCGGAAACGATCACACGTTTACCGGTACGCAGCTTGTTCCACGCCCACATAAGGTTGTCTTCTCCCACGTGAGAGTCGCTTTCGCTGATATTTGCCTCTTCTTCGTTATCAATTTTCATCGTCAGGGTCTGACCGCTGTCCATACTGACCTGATGGCCGTTTGCGTCGGTGAAGATGATGGTGACGGCCTGTGAGCCGGAACTGTCGCACGCGAGGTACAGCTGTGACTGTCCCTTGCCGGGGATAGTGTATTCTGCTGTGCCCTGCGCAAAGCCACTGGTCCAGGTATCGTGGCTACCGAACGCCAGCGCCTGAGCAGAGAAACAGAGTGCGAGGGTAAGAGGCACAATTGTTCTGAATGACATGATAATTTTCCTTTAATAAACAATAAAAAGCATGGCAGGATTAAGGCTTGATGCAGTAGCTGGATTATTCGCTGACGGTGAAGGTGCCCTTATCGGTGAATACCCTGGCTTCAAGAAAGCTGCAGTTCACGCCCGGTGGTGCCTGGAGGTATGTGTGGCCGAAATGCCATGTCAAACCGTCAGCAAAATGCATCGTGGTGGGGGTAAAGGTAGCCCCCTGCGCCACCCAGCCTTCGAGTCTTTTACCCTGGTATGTGACGGTTCCTTTTGTCAGCAGCGGGCATTTACCCCTGTTGACGTCAATATTCTTAATCACAACGGTGTCAGTTTTAGCCGTAACGGTGACATTGATACCCTGTATGTTCTTCTGAATATCGACATTAATGATGTCATTTTCAGTCGCACCGGCAGTTGAGGACAGGGTTGCCAGCAGAATAATGGCTGCAGCAGCGGTATAATATTTAGTCATAAAGGTTCCTTAAGACGTGACAATTCCTGCGAGTCATCGCATTGATTTTTAATGAAGAAATAACGTAATGACATGAATCCCAATGGATTATGTAACTGAGGGGCTTATCAGGTACAACGATGAATATCGATCTGTTCGATCGACGAATTCGATCGTGATGAAGCAAAAACGCTTATCGACAAAAATGAAGATGTTTATCTAACCGAAGAAAAATCCCCACAGGGAGCGTGCCGCACGGGCGACGGTGTGCGTAACAGCCTGTAATGCCGAACGGGCCACCTGTGGAAGCGGAGCGAGGTCAATGACCTTATCGATAACCTCCACCACGGCATCACCAAAGCTGCTGCTGGCGGTGCTGATGATGCTGGTGGTGCGATACCCGTTCTGCAGGTGCGGCACCAGCGGGCTGCGGGCCTGCTTTGGGAGCCGGGTAATCATGGCCTCCACCAGACGTGACAGACGGTAACGCCCCCTGACGGAGACCGGCAGAATATTCTGCTCAGCAATCCCTAACTGACGAGCTACCACCTGTTGCTTCCGCGCAATATGCTCCGCCTGCAACGCCGAGGGCTGGGCTGACAGCCAGCACCACTGTTCGGCGGGCTCGGTTTTGTCCACCTGGTTGAGTACCCACAAGACAGGCGGTACCGGTCCTCTGAACTGTGCAAACACGTCCTGATAAAATTGCTCTTCCACCGCAAATGCGCGGTCATCGGCCTTGAGTACCCATAGCACCAGGTCCATCTCCGGCAGCATCCGCTGGTACAGCTCACGGTATTCGCCATCGCGGGTAACACTCTCACCCACACCGGGTAAATCCACGAGCGTCAGGTAATGCTGACCGAAGCGTAGCCTGACACGCTGTGGCTGACGGGTACAGGCTTCCACCGCATTGACGGCGCAGATTTCGCTGCGAAAAAGCGCGTTACACAGTGAGGATTTACCGACGCCGGTTTTGCCCATGATGCCAATCACCGGCTCACAGGTGACCAGGCGGTTAAGCTCCTGCAGTAAATGCTGGCGCAGTGCATGTGGGTAACGCCGGAGATGACGACGGATAAGGGCGTAGCCTGAGGGATGTTTCATATCGGCCTCTGAATGAAAAAAGGCCATCCGGAGGGGATGACCTGTTGAAGTAAAACGGGAGGGAATTCAGTATGGTGATATATAACTGAGATTTTTTTAGTTTTTCTGATTCAGCTCAGCCCAGGTTTTTTCTATCAAATATTCAATGACATCAGCCCTGTTGCGGTTAAAACGCTTCTCCAGTTTGACCAGCGTATTTTTAGCGCCTGGAGAAATACGAATATTAATCGGTGCCTTATCAGCAACTTTCTTACGATGTTTCGTGTTTGCGTAGCGTTTTCGAAGTCTGCTGAGGAAGAGTTCTTTTTGTGCCCATTCGGCATCCCATAACTCAAAGAGTACAGGTATTGCGTATTTCTGAATTGCAGGGTGAAAGCTGTCACTTTCAAATTCTGAAAGGAGTGTTCTGTGTGTTTCAATCTGCTTCCAGGTAAACGCAAGCATTTCCGCATTTGCGTCAGACAACCAAGAAAATGTGGTGCCGATATTTTCTTTTATTCTTAAATATTGACTCCGAATGCGAGCAATTTCACCCAGTTTTTCTTCCGGGCTGGCAGGTATTAAATCCAGCAGGTAAATACTTGCCAGATAACATTGTGATGTATTGTCCGGTGTGGTGACAGGGAGGTCACAACGATTCAACTTCTCTTTGTCATCACCTGTTTTTTTACGTTTATCTATCCGCGTATCGGATGCGATTTTTGAAATAATATCTTCACTGGTGTAGTTTTTATATAGCGACAACCACAAGAAAAGATATGCATATTCATCACCCTTAGTCCATTCCAGACAGGATTCGTTGACGGCAGCATGGGTGTAATCATTGAGTGTATTTAATACAAATTGCTGTGGCGAAGTTGGATTATTGTTCTTGTATGGATTTTTCTTTCCATCATTTTTATCTTTTTTTTCTTTCTCCTCCTGACTAATCAGTGTGGCGATTCTTGTATTTAACTTGTCTATAGCGCCTTTACCGGAAAAAACATAGTTACGGGCATCATCTAAATACCCCATACACCAGAGAAGATAGACTCCTTCTCTGATGGACTTCACTTCAACGCCTCTGTGCATCCGGATCCCTCTGATAAATAATGTATGATTTACAACGACAAGTATACATGGAATTTACAACGAAAAAAATGATGTATTACGCAATGTTTGATAGTTCATTCAGACTTATCTCTTACTGGTTTGATGTGTTTTTAAGATTGTTTTATGCTTGCTTACACATGTCTATCACGATTATTTTCGTGTGATTCAGGACGGATATCACGCAATTTATATTCATTTAAAACAATAAAAAACAATGAGTTATGCCATGATTATTGTTTTGTTCATAAGTATCTGTTATTGGTTTTTCGTACAAAATCACAGATTGCTATAGTAATGCAAAACATTTCTTCCCCGTGTACGTCTACTGTGGGGGCTTCCCTGGCAGGTGCATAATGGCGAACACAGTCTGGAATACGTCGGGGTGCGATGATTTAAGGAAGCTGGGTGCAGAGGATTTTGCTTCGCTGACAGTGTCAGTGATTTCATTTTTTACGCCGCCCTGTAATTATACGAAACGTTACCCTCACAGGTTCCGGCACCGGCGTAGCCGTTGTGCCAATATAAGTGACCAGAGGTGGAACACCCATCACTCTGCTGTCAGAGTGGTGAATATAAACTACTCTGAGGTACAGAGGAGTGAACGCAGTGAACGACATCCTCAGAGCGTATTATCGTAAGTGACGGTAAGGTGTGCGTAGCATAATACCTGCCCGGCAGCTTACGGGAATGCGCGGTGATGTTAATCAGGTGCAGCCGGAATAAAAAAGTGATCTCCCGGACGACGTGTATCTGCAGAAATACATCAGGACTGAAGACGAGTAGCCGGAGACTGAATGAAATTCTCAAAATAAATTGATTTAGGTTATTAGTGTTATTTTATAAAGAAAGCCTCCAACACTCCCCACCCAATTACCCACTCCAGCGAGATATCCATCCGCAGAGTTTAGCCGTATACACTCAGCGTGCTTAATCTCTTCACGCTGATAATACTCTGCTGACGGTATCAGTGACGGCGTTAAGCATGAACCTGCCGGATAACCTGATTAACTCCACGTAGTAAAAAATAACACGCCGCTGTAATCCCATGACCAGTATTCATCACGGGATAACATCATGCTTCACAATACTAACCGAAACCACGTACCCGATAATTCGCTGCAGAACGTTTTATTCAACCATCAGAACCAGCTCTTTGAATGCTACTCAAAACTCTTAATGCTGCGGGTGGATTTTGCTTACCGCCAGAATAGTGATTCATTTAACGCCGCTGACGTAAATCAACTGGTCGCCGATATGATCTGGCTGACGGAGCAATGTACGACGCTATCCGGGCTGGTGGGTTATGCCTGGGTACTGGAATACACAGAAGACCACCGTTACCACATACATGCTGCGTTTTATCTCAACGGTCAGCGTCACAGGAAGGTCTGGTGCTTCTGGGAGGCCATTCATTCGCTGTGGGAAGTCATCACGGACGGAGAAGGCTATGCGCACCGCTGTGAGCCTAAGGGACACTACAGGGTACGGGGAGAGCGTGTTATCAGCTTTTCCGACAACAGAGGCCGTCAGGGTATGACGTTTATTCTGAGCTACCTGGGGAAACAGTCTCAACGCACAGAGCGGCGTATTTACCGCGTCAGCACAGTCCCGACACCAGCAGTCAGTGGCAGACGTCGCAGGTGTGCCATCAGCGAATAAAAAATTACTCCCGTGCTTCATCGTTTGAAGAAGTCTGCACCATTCGAATCCCTGACTTCTTCTCCCTTACCACCAACGGAGAAAAACGATGACCGCCCCAACCAGCATTCTTAACGACAAGTTCGTCGATATGGCATTCATTACGCAACTCACTGGCTTAACCGATAAATGGTTTTACAAACTGATTTCATTGGGTGAATTCCCTAAACCCATTAAGCTGGGGAGAAGCTCTCGCTGGCTTGAAAGCGAAGTGGAAGCCTGGCTACAGCAACGTATCACTGCCTCACGGGGCTGACCACGATGTGACCGGGGAATATCCCTCCCGCCGGACATACGCTAAATGCCAGCACTGGTGCTGTGGCGCAACGCCCTGTCCGTTCTGCTACCGAATTACCCCAAATACCATGACGCTGAGACCAGGCTATCTGCAGCCATTCGCCTGACCGCTACCCGCGTCTCACTCCTGTATCCCCGACTTAACATCCCTCATCCGCCAGATACCAACAGAGCGGCTCTCCACGGGAGGGCTTAAGCCTGCGTGGTGTCTGTAAAAGGATCAATACTATGACGATTTACGCCAAATCTTTTATCGCGCTTGACGGCAATCAGCGCCTCACGGGCGCAACCACTGCCCAGCTTTACCCTTACGACCGCTACTCCTGCCATCTTTGCGGCAGCGCCCTGGTCTTCCACCCTGAATGGGGTACTAACCGTCCGTGGTTCGGGCACACATGGGAAGACCTGACGGAGAACGGACGTCACCATTGCCCGTATGTGAACCCTGAGCCAAAGGAAGCGCGGCGGATACGCATGCTGCGTCGCTACGTACCGGATGTACTCCCGGTAGTACGTAAGGCCGACTGGCACTGTTCGGAGTGCAATAGCCACTACCACGGTGAACGGTACTGCATGACATGTCGTACCGGCGACCACAGCCAGGAACATCGCGCAGAATGAGCCTGCATCCTCTGGCTCTTGCTATCGCGACAACATTACAGGATTTGCACCATGCAATTTCGCACTATTCGTACCGCCCTTGACCACGAGGGCGAAGTCATTCACACCAGAGACTTAACCCCACGTTCACGGGGTCGCTGGTACTGTCGTTCCTGCAACAATCCCCTGCGTCTGCACTGGACGCATGACTGCGGCGGTTATTTTGAACATGACCTGGAAGAGTCTGAAGAACGTGGGTTAAAGCATTGTGCATATAGGGTCATTTCCCAGGATAAACCGGTATCAGCCTTTGATCAGGCAGTGAATGCACTGATGGAACGTGATGATGCGCACGCCACAGAGCCCTCAAAAAAGGATTATTTCTGCGTGCTCTGTCAGCGAGAATATTATGGTCTCCGGTGTTGCCCGGTGTGCAGACAGCACATATACAGCACGGAAATGAAAGACCTTGATCCCCTGGCGCGACCAGTGACGTTTGCAAAATGAAACCGGTTGGCAGCCTTCTTTTCCGCCAGCAGTGACCCCGCTATAATCCCGGCATGAAAAATACGTATACCCCTTTATCACCTGACCAGACCATCACCGACCTGGCGCACTTTGCCTGGTGCGCACTGGTGGGATTACGTCTGGCGCAGCAGGAGGGCCAGGCGCTTTCACCACTGACCATTCATTCCTTCCTGTTACGCTGGCTTGCAACCGCACAGAAACAACGGCGTTTCCCCCGCTCTGTGGCAGCGGATATTGACAGCCTTTTGCGTCTGGGGCGGCAGAAAGGTCCCGGTGCCCTGCTGCATGAACGGCTTGCGTATTTGTGGCAGAACTGCTGTGGTGACCTTTCTCAGCAGTCTGACCTGCTCCGGCTGACGCATGCCATCGAAACGCTGAAATCACAGGGCTGGCTCAATGCAGTGGTGGCAGACGATGAATGGGCACCGGAAGCCCTGTATGCTGAATATGCAGATGTGGCGGCATTGCTGGTAAGGAAGTCGGAGTTGCTGCGCCATTTTACGGAAGAAGGGCAACAGTCTTCGCCAGTGGATTTTCTTGTTGTCGGGGACTGTCGCAGGGTGGGCGATGTGTTTGATGCGCGTGAACTGCCTTACATGCTCAGGGAACAACATACCGGCTGGTGTATCCTTACGCTGGTGCCAGTAAGATAGCAGGAAGTTGTTCGGGGGAGACTCACTGACGATCTCACACTGAGGAGACAATGAAGCCCTTCAGGATCAATCAGACTGATACTGTTTTCAAAACCACATTTTCATTAGCGTAATTCGGCATTTCACTAAGAATAATCCACATAACCCAGAAAAAACGTCTGATTTTCAGAATAACGCGGGTATTTTCTGATAGAAATTATACAGCCTAATCCATTACATTAGTCCGGTTATTCCACTTTGAAACAAACAATGTCCTTACGTAAGGAGTTATGTCGAAATGGATTTTCGCCGCCGGTCACGGGGACATCAGCATCTTTTACCCGCACTCTGTGTTTCAGCGGTATTTTCCGGCATTTCGTTCACTTCAGTCGCAGCACCCGGTGACGAACAGTTTATTCTGCAACAGCAGCGTCAGCAGGCACTGGAGCAGCAACTGACGCCACCGGTTCCTGATATTCGTTTATCCCCTTCGGAGCATTCCGCCGGGCGGCTCGTCTTTCCGGCGGAATCCCCCTGTTTTACTGTCCATGACGTCACGCTGACGGGGCACAATGACCTTCCCCGCTGGCTGCCGCTGCAACGCCTGGCAAATCAGGCTGTGGGACACTGTCTCGGGACGCAGGGCATCAATCTGCTGATGAGCACGCTTCAGAACCGGATGATTTCACACGGCTGGACCACGTCCCGCGTGCTGGCCCCCGCGCAGGATTTAAAAAGCGGGCACCTGCAACTGACCGTGGTACCGGGCAAAATTCGCGACGTGGCG
>NZ_JMTB01000086.1 GCF_000734965.1 Trabulsiella guamensis ATCC 49490
CCAGAAAGCCCAGGTTGTCATTGCGAACCCGTCGGGGATCGCCTGTGACGGCTGCGGCTTTATTAACGCCGGACGTACCACGCTGACCACCGGCTCGGTGCAGATGCAGAATGGCACTATCACCGGATATCAGGTTGATCGCGGTGACGTTGTGATTGGCGGCAAGGGAATGGACGCCACGCGTCAGGATCATACCGATATCATTGCCCGCGCCGTGAAAGTCAACGCGGCCCTTCACGCAAATGATCTGAAGGTCACCACCGGGCGTAACCGGGTGGATGCGGCGCATGAACAGACAACCGTTTCAGCAGACAACGGCACGGCTAAACCACAGTTTGCGCTGGATGTCTCACAGGTCGGTGGGATGTATGCCGGTAAAATTCGTCTTCGCGGTACGGAAAAAGGCGTGGGGATGCGCAGTGCCGGGCATATCGGCGCATCCGCCGGAGAGGTCAGGCTCACCGCTGACGGTATGATTGAAAACAGCGGGGCCATTACCGCAAAAGGTAATATGACAATTGCCGGTAATGCATCAGTGACCAACAGTGGCTCCGTCTGGTCATCATCGGATACGGCGATAACCACAACCGGGCATGTACAGAACAGCGGCTCTGTCGCAGCCTCGCGCCATACCCGCGTGCAGGCAGCCAGTCTCACCAGCACCACCACCGGGACACTGGCCTCGGGTATCACGGCCGACGGAAAAACCGGTAACGGTGGTGATTTAACCCTTTCCGCAGCAGGACGGCTTGAAACGCACGGCCTGAATGTGGCGGGCGGTAACATCAGCGCGTCCGGCCAGGGGGTGGATGCATCGGGCAGCCGGACACAGGCGAAAAATATCACCCTCAATGCGAAACAGCAGAGCCTCAGCACTGCCGGAGCGCAGATTATTGCCGAAAGCGAGCTGAAAGCCTCAACCGCAGGCACACATAACAACAATGGCGGTTTACTGGCGGGGGATAAACTCAGTCTGTCTGCAAAACGCCTTCAGAATAACAGCGGGCAGATTGTCCAGAGCGGCACACAGGCGCTTATGCTGAGCCATCAGGACGGTATTGAAAACCGGGAAGGAACGATTGCCACAAATGCGCGTGACCTGACGCTTCAGACCGCTGCGCTGGATAACCGGGACGGTGAGATTATCCATGCCGGTAACGGCGCGTTCACGATGACATCTGCCACTTTCACCGGAGACCGGGGGAGCCTGGCGTCATCGGGTACGCTGGCGCTGAAGGGACGTGACCTGGTACTGGACGGCAGTACTACCACGGCTAAGGGTATCCGGATTGACGCGGATAATCTCTCAAATCGCGGGGGACAACTGGTCCAGAGCGGCAACGGAACGATGGCGCTGGATGTGCGTCACAGCACCGATAACCGTGACGGACAGATTGCGGCAAACGGCAGCGTGGTACTTAACACCACGAACGTTGATAACCGGCAGGGACAGATACTGGCCGCTGACGCCGGGAGTCTTTCGGTTCACGCCACCGGCAGAACCGACAACCGGGAAGGCGTGCTTGCCGCCGCCAGTAATGTGGCCGTGACCACCGGGCAGCTCAGCAACGACAGCGGACTTATCAGTGCAGAAAAAGGTCAGATGGTGCTGACCAGTACCGGACAACTGGGTAACGCAGGCGGACAGATAGCCGCCGCCGGAGA
>NZ_JMTB01000087.1 GCF_000734965.1 Trabulsiella guamensis ATCC 49490
TTTACAGTCTGGCCGCCATGCAGCTCGCCACCGCCGGACTCAATAATCAGAACGGCACGCTGGGAGCAAAAGGCGACTTCACGCTCAGGGCCGACTGGCTGGATAACAGCAATGGCGGGCGTGTGGTGGGTGAACAGGCCACCACCTTCACGGTAAACCGGCTTGATAACCGCAACGGCCAGATACAGAGTGTCGGCAGTCTGCTGCTGAATGCCGTACAGGGTGTGATGGATAACACGCTGGGACTTATCCGCAGCGGTGCCACCGTCACCCTTAACGTCGCCTCGCTGATTAACCGGGACACACAGTACGCAGAAAAAGGCATTGAGGGGCTGAACGTGGTTATCAGCAGCAGGACGCTGGATAACACGAACGGCACACTTCTGACCGGACAGGCTCTGTCCATCACAAACAGCGGTACGCTGGATAATACCCGTGGTGAACTCGCCGCCGGTGGCACGCTGTCGCTGGGCGGGACTGCGCTTATTCTGGTCAATACCGCAGGCGTGGTGAAGGCCGGAGAGCGAATGTCCATTCAGGCTGACCGCATCGGCGGGGATGGTCAGTTACTGTCCCTGGGCAATATGGTGCTGAACAGCCGTCAGGATATTGTCAATACCGGGGAGATGATTGCCAATGGCAGCTTCACCCTGACGACGCCGGGGCTTGTCACCAACAGCGGAAAACTGCTGGCCGGGGCTAAACTCGACCTCACCTCCGGTAACCTGTACAACAGTGCCACCGGGGAGATTGCCGCAGGCCATACCTGGCTGACGGTGGCGAACACGCTGAACAACTACGGTCTGATTGACGGAAACTGGACGCTGCTGAAGGCCGGGACGCTGAACAATACCGGTAGCGGACGTATTTACGGTGATTACGTTGGTATTCAGGCCGGGATACTGAATAACCTGGCAGAAAACGGAACGGCGGCCACCATCGCCGGACGCGAGCGCGTGGACATTGGTGCAGGCGTCATCAATAACCGCGACCATGCCCTGATTTACAGTGCGGGTGACATGGCCGTTGCAGGCAGGCTGGACGCAAACGGGCTGGCAACCGGCCAGGCGGGCACGCTGAATAACCACAGCGCGACCATTGAGTCAGCCGGAAATATGTCCCTGTCTGTCGGACAGCTCAACAACATCAATGACCATTTCACCACCGACGTGGTGCATATTTCCACAGAAAATATTCACGAGTACCAGCATAACGGCTCCCCGAACCGCTGGGATGCAAACGCCGACGGTGTGTTTATCGACCGTAACTCTGCGGATAATCTGTTAAATCTGAACACACCGGAAGATACCGGCCATAACAACGATAATTTCTACGAATATCAGTACACCCGTTCCATTGAAGAGGAAGTGATTAAGGACAGCGATCCGGGGAAAATCCTTTCCGGCAGGCATCTGTCAATTAATGCAAATCATGTCCTGAACGATAAAAGCCAGATAGTGGCGGGCGGTACGCTGGGGATTGTGGCCGACAGCGTGGATAACGTGATGCCGGAAGGCAGCCGCTGGATAACCGATGAAGGCACGGTGACGCACTACTCGCGCAGGAGCAGCAAAGGCTCAGACTCACAGCGTACAAGTACGTCTGATTATGTCCCTCCGACCGTAATACAGAGCATCAGCCTGCGTCCCGGCAAACTGGAGGGGAACAGCACCGTTGACGGCAGCGGACTTCAGCTTGCGTCTGTGGCACAGCAGGGAACCACCACCACCATCAGTGGTACAGGAAATATCACCGCAGGTGTTAACGGACATGATATCAGCACCGGAACAGATATTCCGGCGCGTCATCCTGTCGTACTGAAACCGGGCCAGCAGTTCGAAGTGCCGGTAAGTGAAGATGTCTCCGGGGACAACAGCAGTCAGACCGTGGTTCGTATCACCGGCCCGAACACACAGTTACCGGATAACAGCCTGTTTAAAACCCATCCTGAACCGGGCGCGGCGTATCTGGTGGAAACCGATCCGCGCTTTACGAATAACAAACAGTGGCTCGGCAGCGACTATATGCAGAATGCGTTCGCCCTGAACCATGACAATATGCACAAGCGCCTGGGCGACGGGTATTATGAGCAGCGTCTTGTTCGCGAACAGGTGATCGCCCTGACCGGCAGCCGTTACCTCGGTGATCACCGCAGTGATGAAGAACAGTTTAAGGCGCTGATGGATGCGGGGATCACCTTCGGGCAGAAATATCACCTTATCCCCGGTGTGGCGCTGACCGCAGAGCAGATGAGCCTGCTGACTGACGATATGGTGTGGCTGGTCAACACGCAGGTTCAGCTTGCGGACGGCACCTGGCAGACGGTGATGGTGCCGCAGGTCTATGCCCGCGTGAAACCGGGCGACATGGATGGCTCCGGTGCCCTGCTGGGGGGACAGAATGTGGTGATGAACCTCAGCAGCGACCTGGTGAACAGTGGCACCCTCAACGGACGTGAAGCCGTTGCACTCAGCGCAGACAATATCACCAACAAGGCAGGCACTATCCAGGGGGCGGATGTCAGCCTTCAGGCGCGTACCGATATCAACAATATCGGCGGTATCATCAGCGGGAATAACACCGTACTGGCGAATGCCGGACGTGACATCAATGTTGTCACCACCACCCGTAGCGCACAGAGTACCGCCGGAAATAACCACTTTGAGCGGACCACCATTGAGCGCACGGGCGGTATCTATGTTCAGGGCGATGACGGTAAACTCTCCCTTTCTGCCGGGCGGGACATCAGTCTCACCGGGGCACAGGTGGTTAACAGCGGTAAGGACAGCCAGACCGTACTGAACGCGGGGCGCGACCTGAACCTGAATACCGTGACCACCTCGGCCAGCGACAGTCTCTCCTGGGACAAAAATAACTGGCTGAAACAGTCCGCCACACAGCATACCGGCAGTGAAATCAGCGGTGCCGGGTCGGTGGTGATGGTGGCCGGACGGGATGTGAACGCGCAGGCTGCCACCGTGTCAGCAGGCAAGAGTCTCGGGGTCGGTGCAGGTCGCGATATCAACATTACTTCTGCCACAGACAGCAGTGAATTTGAATCCAGACACAAATACACCGGCAGCAGCGGCGCATTCTCGAAAAAAACGACCACCACGCATGATGTGGTGAACAGCGAAACCGCACAGGGTTCACTGTTCAGCGGTGACAGCGTGAAGATGCAGGCGGGAAATAATCTTCTGGTTCAGGGCAGCCATGTCGTTGCAGACAACGACGTCCGTCTTCAGGCCGGAAACAATCTGACCATCACCACCGCCGAAACGCGCAGTTCAGAAAGCCATCAGAAGCAGGAGAAGAAGTCCGGTCTCTCGGGGACGGGCGGAATCGGAATGACTTACGGTACCCAGGCGCTGAAAGTTACGGATACCGCGCAGAATGTCTCGCACCAGGGCAGTACCGTGGGGTCAGTGAAAGGTAATGTCACCCTCAGCGCGGGTAATGACCTGAATGTAAAAGGCTCTGATTTGATTGCAGGCAACGACATGACGCTGGCCGGTAAGAACGTCAGCGTCACTTCCGCAACAGAAAACAGCCGTCAGACGCACGAAGTGGAACAGAAGAGTTCCGGTTTCACCCTTGCCCTTTCGGGGACGGCGGGCAGCGCCGTCAACAGTGCGGTGCAGTCGGCAAACCAGGCGAAAGAGACGGATAATGACCGCCTTGCCGCGCTCCAGGGCGTGAAGGCGGCGCTTTCCGGTGTCCAGGCCTCGCAGGCTGTTCGTATGGATGCGGCGCAGGGAGACCAGGCGTCAAATACCAACACCGTGGGTGTCAGTCTCTCGTATGGCAGCCAGTCGTCAAAATCCACCCAGACCAGTGAACAGACCACCTCAAAAGGCAGCAGCCTGACCGCCGGGAATAATCTGGCCGTCATCGCTACCGGCAGCGGTCAGAAAGGCCAGGATGGCGATATTCTGATACAGGGGAGCCAGGTCAGCGCAGGCAATGACGCCCTGCTGTCTGCTAACCGCGACGTTAACCTGGTTTCGGCTGAAAATACCTCCAGGCTCGAAGGGAAAAACGAAAGCAAGGGTGGAAGTGTTGGAGTCGGCATCGGTGCAGGCTCCGGTGGCTGGGGGATTAACGTCTCGGCCAGCGTCAATGCCGGTAAAGGCAGCGAGAAAGGCAACGGCACCACTCACACGGAAACCACGGTCAATGCAGGAAACAATCTGACCATCAACAGCGGACGTGATGCAAACCTTATCGGGGCACAGGTCAGCGGTGAGAGCGTGACGGCAGATATCGGGCGCGACCTGACGATCCGCAGCGAACAGGACAGCGACAGCTATCACAGTAAACAGCAGAACGTTAACGCAGGGGCCAGCTTCAGTTTCGGCTCCATGTCCGGCTCTGCCAGTGTTAACGCCAGCCGCGACAAAATGGACAGTAACTACAGGTCGGTTAATGAGCAGAGCGGATAACGGCAGGCAACGGTGGCTATGACATTAAGGTGGGTGGTCATACCCAGCTTGACGGTGCGGTTATCGCCTCTTCAGCCACTGATGATAAGAACCGCCTGGATACGGGTACGCTGGGCTGGACCGATATCCACAACGAGGCGAAATATAAGGTTGAACACCAGAGCGTCGGGATGAGTACCGGTGGCAGCATCGGCGGGCAGTTTGCCGGAAACATGGCAAACAGTATGCTCAGCGGCGGGAACAGCAGCGGCAGTGCCGAAGGAACCACATCGTCGGCCATCAGCAGCGGTAACATTATTATCCGGGATAAAGATAACCAGCAGCAGGACGTGAATGACCTGTCCCGTGATACAGCAAATGCCAACGGCAGCATCGGTCAGATATTTGATAAGGAAAAAGAGCAGCAGAAGATACAGGAATCGCAGCTCATCAGCGACATTGGCACACAGGTGTCTGATATTGCACGTACTGAAGATGTTATTTCGGCAGCACAGAAAGCCAGTGAAAAACGTCAGAACGCATCAGAGGAAGAACGTAATGCGGCAAAATCCGAATGGGAAAAAGCGCATCCGGGCAAAACAGCGACAGAGACGGACATCAACGAGGTTATTTACCAGAATGCGTATGCTGACGCAATGAAGGATGCCACCAGTGGCACAGGCAGCCGTACCCAGCAGGCTATCCAGGCTATAACGGCGGTGGC
>NZ_JMTB01000088.1 GCF_000734965.1 Trabulsiella guamensis ATCC 49490
TCAGGGGGCTGCCGGTGGAGACATGAATGCGGCGATCGCAGGTGCAGCAGCACCGTATATTGCCGAAATGATTGGACATCAGTCAGGTCTTGAGGGCATGAGTAAAGTGGCAGCCCATGCCGTGGCAAATGCGGTACTGGCCTCCATGCAGGGGCAGAATGCACTGGCCGGGGCAGCCGGTGCCGCTACCGGTGAACTGGTCGGAATGATAGCGCTGGAAATGTACAACAAACCGCTCAGTGAACTCAGCGAAACAGAGAAACAGACCATCAGTGCACTGGCAACCATCGCATCAGGTATTGCCGGGGGACTGGCAGGTGACAGTTCCTCGTCTGCACTGGCCGGGGCACAGTCGGGTAAAACGACGGTTGAAAATAATCTGCTGGGTGGCAGTGAATGGCTCCAGACGGAAAAAGCTAAGGAGCATGGTGCTGATGTCCTCTCCTGTAGTGATAATCCTTCCGGTGAAGCCTGTAAGCGGGGACTGGCTGAAAATAAAGCTTATGCAGCCGCATTAGCGACAGGTAGCGTTGCCCTGTTACCGGGGAGTGCCCAAGCTATGTGGTTGCTTGGTGCCGGGACAAATGCCGGTATGCAGTATGCAGATAGTAGTGAAATAAACCCGGTCAACTCTGTGGCTGCAGGCTGGATAAATGTGATAACCATGGGGCAGAGTTGGAAAGGGACAATAGCCTGGAATGCGGCAGGTGGAGCATTAACCAACACCATAAACGGAGATGATCCTCTTACGGGGGCGATAACAAATGGAGCGGGGGCTTGGTTTGGATACGGGGTTGGCAATTATGTGGTCAAGCCTGCTGCAAATACAATCGGTAAATGGATAACCGGTGGTTGGAATCCTAAATTCGATCCTACTCTACTGAAATATACTGAAGTTAAAGGGCCGTTGGGTCTATCTAAAGAAATGGTACCGAGTAAGATCCCTAGTGCTGTGGGTAATGCGGGTGGTAGTTTATCATCTGAGTTTGGAAGTTCCATTATCCAGAAAAAGAAAGATGCAATGGAGGCTGGGAAATGAAGATCCTCCTTATTGTTGTCTTATTAATGATTGTATGCATATTTAGTTTATTTATAGTCGGTTCGATTTTTTATCTTCTTTTGGAGATATTTATGTACTTTTATTTAAATTCCCCAATATCATTTGAAGTTTTTCAGTTTTTTAGACTATTAAAAATAAGTGTGTATGGGGGGGGGATCTTAGGCTTGGGTATTGGTTTGTTGCATATCATGAAAGTTAAGGGGTTCTGAAATGTTGCGGAGAATAACTCGCTCGGAGATGGCTGGAACAGTTTGCTGTCAACCGGAGAGAGAGACTACGTTGATGCTGCTGCGTCCTGGAAACAGTTTGCGACCGATAAGAGACTATCCCCGGAAGAAACACAGGCCGGGCTGGATAAGATAGCGAAAGGTGAATTACCGGAAGGTGCTAATATCGCAAAAGTGATCGTTGACGGTTATAAAGATGGCGTCATGATTGCATATGCCTGGTATCTTGGCCCTGCTGCATCAATTGGCAAGGTGATTGGTGGTGGAGTGATTGCAGAAATTGCTAACGGAAGCTACCAGTGGTTTGACCTGAGCCAGCCAGGTAATGAGAACAAAAGCTGGGACTGGAAAAGCAGTGCCAGTTCTGGCATAACAGGTATGCTTGCACCGGGAAGGACTGTCAGACAGAACGTCGGAATTGCGATGGGTGGCGCATTCTTTACCGATGGTCCGGATATCTGGTCGATAGGAAGTGCTGCTGCCGGGGCCGGAGCTGGTGGAGGGTTTGGGTTATACGCACCAGGAATTGTAAATTCAGTTACAGGAAAAGAATTCCCGGGATTTATATTCGACGCGACAGGAGCTTTTGGTAGCGAGTTTTTAGGTGGATATATAAAAGATGCAATCAATAACAGTCAACCACCTTCTAATAAAAAGACGGAGGGAGAGAAGTGATTGCTTATTTTGTGTTATTTTTATACTCATGCATCTTTTGTATAATCCTCGGATTTCTTTTGATGGGAGGAGGAGCTTTATTTATTTATCTAACAAAAGGATACATTTTTTTCCTGCCTCCCAAGTGATGAGGGTTCTTGTGTTTGGATGTATAGCCGGTACAGCTATAACACTAGCAGCAATAGTCTTTAATCTGATAGACAAATTTAATTCGCGTAAAAAAACTCCGTCAGATCCTGAGTGAGATTAGCAATAATTCCCATCCTGATGGCTGGATTGTAAAAAACAAACATTTATGAATAAAAATGGATCAGTAATGGAATGTATAAAATGTAGAGTTTATGAAGCAAACAAAGAGTCAGGTTTGTGTGATGCCTGTGAACAGGAGGAACTTTGTAGGATTAACGGGTTGTTATACCTTCCAGCTCTTGGACTTATCTTAGGGATTATTGGAGGCGCTATTGAACTTTACAGTTTTACCATGATCGCATTCAATTATTTCAATGAAACTGGCTTTTTATCTTATTACTCTATGGGGGCATTTGCGTTTCTGATATGTGGATTCATTGTTTCCCTTTATGCAGCGTGGTTGTTTTTTAGACGCAAAAAAGGAACTCGAAAAGCCATGATCGCTTATTATGCAACAGGACTGATTATTGCTCTCTATCTCACTGTATTACCAGCTATTCTATTTGACGCACAGCAGGATTCAGATAATATTAAATTATTGGCGAGTGGAATATTTGGTGTTGCCATATGGATACCTTATTTTATTCTATCCAAAAGAGTTAATATGGTTTTTTGTCGGTAGCCATGTCATAATTAATGGCTTTTTTGTTGAGAATAACCTCGAAGCCATGCAGTCGGCGGCCGAAAAACAAAAAACAGGTACTGTCGAAAAATGGGAGCAGCAGCAATTGAAGAAGCCAGTGTTCTGTGAGGCCATTGCAGGTTTAGGTTGTTGGTGCATATATTTCTGGAATAGAAAACAATAGGAGATTAAAAATGAAAGTTGAATTACTGGCAGTATTACTGGCATCATCAATGGTAAGTGAGGTTGCGTTTGCTGATAATCATTCTGTATCTATTGGTTATGCCCAAAGCAAAGTACAGGATTTTAAAAACATCCGTGGCGTAAATCTGCAATACCGTTATGAGTTTGACTCTCCGCTGAGCGCTCTTGCTTCATTCTCATATATGAGTGGTGATGATAAGCAAAACTATTTCCTCTCCGGCGACTCAGTTGATAACCGCATTGATGCAAAATACTACTCTCTTCTGGTTGGCCCTGCATATCGTATCAATGAATATGTTTCATTGTATGCATTGGGCGGTATTGCTCACGTCAAAGCAACGGGAAAAACTCGCTGGATAAATGTCAATGATGATTATGTGAATCACGAAAACATA
>NZ_JMTB01000089.1 GCF_000734965.1 Trabulsiella guamensis ATCC 49490
TTTCATCGTGGCGGTGATTGGTGCACTGGTTGTGCTGTTTGTTTACCGGAAGGTCCGAAACTGATAATAGTAAAAGACTGACAGATGATTGGCGTGGTGATGAAATGGTGAATGACACAATTGCAGAAAAACTCGAAGCCAGGGGACTCTGGCGACGGGCTGCTTCCCGATGGCTGGATGTGATGCAAGATTGTGCTACGGATGCCCAGCGGGAATGGACCAGCCAGAGGCGCAAATATTGTTTATCCATGCTCACATCACCACGCCCTGATAATAAGCTGGATATCGGGGCTATTAACCGGGCTGCGACAGCCACGCAGGAAGCGATGGGGATTAGCTATGATAAAGGCATTGAATTCAGGAGTTATCCACACAGGAACAGTAAGTAAATTACACACCAAACTGGTCTGCTGAGCGGATGAGATATTTTTGTTGACATTATACTTTAATTTCCTGATTTTTATATTTTATTTCATTATGATAAGTTTCGCTAAACAGCGCTATCTTGTGTTATCATTGTCAGTGTTGTATATGTCCTCATTTATCCTCGAAATTTGCTCTTTCAGGTATTCATATAATTTGTTGATATCATTCTTATTCTCAAAGATCCTTTCTGGAATTACCAGACATCTGTTATTCCGTGCCTGGATAAAAATAAAGCCTCCTTTCCTGTATATGTTACCAATATAGCTCCAGTATGTTTTTATACTTACGTTTTCTTGTATATACTCAATGTAATATCTGTTGATTTTTAATTTTACAGATGCATTTTTATCTTCTTGTTCCTTTTTATTGTTCTTTTCTGTGATCTTATTAAAAATATAATCATGAGTCCTGAAAAGTATAGCGGATATCCCTATAAGACAAAGTGACAGGATAGAAAATACTCTCGTCCTTTCCATAAATGGAACATCAACGTTTTGGTGTACAGTTAAAGTGATGAGCATGATAAAAATGATTGCAACAGCAATAATGAGTGCTGAAATTGCTGCCTTTCTTATATAAAAGACTGAATCATAAGGTTGTATTGTTTCTTTTTTCTCATGCTCTTTAATAAGTTTGCCGGCTTTTGCTCGTTCCAAAACTGATAAAGAAAAATCAAGTGTAAATCTAGCTTGAGTTACCATACGGTTTTCCATTAATACGTCTACTGTTTATTCCAAACCTTGATCGATTCAGACGCCATTTTACATCTACAAGACGACGACTCCATTCAGATAATTATCATTTCCACGCAATTTCCTGGTCTGCCGGTAATCCCAGTTCAGCTTTAATCGCTTCTTCAGCTTTTGTTTCGCTGCTGAATGTCTGCCAGTACTCGCCGTTCATCATCACTACAATTCTTTCCCCCTGAAACTCAATGGTGACGTTCTGCCCGTCATATTCAAAATCGCGCCAGACCATCGATCCACTTTTCCGTTTGTTACGGCTCGGGAACATCAGATTCAGGGAATGAACCCCGTTGATATCGGTGGTATGTGCGCCCTCTGTGAAGGCCGCGAAGATCCCGTACTTCCTCAATTCTTCCATTATTGTATCAATATCGGATGCCGAGAGGTTGCGCTCCGTTTTGTATTCCAGCATGTAGGCATGTGGATGTGTTTTGCGCTCCTGTTCTACCTGCATTTTGATTTCAGTAATGACAGCAGGAACATCATCCGTATTCAGATCCAGTGCTCTTGCCTGGAGGCATTCTGAAAACTCCTGAGGGATGATGAACCAGACAGGGTAACCTCGTGATAACGGCATGCCCTTACTTCCTTCATCCAGATTCCCGTTCCAGCGAATTCCCGTACACTCTTCATAGGGTGCATTCAGGTCATCCCTGTACAAAAGGCGGGCAACAGAAACGTCCCATTCGCCGCCATCATACAGAACGTCCAGGACTTTTACCTGTCCACGAGGGGACAACACATCTGATGGTTTTACGTACATGTCTAATTACCTCTTTATGATAATGTTTTAATAAAATGCAAATAATAAATATCCAGCTAGAAATCATGATTGTTCATTAATTTGTTTTTGTCAATGAATTTCGTTTGTGGAGATAAGTAACGCTACAGATAACCGGAAGCTGTGGTGTTTAAGGGAAAAAAAAGAAAGCAGCGGCAGCTCCCCTCCAGCCGGGCGGCCAGTAGGGGAACGGTGATTTACGAGAGGCTATTGCAGAGGCAGAACAACATCTGATGCAGATTTATCGCTGAAAATTGTTGATTAACTCAGATCCAAAAAGACAGAAAACACACATTATCCGGAGCGTCTGTTTTCCACAGCGGCACTACAGACAGCAGGTTTCTGCTCAAAAAGATATTCATAGAGCAACAGCATCCTTGACGTATCACCAGGCTCCTCAATATCGACATTAAGACGCTGAATCAGCTCCTGGCGAAAATCCTCAAAAGTCATCCCCCGATACTCAGACATCGCCCTTCCGACCTGGAGTAAAAGGTCATGTTGTTGCTGATAAGTCAGTTGCGGATTGTAAATCTCAGGTAAGGAATGCGCAGTATTCATGATTAACCCCCTTAAACCACCAGTCATGCCTGACACTGTATTATCATAATGTTACTTCTGGTGAAAGCCGAAACCCCAGCCAGTGAGTTGCCGATAATTAAACAAAAAAATGGAGTCCCCGGCCCTGAAAAGGGACGGGGCTCCATCACTAGCTATTACCCAATGATGAAGTGATAAGTTGGTCAATATAATCAGCATACCACTGCATCATTTCACGTCGACCATCCAGATACAACGCATGGTTATAGGTACCACGAATACTGTTTTTGTCCACATGGGCGAGTTGTAGCTCGATCCAAGCTGAGTTAAACCCCTGTTCATGCAGTATGGTACTCATTGTGTGACGAAAACCATGACCTGTGGCCCTGCCTCCATAACCAACACGCCGAATAAGAACATTTAGTGACATGTCACTGATCGGTTTTACCTTTTCTAGTCGCCCAGGGAAAACATACAGATAACCACTTGTCATTGTCCTGAGTTCCGCTAGAATAGCCAAAGCCTGTCGGGACAGAGGAACTACATGCGGACGGCGCATTTTCATTCGCTCTTCCGGTACACTCCAGAGATTGTTTTCAAAATCAAACTCAGACCATTTAGCCTTACGCAATTCACCAGGGCGAGTTCCTGTTAAGATGAGCAACTTCAACGCAAATTTAACCAGGATATTTCCCGTATATGCCTGAAGGGCAGTAAGAAACTCGGGTAACTCTGCAGCTTTCAAATGTGGATAATGCTCTTTTTTGTGCGGCATCATTACACTCGCGAGATCTGGTGCAGGATTAGTTAATGCACGTCCCGTTGCAATAGCATATTTCCAGACTTCACCACAGCGCTGGCGAACCTTACGCATTTTCTCAGTGGCACCTCTTTTCTCTATGCGGGACAACACCCCCATCAACTCCATTGGTGAAATTGAATCAATCGGACGGTGGCCGATATATGGAAAAACGTCTTTTTCGAATGTAGCAATCATTTCTGTTCGATAAGACTCCGCCCAAAGGTCATAACGCCGCTGATACCATTCTCGCGCGATGAATTCAAACGTGTTTCCTTGTTTATCCTGCTGCGCCAGTTTCTTCTCTTTACGACTGTCACTAGGATTAATGCCAGCGGCTAATAAATCTTGAGCTTCATCCCGTTTGCTACGGGCTTCAGACAAAGAAACCTTAGGATAAGTCCCCAAAGAGAGCATCTTAGCCTTCCCTTCATAACGATAACGAAATCGCCATCCTTTAGAACCATTGGGTTCGATCTGGAGTGATAACCCATTACCATCAGCTTTGGTATAAGTTTTCTCCGCAGGCTTCGCGCGGCGTATCTCAAGGTCTGTGAGAGGCATATGTATAGTTTTCTCCTCTGAAATAGTCCTGTGTGTATAGTTTCAGAGTGTATAGGAGATGCTATACACATTTCTATACAACAATGAGTGTTGATTTGGGGTAATCCAGGTTGAATTCGGTTGACAGAAAAATCGACAAAAGCACATTAAAATCAATGTGTAGTTGAGTTCTATGGAATTCTGGAGAGTTGAAAATGGAGCGGGCGAAGGGAATCGAACCCTCGTATAGAGCTTGGGAAGCTCTCGTTCTACCATTGAACTACGCCCGCGGAGAGGTGCGTGAAACATTATAAACGTTACGTCCTGCCTGACAAGACTCGCCCACGCTAACTGGTGAGAAAATAATCTTTTAGCACTTAGGCTTACTGCCCTGCGGTGGCAAATAACGCAGCGGATCGATGGCTGTTGCGCGATAGCGGATCTGGAAGTGCAACCGCACGCCATCAGCATCGCTGTTGCCCATGGTCGCGATCTGCTGCCCAATCTTCACGCTCTGGCCGTTGTTCACCATCAGTTTGTCATTATGCGCATAGGCAGTAATGTAATCTTCGCTGTGCTTGATCATCACCAGGTTGCCGTAGCCGCGCAGCTGGTTGCCAACGTAGACCACCTTACCTGCTCCCGCTGCATACACTGGCTGACCGCGCTGGCCTGCGATATCAATGCCTTTGTTACCACCATCTTTTGTTGAATACGGCAGCACGACTTTTCCGCTGGCAGGCCAGCGCCAGCAGCGTTGCCCGACCGGAGGCCATGAGGATGTCGGCACGGCGGAAGACGGCGTGACTTTCGCAGTTCGGGTGGATTTACTGCTCGTTTTCTTTGAAGAGCCTGACGCGCCATTCACCTTCAGCCGCTGCCCCACTTCGATGGTATAGGGTGGTGAGATGCCGTTAAGCCGCGCCAGATCCTTCACGCTGGTACCGGTGAGACGTGAAATACGGTACAGCGTATCACCGCGCTTCACGGTATACGTCGCGCCGCTGTAGCTACCGTCAGAGCCCGATTTACTGCCAGAACAGCCAGCCAGCAGCAACCCGGCCAGCAGGCAAAGCATCAGACAAAACGGGGAGCGATTCAGGCGTCCTGCACGCAAAGCAAATCCTCAAACGGCGACAATCGGATGGCCTATGATAGCAGCCTGAAGCAGGATGCCAATGCCTGGTAAGGCTTAAAATCGCCTGAAACCGAGGATCGACAGGCAAAAAAAAGCCCCTTCGCTCTCACGAGCCAGGGGCTTTTCACCGTCAGACGATTATTTCTGCGGGCGCAGGGCCGGGAACAGAATCACGTCACGAATGGTGTGGCTGTTAGTGAACAGCATGATCATACGGTCGATACCGATACCCAGACCGGCAGTCGGCGGCAAACCGTGTTCCAGCGCGGTGACGTAGTCTTCGTCGTAGAACATGGCTTCGTCGTCGCCAGCGTCTTTCGCGGCAACCTGATCTTTAAAGCGTTGCGCCTGATCCTGCGCATCGTTCAGCTCGCTGAAGCCGTTACCAATTTCACGGCCGCCGATGAAGAATTCAAAGCGGTCAGTGATTTCCGGGTTAGTGTCATTACGACGCGCCAGCGGAGACACTTCAGCCGGGTATTCGGTGATGAAGGTCGGCTGAATCAGGTGCGCTTCTGCCACTTCGTCGAAGATTTCAGTGACGATACGGCCCAGACCCCAGCTCTTCTCAACGTGAATGCCGACAGATTCTGCGATGGCTTTCGCAGAATCGAAATTATCGAGATCCGCCATGTTGGTTTCCGGACGGTATTTCTTGATAGCTTCACGCATGGTCAGTTTGATGAACGGCTTGCCGAAGTCGAACGTATGTTCGCCGTAAGGCACTTCCGTTTTACCCAGTACGGTTTCGGCCAGCGTACGGAACAGGGATTCGGTCAGCTCGATCAGATCTTTGTAATCCGCGTAAGCCATGTAGAGTTCCATCATGGTGAACTCAGGGTTATGGCGAACGGAGATACCTTCGTTACGGAAGTTACGGTTGATTTCGAAAACGCGTTCAAAACCACCAACAACCAGACGTTTCAGGTACAGTTCCGGCGCGATACGCAGGTACATGTCCATATCCAGGGCGTTGTGGTGCGTGATGAACGGACGTGCAGACGCACCTCCCGGGATCACCTGCAGCATCGGGGTTTCGACTTCCATGAAGCCGCGCTCAACCATGAATTTGCGCATGCCAGCCAGGATTTGAGAACGCACTTTAAAGGTGTGACGGGATTCCTCATTCGCGATGAGATCCAGGTAACGCTGACGATAACGGGCTTCCTGATCCTGCAGGCCGTGGAATTTGTCCGGCAGCGGGCGCAGTGCTTTGGTTAGCAAACGCAGTTCTGTACAGTGAATAGAAAGCTCACCAGTCTGTGTTTTGAACAGCTTACCGCGGGCACCAATGATGTCTCCGAGATCCCATTTTTTGAACTGCTCGTTATAAATGCCTTCCGGCAGATCGTCACGTGACACATACAGCTGAATACGGCCACCGACATCCTGCAGCGTGACGAAGGAGGCTTTACCCATGATTCGACGGGTCATCATACGGCCAGCAACAGAGACTTCAACGTTCAGGGAGGCGAGTTCTTCGTTTTCCTTGCCATCGAATTCAGAGTGCAATTGGTCAGAGGTGTGATCACGACGGAAATCATTCGGGAAAGCGACAGCCTGCTCTGCACGCAGCGCAGCCAGCTTTTCACGGCGGGATTTCAGTTCATTATTAAGGTCAATTGCCTCGTCGGCACCTTGTGCTTGTTGTTCAGACATTTTGGTTCCTCATAACCCTGCTTTCAAACTTGCTTCGATAAATTGATCCAGGCTGCCATCCAGCACGGCCTGGGTATTGCGGGTCTCTACACCAGTACGCAAATCTTTAATGCGCGAGTCGTCCAGGACGTAAGAGCGGATTTGGCTCCCCCAGCCGATGTCAGATTTCGTGTCTTCCATCGCCTGTTTCTCGGCGTTTTTCTTTTGCATTTCCAGCTCATAAAGCTTCGCTTTCATCTGCTTCATGGCCTGGTCTTTGTTCTTGTGCTGTGAGCGGTCATTCTGACACTGCGTTACCAGCCCGGTCGGAATATGGGTAATACGTACCGCGGATTCCGTCCGGTTAACGTGCTGTCCGCCCGCGCCAGATGCGCGATAGACGTCGATACGCAGATCAGCCGGGTTGATATCGATGTCGATATCGTCATCCACTTCCGGGTAGACGAAGGCGGAGCTGAACGACGTATGGCGGCGGCCGCCGGAGTCAAACGGGCTCTTACGTACCAGACGGTGAACACCGGTTTCGGTGCGCAGCCAGCCGTAGGCATAATCACCCGAGATTTTGATGGTGGCGGATTTCAGGCCCGCGACTTCACCTTCTGACTCTTCAATAATTTCGGTTTTGAATCCGCGCGCTTCGGCCCAACGCAGGTACATACGCAGCAGCATGCTCGCCCAGTCCTGCGCTTCCGTACCACCGGAACCGGCCTGAATATCGAGATAGCAGTCTGCGCTGTCGTATTCACCAGAGAACATGCGACGGAATTCTAACTGAGCCAGCTTCTCTTCCAGTTGATCAAGCTCAGCTACCGCTTCATTGAAGGTTTCTTCGTCATCGGCCTCAACGGCCAGTTCCAGCAAACCGGAAACATCTTCCAGCCCCTGGGACATGAGATCCAGCGTTTCAACGATGGCTTCGAGGGAGGAACGTTCTTTACCCAGCGCCTGCGCGCGTTCTGGTTCGTTCCAGACATCCGGCTGTTCCAGCTCGGCGTTTACTTCTTCGAGACGCTCTTTCTTGGCATCGTAGTCAAAGATACCCCCTAAGAACGTCGGAACGTTCAGTGAGATCCTGAATGCGGTTTTTTACCGGATTAATTTCAAACATGGTCTGTTTTCTTTAATGGACTTGTAAAATGCGGCGATAAAGTCGGAATTTTAACGGATTTCCGCCTTTTTTTATAGCGAATATCACGGTTATCCGGGCCAGATATTGTCAATGATGAGCTGTACGCTCCGGTTGCCACGAAACTCATTGATATCCAGCTTATACGCCAGTTCCACTTCCCGCACGCCGTTATCGGGCCAACAGGTGGTGTCAATATTGAAGGCAATGCCGTCCAGCAGTGGCCCGCCGCCGACAGGTTCTACCATCACCTTCAGGTGACGCTCACCCACAATGCGTTGCTGCAACAGACGAAAACGACCGTCGAACAGCGGCTCTGGAAACATTTGTCCCCAGGGGCCGGCATCGCGCAGCATCTGCGCCACTTCCAGCGTCATTTCCGCCGGAGAGAGCGGGCCATCAGAGACCACTTCGCCCTGCAACAGCGAGGGGTCGAGCCATTCGGTCACCAGCTCGCCAAAGCGCCGCTGGAACTCGTCGAAACGCGCCTCTTCAAGCGACAGCCCGGCCGCCATGGCATGACCGCCGAATTTAATCATCAGCCCCGGATGCAACGTATCCAGCCGTTCCAGTGCATCGCGCATATGCAACCCCTGAATGGAGCGCCCGGAGCCTTTCAGCGTGCCGTCGCCTGCAGGTGCAAAAGCAATCACCGGGCGGTGAAAACGTTCTTTGATTCGTGACGCCAGAATGCCCACCACGCCCTGATGCCATTCGGGATGGTACATCGCCAGCCCGCCCGGCAGCGTTGCGCGGCTGCGTTCCAGTTTTTCGCACAGGGTCAGCGCTTCTGCCTGCATCCCCTGCTCAATCTCTTTACGCGTCTGGTTAAGCGCATCAAGCTCGTTCGCCAGCACCCGCGCTTCACCGGGGTTATCGCACAGCAACAGCGCCACGCCGACTGACATATCATCCAGCCGCCCCGCTGCATTCAGCCGCGGCCCCAGCGCGAAACCGAGATCACTTGCCGCCAGCTTTTGCGCATCGCGGTTAGCGACTTCCAGTAACGCTTTGATCCCCGGACGACACTTGCCCGCACGAATACGACTCAGCCCTTGCCAGGTAAGAATGCGGTTGTTGGCGTCAAGCGGCACCACATCAGCCACGGTCCCCAGCGCTACCAGATCCAGCAATTCTGCCAGATTCGGTACCGCTATACCCCGCGCCTCAAACCAGCCCTGATCACGTAAATGCGTGCGCAGCGCCAGCATCAGATAAAACGCAACGCCAACCCCCGCCAGTGATTTCGACGGGAAATGGCAGTCGCGCAGATTAGGGTTGATGATCGCCTCAGCGGCAGGAAGTGTGTCACCAGGCAAGTGGTGGTCGGTCACCAGCACCGGGATGCCTAACGCATGCGCGCGTTCCACCCCGGCATGAGAAGATATGCCGTTATCGACAGTGACAATCAGCTGCGCGCCACGCGCATGAGCCTGTTCGACCACTTCCGGGCTGAGGCCGTAGCCATCTTCAAAACGGTTAGGTACCAGATAGGAGACGTTTTCACAACCCAGCGCTCGCATGGCCAGCACGCTCAGCGCCGTACTGGTAGCGCCATCGGCATCGAAATCGCCCACTACCATGATCCGCACCCCTTCACGGAAGGCGTTGTAGAGGATTTCCACCGCTTTTTCCACGCCGCTGAGTTGCTGCCAGGGCAGCATCCCTTTGACGCTACGTTCGAGATCATCGGCGCTTTTCACGCCGCGACTGGCATACAGACGGCGCAGCAACGCCGGGAGATCGTCGGGAAGCTGCACCGTGTCATCGACTTCACGACGACGAAGTTGAATCTGTGGTTTCACGCGAATCAGTTACCGCTGGTCTGTTTCTGGTGTGCATCCAGGAAGGCCTTCATCTCTTTTGGCCCCTGGTAACCCGGTACAACATAGCCATTATTCAGCACAATCGCTGGCGTGCCGTTCACGCCAAACTGCACGCCGAGCGCGTAGTGTTTAGCGATATCAATATCACAACTTGCCGGCTGAACATCTTTGCCACTCATCGCGTCATCAAAAGCTTTGTTGCGATCTTTCGCACACCAGATGGCTTTCATGTCCTGCTCCGCCTGGCTCTGAATCCCCTGACGCGGGAACGCCAGATAACGCACGGTAATACCCAGCGCGTTGTAGTCTTTCATCTCTTCATGCAGCTTGTGGCAGTAGCCGCAGGTAATGTCGGTGAAAACCGTAATGACGTGTTTTTCCTGTGGCGCTTTGTAGATGATCATCTCTTTTTGCAGCGCATCCAGGCGGGTCATTAACAACTGGTTGGTGATGTTGACCGGCTGCGTGCCGCTGACGTCGTACATCGGCCCCTGAATAATGTGCTTGCCGTCTTCAGTCACGTACAGCACGCCGCTGTCGGTCAGCACAGTTTTCATGCCCGCCACTGGCGCGGACTGAATATCCGGGTTCTGAACGCCGAGTTTGGTCAGCGACTGTTTGATGGCGGCGTCGTCCGCATGAGCCACTCCGGACAGTGAGGCAGCCAGCAGGGTGAACATCAGTAAACCTTTTTTCATACCTTTTCCTTTTTATCAGCACTCACGCTCGCGGGTGATGCTGTTGATGAAGTTGCCGCAGGCGTTCGGTGGCGACATGGGTGTAAATCTGCGTCGTTGAAAGATCACTGTGCCCCAGTAACATCTGCACCACGCGGAGATCCGCACCGTGGTTCAGCAGATGTGTCGCGAACGCATGTCGTAACACGTGCGGCGATAGCTTTTCGCTGTCTATGCCCGCCAGTTGGGCATAGTGTTTAATTCGGTGCCAGAAGGTCTGGCGCGTCATCTGTTGCGCGCGCTGGCTTGGAAACAGAACGTCAATAGAGACGCCGTTCAGCAGCCAGGGGCGACCATATTCAAGGTAATTCTCCAGCCAGTAAATGGCCTCTTCGCCCAGTGGCACCAGCCGCTCTTTGTTACCTTTACCAATGACGCGGACTACGCCCTGCCGCAGGCTAATGTCGCTCATTGTCAGGCTTACCAACTCAGTCACACGAAGGCCGGTGGCATAAAGCACTTCCAGCATGGCTTTATCGCGTAACTCCAGCGGCTGGTCAACCAGCGGCGCCTGCAAAAGCCGGTCAACCTGCGCCTCGCTGAGGTCTTTCGGCAACCGCTGCGGCAACTTTGGCGACGCCAGACGTGCACTCGGATCATCAGCGCGTATTTTTTCACGGTACAGATGCTGGAAAAGCCGTCGCATGGCGCTCAACAGCCGTGCGGAGCTGGTCGCTTTATAACCACCCGCCTGCCGCTCCGCCAGCAATGCCTGGAGGTCGTCGTTCATCACCGTCTCAAGCGTTAACCAGCGATGCTGCAACCATTCCACCAGCATGGACAGATCCCGACGATAGGCGTTGAGCGTATTTTCCGCCAGATTTTTCTCAAGCCATAACGCATCAAGAAACTGTTCGATAAGTGCGAGATCCTTTTCCACATCGGCCCCTCTGAGTTTGCAACCCGTGCCATTATGCCTGAACACTCTGCATTTCTGTTACACTAGCGCGAAGTCATAGCAAGAAATGAGATGTTCAGGCGATGAAGATTGGTCTTTTCTACGGTTCCAGCACCTGCTACACCGAAATGGCAGCGGAGAAAATTCGCGACATTATCGGCAACGAACTGGTCACACTGCATAATGTGAAGGATGACTCACCGGTGCTCATGGAGCAGTATGATGTGCTCATCCTCGGCATTCCCACCTGGGATTTCGGTGAAATTCAGGAAGACTGGGAGGCCGTCTGGGACCAGCTTGATACGCTAAACCTGCAGGGTAAAATCGTTGCGCTGTATGGCATGGGCGATCAACTGGGTTATGGCGAATGGTTCCTTGACGCGCTCGGCATGCTGCACGACAAGCTGGCGATGAAAGGCGTGACGTTCATTGGTTACTGGCCGACAGAAGGTTACGAATTCACCAGCCCGAAACCGATCATTGCTGACGGGCAGTTGTTTGTCGGCCTCGCGCTGGATGAAACCAACCAGTATGACCTGAGCGACGAACGCATTCAGAGCTGGTGTGAGCAAATTCTCGGCGAAATGGCTGAACAATTCGCCTGACACAACATTCTATTCCTGCGCCGGCCTTTGCAGAATAACCCGGCGCAAATCGCGCCATTCCCTGCTGTCCATGCTGTCTGCCGCCAGCCATAAATGCTGGCTGCGACGTTGCCCCGCGCGCCGCAAACGCAGCAACATACCAACGCTCAGCATCCACGGTGTGCCGAGAATTTCCCACTCCTCGTTTTGCCAGCGAAGCCGGCCATCCATCAGCAGCTTGATTTCACCCTGCCGGGCGTTAATTCGCCGCTGGCTGCGTACGCTGTCGAACACCACCAGCGACAGCAACAACAGCCACAACGGGGTGTAACTGAGTGGCCAGGGCATCAGCAATACTGCCGCCGCCACAACACCATGCAGCAGCAGAGAGATCCATTGCGAGCGCCATGAGACGCGAAGATCAGATTGCCACAGGACCACGTTCCCGATTCCGTGTCTGAATTAAGAGCACCATGCGCTGTAACTCGGCATCGTCGGGTTTTCCGTGATTCATCAGCCAGTTAAACAGATCCGGGTCGTCGCACTCCAGCAGACGAATAAAAAGGCGCTTGTCGTCGTCAGTCAACGTGTCGTACTCATGCTCAAAAAAAGGCATGATAGAGATATCAAGTTCACGCATACCACGACGGCATGCCCAATGGATGCGAGATTTATTATTAATGTCCATGTTGTCCTTCCTGCATAACAATACAGAATAGTTTAACGCGTTTTCCGCCCTTACTTTACAGTAATATTAAACTGTGCGGCGCTGATTCAGCAAAAAACCCTTTGATGTGCAAGGTTTTCAGTTTTTTCCGTAGCGGTACGCAGAATCGTAAAACGGCACAAATGGCCTGTTGAAAGCGCTTGCATTAGGCACTGTCTCTTTTACCATTAGTCATTATGCAAGCGTTAAGCAATTCAGGACATTATTATGGCTTTTACTCCGTTTCCTCCGCGCCAGCCCTCCGCCTCCGCGCGTCTGCCGCTGACGCTGATTACCCTTGATGACTGGGCGCTGGCGACGATAACCGGCGCAGACAGTCAGAAATACCTGCAGGGTCAGGTCACCGCTGATGTCGATCACATGACGGAAAACCAGCATCTACTGGCCGCGCACTGTGACGGAAAAGGGAAAATGTGGAGCAATCTGCGCCTGTTCCGTTCCGGTGAAGGTTTCATGTGGATTGAGCGCCGTAGCCTGCGTGACGCCCAACTCACTGAGCTGAAGAAATATGCTGTGTTCTCTAAGGTCGTGATTGCCCCCGACGATGAGCATGTGCTGTTAGGTGTGGCAGGGTTTCAGGCCCGTGCAGCACTGACAAACCTGTTCTCCACGCTGCCGGACGCCGATAACCAGGTCACCCGGGATGACGACACCACCATTTTGTGGTTCGGACAACCTGCCGAACGTTTCCTGCTGGTCACCGATGCCGCCACGGCACAGCGCGTAACAGACGCCCTGCGCGGTGAAGCGCAACTCAACAACAGCCCGCAATGGCTGGCACTGGATATCGAAGCCGGGCTACCAGTTATCGACAGCGCCAACAGCGGCCAGTTTATCCCACAGGCGACGAACCTGCAGGCGCTGGGCGGCATCAGCTTTAAAAAAGGGTGTTATACTGGCCAGGAGATGGTCGCTCGTGCGAAATTCCGCGGCGCTAACAAGCGCGCGATGTGGTATCTGGCAGGCACCGCCAGCCGCGTACCGGAAGCGGGAGAAGACCTTGAACTGAAGATGGGTGAAAACTGGCGCCGCACCGGTACCGTGCTCGCCGCTGTTCAGCTGGACGAAGGACGTTTACTGACGCAGGTGGTGATGAACAACGACATGGAGCCGGACAGCGTGTTCCGCGTTCGCGACGATGCCAATACATTAAGCATCGAGCCACTGCCTTATTCACTCGAAGAATAAATCTCTTCACCCGTCCAGGCCCGGTAAGCACAGCGCTACCGGGCAATTACGACGACACCTGCCCCACATACAAATAAATCGCCAGGAAATGGCAGACACTGCCGCCAAGCACAAATCCGTGCCAGATAGCATGATTGTAGGGGATGCGTTTACTGACGTAAAAAATCACCCCCAGCGAATAGACTACCCCGCCGACCGCCAGTAGCGTCACGCCACCAACCGCCAGCTTAATTGCCAGCTGATAAACCACGATCAGCGACAACCATCCCATCGTCAGATAGGTGATTAACGACAGCACTTTAAAGCGGTGGGCGATCGTCAGCTTGAAGAGGATACCCAACAGCGCCAGGCTCCAGATAACAATCATCAGACCACGCGCCAGCGGCGAGTCGAGACCCACCAGCAAAAATGGCGTATAAGTACCGGCAATCAGCAAATAGATAGCGCAGTGGTCGAATTTTTTCAGCCAGATTTTTGCCCGCTGATGCGGAATAGCGTGATAAAGCGTCGAGGCGAGAAACAGCAGGATCATGCTGCCACCGTAGAGGCTATAGCTGGTTATCGCCATCGCGCTGGCTTTCGCATCTACCGCCTGTATCAGCAGCAATACCAGACCGACAATGCCAAACACCAGCCCGATGCCGTGGCTGATGCTGTTGGCAATTTCCTCTGCCAGTGAGTAACCCTGTGTGATTAATGGTTTGCGAACCATGATGAGCTCCGGGAAAACGAATCTACTTTTAACGCTTACATAGCGTAACTGAGAATGATTCCAGTGAACACCTGTTAGCTAAAATAAAACCGTTATCTTTTGTAACCATCATAAAATCATAAAGTTACATCCAAATTTCAACGCACACACGTTCCTTCTTTCTTAAAGCATTTGATTTCAATGACATAAAAAAAGCCGGGTAACCTTTACGATTACCCGGCTCACAGTCAGTACGTCGTAATTACTGGTATTCGCTCATTGGTACGCAGGAGCAGAACAGGTTGCGGTCACCGTAAACATCGTCCAGACGTTTTACCGTCGGCCAGTATTTGTTGGCGAAACCTGCCGGGAACACCGCCTGCTCGCGGGTGTAACTGTGATCCCATTCGGCCACCAGTTCGTTCTGAATGTGTGGCGCGTTGACCAGCGGGTTATCCTCCAGCGTCCACTCGCCCTGTTTCACGCGATCGATTTCGCTGCGAATGGCCAGCATCGCGTCGATAAAACGGTCCAGTTCGACTTTGCTTTCTGATTCCGTCGGCTCCACCATCAGCGTTCCCGCGACCGGGAAAGACATGGTCGGCGCATGGAAACCGTAGTCGATCAAACGCTTGGCGATATCCAGCTCACTAATGCCGGTCTCTTCTTTCAGCGGACGAATATCAAGGATGCACTCGTGCGCCACGCGACCATCGCGACCGGTGTACAGCACCGGGAAGGCGTCTTTCAGGCGGCTGGCGATGTAGTTGGCGTTGAGGATCGCCATCTGGCTCGCCTGCTTCAGCCCTTCCGCACCCATCATGCGGATGTACATCCAGCTGATCGGCAGAATCGAGGCGCTGCCGAACGGTGCGGCAGAAACCGCGCCCTGACGGGTCAGCATGCCTTCAATCTGCACCACACTGTGGCCCGGAACGAACGGCGCAAGGTGCGATTTCACACCGATTGGTCCCATACCCGGACCGCCACCGCCGTGCGGAATGCAGAAGGTTTTGTGCAGGTTCAGGTGCGAGACGTCAGCGCCGATGAAGCCTGGCGAAGTAATCCCCACCTGCGCGTTCATGTTTGCGCCATCGAGGTACACCTGACCGCCGAACTGATGCACGATTTCGCACACTTCACGGATGGTCTCTTCGTACACCCCATGAGTGGACGGATAGGTCACCATAATACAGGAGAGATTTTCACCGGCCTGCTCCGCTTTCGCGCGCAGATCCGCGAGATCGATGTTGCCGTTTTTATCGCAGGCCACGACCACCACCTGCATGCCTGCCATCTGTGCGGAAGCCGGGTTAGTCCCGTGCGCTGAGCTTGGGATCAGGCAGATGTCACGATGCCCCTCGTTACGGCTTTCGTGATAATGGCGAATCGCCAGCAAACCTGCGTATTCGCCCTGTGCGCCGGAGTTCGGCTGCATGCAGATGGCGTCATACCCCGTCAGTTTTACCAGCCAGTCAGACAACTGGCTAATCATCTGCTGGTAGCCTTCCGCCTGCTCCGTTGGACAGAACGGGTGCAGTTCGGCAAATTCCGGCCAGGTGATTGGCAGCATCTCAGCGGCGGCGTTGAGCTTCATGGTGCAGGAGCCGAGCGGGATCATCGCCTGGTTCAGCGCCAGATCTTTACGTTCCAGCGAATGCATGTAGCGCATCATCTCGGTTTCGCTGTGATAGCGGTTAAACACCGGATGCGTCAGGATCGCATCGTTGCGCAGCATCGCTTCCGGAATCGAGCGGCTGTCGTGCGCCACGTCTTTATCCAGCGCGTCGATATCCAGACCGTGGTTATCACCAAGGATCACGCTGAAAAGTTTCACAACGTCTTCGCGAGTAGTGGTTTCGTCGAGCGTGATGCCTACCGCGCCGATGATGTCGCTGCGCAGGTTGATTTCAGCGGCTTCCGCACGGGCCAGCACTGTCGCTTTGTCGGTCACTTCCACACACAGGGTGTCAAAGAAATGGGCAAAACGCAGTTTCTGACCTTTCTGTTGCAGGCCTGCGGCCAGAATATCAGCCAGGCGATGAATACGCCCCGCAATACGCTTCAGTCCTGCCGGACCATGGAACACGGCGTACAAACTGGCAATGTTCGCCAGCAGTACCTGAGAGGTACAAATATTGGAGTTCGCTTTCTCGCGGCGGATGTGCTGTTCGCGAGTCTGCATCGCCATACGCAGCGCGGTATTGCCGGCAGCATCTTTCGATACGCCGATAATACGGCCTGGCATAGAGCGTTTGAATTCATCTTTAGCGGCAAAGAAAGCCGCGTGCGGGCCACCGTAGCCCATCGGCACACCGAAACGCTGGGCGGAGCCGAATACGATATCCGCGCCCTGTTTCCCCGGCGCGGTCAGCAGCACCAGCGTCATCAGGTCAGCAGCAACGCTGACCACCACTTTACGGGATTTTAGCTCGGCAATCAGTGCGCTGTAGTCGTGGATTTCGCCGGTCGTACCGACCTGCTGCAGCAGCACGCCAAACACGTCCTGGTGATCCAGCACTTTGTCGGCATCATCAACAATCACGTCAAAACCGAAGGTTTCCGCACGAGTACGTACCACATCCAGCGTCTGCGGGTGCACGTCAGCGGCAACGAAGAAACGGTTGGCATTTTTCAGTTTACTGACGCGTTTGGCCATCGCCATGGCCTCTGCTGCGGCGGTGGCTTCATCGAGCAGCGAGGCGGAAGCGATATCCAGCCCGGTCAGATCCAGCGTGACCTGCTGGAAGTTGAGCAGCGCTTCCAGGCGGCCCTGCGACACTTCCGGCTGATACGGGGTGTAGGCGGTATACCAGCCCGGATTCTCCAGCATATTACGCAGGATCACTGGCGGCAGTTGTACCGCGGTATAACCCATGCCGATGTAAGACTTAAAGCGCTTGTTGCGACCGGCGATGGCTTTCAGTTCTGCCAGCGCCGCGAATTCGGTTGTCGACTCACCCACCTGTGGCGGCGTGGCGAGCTGGATGTCCTTTGGCACGATCTGGCTGATGAGATCGTTTAACGAGTCGGCGCCAACGGTTTTTAGCATTTCCTGCTGTTGCTGAGGATCCGGGCCAATGTGACGTTCAATAAATGCGCCGCGGTTTTCAAGCTGGCCTAAAGTCTGTGTCATGAGCGATGGTCCTGAAACGTGCAGTGAATCGTAATTGTCTGTAACAGAATTGCCCGGTGGCGCTAACGCTTACCGGGCCTGTATTCATGGAAATGTCGTTACTCGTCTTCCAGTAAAGCTTCGTACGCGGTGGCGTCCAGCAGATCGGCGATCTGTGATTCGTCGCTGGCTTTGATTTTGAAAATCCAGCCTGCGGTATACGGTTCGCTGTTCACCAGTTCCGGGGCGTCGTTAAGTTCTTCGTTAACGGCAATGATTTCACCGCTGATCGGCGCATAAATGTCAGATGCCGCTTTGACCGATTCGGCCACGGCGCAGTCATCGCCCGCGTCAACCGTCTTGCCGACGTCCGGCAGATCGACAAATACCATATCGCCCAGCAGCTCCTGCGCATGCTCGGTGATACCAACGGTGTAGGTGCCATCCGCTTCTTTACGCAGCCATTCGTGTTCTTTGCTGTATTTCAGTTCTGCAGGTACATTGCTCATTCACATTTCTCCAGAAAAATAAGGGATTACACAACAGCTTTACCATTGCGTACAAAAACAGGTTTCGTCACTTTGACCGGCATTTCGCGGTTACGAATTTGCACCACGGCGGTGTCACCAATACCTTGCGGCACGCGTGCCAGCGCAATACTGTAGCCCAGCGTCGGTGAGAAAGTGCCACTGGTGATCACGCCTTCTTGCTGATTACCCTGGGCGTCGGTAAAGCGAACCGGCAGTTCGCCGCGCAGAACGCCTTTCTCAGTCATCACCAGACCGACCAGTTGTTCAGTGCCTTTTTCGCGCTGTGCCTCCAGCGCTTCACGGCCAATGAAGTCGCGATCAGCCGGTTCCCAGGCAATGGTCCAGCCCATGTTGGCCGCCAGCGGAGAGATGCCTTCGTCCATCTCCTGACCGTACAGATTCATCCCGGCTTCCAGACGCAGCGTGTCGCGTGCGCCAAGGCCGCACGGTTTCACACCCGCTTCCACCAGCGCGCGCCAGAAATCCGCCGCTTTCTCGTTCGGCATGGCAATTTCATAGCCCGCTTCACCGGTGTAGCCGGTGGTGGCAATAAACAGATCACCTGCCTGCACGCCAAAGAACGGCTTCATGCCCTCAACGGCTTTACGTTGTTCATTGTTAAACAGACTGGCGGCTTTCGCTTTCGCATTCGGCCCCTGCACGGCGATTAGCGACAGATCATCACGCACGGTGATATCGATAGCGTAAGGTTCAGCATGCTGGGTGATCCAGGCGAGGTCTTTTTCGCGGGTCGCAGAGTTAACGACAAGGCGGAAAAAATCTTCTGTGAAAAAGTAAACGATCAGGTCATCAATGACGCCAGCGGAAGCATTAAGCATGCCGGTGTAGAGCGCTTTGCCGGGGGTAGTGAGTTTGGCGACGTCGTTAGCCAGCAGGTGGCGCAGAAATTCCCGGGTCCGGCTGCCGTGAAGGTCGACGATAGTCATGTGGGATACATCGAACATACCGGCATCGTTGCGTACGGCGTGGTGCTCGTCAATCTGGGAGCCGTAGTGCAGCGGCATCATCCAGCCATGGAAATCCACCATGCGGGCGCCACACTGCGTGTGTTGATCATACAAAGGCGTCTGTTGAACCATCTTTTCCTCGTTGAATAAGCAAGGTCAGCCTGTTTTTACGGTGTATTTTTCACCGCAAAACCCGTCGTCGATGCCACTCCCGCGCGTCGACGCAAACGTTCTCTTTCGCCTGAACTTACCACTGAACCCGGTGGTAGACCATAAGGCAAAACGGGTCATCACATTAGCTTATGACCAAAAAGAGCGAAAAACTCTACAGAGTTATCAACTGGAAAAATGCGATTAATGCCACATAAAATTAACATTTAGCCTCTGACTTGAGGATAAGGTGACAGTTTATGCGGAAATGCGTGCCAAATTCACGCAGCGCGAAATTTACCGCATTACAAAAACTAATGCGAAAAAAGGCGTGAAATTAGAATATTTCAAACGAGGGGGAAATGTCCCGGCACAACGGCCGGGAAGAGAAGTGTGACGAAGTTAACGTAACCAGGCAGGGAGATCGTTCAGCCCCATCGCCTGGCGAATCAGTTGTGGTTTGACGCCGGGAAGGGTGTCGGCCAGTTTAAGACCGATGTCACGCAACAGTTTCTTTGCCGGATTCTCACCCGCGAACAGTTCGCGGAAACCCTGCATTCCTGCCAGCATCAGCGCCGCGCTGTGCTTACGGCTGCGCTCATAGCGGCGCAGATAAAAATGCTGCCCCACATCTTTGCCTTCACGATGCAACCGCTTCAGTTCATCAATCAGTTCCGCTGCATCCATAAAACCGAGGTTAACCCCCTGCCCGGCCAGCGGATGGATGGTGTGCGCCGCGTCGCCGACCAGTGCCAGACGATGCGCCGCAAACTGGCGGGCGTAACGACCGGTTAGCGGAAATACCCTGCGCTCGCTTTCCAGCTGGCATAAACCCAGACGGTTATCGAAGGCGATCGTCAGTTCCTGATTAAATTCCGCTTCACTCGCCTGCTGCATGCGTTCTGCTTCCTGCGGTGATAGTGACCAGACTATCGAACAGAGATGTGGATCGCGCAGCGGCAGGAACGCCAGAATCCCTTCGCCGTGGAAAATCTGCCGGGCGATGGCCTGATGGGGTTCTGTCGTGCGGATCGTGGCGACCAGAGCATGATGACGGTAATCCCATGATGCCAGCGGAATATCGGCATTGTTTCGCAGCCAGGAGTTCGCGCCGTCTGCGCCCACCACCAGCCTCGCCGTCAGCATGCTGGCGTCTTTCAGGGTAATAAAGGCTTCGTTTTCGCCCCATGCCACCTGCTTCACTTCAGCGGGTGCCAGCAGAGTGACATCGCTGCACTGTTGCGCTTTTTGCCACAGCGCGTAGTGAATGACGTTATTTTCAATGATATGCCCGAGATGGGTGAAGCCCATACTGGCATCATCAAACTCAATACGACCGAAACTGTCTTTGTCCCACACTTCCATGCCATGATACCGGCTGGCGCGCGTCGCCTGGATGGTCGACCACACACCGAGGTGCGAAAGCAACTTTTCGCTGGCGGCGTTAATGGCGGAGACACGCAGCGCAGGCGGCGCATCGGCGGGCAACGGTTGCGGCGCATTCTGCTCCAGCACCGCCACGCGCAGGCCACTGCCCTGTAGACCACAGGCGACCGCCAGCCCGACCATGCCACCGCCGACAATAGCAACATCAACACTTTGCACTTTATGACTCCTTATCTCGCCACCATGCCAAGGGTACGCTGAGCCAGCGCATCACGCGCCGGGGGGAACAATTCCATCGCCATCAGCCCGATATTTCGTCCGACCATCAACGGAACCCAACGGTTGGCAAACACATGCACTAACCCGTCGGTGACGCCAATTGTGGCGGATTTATCATCGCTACGTCGCGCCTGATAACGGCAAAGCAGCGAATAATCGCCCGGATCGACGGACAGCGCGACCATTTCCGCCAGCGTCATGACATCACGCAAGCCAAGGTTGAACCCCTGCCCTGCGATGGGATGCAGTGTCTGTGCGGCGTTTCCGATCAGCGCGAGGCGATGTGAAATGGCGCGATCGGCCGTCGTGAGCGTGAGGGGATAACCGGTGCGCTGCCCGGCGTGGGTGATTCGCCCCAGTCGCCAGCCAAACGCGGCCTGTAATTCATCGCAGAAACGCGCGTCCGACCAGCCCAGCACCTCGTCGCGTTTATCAAGTGAATGGCACCACACCAGCGAACAGCGGCCTTCAGACATCGGCAGCATGGCGAGCGGGCCAGATTCAGTAAAACGCTCAAAAGCCCGGCCGTCATGGGCGAGCGAGGTGTTTACGTTGGCGATCACTGCCAGTTGCCCGTAGGGTTGCTGTTGCCAGTGAATGCCACACTGCTCGCCCAGCGCCGACCGTGAACCATCGGCGGCGACCAGCAGTTTCCCCTGCAGAATTTCGCCGGTATCCAGCGTCACACTCACGCCCGTATCGTTGCGGGTGAACTGTTCAACGCGCGCCGGGCAGTGCAGGGTTACACCGCGTGCTTTGCGCAGCAGGGCAAACAGACGTAGCCCGACGTCATGCAATCCAACCACCTGACCGAGTGCCGGAAGAGAGTAATCCGCCGCATCCAGCGTAACGAACCCTGCGTGCCCGCGATCGCTGACATGTACGGTGTTGATCGCAGTGGCGCAGTCACGCAGCGCCTGCCAGATACCGACGCGATCCAGTTGCTGACAGGTGCCTGCCGCCAGTGCAATCGCGCGGGCATCAAACCCCGGGTGCTGCTGGCTTTCCGGGGTGACGGCTTCCACCAGATGCACCGGCATTTTTCCACCGCTGAGCTGTGAGATAGCCAGCGCCAGCGTGGCGCCGTTCATTCCACCGCCGACAATGATGATGCTCATGATTTTCTCGCCGCCGCCATTAGCGCCTCGATGTCATCGGCTTTTTTGACCACGCTGGCGGTCAGATTCTCATTGCCGTTTTCCGTTATCACGATGTCATCCTCGATACGAATGCCAATACCGCGATACTCCGCCGGGACGTCAGCATCCGGCGCGATATACAGCCCCGGCTCAACGGTCAGCACCATGCCGGGCTCCAGTACCCGCGAACGGTCAGTGCCGTAGACGCCCACGTCGTGAACGTCCAGCCCCAGCCAGTGGCTCAGGCCGTGCATAAAGAATTTGCGGTGTGCGTTTTCGGCGATCAGCGTCTCGACATCGCCTTTAAGAATGCCCAGCTTCACCAGCCCGCGGATCATAATGCGTACCACTTCGCCGGTCACTTCCTGCATGGAAGTCCCAGGGCGGTAGAGCGTCAGCGCCGTCTCCAGCGATTCCAGTACGATGTCGTAGATCGCCCGCTGGGACGGGGGGAATTTACCGTTCACCGGGAACGTACGGGTGATATCGCCTGCGTAACCTTTGTATTCGCAACCGGCATCAATCAGCACAAGATCGCCATCGCGCAGTTCCGATTCGTTTTCGGTATAGTGGAGAATGCAGCCGTTAACGCCGCCGCCAACGATGGTGTTGTAGGACGGGTAACGCGCGCCGTGGCGGGTGAATTCGTGGTGAATCTCGCCTTCCAGCTGATACTCAAACATCCCCGGACGGCATTTTTCCATCGCCCGACGATGGGCCAGGGCGGTGATCTCTCCCGCGCGGCGCATCACGGCAATCTCTTCTTCTGATTTAAACAGACGCATTTCATGCACCAGCGGACGCCAGTCGATGACCGACGCCGGGGCGCTCAGATTCTGACGCGAGCCTTTACGGAGTTTATCAAGCGCGGTGAAGACGATGTCGTCCGCATACGCGTATTCACCCTGGGCGTGGTAAATCGCGTCCAGACCGTTCAACAGTTGATACAGGTGCTGATTGATTTCACTGAAGGCCAGTGCGCGGTCAACGCCAAGTTTCGCCGGAGCCGCCTCCTGGCCCAGACGACGACCAAACCAGATTTCCGCGGTGAGGTCGCGTACGCGGTTGAACAGCACGCTATGGTTGTGGGTATCATCACTTTTAATCAGCACAAGCACCGCTTCCGGCTCGTTGAAACCGGTGAGATACCAGAAGTCGCTGCTCTGACGGTACGGATATTCGCTGTCCGCGCTGCGGGTCGCTTCCGGCGCGGCGAAAATCAGCGCCGCGCTGCCCGGCTGCATTTGCGCTAACAATGCCTGACGGCGGCGTTCAAACTCTTGCTGTGTCATGACGACCTCCTGAGCAATGTTCGTTTAGTGCAGAGTCGGTTTGCGAACTTCCGGCGCGGTCGGTTGCGGATGCGTGAACGTGTCGTGGCATAACAGCGCGGCAACGCGTACATACTCCACAATCTCTTCGAGCGACATCTCCAGCTCTTCCTGGTCTTCATCTTCGTCGTAACCGAGCTGAGCAATGTTGCGCAGATCGTCAATCGCTTCGCCAGTCTCGCCCTTAATCTTATCGAGGCGCGGCTGCGTGACGCCAAGACCCAGCAAAAAATGGTTAACCCATCCGGCCAGCGCATCGGCGCGTTCAAACACCGACACGTCGTCGCCATCAGGCAGATAAAGCTGAAAAAGGAAGCCTTCGTCTTCCAGCGCATCGCTGGTGGCGGAGTGTAAATTACGCAGCGCCTGTGACAGATCATGGCCGAAGGCCAGCCCTTCGTTGGTCAGATCATGGAGAAGCGGCTGCCAGCTGCTGTCCTTGGTTCCGCCACAGAGTATCCCGCTGATGAGACCGTGCATTTCGGCGGGAGTCAGGCCCACTCCCTGTTGGTTCAGTAACTGGTTAACGTCGTTGTAACCAGGCATTTCGTTCTGTATAGACATGCGCATTCATCGTCGTTGGGAGGAATATCATGTTATGCTACCACTTTGGACCCTGGTGATACCAGAAAAGGGCTTGTATCATCACACCAGGGTAGCTATAGTGTCGCCCCTTCACAGACCCGGGTTTGGGTGTGAAGGCCGCGCAGTTAATTAGCAGGAAGGTGGCATGTCTGCACAACCCGTCGATATCCAAATTTTTGGCCGTTCACTGCGAGTGAATTGCCCGCCTGAACAAAGGGATGCCCTGAATCAGGCCGCGGACGATCTAAATCAGCGGTTGCACGATCTGAAAGAACGCACTAGAGTCACAAATACTGAACAGCTGGTTTTCATTGCCGCACTGAACATCAGCTATGAATTAACGCAGGAAAAAGCAAAGACCCGTGACTACGCCGCCAGCATGGAACAGCGTATTCGGATGCTACAACAGACCATTGAACAGGCATTGCTTGACCAGGGTCGCATAACCGAAAGAACGGGGCAAAAGTTTGAATAACACTTCATGGTTAACTGTGGTAGAGTAACCCTGAAGACAAAAATTTCTCTGAGATGTTCGCAAGCGGGCCAGTCCCCTGAGCCGATATTTGAAACAACAAGAATGCGACGCTCCATGGTCGGTGCGCATGCTCGGTTAGTCCGAGAAGCCTTAAGACTGTGACGACGTATTCACCTTGAACCACGGGTTCAAGGGTTACAGCCTGCGGCGGCATCTCGGAGATTCCCTCTCTTCACGACGCCCATGACTCAACTCCCTGAAACACCCATATCCAGACAAGACATTCGCCAGTACATCAGGCAACGTCGTCGCGCATTGACCTCGCAACAACAACTGCATTTCGCCCAACAGGCTGCGGCCCGCATGATGGCGTATTCGCCTGTGATGATGGCGCACACCGTCGCACTGTTTCTCTCGTTTGATGGCGAGCTGGATACGCAGCCATTGATTGAACAACTCTGGCGTGCCGGGAAACGTGTTTATCTGCCGGTGCTCCATCCGTTCAGTCCGGGCAATCTGCTGTTCCTTCACTACCATCCACACAGCGAACTGGTGGTCAATCGCCTGAAAATCCAGGAGCCGAAACTCGACGTGCGTGACGTGTTGCCCTTGAATCACCTTGATGTGTTGATAACGCCGCTGGTGGCGTTTGATGCCGAAGGCCAGCGCCTTGGTATGGGCGGCGGATTTTACGATCGCACCCTGCAACGGTGGCAAGAGCATGGTCTGCACCCGGTGGGTTACGCTCACGACTGTCAGCAGGTAGATGCCCTGCCGACAGCACAGTGGGATATTCCCCTGCCCGCTGTCGTTACGCCGTCAAAACTGTGGCTGTGGCCGGAATCGTGTCAACGTTAAAAGGGATCACCAACGCGATCCCTTTTTTCTATCAGAAAAGTAAACGTGCGCGAATAGTACCCGGAATGGCCTTCATGCTCAGCAACGCTTTTTCGGCAACGTCTTCATCCGCTTCGATATCGATAACGACGTAGCCCATCTGCGCGTTAGTTTGCAGATACTGTGCAGCAATGTTGACGCCCTGCTCAGCGAAGATCTGGTTGATAGCCGTCAGTACGCCAGGACGGTTTTCGTGGATGTGCAGCAGACGACGACCGCCATGCAGCGGCAGAGACACTTCCGGGAAGTTGACTGCTGACAGCGTTGAGCCGTTGTCAGAGTACTTCGTCAGTTTGCCCGCCACTTCCAGACCGATGTTCTCCTGCGCTTCCTGGGTGGAACCGCCAATGTGCGGCGTCAGGATCACGTTATCAAACTCGCTCAGCGGCGATACGAACGGATCGCTGTTAGTGGCAGGTTCCGTCGGGAAGACGTCAATCGCCGCACCCGCCAGATGCTTGCTCGCCAGCGCTTCACACAGAGCCGGAATGTCGACCACGGTACCGCGTGCGGCGTTGATCAACAGCGAGCCTGGTTTCATCAGCGCCAGCTCTTTTTGCCCCATCATGTTTTTGGTGGAGGCGTTTTCCGGCACGTGCAACGTGACAACATCGCTCATGTTCAGCAGGTCGGAAAGGTGCTGAACCTGGGTGGCATTACCCAACGGCAGTTTGTTTTCAATGTCATAGAAGTAAACGTGCATCCCCAGCGATTCCGCCAGAATACCCAGTTGCGTACCGATATGGCCGTAACCGATGATGCCGAGTTTTTTCCCGCGCGCTTCGAAGCTGCCAACGGCCTGTTTGTTCCACACGCCACGATGCGCTTTCGCGTTCGCTTCCGGTACGCCGCGAAGCAACAGCAACAATTCCCCAATGACCAGTTCCGCCACGGAGCGAGTATTCGAGAACGGCGCATTAAACACCGGGATACCGCGTTTTGCCGCTGCGTTAAGATCCACCTGGTTAGTGCCGATGCAGAAACAGCCCACCGCAACCAGTTTTTCTGCCGCCTGGAAAACCTCTTCTGTCAGGTACGTACGGGATCGCAGGCCGATGAAATGCGCATCACGGATCGACGCTTTCAGTTGCTCGTTGTCGAGCGCACCTTTATGAAATTCGATATTGGTGTAGCCAGCCGCACGCAGGCTGTCCAGCGCTTTCTGGTGCACCCCTTCGACCAACAGAAATTTAATCTTGTCTTTTTCCAGCGATACCTTAGCCATTTCCTCGTCCTGTCTTTTTTCTTTCTGATATTGCTTTGTGATGTTGTGTTGGACAAAAGTCCACCTAAGCAACATATCAAAAATAATTATCGCGGCAATATGAACGTTTGCGTCGGCAAATTGAAGAAATGTCATGCAGCGGGAAAAGGCAGGACAAAATGCTGGGGTTGAGAAAGATGACAGTACGATTAACAGATCCGAAGAGAAGATGTGACACAAGTCACTAAAATGAGTAAGTGAAAAATTTTTTTTACGGGAGGACGTTTGCCTCCCGTCAGATCATTTCACAATGGTTTTGACGCCATCGGCCGTGCCGATAAGCGCGACGTCCGCGCCACGATTGGCAAACAGCCCAACAGTCACCACGCCCGGAATGCCGTTAATGGCGTTTTCCAGCGCGACTGGGTCGAGGATTTCCAGACCATGCACATCAAGGATCACGTTGCCGTTATCGGTTAACACGCCCTGACGATATTCCGGGCGACCGCCCAGTTTGACCAGCGCACGCGCAACGGCACTACGGGCCATCGGGATCACCTCCACCGGCAGCGGGAAATTACCGAGGATCGCCACCTGTTTGGACGCATCAGCGATGCAGATAAATTTATCCGCCACGGAGGCAATGATTTTTTCGCGCGTCAGTGCTGCGCCGCCGCCTTTGATCATCTGCATGTGGTCGTTGATTTCGTCAGCGCCATCTACGTAGATGCCGAGCCTGTCCACTTCGTTGAGATCAAAAACGGTGATCCCGAGGCTTTTCAGCTTTTCGGTTGAAGCGTCCGAGCTGGAAACCGCGCCTTCAATCTGCCCTTTCATGGTGCCGAGCGCATCAATAAAATGCGCGGCCGTCGAGCCTGTGCCCACGCCCACGATAGTGCCCGGTTGTACGTACTGAAGGGCTGCCCAGCCTACTGCTTTTTTCAGTTCATCCTGCGTCATGATGTTACCCAAGGAGTGAGTGGTGCGCGCATTATAGATCATCAGCAAACGCCTTGTGATCTGCCAGGTCACCAATTTGGTCTGTATCAAAAACAAAATTATGTCATAGTGCGAGATAAAGACTTCACAGGAGTTAGCCAGATCCGATGAAACGACCTGACTACAGAACACTACAGGCGCTGGATGCCGTTATCCGGGAACGCGGCTTTGAGCGCGCGGCGCAGAAGCTGTGTATTACGCAATCAGCGGTCTCGCAGCGCATTAAGCAGCTTGAAAATATGTTCGGGCAACCATTGCTGGTGCGCACCGTGCCGCCACGACCAACCGAGCAGGGACAAAAGTTGCTGGCGCTGCTGCGTCAGGTCGAATTGCTGGAGGAGGAGTGGCTGGGCGATGAGCAAATCGGCTCCACCCCGCTGCTGTTGTCGCTGGCGGTTAACGCCGACAGTCTGGCGACCTGGCTGCTCCCCGCGCTGGCGAGTGTACTGGCCGACTCACCTATCCGCCTGAATTTACAGGTGGAAGACGAAACCCGCACCCAGGAACGTCTGCGTCGGGGTGAGGTGGTGGGCGCGGTGAGTATTCAGCCGCAGGCACTGCCCAGCTGTCTCGTCGATCAACTCGGCGCGCTGGACTATTTGTTTGTCGCCTCGAAGCCCTTTGCGCAACGCTATTTCCCGAACGGCGTAACGCGCTCGGCGCTGCTGAAAGCACCTGCGGTGGCCTTTGATCATCTTGATGATATGCATCAGGCGTTCCTGCAGCAGCATTTCGATCTGCCACCGGGCAGCGTACCGTGCCATATCGTGAATTCATCGGAAGCCTTCGTGCAGCTGGCGCGTCAGAGCACTACCTGCTGTATGATCCCCCATCTGCAAATCGAAAAAGAGCTGGCGAGCGGCGAGCTTATTGATTTGACGCCGGGTCTGTTTCAGCGCCGGATGCTCTACTGGCACCGTTTTGCGCCTGAAAGCCGCATGATGCGCCGGGTTACCGACGCGCTGATCGACTACGGGCATAAGGTATTGCGACAGAATTAAAAAAGGCCGGGGTTCCCGGCCTTTTTCATTTAAGGCGTATTACTTTGCTGCTGGCTGCTGCGTTGCAGTAGTTGTTCCGGCTGGCTCCAGCTGGAAAACCACATCCACCTGGTCGTCGAACTGGATCGACGGTTGCTCGTAAGTTTCCTGGGCAGATACCGGCGCGGCATCCGCTTTCATCATCCGTACCATTGGGCTCGGTTGATAGTTGGAAACGTGGTAGCGGATGCTGTAAACCGGGCCCAGCTTGCCATTAAAACCAGAGGCCAGCTGTTGCGCCTGATGCACCGCGTCATCAATCGCCGCTTTACGTGCTTTGTCTTTATAAGCTTCTGGTTGCGCAACACCCAGCGATACGGAACGGATTTCGTTCAGCCCCGCTTTCAACGCGCCATCCAGCAGTGCATTCAGCTTGTCGAGCTGGCGCAGCGTCACTTCGACAGTACGTACCGCACGGTAACCTTTGAGAATACTTTTGCCGTTCTGATAGTCGTAATCAGGCTGTGTCCGCAGATTAGCGGAGTTGATGTCCTTTTTCGCGACCCCGTTCTGTTCGAGGAAGGAGAGATATTGCGCAACACGGTCGTCAGCCTGTTTCTTCGCCGTTGCGGCATCTTTTGCCGCGATGTTGACTTCAATCGCCAGGGTGGCGATATCCGGCACCGCATCTACACTTGCCGTCCCTGAGGTGACGATGTGCGGGCCGTCCGGCAACTCAGTTGCCTGTACCGACATGCCACTTAAACCAATGAATGCCGCCAGGGCCATCACGTTGAACTTCACTGTCGTTCCTCCATGTTACGTTATTCACCCAAAAACAGGGCGCATGCCAGCAAGCTTAGCGGCAGATAATCAAAAGTCCATCAGATAAGCCTTAGTTCAGCAGGGCATATACGTGCGTAACACCTTCTTTTGCCAGTTGAAACGCAATGAACCACATCACCAGCCCGACCAGCGTATTGATGATGCGCTGCGCTTTTGCCGTCCGCAGTCGCGGCGCCAGCCAGGCGGCCAGCAACGCCAGACCGAAGAACCACAGGAACGAGGCGCTGACGGTTCCCATCGCAAACCAGCGTCTGGGGATGGCGTCAAGCTGCCCACCCAGACTGCCCAGCACCACGAAGGTGTCGAGATAAACGTGCGGATTAAGCCAGGTCACTGCCAGCATGGTAGCGATGATCTTCCAGCGCCCCTGCTTCATTACTTCCGCGCTGGCCAGTTCGATATTACTGCTCATGGCAGTTCGTAGCGCGCCAAAACCGTACCATAACAGAAACGCCACTCCACCCCAGGTGACCAGTGCCAGTAGCCACGGCGATTGCATCAGCAGCGCACTGCCACCAAAAATACCGGCGCAAATCAGCAGCAGATCACTCAGCGCACAGAGCAGTGCGATCATGATGTGGTACTGGCGGCGGATCCCCTGATTCATCACAAATGCGTTTTGCGGACCGAGCGGCAGGATCATTGCGGCACCAAGAGCAAGCCCTTGAAAATAATAAGATAACACGACAGTTTTCTCGTTCAGTTCAGTATGGATGCAAACTATATCGCGAGAATATCATTAGCGGAAATTGATAATATTAATCAGCAATAAGCATTGCTAATGGCGATGGACAAAAATAAGGCCGGATGTCCGGCCTTGATGTCATTACTCTGCGGTGTCCTTCTGCGGACGTTTGAAATTCACGTCCATTTGCGGATACGGGAAGCTGATGCCGTTGGCATCGAAGTCACGCTTAATACGCTCCAGCACGTCCCAGTAGACTTCCTGCAGATCGCTGCTCTTGCTCCAGGCGCGAATCACAAAGTTCACCGACGACGCGCCCAGCTCATTCAGACGCACCGTCATCTCACGATCTTTCAGAATGCGATCGTCAGATTCGAGGATCTGCTTCACCAGTTGTTTAACCTTGTCGATATCCGAGTCATACGCCACACCAATAATAAACTCGTTACGGCGCACCGGCTCACGGGAGAAATTGATAATGTTACCGGCGATGATTTTCCCGTTCGGGATCACCACGATTTTACCGTCAACAGTACGCATGGTGGTGGAGAAAATCTGCACGTTCAGCACTGTGCCCGCCACGCCGCCGAGATCAACATACTCGCCCGCGCGGAATGGACGGAACATCACCAGCAGCACGCCCGCTGCGAGGTTAGACAGCGAGCCCTGCAGCGCCAGACCCACAGCCAGACCAGCAGCACCGAGTACGGCGATCACTGAAGCAGTTTGAACCCCGACGCGGCCCAGCGCGGCAATCAGCGTAAAAGCAATAATCGCATAGCGTACCAGCGCGGAGAGAAAGTCTGCGACGGTGGCATCGATTTTACGCGACACCATCAGCCGATTAACGGTGTTGGAGATAACCCGTGCCGCAATCATACCGACGATAATAATCGCCAGCGCCGCGACGATGTTGACGGCATAACTCAGCAGCAGCGCCTGGTTGCGCACCAGCCAGGAGCCCGCATTGTTGATACTGTCGACAACATTTAAATCTTCCATTTACTCTTCCTTTAAAAATAACCATGTAAACGTCAATGAGATCGTGATCACGAAACGTTATTTTTAAAGGTAAACAAAAACGGCAGAATATGCCATTTTTCAAAATAGACGCACATGATGGCCGGACCTGAACCCGCTCGCATGGTTATTAAATGAATGGCCTGTCGACCATGCGCAGAAAACCGTTAATCAGCACGTTTTTTGTCTCAAATAGCGCCGCAATCTCACTGACGACCTTCCCGCTTTCAGCCACTTTCCAGGCGACAGACAACGGCGATGGCCGTCGCGGATTGACCACATCCCGCACCACCAGCGCACCGGACTCCACATAAGGACGACACATCCTCTCAGGCAGAAAACCCACGCCCAACCCGCTTAAATGGCAGGCCAGCTTGGTACTAAGATCCGGCACTTTGATCTCTTTTTGCCCGCTTAGCAGCCAGGCGACACGCCGCGTTAAGGTGCGCGAGGTATCTTCGATATTGATGGCCGGATAGCGTCGTAAAATATCATCGGACAACACTGGCGCCGGATGTTGCGCCAGTGGATGCGACGCAGCAATGACAAATTGCCAGCCAATTTCACCCAGCGGTAATAATGAAATATTGTTGGAAAGTGATTCAGACCCCGTCACGCCAATCGCCAGATGAAAATCGTCATACAGAAGAGAATCCCACACCCCCATATATACCTGGCGGGAAATCTGAAAGCGGGTAAAGGGATATTGTTGATGTAACCAGGTGAGTAAATCTGCCGCGGCCTGTGGCTGATACAGCAGGTTATTAATCACAATATTGATTTGCCGTTCCACGCCTTCACTAATTTGCTGAAGCTCATCCGGCATGGCGTCCAGCCAGTTCAGCCACTGGCGGCAATGCTCGAGCAGATGCTGACCAGCCAGGGTCAGGCTGACCGATCGTGTGGTACGGAGAAACAACTGTGTACCTACCTGTTCTTCCAGCGTTTTGATCCGGTAGCTAATCGCGGCGGGCGTTTTGTGTAACGAGCTGGCGGCGCGGGAAAAGCTTTCTGTCTCCGCTACCCGGATAAATGTACGAATCGTTTCCTGATCGAGCATGCCTACTCCTGCGCGGTCTCATCTGTAACCATTTCAGCGCGACAACCATTCCCACCAGCATATCCGCACCTGAAGTATGCCCGACAGCCAGAAGACGCCGGATAGCAGGTCTCGGATCGCGTTTGTGTTGTAAATGGCGCACGACGCGTAACACTGGCGACGAAAACGCTCCAATGCGTGCACTGTTAAGATAGCTACAGCTTACCGACGTTGTTAATAATGCAAGTTGATCGGCAGAGGGTAAAAAGGGATGTTGCTGAATGTATGATGAAAATTGTGAAGCAAACAGCACGGCCATTGCCCCCACTAACATGTCGTCACCGCTGGGTGTTAAACCAGGTCCGAGCCCTGTTAACGACAGCCAGTCAGGTTTTTCGCCACAAGACCAACGCTGCAACCCCTCCATCAGGGACTGACATGGCGGCGCATCAGGAGATAATTGATTTAGTGGGCCACATAAGCCACTGACAGCGCAGTACGAAGAAAGATCAGGAAGTACGAGGCAGGTGGGCGTGGTGGTCAGCGTCAATGCGCGTCGGACGCTGAGCGGTGAGCCGTTAATGAACAACGTCTGCCCCTGTTTTTCAAATGTTTTCACCGTGGCAAACCTGGCGAAATCGCGCGTGGAAAGCAATATGCCCGCCGGTCCCATACCTTTCCCGTAGCGATAGAAGGTCAACAGCGCTCCACTGGCGTGAATGAAATTGACCGCCTGGGAGAAACGACTGTGCAGTGTCCATTGCCCCTCAGCAAGACGATCCAACCCTGCTGACGCCATTGCAATTCTCATTGTGATCGCTCCGGGGCGGCAATGCCGCCCCCTTTTACTGTCAGGCACTGATGTGATGCAGTTCCGCCAGCGCTTCTAAGGCTTTTTCGAAGCACAGCAGCGGCGCACGCACGGTACCAGCGCCCACCTGGCCAATCCCCGCCTCGCGGTGGGCAATCCCGGTGTTAATGAGTGGTGTGATACCCGTTTCCACGACACGGCGGATATCCAGCCCAAGACACGCGCCTTTGAAATCCCAGGACGGGATCTGGAACAGCGGGTTATGATCGAGGTAGATCTCCGCCATCTCTTCAGAAGTTTCCAGCGCCGCGCCCATACCGCCCGCCCCCACGAAGCGCGTAACACCAGGGGCGGCGATCATTGCCGCACCACCAATACCAAATGTTTCGGTAATAGCACTGTCGCCGATATCCGGGTTAGCGTCCTCCTGGCTATAGCCCGTGAAGAACAGTCCTTGCGGAGTGTTAACTGGTGCTGTAAACCAGCGATTGCCGGTACCGCTGACGCGGATCCCGAACTCACGGCCATTACGCGTCATCGCGGTCACCACCGAACCGGCTTTGATTTCTGCCGCAGCATCCATTACCGCTTTGCTGTAAGCCATCGCCAGGTTGAGGAAGAACTGATCGGTCACGCTCAGGAACTGCAGCACATCGGCGATTTCGTTTTTGTCACGATTCAGCCGGGCAATAACCGGTGACAGTGTGCGCAACAACAGTGAAGAAGCAGCGATGTTTCGCTGATGGAATTCATCACCCATGGTGATGGCCTGCGCCATCATAGCGGTCAGATCGACACCATTTTCCATCTGGCTTAACGCATCCTGAAGTACCGGCGCCAGCGTATCACGCATCCAGCGCAGACGTTGCTGCACATCTTCGCCATAAGCACCAAAACGCATAACTTTACCAATCCCTTCATTCAGGTTACAGCAGGACTGGTTGCCGTGTACGACATCGCGCACCACCAGCACCGGCATGGTCGCTGAGGTGATCCCTCCCATCGGGCCGACGGCCCCGACGTGGTGACATGGTATAAATTCGATTTCGCCCTGTTCCAGCAGTGCGACAGCATCTTCCTCACGCGTAGCCCACCCCTCAAATATCGCTGCACCAATGCAGGCTCCACGCATCGGTCCCGTCATCTCTTGCCATACAATAGGCGGGCCGGCATGCAACAACTTACGCCCCTGAGCCAGCACAGGCACTGCCTCTTTTGCCGGACGTACCGCTATCCAGTGTGGACGCGCCGCTTTGATTCTCTCAATGATGGCTTCATTAGCCTGTGCAATAGATGAATACATATCCGTACCTCTGAACTTAACGTAACTGTTTGAGTAAACTGGCGAGACGCACATCACCACCGGCAACAGGCGCCCATTGATAGTGCACTACCGGGGTGCCGCTGTTCTGCAGGTCCAGTGCGAAACTGCGCAGGCCGGCATTGATAACCTGGACGCCTTCAAGCAGGGAAAAATGTGCATTATCCTGTGTGTTTAGCGGTGGCTGGATGAGACTCTCGGCCAGCAGCACGGCCTCTTCCAGCGTTTCCACGACAGCAATCCCGGCAGTACGCAATTTTTCTGCCTGACTGTTGCGGCCCTGCGGATCCTGTTCGGTTCCGGTGAGCGTGGCGATAGTCACCAGCGGTGCCGACGCGCCACGCTTCGCATTCACCTTCTCAATGGCATCCACTACTGCACCGGCGGGATCGTCACAAGCACCATAGCCGAGCACCACGTCAAGCAGCAGCACGCCGGTCTGCAGCATGGTCGCCAGTTTTTCAATTTCAATGTTGCGGGTAGTGGGGTCGATCATCGGGTGCGGGCGGCCGAGGGTATAGCTGTCATCCCCAAGATCAATGATCCGATGACCACCGTTTTCCAGCATCACGCCGTTCGGGTGTTCTGCACTTAACGGGATATTCAGGCTGGCAGAGAGCAGCATCGCCGCTTCGGCAGCCAGCGTACCGCCCGCATAAAGCCCACAAATGGTTTTTCCGGCAACGTCGGGTTGCTCCAGCTTCTGTTGCGCCACACGAGACAACAGTGCAGCCACATGAGCTGCATCCGATAGTGAGTTCGCAAGCCAGACATTTCCCTCACGACGATGTTCTGGTCTTGCTCCAAGGAACAGCGCCACCACCGGTTTTTTCAGTTGTTGCATGGCAGTGAGAATACGTTCACGCACGGCGGGCGCAGGGGGTTTTGAGACGAAAGCGATCACCTGTGTGGCGTCATCAGCCGCCAGCATTTCCAGTGCTGTCAGAGCGCTGATACCACCAACGCTGGCGCTGAGGTCGCGTCCACCGAGACCGATAGCATGGGTGATCCCCCGCCGACGAAGCGCAATCTGCGAGGTGATTTCCTGAATCCCTGTCCCGGAGGCGCCAATGACGCCAATGTTGCCGTGGGGCAACACGTTAGCGAACGCCAGTGGACTACCGGCGATCATCGCTGTGCCACAATCTGGTCCCATCACGATGAGCCCGCGAGGCTGCGCCAGTTTCTTGAGTTCTACTTCCTGCTCCAGTGGCACGTTGTCGGAAAATAACATGACGTTTTTACCCGCCTGCAATCCTTCCCGCGCTACGTCAGCGGCGTACTCACCGGCAACAGATACCAGCAGCAAATTGGCCTGCGGCAGTTTCTGGCACGCACTCTCCCAGCGCCGGGCTTTGTTGAGCTGGCGGGAGTTACCGGACGCGCTGGCAATATCGTTCAGCTCTTTTTCAAGTTGCTCACGGATCAGTTCAAGGATTCCGGGTTGTTCCTGTTCAGTCCGAACAGCGACGCAGATGTCATTAGGCGTCGCTCCGGCAAAATCGTCGTGCCAGAAACCGGTGGAATCGAGCATCGATTTATTTGCCGGTGTTCCCATCATGACAGAAACCTGATCGACTTCCGGGCGTTCACTGAGCTTGCGGGAAATAATCATCAGGCTCACCGAGTCCTGAAAACTTCCCTTCTTAATAAAGGCGTAAATCATTACTGCTACCTCTTTATGAGCGTTTTTCTTTTAAAAACAGCATTCCGATAAGACCGACAGCCAGCAGCACCGCGGAGACATAAAAACTGGAAGCCAGACTTCCCGTAATATCCCTGGCCGCGCCAGCAATAATGGGAGCCAGAATTGAAGAACTCATGCCAATGAAATTAAACAGGCCAAATGCGGTGCTGTAGTTATTTTCATCCACGCTGTCTGCCACCAGCGCAACCAATACTGGGTCGAGAGCCAGTTTACCGACCAGACCATAGACACAGAGGGCGACAATGACGCCGGTCATACCAGGCATCCAGACGATCGACAGCATACTGATAATGGCGACCGGCACGAGGAACATAATCAACGGCTTACGTTTACCTAATTTGTCGGAAAGGCTGGAGAACAACAGCGCACCGGGAATAGAAATCCACGCCACCAGCGACGAAATAAACCCTGTTTCACTTCCGGCAATTCCACGTTCGCTTTGTAAGTAATAGGGAAGCCAGGTCAGAATAACGAAGAACCCAAACAAACTGCAGAACACCATAATATACGTGATAATCAGATTACGGTTTTTTAACAGGTCGCTGAATTTTCCTTTTTTGACCGCCTGACCGGTTTCATCCGTGGTGCGTTTTTTCTCTTTAATGAATAACCAGATAGCCAGACCGACGAGGACAGAAGGTACCGCCATGGCATAGAACGGCATCCGCCAGGAGTGGCCCTGATCATAGACCAGCCAGCTCGACGTCATCAGACCAAGCGCAATACCAAACGCCATCCCGCTATTGATAATGGCGCTGCCCAACGAGCGAAATTTCTTGGGGATCTGTTCCGATGACAGGCCATATTGCGGACCATAGTAAGTACCTTCACCGGCCCCGGTTACTACACGGGCAAACAGCAGCGTATACCAGCTTTTCGCCCAGCCTGTCACCGCCGTAAATACGCCAAACAGAATAAACCCTGGCACCAGAACTTTCTTTTTACCGATTTTATCTCCAAGAATTCCGGCGGGTACCTGAAGTAAAGCGTAGGAAAAATAAAACACGGAATTTAATATCCCTAACTGCGTCCCGGTTAAACCAAACTCTTTTTCCAGTTCTCCCATTACAGGGTTGAGTACAGTGCGATCGGCATACATAAAGATCCACCCCAACCAGAACAGAAAAACGGTCACCCACCAGGCTGGGATCCCTTTTCGTTGTGTGACCTCTGTCACCTCGGATGTTTGAGACATAAGCACTCCCCGGTAATTACAACCGTATTAACGCCCCTGTTTACAGGGATTGATGTTTAAACTGTCTTTAACTTATCGACCATCAACATTAATTCATTTGAGCAAAGTCACACTAAAATCATTGTTATAAATTTCTGCGAGTACGGCACATTATTATTAAAAAATATCTAACAATCATCTTTAAATAAATTTAAATAAAACATTATCCTACCCGAGGTAATTCACGAGTTATTTTTGATGGTATTTAAGTTGCCACGTAAATCACAAATAAAAGTGCGGAGAATATTACTTTGTCGTCGAAACACTTTTATTACTTTTTTGAGGTGACAATGAAAAAGAAACTGGTTATTGCTCTCGGCGGCAATGCATTACTTCAACGTGGGGAAACGTTAAGCGCGGAAAATCAACAGCGCAGCATTCAGCTCTTTGCCAGCATGATCTCCGGCCTGGCGCGGGATTATCAACTCGTTATCGTGCACGGTAACGGGCCGCAGGTGGGATTACTGGCATTACAGAACGCAGTATATAAAGACTCCCCGGCCTGGCCGCTGGATGTATTAGTCGCCGAAAGCCAGGGCATGATTGGTTTTGCCATCGCCGAAGGGTTGTCGCAATACGCGGATGCGCCGCCAGTCACCACGCTGCTCACCCGGGTGGAAGTGGATCCCCAGGACGCCGCCTTTTCTGCGCCGGGAAAATACATTGGTCCGGTGTATCCTGCCGATCAAAAAACTGCACTTGAGCAGCAACATGGCTGGCAGGTGAAAGCCGATGGCGAGTATGTTCGCCGCGTTGTTCCCTCGCCGACGCCGCTTAAAATTCTCGATTCAGACGCCATTAAGACCCTGATAGAAGCCGGACATCTGGTCATTTGCTGCGGCGGTGGCGGCATTCCGGTAGTGGCGCAGCAGAGCGGTTTCAAAGGGATTGAAGCGGTGATCGATAAAGATTTAACGGCAGCAGTGCTGGCGCAATCCATTGATGCGGATTATCTGCTGATTCTGACCGACGCCGATGCTGTTTATCAGGACTGGGGCACGCCGCAGGCACGGGCGATACGCCATGCCACCGTTGAAGAACTGGCACCGTTTGCCGCCCCGGACGGCGCAATGGGGCCAAAAGCGGCGGCAGTGATCCAGTTTGTGAAACAGACTGGAAAACCAGCGTTTATTGGTGCGCTAAAAGATGCCCCTTACGTGCTGACTGGCGAAAAAGGCACCTGCATTCGCTAAAATGATTTACAGATAGTTATAAGGTGTGAATACCAAACGGCAATAAGAGCGCTTATGTAATCATTATATAGCGCTCTTATTTTCTTATCTTTAACGCCCGCCTGCTTAATAACCACCTAAAACAAACTTTCTTGCCTGTGACACAGATCACATTCATCCACCCGGGCTCATGCAAACATCTATCCACGCTAACTTATTGTTTTATA
>NZ_JMTB01000090.1 GCF_000734965.1 Trabulsiella guamensis ATCC 49490
CTGAAAGGGGGATGGAATCCTTACAGATATCCATTAAATCCAGTATTGAAAATTGATCCTCTTGGGTTAAATGCATTTAGTGCATTAAGCGGCTGGTCTGATCAGGCTGGTATGAAAGATGCTTATAACCATGCAGCTGCTGAATCCGAAAATACCATTTCAAAACCAGTATCAGACTGGAAATTTTCAGGTTGGGAAACTAAAGATGGTCCAGAATGGGCCTTTTGGAGCAAATCTAAATCTGTAGGCGCCATTTGCATAGATCAAAATGGAAATAAAAAAATAGCAGATTACCAATATTTCCAAATCGGTCCATTTAATATCAACGAAGATAGTCCTGCCGGATTCAGCCCTGATGGCATGAACGTCGAAACTCCCTCAATCGATGAAGCACTAATAAACATTTCAGATGCTCACTCACGAGCAGAGAAATGTGGTTCAGCATCAAGATTCCAATGTTTTATGAACAATAAATATAACGAAGAAAACAAAGAAAAAGGAAGAGAACTATGCAACTCTTTGAATTAAAGCAACAAAAAAACCATAAAAATAAAACCACAAACTCAATGACAATTACATACATTACCTGCATCTGCATCTATATATTCACAAGATATCTCTTACAAGAATTTACATCTTATATTTTTTCAGGAATTTTCCCTGGTTGGTATTGGGTTTACTTGGTTAACATACTATTTTATACAATCACTATTGTATGTGGTTGCGTTGCGGGTATGCTTGTTCATAAAAAAACGATCCGCCATGCATCATTAATTACTTCCTTAGGGATTTCGATTTACACATTTCTTACAACACCAAAAATAACTGATTACAGTTTATTTTTTTATGGATTTATACTAGGAATTATATTAGGTGCCATTGGTGGTTGTGTTTCTCTAGCGGTTAGATGGTTACAAATGAAATATTGTTAACGAATGAAAACATTATGTTAGCAAAAGTTAAATTTATGAACACAAAGCAGCACAGTGCAGTCAGCGACGTAATGCGCCAACGACTGGCGCAGTGTGGATTTACGCTAACAAGGAGATTACCTGGAGCGCAGAATTTGATGAGTGGGGGAATATGTTGCGTAAGGATACCCCCGGCAATCTGCAACAACTTATCCGGTTGCCGGGACAGTAGTATGATAAAGAGACGGGGCTGTATTATAACCGTCATCGATACTATGCCCCGGAGCAGGGACGGTATATTACTCAGGATCTGATTGGGTTACGAGGAGGGTGGAATTCTTATAAGTATCCGTTAAATCCGATTACAGAAATAGATCCTTTAGGTTTGTATAATTTATACCAATTAATGTATGACGTGTGGCATGATGATTCATCTGGCACTTCATCTATTGATATTTCTGGTGGTGGTGACCTGGTATCACTAGGTGGCCATGTTGGGGTTGGTGTCGCTTTCGCTAAAAAGAAAGGTGAAATACTTTCTGATATTTGCGCCTATGCTACGGCATGTGGCCACGCAGGAATTGGTGGGGGGCTTAGTGCGGCTATTACATACTCCGAATCTAACTCTTTGCCTTCTTCTGGAGTAAGTAAAACTATTGGCACAACAGTTGGGGGTGGAGTAATTGGACACTTTGCGTATACTTACGCTGCCGATATAGACAATCCTGAATCTTCAACAGAATCTGTGGGCGCTGGTATTGGCGTTGATGCTTCGGCTATGGTTCTTACTTGTAAAACATGGCAGGAATGCTTGGTAAATTAACAGGAAATGTCGGATGAAATATGTTATTTTGATTCTGTCTTTATTATTATGCGGTTGTTCACCTATAAACATAGAACCAGCAATACAAAATGCAAACACCTTCCATGAACTATATCAGAGAGGGGATTATTCTAATATATATGATCTAACTTCGGCCAACCTCAAAAAAACAACCTTAAAAAAAGATTTTATCGACTTTATGGTAAGCGCCAAAGAAAAAGATCTTGGTTCATTTATTAAATCTAATCTCAGGTTTAAAAAATCACTCACAATTTATTTTCGAACAATGAGATATCTTTGGTGTATTATTCCAAGTACTCAAAAAGAATTGTCCGGGAAATATTTATATTTGAAATGGAAAATAGAAAATGGAAGCTAAAAAGCTATAGGTATGATTCATTGGATTAATATATCTATATTGTGAATGTAAGCTTGTGCATCATAGCCAGATCGCTTTCAAGGGTAAATTATCTGTGGATTTAATAGGACAAGAGTTTTATAAAATCCAAGTGACAGTGTTACTGCTTATTTTCAGTGTGATGATGATATTCAGGACTCCAGCATCATTGAATGCCATTTCGGTGAGTAGCTTATTCAAACAATTTACCTTCCGGACTGCTTCACCCGCATCTCAAAATCGAAACGGTAATAACGGAACTTTAAAAAAGATCAATACAGTCGGCAGCTTACTTTTTAGTCATGTAATATTTATTATCAAAAAAGAGGACTAATATTTTCCGTTACTGCCTCCTGTAGCATTTGCAGGAGAACAATTATCATAGACAAAAAAAATGGCTTCCCCCAGGAAGCCATTCCATTACCATCAGGCAGATTACAGAACGTCGATCGCGTTCAGTTCTTTGAATGCCTGCTCCAGACGCGTAATCATGCTGGTCTGTGCAGCACGCAGCCATACGCGTGGATCGTAGTATTTCTTGTTCGGCTGGTCTTCGCCTTTCGGGTTGCCCAGCTGGCCCTGCAGGTAAGCTTCGTTCGCTTTGTAGTACTGCAGGATACCGTCCCAGGTTGCCCACTGGGTATCGGTATCGATGTTCATTTTTACTACACCGTAGCTTACAGAGTCTTTGATTTCCTGAGCAGAAGAACCGGAACCGCCGTGGAAGACGAAGTTCAGGCTGTTGTGCGGCAGGTTGTGTTTCTTAGAAACATATTCCTGAGAATCACGCAGGATAGTCGGGGTCAGTACCACGTTACCCGGTTTGTACACGCCGTGTACGTTGCCGAAGGAGGCAGCGATGGTGAAACGCGGGCTGATTTTGCTCAGTTCAGTGTACGCGTAATCAACGTCTTCCGGCTGGGTGTACAGAGCAGAAGCATCCATGTGGCTGTTGTCCACGCCGTCTTCTTCACCACCGGTGCAACCCAGTTCGATTTCCAGGGTCATGCCGATTTTGGACATGCGAGTCAGGTACTTAGAGCAGATCTCGATGTTTTCGTGCAGAGACTCTTCGGACAGGTCGATCATGTGAGAAGAGAACAGCGGCTTACCGGTTGCCGCAAAGTGTTTTTCACCAGCGTCCAGCAGACCGTCGATCCACGGCAGCAGTTTCTTCGCACAGTGGTCAGTGTGAAGAATAACCGGAACACCGTAGTGCTCAGCCATCTGATGAACGTGATGCGCGCCAGAGATCGCACCCAGGATTGCTGCGCCCTGAGGGATGTCAGTTTTCACGCCTTTACCAGCGATGAACGCTGCACCGCCGTTGGAGAACTGAACGATAACCGGTGCTTTAACTTTTGCTGCGGTTTCCAGAACGGCGTTAATGGAGTCGGTACCCACGCAGTTAACAGCGGGCAGAGCAAAGTTATTTTCTTTTGCTACCTGGAACACTTTCTGAACGTCATCACCAGTGATCACGCCAGGTTTTACGAAATCAAAAATTTTAGACATGTTACGTAGTCCTGTATCTGTATCGTCGGGCCTAAGAAAGAGGAGCGTGCTTTCACAGCGCGCTGAAAAATGGGCAGGTTTCCCTGCCCTTGAATGTCTTACTTCTTCGCGCGCTCTTCGAGCATCGCAACTGCCGGCAGGACTTTGCCTTCGACGAATTCGAGGAATGCGCCGCCGCCAGTAGAGATGTAGGAAATCTTGTCGGAAATACCGAACAGGTCGATAGCCGCCAGGGTGTCGCCGCCGCCTGCGATGGAGAAGCCTTCGCTGTCGGCAATCGCGTTAGCCACGATTTCGGTACCTTTACGGAAGTTCGGGAATTCGAACACGCCAACCGGGCCATTCCACAGAATGGTTTTGGCGTTTTTCAGGATGTCAGCCAGTTTCTGTGCTGAAACGTCACCCAGGTCCAGAATCTGCTCGTCATCTTTAATGTCATTAACTGATTTCAGAGTTGCAGTCGCAGTTTCGGAGAACTCGGTCGCCACACGAACGTCAGTTGGAACCGGAATATCGCAAGTGCCAAGCAGACGTTTAGCTTCATCAACCAGATCCGCTTCGTACAGGGATTTGCCCACGTTGTGGCCTTGGGCAGCAACGAAGGTGTTAGCGATGCCGCCGCCGACAATCAGCTGGTCAGCGATTTTTGACAGAGAATCCAGTACGGTCAGTTTGGTAGAAACTTTAGAACCGCCGACGATAGCAACCATCGGACGAGCTGGTTCTTTCAGCGCTTTACCCAGCGCATCCAGTTCAGCGGCCAGCAGCGGACCCGCACACGCGACGTCAGCGAATTTGCCGATACCGTGAGTGGATGCCTGCGCGCGATGCGCGGTACCGAAAGCGTCCATCACGAACACGTCGCACAGTGCAGCGTATTTCTTAGACAGCGCTTCGTCGTCTTTCTTCTCGCCTTTGTTAAAGCGAACGTTTTCCAGAACAACCAGTTCACCTGCAGCCACTTCCACGCCGTCCAGGTAGTCTTTCACCAGACGTACCGGGCTGGACAGTTTGTCTTTCAGGTAATTAACAACCGGCAGCAGAGAGAATTCTTCATTGTACTCGCCTTCGGTCGGACGACCCAGGTGGGAAGTCACCATCACTTTTGCACCCTGTTTCAGTGCCAGTTCGATGGTCGGCAGAGATGCACGAATACGCGCGTCGCTGGTCACTTTCCCATCTTTAACCGGTACGTTCAGATCCGCACGGATAAAAACGCGTTTACCAGCCAGATCCAGATCGGTCATCTTAATTACAGACATGGTGAATCCTCTCGTTGATTCTTAAAGTTTTGCAAGCGCACACGCGCTTTACCTGAAACCTTTCGCGGCCATTGCTAACGTGGTGTCGAGCATTCGGTTAGCAAAGCCCCATTCGTTATCACACCAGACCAGCGTTTTGATCAGATGCGCGCCACTGACTCGCGTCTGAGTGCCATCAACGATGGCGCTGTGCGGATCGTGGTTAAAATCGGTGGAGACCAACGGCAATTCCGTATAGTCAACTATACCATGAAATGCATCCTGTGCTGCTTTTTGCAGCAACCGGTTGACTTCACAGGCTTTTACCGATTTATTCACTGTGACGCTAAGATCGATCGCCGTCACATTTATTGTCGGAACACGTACGGCAATCGCTTCGAAGCGATCATTGAATTGCGGAAAAATACGCGTGATCCCCGCCGCCAGTTTGGTATCCACAGGAATAATGGACTGGCTTGCTGCACGAGTGCGGCGTAAATCCGGGTGATAAGCATCGATCACCTGCTGATCATGCATTGCAGAGTGGATCGTCGTTACCGTACCCGACTCTATTCCGTACGCATCATCTAACAGTTTAATGACAGGGATGATGCAGTTCGTGGTACAGGATGCGTTGGAGACAATGCGGTGTTCGGCGAGGAGTTCATGCTGGTTAACGCCATAGACGATGGTCGCGTCCAGATCGTTACTGCCCGGGTGTGAAAAAAGCACTTTCTTCGCGCCCGCGGCGAGATGCGCTTTGCCATGTTCGCGATTGCCATACACACCGGTGCAGTCAAGCACCACATCGATACCCAGTTCCCGCCAGGGGAGCGCCTCAATACTGCGCTCATGGAGGAGACGAATAACATCTTCACCGACATACAGCTGTTCCCGCTCCTGGCGAACATCCCAGGCAAAACGGCCATGGCTGGTGTCATATTTCAACAAATGCGCGATGCCCGTAGCATCTGCCAGTTCATTGATTGCCACCACGGTAATTTCCGCACGACGCCCGGATTCATATAAAGCGCGAACCACGTTGCGTCCGATGCGACCGAAGCCATTAATCGCTACGCGTACGGTCATAGATCTCCTGCGAGACGTTCCCTGATTTGAGGTGGCTGACAGAGTAATGCAGCAACGCGCTAAGGGGAACCTCGCCTGTCACAAACTGCGACTGATTGATTATTTGTCGAACATTTAATCGACTGAAGCGTTTCAGCTAGCATAAGCGAAACGGGGAATAAAAGGAATGATTGTCCAGTGAGAGAAGACAGTTATCTGACCTGCGTCACATTTTAAAGCGGTTTATGTGGTCTGGTTATTCCGCTGCCAGGAATTATCCGTTTTTTTCCCGACGGCAAAAAAACGGGCCGCCTGAGCGACCCGTTTTCAGCGTTTACGTGATTACAGCAGCGCTTTTGCTTTCGCAACAACGTTGTCGACGGTAAAGCCGAACGCTTCGAACAGCTTCTCAGCCGGGGCAGACTCACCGAAGGTGGTCATCCCTACGATAGCACCGTTCAGACCTGTGTACTTGTACCAGTAATCCGCAATACCGGCTTCCACCGCCACACGGGCCGAAACAGCTTTCGGCAGTACAGATTCACGGTATGCCGCATCCTGTTTGTCAAACGCGTCGGTGGACGGCATGGAGACCACGCGAGCCTTCACCCCTTCCGCAGACAGTTTTTCCCAGGCTGCCACCGCCAGCTCCACTTCAGAGCCGGTGGCAATGAAGATAAGCTCCGGCTGCCCGGCACAGTCTTTCAGCACATACCCGCCGCGGGCGATATCCGCCAGCTGTTTCGCGGTACGCTCCTGCTGCGCCAGGTTCTGTCGGGACAGAATCAGCGCGGTCGGGCCGTCATGACGCTCGACACCGTATTTCCACGCCACCGCCGATTCCACCTGGTCGCACGGACGCCACAGGCTCATGTTCGGGGTCACGCGCAGGGACGCCATCTGCTCAACCGGCTGGTGGGTCGGGCCGTCTTCGCCCAGACCAATGGAGTCATGGGTGTAGACCATCACCTGACGCTGTTTCATCAGCGCCGCCATACGTACCGCGTTACGCGCATATTCCACAAACATCAGGAAGGTGGAGGTGTACGGCAGGAAACCACCGTGCAGCGCGATGCCGTTGGCAATGGCGGTCATACCGAATTCGCGCACGCCGTAGTGAATGTAGTTGCCTGCCGCGTCTTCGTTGATGGCTTTCGAACCGGACCACAGGGTCAGGTTGGACGGTGCCAGGTCCGCGGAGCCACCGAGGAATTCCGGCAGCCACGGCCCGAAAGCTTCGATGGCATTCTGCGACGCCTTACGGCTGGCGATTTTCGCCGGATTCGCCTGCAGGCTTTCAATCCACGCCTGCGCTTTCGCGGCGAAGTCTGTCGGCATGTCACCCTTCATACGGCGGGTGAACTCAGCAGCTTCCTGCGGGAAGGCTTTCGCATACGCAGCAAATTTGTCATTCCAGGCAGACTCTTTCGCCTGGCCGGCTTCTTTTGCATCCCACTGTGCATAGATTTCAGACGGGATTTCAAACGGCGCATATTTCCAGCCCAGCTGTTCGCGGGTGGCGGCGACTTCCGCATCACCCAGCGGTGCACCGTGGGAATCATGCGTACCGGCCTTGTTCGGCGAACCGAAACCGATGATGGTTTTGCACATCAGCAGCGACGGTTTGTCTGTCACCGCACGGGCTTCTTCCACCGCACGTTTGATGGCGTCAGCGTCGTGACCGTCCACCCCACGCACCACATGCCAGCCGTAGGCTTCAAAGCGTTTCGCGGTGTCGTCGGTGAACCAGCCTTCCACATGACCGTCGATGGAGATGCCGTTATCGTCATAGAACGCCACCAGTTTGCCCAGTTTCAGGGTGCCCGCTAGGGAGCACACTTCGTGGGAAATGCCTTCCATCATGCAGCCGTCGCCCATGAAGGCATACGTGAAGTGGTCAACGATGTCATGACCCGGACGGTTGAACTGTGCTGCCAGGGTTTTCTCGGCAATCGCCATGCCCACGGCGTTGGCAATGCCCTGCCCCAGCGGACCGGTGGTGGTTTCAACACCGGCGGTGTAACCCACTTCCGGGTGGCCCGGGGTCTTCGAGTGCAGCTGACGGAAGTTTTTCAGCTCTTCCATCGGCAGGTCGTAACCGGTGAGGTGCAGCAGGCTGTAAATCAGCATGGAGCCGTGGCCGTTGGACAGTACGAAACGGTCACGGTCTGCCCAGGACGGATTCTGCGGGTTGTGGTTCAGGAAATCACGCCACAGGACTTCGGCAATGTCAGCCATACCCATCGGGGCACCGGGGTGACCGGATTTCGCTTTCTGTACTGCGTCCATGCTTAGCGCACGAATAGCATTGGCAAGCTCTTTACGTGAGGACATTTTGACTCCAGATCGGACTGTTGAAGGCCATGCCCGAAACGACTTGACGACAGCGCGTTTTGGGCTACGCCGGAAAAAAGTGTGAACAATGTAACCCAAGCGACAAAGCATGTACATGGACCATCCTTTTGCCGTTTCAGAAATCTCTGGATCATGCTCGCATGTTGCGCAATCTGCTTACGCCATTGTTGTTATTTTCTTTATACTTCCAGCACGATCCGCGTTGTCTGTCTGCGGACCGCTTTTCAGAATGATATGACTACACCGTGCGGAAGATAAACCGATGAAAATACGCTCAGCATTACTTGCCTTAGGGATCGCAACCGCGCTAACCGGTTGCCAGAACATGGATTCAAACGGGTTGTTAAGCTCCGGTGCGGAAGCTTTTCAGGCATATTCACTCACTGATGAACAGGTCAAAACGTTAAGCGACCAGTCCTGTAAAGAGCTGGACAGCAAAGCCACCATCGCGCCTGCCAGCAGCGAATACACCAAACGCCTCAATAAGATTGCCGCGGCACTTGGCGACAACATTAATGGTCAGCCTGTGAACTACAAGGTCTATGTGACTAAAGACGTGAACGCCTTTGCGATGGCAAATGGCTGTATCCGTGTTTACAGCGGCTTGATGGACATGATGAATGATAACGAAGTCGAAGCGGTTATCGGTCATGAAATGGGCCACGTTGCATTGGGTCACGTGAAGAAAGGCATGCAGGTTGCGCTGGGGACTAACGCCCTGCGTGTCGCAGCCGCCTCGACTGGTGGTGTCGTAGGAAGCCTGTCACAGTCGCAACTGGGCGATCTGGGCGAAAAACTGGTGAACTCACAGTTCTCGCAACGCCAGGAAGCCGAAGCGGATGACTACTCTTATGATCTGCTGCGTAAACGCAACATCAACCCGACGGGCCTAGCCACCAGCTTTGAAAAACTGGCGAAACTGGATGCCGGTCGCCAGAGCTCTATGTTTGACGACCATCCGGCTTCTGCCGAGCGTGCACAACATGTGCGCGACCGTATGAAGGCGGACGGGATTAAATAATCATATATCTAATGGCATCGGACGTTATTGGCGAAGCCAGTTTGATCCCGGACAGCACACAGCCACCGGAGCGTACATGTAGTACGTGAGGATGGCGAGCACTGCCCGGGTTCAAAATGGCAAGTAAAATAGTCCGATCACTCGCCTTTTTTGGCAGCCTGGATATACAACATTTCCAGTGCCAGGGTCGCTGCCGCCAGTGCGGTAATTTCAGATTGATCGTAGGCTGGCGCTACTTCTACAACGTCCATTCCCACAATGTTCAAATCTTTCAGGCCTCGTACCAGTTTAATAGCGCGATCGGACGTCAGTCCGCCGATGACCGGCGTACCAGTACCCGGTGCGAACGCCGGATCCAGGCAATCGATGTCGAAAGTCAGGTACACCGGCATATCACCGACAATCTGTTTCACCTGCGCGATGATATCGTCCACGGTGCGGTCGTTCACCTGACCGGCGTCGAGCACGGTGAAACCGTTGTCTTTATCGAACTCGGTACGGATGCCGATCTGCACGGAATGGTTCGGATCGATCAGCCCTTCGTTCGGCGCGGTAAAGAACATCGTGCCATGGTCAAACTCGCAACCGTTGGCGTAGGTATCGGTGTGCGCGTCGAAATGCACCAGCGCCATTTTACCGAAGTGTTTCGCGTGAGCGCGTAGCAGCGGCAATGTCACGAAGTGATCACCACCGAAAGAAAGCATGCGCTTACCAGCCGCCAGCAGTTTTTCCGCGTGCGCCTGCAGTTTTTCACTCATTTCACGGGCATCGCCGAAGGCGTAAACCAGATCACCACAGTCCACGACATTCAGGCGCTCGCGCATGTCGAAGTTCCACGGGAAGCGGTTGTGCTCCCAGGCAAGGTTAGTGGAAACCTGACGGATTGCCGCCGGGCCGTGGCGACCACCAGCACGACCAGAGGTCGCCATATCAAACGGTACGCCGGTGATAACCCAGTCAGCGTCACTGTCATACGGCTGGAAATTCAGCGGAAGGCGTAAAAAACCAAACGCGTTAGATACCAGAGAGTTGTCGTACTGATTTCCTAAGGTACTCATGGCTATGACCTCTTCTAAAGTCGGTAAAAAAAATCCCCTCCGCGTCGTTAGGCCCGACGAGGAAGGGATTGATTTGGGTTACTGCTTATAGAGACGAATTATCGCCGTTATTTTGTACGGGTTCAAGTAAGATCCACTGGCCCGGTAAGCATAGCGCCAGCGGGGCATTATTGGTTACTCGTCTTCCAGATAAGTATAGCCGTACAGACCCGCTTCAAACTCTTCGAGGAACTGCTGCTGCAGCGCGGCATCAAGATCCGTGTTTTTCACCTGATCGCGGAACTGCGTCAGCAGTGTGTTGGGATCAAGCTGCACGTATTGCAGCATGTCCGCCACTGTATCCCCTTCGTCAGACAGCTCAACTTCCACGCTGCCGTCCGGGAAGACAAACACGTCAACCGCTTCGGTATCACCGAATAAGTTGTGCATGTTGCCGAGGATCTCCTGATAAGCCCCGACCATAAAGAAGCCCAGCATCGGCGGGTTTTCAGGATCGTACGGCGGCATCGGCATGGTGGTGGCGATCCCGTCGCCATCGACATAATGATCGATAGCGCCGTCGGAGTCACAGGTGATATCCAGCAGCACCGCACGGCGTTCCGGCGCGTGGTTCAGCCCTTCCAGCGGCAGCACCGGGAATAGTTGATCAATACCCCAGGCGTCCGGCATCGACTGGAACAACGAGAAGTTGACGTAAATTTTATCCGCCATACGTTCCTGCAGTTCATCAATGATCGGGCGATGCGCGCGGTTGCTTGGATCGAGCTGCTTCTGCACTTCGTGGCACATGTTCAGATACAGTTGCTCCGCCCAGGCACGCTCCTGCAGGCTGAAAGTACCGGAAGAATAACCAACGTGAATATCGTGCAGATCCATCTGGCTGTCGTGCAGCCATTCACGCAGCGAACGGCGGTTGCCTGGCTCGTGCATCTCCTGCCAGGTTTCCCACATGCTTTGCAGCGCGCGGGCGGCATCCGCTTCCGGTGCGGCAGGCACGGTGTATTCGTTGCGCTCAACGCCAATGATATTCGAAACCAGCACGGTATGATGAGCAGTCACCGCGCGACCGGATTCGGTGATCACCGTCGGGTGCGGGAGGCCGTTTTCTTCACAGGCATCGCCAATCGCCCAGATAATGTTATTGGCGTACTCATTCAGGCCGTAGTTAACCGAGCAATCAGACTGCGAACGGGTCCCTTCGTAATCCACGCCGAGACCGCCGCCGACGTCAAAGCACTGAATGTTGACGCCAAGCTTATGCAGTTCCACGTAGAAACGCGCGGATTCACGTACGCCAGTCGCGATATCGCGAATGTTCGCCATCTGCGAGCCGAGATGGAAGTGCAGCAGTTGCAGACTTTCCAGATGCCCTGCGTCACGCAGAATCTCCACCAGTTGCAGCACCTGCGTTGCCGCGAGGCCGAATTTGGATTTTTCACCACCGGAAGACTGCCATTTACCAGAACCCTGCGAGGCCAGACGCGCACGCACGCCAAGGCGCGGCACCACATTCAGACGCTCGGCTTCTTCCAGCACGATAGCAATTTCGGACATCTTTTCGATGACCAGATAGACCTTATGGCCCATCTTTTCGCCGACCAGCGCGAGGCGAATATACTCGCGGTCTTTATAACCGTTACAGACGATCACGCTGCGGGTCATTCCGGCATGCGCCAGCACCGCCATCAGTTCCGCTTTAGAACCTGCTTCCAGACCCAGCGGTTCGCCGGAGTGGATCAGCGACTCAATGACGCGACGATGCTGGTTCACCTTGATCGGATAAACCAGGAAGTAGTCACCGTGGTAGCCGTAAGATTCACGCGCGCGTTTGAACGCGGCGTTAATCGAACGCAGACGGTGTTGCAGGATCTGCGGGAAGCAGAACAGTGCAGGCAGACGTTGCCCCTGCGCTTCGCGGGCTTTCACCAGTTCAGCGAGATCAACGCGCGCCTGCGGCACATCAGGATCCGGGCAGACGGTGATGTGTCCCAGTTCGTTGACGTCGTAGTAGTTATTGCCCCACCAGGCAATGTTGTAAGTACGTAGCATCTTGCTGGCTTCCTGGGAGCTCATCGCAACCTCCTGCATGGAACGTAGTACACCCTGTTCGCCTGCTGACGAAGGCGAAACCATAGAAATGTCGTCAGACATAGCGAACCTCAAATTGTCTTATTAAGTGTAAAACAGTTGACTACTATCGCAGCGTAATATTGCGATAACAACCCATAAACGACGCGTTTTCCCAGCACAGCGTGCTGAGTCTGCGGCCGTGCGACCGGTTTCATGTTCATATCATTGTAAAACACAGATCCGGACTAATTATGACTATCCGGAGAAACCACGAGAAAACTCTTGTCGGAACAAGAGCGCCCTTGTTCAGTCTTCACAACGCCTTACCGGCCCTGGAATCCTGAGAAGCGCCGAGATGGGTAGAACATCGGCAGGTTTGCAAATTAGAGATGCAGGTTGCGGGAATTAAACGCATACCAGAACGGCATGACTGATTCAGCGGAAAACGACGGTTCATTCTTTCGTATCACCTCCACGCCAGCCTCCTGAGGCCAGCGACAAGCCAAAGCTAATAATTCACTGCTTAACCCGGCTGGAAGTGGCGACACGATGTTGTTCACCGTGCGCTTTTTTGCATAAGCCGCGCGCGGCGTTTTATACCGATAACCGGGGCAAAATGCAAAATAAAAATGCACACTCTGCCACCGCTGTCAGGAAAAATTTCCAACGCCTTTTTGTCATCGAATGCGACCTGCATCAAAAAAAACTGGCAATCCGATGAATAAATCACCTAAAATAGCCATCCAGATGTTAATCCATCTATACTGATTAACACTCAGACTTCTTGTGACTATTTCCCGCAGTGCTAGCGGAATCATCCAGAAAAGTTAACAGATACAAAAGTTTGAGCTTAACGTACTCTCCTTAGGTGAAATAAAACATGGCAAAACACCTCTTTACGTCCGAGTCCGTATCTGAAGGGCATCCAGACAAAATTGCTGACCAAATCTCCGACGCCGTCCTGGACGCGATCCTCGAACAGGATCCGAAAGCACGCGTTGCCTGTGAAACCTACGTCAAAACCGGCATGGTGCTGGTCGGTGGTGAAATCACTACCAGTGCCTGGGTTGATATCGAAGAGATCACCCGTAACACCGTCCGCGAAATTGGCTATGTGCATTCCGATATGGGCTTTGACGCCAATTCCTGCGCGGTATTGAGCGCGATTGGTAAGCAGTCGCCGGACATCAACCAGGGTGTTGACCGTGCGGATCCGCTGGAACAGGGCGCGGGTGATCAGGGCCTGATGTTTGGTTACGCCACCAACGAAACCGACGTGCTGATGCCAGCACCGATCACCTACGCGCACCGTCTGGTGCAGCGCCAGGCTGAAGTGCGTAAAAATGGCACCCTGCCGTGGCTGCGTCCGGATGCGAAAAGCCAGGTGACCTTCCAGTACGATGACGGCAAAATCGCCGGTATTGATGCTGTCGTGCTGTCCACTCAGCACGCGGAGAATATCGACCAGAAATCACTGCAGGAAGCCGTGATGGAGGAGATCATCAAACCGGTTCTGCCAGCAGAATGGCTGAACGCGTCGACCAAGTTCTTCATCAACCCGACTGGCCGTTTTGTTATCGGTGGCCCGATGGGAGACTGCGGTCTGACCGGTCGTAAAATCATCGTCGATACCTACGGCGGCATGGCGCGTCATGGTGGTGGTGCGTTCTCCGGTAAAGATCCGTCTAAAGTTGACCGTTCTGCAGCGTACGCGGCGCGTTATGTTGCGAAAAACATCGTCGCGGCCGGTCTGGCAGATCGTTGTGAAATTCAGGTTTCCTACGCCATTGGCGTGGCCGAACCGACTTCCATCATGGTGGAAACTTTCGGTACTGAAAAAGTCCCGAGCGAACAGCTGACACTGCTGGTACGCGAATTCTTCGATCTGCGTCCGTACGGCCTGATCCAGATGCTGGATCTGCTGCACCCGATCTACAAAGAAACCGCTGCCTACGGTCACTTTGGTCGTGAACATTTCCCATGGGAAAAAACCGACAAAGCCGCGCTGCTGCGTGACGCTGCCGGTCTGAAATAATTCACCTGTTTTATGCATTAAAGGCCAGCGAAATGCTGGCCTTTTTTATTGCTGCTATTATTAACTACCAGTCTACTTTTTTACTTCGCTTACCGTTTTGCTGATCTGCGTGAAAGCGATTACACTACGCATCATCAACGATCATACTTGTTTTTTCCTCTTTTTCAGTGAGCTCAATGCGTTGTTACACATCCATTCAGTTAACTCTGAAAAATAGGATTTCACACACCCTCAATATATTATATTTCATTGATTTATTTATATATTTTTATCATGATTGCACACTTAATAATGTAACCGATTACAACATTGTGATGCACATCACACTCTCACCCGCTTTCCTGACCTACCCTTAGAATCGACAAAACTGATAATTCAACCGGAGGGCATAATGCCTGGCAATCAGAAACAGGGGCGTTCTAACAAGGCGATGACGTTTTTTGTCTGTTTTCTCGCAGCCCTGGCGGGACTACTGTTTGGCCTTGATATTGGTGTCATTGCGGGGGCGTTGCCCTTCATTACCGATGAGTTCCAGATCAACGCGCACACGCAAGAGTGGGTAGTCAGTTCAATGATGTTCGGCGCCGCCGTTGGCGCTGTCGGCAGCGGCTGGCTCTCGTATCGCCTCGGGCGTAAAAAGAGCCTGATAATTGGCGCAATTCTGTTTGTGGCGGGTTCACTGTTTTCAGCCGCTGCGCCAAACGTCGAAGTATTGATCCTTTCCCGCGTGTTGCTGGGTCTGGCTGTTGGCGTTGCATCTTATACCGCGCCGCTTTATCTCTCTGAAATCGCGCCGGAAAAAATCCGCGGCAGTATGATTTCGATGTACCAACTGATGATTACCATCGGGATCCTCGGTGCTTATCTGTCCGATACCGCCTTCAGTTACAGCGGTGCATGGCGCTGGATGCTCGGCGTGATTATCATCCCGGCGATCCTGTTACTGATCGGCGTCTTCTTTCTGCCGGACAGCCCGCGCTGGTTTGCGGCGAAACGGCGCTTTCATGATGCCGAAAGGGTGCTGTTGCGCCTGCGCGACAGCAGTGCTGAAGCGCGTAACGAGCTGGAAGAGATCCGCGAAAGCCTGAAGGTTAAACAGACCGGCTGGGCGCTGTTCAAAGAGAACAGCAACTTTCGCCGCGCGGTATTCCTCGGCGTGTTGTTGCAGGTGATGCAACAGTTCACCGGCATGAACGTCATCATGTATTACGCGCCAAAAATCTTTGAGCTGGCGGGATACACCAACACCAATGAGCAGATGTGGGGTACCGTGATTGTCGGCCTGACCAACGTACTGGCAACCTTCATCGCGATTGGCCTCGTTGACCGCTGGGGTCGTAAGCCAACGCTGATCCTCGGTTTCCTGGTGATGGCGGCAGGCATGGGCGTGCTGGGCACGATGATGCATGTCGGTATTCACTCCACCACTGCCCAGTACTTTGCCGTAGCAATGCTGCTGATGTTCATCATCGGTTTTGCGATGAGCGCTGGTCCGCTAATCTGGGTGCTGTGTTCTGAGATCCAGCCGCTGAAAGGCCGCGATTTCGGTATCACCTGCTCCACTGCAACCAACTGGATCGCCAACATGATTGTCGGCGCGACCTTCCTGACAATGCTCAACTCGCTCGGCAACGCCAACACCTTCTGGGTGTACGGTGGCCTGAACCTGTTGTTCATTGTCCTGACGCTGTGGCTGGTGCCGGAAACCAAACACGTGTCGCTGGAGCACATCGAGCGCAACCTGATGCGTGGTCGCCCTTTACGTGAAATTGGCGCACACGACTAACCTCCCCCGGCTTCCTCCCGAACGGGAGGAAGCTTCTTATTGCACTCCCTCTGGCATCGAATTATTCTCTGGCGTTATGAAAACCCAGCGTATCCCTATCGCAACTCAGCAGGCCGTTATGCGCTGTCTGCGCGATAAACTGGCACAGGCTAACCTGAAGCTTGGCCGCAACTACCCGGAGCCGAAACTGGTGTACCATCAGCGCGGCACGTCGGCCGGTACCGCGTGGCTGGAAACCTACGAAATTCGCCTCAACCCCGTTCTGCTGATGGAAAATGAGCAGGAATTCATCGACGAAGTCGTTCCCCATGAACTGGCGCACTTGCTGGTGTGGAAAACCTTTGGCCGCGTTTCGCCGCATGGCAAAGAGTGGAAATGGATGATGGAAAGTGTGCTCGGCGTCCCTGCCCGGCGTACGCACCGGTTTGAGCTTGGTTCAGTACGTACCAATACCTTCCCCTACCGCTGCAAATGCCAGCAGCATCAGCTCACTGTCCGGCGGCATAATCGGGTGGTTCGCGGCGAAGCGGTTTATCGCTGCAGGCAATGCGGCGAACCGCTGATGTCGGAATAACCGTCAGAATTATCAAGAACTTTCATGATTTAACTGATTGCATCCCGGAACATCTTTCGTTACGTTGCAGGCTCGCTTTAACACGGAGTTTGTAATGTCCCGTATGTTGTCTTTTGCCGTTGTCTGGCTGGCGACGGTATTTTCTGGCCAACTTCTGGCCGCCGGTATCCATAACTTTTCGCAGGCCAAAGCCGCCGGGGTAAAGGTGAATGCCGATGCGCCGGGCGATTTTTACTGTGGCTGTAAAATTCACTGGCAGGGAAAGAAAGGGGTCGTCGACCTCGACTCCTGCGGCTATAAAGTGCGTAAAAATGAAAACCGCGCCAGCCGCATTGAGTGGGAACATGTGGTTCCCGCGTGGCAATTCGGTCACCAGCGCCAGTGCTGGCAGGACGGTGGACGTAAAAACTGCGCCAAAGATCCCGTCTACCGGCAGATGGAAAGCGATATGCATAACCTGCAACCCGCCGTGGGCGAGGTGAACGGCGATCGCGGAAACTTCATGTACAGCCAGTGGAGCGGCGGCGAAGGCCAGTACGGGCAGTGCGCCATGAAGGTCGATTTTAAAAACAAACGCGCCGAGCCGCCACCGCGCGCCCGCGGCAGCATCGCCCGGACGTGGTTCTATATGCGTGATCGCTATCAGCTCACGCTCTCACGCCAGCAGACGCAATTGTTCACGGTCTGGGCGAAGCTGTATCCGGTCACGGAATGGGAGTGCCAGCGCGATGCGCGAATCGCAAAAATTCAGGGCAACCATAACCCGTATGTCCAGCGCGCTTGCCAGCCGCAAAAGAGCTAACCTACACTAGCGGCCATTGTAAATTCAGAGTCCGGATATCTACAGCTATGCGCATTCCCCGCATTTATCACCCTGAAAGCATCACTGTGGGCAGCCAGATTGCCCTTTCCGACGATGCGGCCAACCACGTTGGTCGCGTGCTGCGTATGACCACCGGTCAGCAAGTGCAACTTTTTGACGGCAGCAATCAGGTGTTTGATGCCGATATCATTCAGGCGGATAAAAAAAGCGTCCGGGTCAGCGTTCAGCGTGCCACCCTGGACGATCGCGAGTCGCCGCTCCATATTCATTTAGGTCAGGTGATGTCGCGCGGCGAAAAAATGGAATTCACTATCCAGAAATCGATCGAACTCGGTGTAAGCCTCATTACGCCACTGTTTTCTGAGCGCTGCGGCGTTAAACTGGATGCTGAACGCCTGAATAAGAAGATCCAGCAGTGGCAGAAAATCGCCATTGCGGCATGCGAACAGTGTGGCCGCAATCAGGTGCCGGTAATTCGCCCGGCGATGGATCTGGAAGCCTGGTGTGCCGAGCAGGACGACGGCCTGAAGCTAAACCTGCACCCGCGCGCCAGCCAGAGCATCAACACGCTGCCGTTGCCGGTAGAACGCGTACGTCTGCTGATTGGCCCGGAAGGTGGACTGTCAGCGGATGAAATCGCCATGACCGCGCGCTATCAGTTTACTGATATCCTGCTGGGACCTCGCGTTCTGCGTACAGAAACCACCGCGCTCACCGCCATTACCGCCCTGCAAGTGCGTTTTGGTGACCTGGGCTGATGCTTTAATGGAGAACGATAATGATTAAGCTAGGCATCGTGATGGATCCCATTGCGAACATCAACATCAAGAAAGACTCCAGCTTCGCTATGCTGCTGGAGGCACAGCGTCGTGGTTATGAACTTCATTATATGGAGATGAACGATCTGTATCTGATCAACGGTGAAGCCCGCGCGCATACGCGCACCTTCAGCGTTGAGCAGAACTATGACAAGTGGTACGCATTCAGCGGCGAGCAGGATCTGGCGCTCGCTGATCTCGACGTGATCCTGATGCGTAAGGATCCCCCTTTTGACACTGAATACATCTACGCGACCTACATCTTAGAGCGCGCGGAAGAGAAAGGGACGCTAATCGTCAACAAGCCTCAGAGCCTGCGCGACTGTAACGAAAAACTCTATACCGCCTGGTTTGCCGACCTGACGCCGGAAACGCTGGTAACCCGCAGTAAAACGCAGTTGAAAGCCTTCTGGCAGAAGCATGGCGACATCATCATGAAGCCACTGGACGGCATGGGAGGCTCTTCCATTTTCCGCGTTAAAGAGGGCGACCCAAACATCGCGGTCATTGCAGAAACCCTGACTGAGCTGGGCACCCGCTACTGCATGGCGCAAAACTATCTACCGGCGATCAAAGACGGTGATAAACGCGTACTGGTGGTTGACGGCGAACCAGTGCCTTACTGCCTGGCGCGTATCCCCCAGGGCGGCGAAACTCGCGGCAACCTGGCGGCCGGGGGTCGTGGCGAACCGCGTCCGCTGACGGAAAGCGACTGGGAAATTGCCCGAAAAGTGGGCCCAACACTGAAAGCGAAAGGACTGATCTTCGTTGGTCTTGATATCATTGGTGACCGTCTGACCGAAATCAACGTCACCAGCCCGACCTGCATTCGCGAAATCGAAGCAGAATTTCCGATTTCCATCACCGGTATGTTGATGGATGCTATCGAAAAGCGTCTGGCGAAGTAAACTACGCGGGCGAAGGGAAACCGCCCGCGCTCGACAGCACCCTTGCTTATCCAGCATACTGGGTGCTGCTTTTTCAAACAGGACACAGAACCTCTGACAATGAATTTACAGCACCACTTTCTTATTGCCATGCCTGCGCTTCAGGATCCGATCTTCCGTCGCTCTGTCGTTTATATCTGTGAATACAATGATGATGGCGCCATGGGGATTATTATCAATAAACCGCTGGAAAATCTTAAGGTTGAAGGCATTCTGGAAAAACTGAAGATTATTCCTGAACCGCGCGATCCCGCCGTCCGCCTGGATAAGCCGGTAATGCTCGGGGGTCCGCTGGCTGAAGATCGTGGTTTTATCCTTCATACGCCGCCGTCTGATTTCTCCTCAAGCATCCGCATTTCCGACAATACCGTGATCACTACCTCCCGCGATGTGCTTGAAACGCTCGGCACCGCAGAGCAGCCTTCCCAGGTACTCGTAGCGCTCGGTTACTCGTCCTGGGAGAAAGGGCAACTGGAGCAGGAGATCCTCGATAACGCCTGGCTGACTGCCCCGGCGGATCTGAATATTCTTTTCAATACGCCCATCGCCGACCGCTGGCGTGAAGCGGCCAAACTGATCGGCATTGATATTCTGACCATGCCAGGCGTAGCGGGGCATGCATGATGAGCGGAACACTGCTTGCTTTTGATTTTGGAACGCGAAGCATTGGTGTGGCGGTAGGCCAGCGCATTACCGGCACCGCACGTCCGTTGAATGCGCTCAAAGCGCAGGACGGCACACCTGACTGGAGCAGCATTGAGCGCCTGTTGAAAGAGTGGCAACCGGAAAACGTGATCGTCGGTTTACCGCTGAATATGGACGGAACGGAACAGCCACTGACCGCCCGCGCGCGCAATTTTGCCAACAAAATTCATGGCCGCTTTGGTGTGAAGGTCACGCTGCATGATGAACGCCTGAGCACCGTTGAAGCAAAAGCCGGGCTGTTTGAGCACGGCGGCTTCCGGGCACTCAACAAAGGCAGCGTCGATTCCGCCTCCGCCGTAATTATCCTCGAAAGCTTTTTCGAACAGGGCTACTGACCCTCCGGGTGCAACAATGGCACCCGGTAACCGCAACAATCAATGACGTAAATGTTCATTCGCCCAGCTTACCGCCTGGGTTCTGTTCTTCACGCTCAGCTTACGAAAAACGTTATATAAATGGGTGCGCACGGTATTTTCGCTGATAAACAAGGCGCGGGCGATATCCATGTTCGTCGCGCCGTGACGTAATTCATTGAGGATCTCACACTCGCGTTCGGTCAGCGGAATATTGTCATCAGCATCCGCATGATTACCCGCGCCATACATTGCCGGGTGCATAACACTCAATTCTGCCGTCTGCTCACCATTTAATATGGCCCGTATTCCTTCAAATAAACGAGACTCATCATCGTCATGACGAAATACACCATATAGTGAAGGCCATTGTGTCATTTCGTATAACTCATACTTCTGCGCACTATTGATAATTAACAGACGAGGCGCATCAATCTGAGTACGAATAAGATCCCGCCAGATGCTATTCAGCTTTTTGTTAGATATGGCAATATCAAAAAGTATCACCACACCTTTTGGCAGACGGTGCATCAGAGGTTTATTAATATTATGAACTTCGACAGAAATCTGCAGCTGATCCGAAAGGTATGAAGCAAACGTATTTGCCTGTACGGAAGGATGGGTAATAAGTAACACGTGCCGCACTCTTTGAACTTTATTAGAAATATCAATCATTTAAACTCTCCTTAGTTAACATTCACCTTCATGGTGGTTAAATGAAGAAAAACTAAAAAAATTTTCTTACTATTTATAAAAAATAACAGCAAAATTGAAACAATATTTTACGAGAAACATCCTGTTTCCGTACTCAGAATAGAACGAACGGGGGAGAATAGTCAAAAGATATCACGCTTTCTTTTGCACTAATCACAACACAATCTTATGAATCGCTCGCAATTTGCTCAGCCCCGCTGCCTCAAGAAGCGTTCTGTAAGCCTGAACCCTCGGGTTATTACCCGAAAGACAGAATATCCTATAGCAGTAATAATTGGCCATGACAATATTGCAACATAAATATTTTTTATGTTTCATTGCATTTCATTACGTACACATATTTATATCGATAATGATTTACTGCAATTACTAATATAAAAATATAATTTCTGAAATTGATGACCATCAATTTCGCAGATTAAATTTTCCCGGCAGCCACCCGTTGTTGATAACTCTGGGTAAAGGTCTGCATGCCGGATTGTAGTCCGGTTTGCATGACACCAGGCAACTGATGCCCCTTCCCTTCACGGATCAGGCTGGCAACAGCAGGCGTATTGACCAGTAGTTCATACAACGCCACCCGGCCGTCCTGTTTATCCGCCACCAGTTTTTGCGCCAGCACCGCGCAAAGGCTCCCGGCCAGCTGGCTGCGCACCTGCTCTTTTTCCTGTGCCGGGAAAACATCTACTAGCCTCTCTACTGCCGAAGTGGCACTGCGAGTGTGCAGCGTAGCGAGCACCAGATGCCCCGTTTCTGCCGCTGTCAGCGCCAGTCTGATGGTTTCACGATCGCGAAGCTCACCAAGCAGGATCACATCCGGATCCTGACGCAGCGCGGCACGCAGCCCGTCGGCAAAAGATGAGCAGTGTGTTCCCAGTTCCCGCTGCTGGATCAGACAACGCTCGCTGTGATGGACAAATTCCACCGGATCTTCCAGCGTCAAAATATGCCCGTCCATATGATGATTGAGGTGATTCACCATCGCCGCGAGAGTGGTGGATTTTCCGCTACCGGTCGCCCCTGTCACCAGGATCAACCCACTCTCTTCATGTAACAGATTCTCCAGCGCTGGCGGCACAGCGAGCGTTGCCAGTTGCGGGCATTGTTCTGGCAACAAACGCAGCGCCAGCGATACCCCCTGTGTAGTGACAAACGCGCTGGCGCGCAGGCGTTTGCCATCAGCCAGTGCGACGGCAAAATCCGTCTGCTGATGCGTCTGCCAGGCCATGCGCTGCTCTTCTGACAACCAGCCAGCGAGCAGCGATTCAACATTAAATGCGGGGATCGGCGCAGGCTCGAGCCGCCCCTGCCGACGCCAGCGTATTGGTCTGCTACTGCACAGGTGTAGATCCGAGACGTTATGCTTTACACTAAGCTCCACGATTTCTTGTATATCCATATACCCACCAGGAAAAATGAACGACATTGCGCATAACCTGGCACAGGTCCGGGACAAAATCCTGACCGCCGCTGCACGATGCGGCCGCGATTCAGAAGAAGTTACGCTGCTTGCAGTCAGTAAAACAAAACCTGCGAGCGCCATCGAAGAAGCCATTGCTGCGGGTCAACGCGCATTTGGTGAAAACTACGTTCAGGAAGGGGTGGATAAAATCCGCTACTTTCAGGACGCAGGCCGCAACGATCTGCAGTGGCACTTTATTGGCCCGTTGCAGTCCAACAAAAGCCGTCTGGTCGCTGAGCATTTTGACTGGTGCCATACCATCGATCGGCTGAAAATCGCGACCCGCTTAAGCGAACAGCGCCCGGCTGATCTGCCGCCGCTTAATGTGCTGATCCAGATTAATATCAGTGACGAACAGAGCAAATCCGGTATTCCGCTGGCATCACTGGATGCGCTGGCGGCGGAGATTGTCGAATTACCTGGCCTCCGGCTTCGCGGCCTGATGGCTATTCCGGCGCCAGAAACTGAATATGAAAGGCAGTTTGCCGTTGCCCGACAAATGGCTGTAGCATTTGCCGAACTGAAAACACGCTACCCGACAGTCGATACGCTCTCACTGGGCATGTCGGATGATATGGACGCTGCCATCGCAGCCGGTAGCACAATGGTACGCATCGGCACCGCCATTTTCGGTGCGCGTGATTACACAAAAAATAAAGGAAACTGAGGAACGCCATGATTACCTTGTCCACTTTGTTAGCTCTGGTTCTCCAGATTTACACGATGGTGCTGTTGCTTCGTATCTGGATGCAGTGGGCACGGTGTGATTTTTACAATCCCTTTTCCCAGTTCATCGTGAAAGTCACTCAGCCTGTCGTCGGGCCTCTACGCCGCATTCTGCCGTCGATGGGGCCGATTGACAGCGCCTCGCTGCTGATTGCGCTGATCCTTTGCGCCATCAAAGGCTTTTTCTGCCCGTACGTTTCCGTTGGCGGCGCTGCTATTGCGATTGCCGCACTGTTGGTGCTGGTTAAGACGCTGGGTTCGCTGATCTTTTGGGTATTGCTGGCGATGGCAATCATGAGCTGGGTCAGCCAGGGACGCAGCCCGGTGGAATATGTATTGATGCAACTGGCCGATCCGCTGCTGCGCCCTATTCGTAGTTTCCTGCCTTCTATGGGCGGCATTGACTTTTCACCGATGATCCTCGTGCTGCTGATGTACGTCATCAACATGGGCGTTGGCGAACTGCTGACCAACATCTCCATGCCGCTGGCGATCATCTGGAGCTGGGCTTGAGTGCAGTCACCCCCTACAGCGATGGGCTGGTACTTAGGTTATACATTCAACCGAAAGCCAGCCGGGACAGCATTGTGGGCGTGCATGGCGACGAGTTAAAAGTCGCCATCACCGCCCCGCCTGTCGACGGTCAGGCTAACGCGCATCTGGTAAAATTCCTCGCCAAACAGTTTCGGGTAGCAAAAAGCCAGGTCATCATTGAAAAAGGCGAACTCGGCCGTCATAAGCAAGTTAAAATTATCGATCCGCAAAACATCCCGACTGACGTCGCGGCGCTGATAAATTAGGATATCCCATGCAAAAAGTTGTCCTCGCCACCGGTAACGCCGGTAAAGTGCGTGAACTGGCTACGCTGCTTAGCGATTTTGGCCTCGATATTGTCGCTCAGACGGAGCTCGGCGTAGACTCGGCGGAAGAGACGGGTCTGACGTTTATCGAAAACGCGATTCTGAAAGCACGTCATGCAGCACAGATTACCGGTCTGCCGGCGATTGCCGATGATTCGGGCCTGGCGGTTGACGCGCTTGGCGGCGCGCCGGGCATTTACTCCGCTCGTTACGCCGGCGTGGACGCGACCGACCGTGAGAATCTGGAAAAACTGCTGCACACGCTGCAGGATGTGCCGGACGGGCAGCGTCAGGCGCAGTTTCACTGTGTGCTGGTTTACCTGCGCCATGCTGAGGATCCGACTCCACTGGTGTGCCATGGCCGCTGGCCGGGCGTGATCACCCGTGAGCCTGCCGGTCAGGGCGGTTTTGGCTACGATCCCATCTTCTTTGTGCCCTCAGAAGGTAAAACTGCCGCTGAACTGACCCACGAAGAGAAAATTGCCATTTCTCACCGTGGTCAGGCGCTGAAAACGTTACTGGAAACATTACGCAATGGCTGATTTACCGCCGCTGAGTCTTTACATTCATATTCCATGGTGCGTGCAGAAATGCCCGTACTGCGACTTTAACTCGCACGCGCTCAAGGGCGAGGTGCCGCACGACGATTACGTTCAGCATCTACTACGCGATCTGGACGCAGACGTTGCGTACGCACAAGGGCGGGCCGTAAAGACCATTTTCATTGGCGGCGGTACGCCGAGCCTGCTTTCAGGCGAGGCAATGCAGACCCTGCTCGACGGCGTCCGCACCCGTCTGTATCTTGCTGCGGATGCAGAAATCACCATGGAAGCGAACCCGGGCACGGTTGAGGCAGATCGTTTTACCGATTACCAGCGTGCCGGGGTCAACCGTATTTCTATCGGCGTGCAGAGCTTCAGCGAGGCAAAATTGCAGCGTCTGGGACGTATTCACGGGCCGGAAGAGGCAAAGCGTGCTGCACGGCTGGCGAGTAGCCTCGGGCTGCGCAGTTTTAACCTCGATCTGATGCACGGCTTGCCGGACCAAACGCTCGACGAGGCGCTGGATGATCTGCGCCAGGCCATTGAACTGGATCCGCCACATCTGTCGTGGTATCAACTCACCATTGAACCAAACACGCTGTTTGGTTCGCGCCCACCAGTACTGCCTGACGACGACGCGTTGTGGGATATTTTCGAGCAAGGCCATCAGCTACTGACGGCGGCGGGGTATCAGCAATATGAAACCTCAGCCTATGCAAAACCAGGCTATCAGTGTCAGCACAACCTCAACTACTGGCGCTTCGGCGACTATCTGGGGATTGGCTGCGGCGCGCACGGCAAAGTGACCTTCCCTAACGGGCGCATTCTGCGCACCGCCAAAACCCGCCACCCGCGTGGTTATATGGAAGGCCGCTACCTTGAGCGCCAGCACGACGTGGCGGCGCAAGACAAACCCTTCGAATTCTTCATGAACCGTTTCCGCCTGCTGGAGCCCGCGCCCCGCACCGAATTCACACGTTACACTGGCTTAACGGAAGCGGTAATTCGCCCACAACTTGATGCAGCGCTGACGCAGGGGTATCTCACCGAGTGCGAACAATTCTGGCAGATCACCGAACATGGTAAGCTGTTCTTAAACTCGCTGCTGGAGCTGTTCCTCGCTGATGAGGAGTGAGAACAACGCCCTCGTTAATGAATGATACCGTTTCGGCGTAAGTAAGCGATGTCACGATCCCAGCGCTCTAAACGGCGCTGTGCCTCATCGCTGCTGGTGTTCAGTTTCATCAATTCGGTGCGCAACTCACCTTGCTTGAGCCGCAATGGCTGCAGCGTGTCATCCCGCGCAGCCATTTCGTCTTTGATCTTATTACTCATGATTTTGAACTGTACCGAATACTTGCGCTGTTGATCGCTCAGCGCGATATCCCGCGCTTTTCGCAACGGTGTCGCATCGCAGTCTGGTTTTTTCTGGCAGGCTTCCAGCGCGGGTTCATAGACGGTCGCATTGTAGTGATTTTCAAATTTTAGTGGATCGTTGTCTTTACCAAACTGATACAGCTCCTGCAGCAATGCGTCTTGCACGTCGCTTCGGGTCAACGGTTTACCGTTCTTATCTTCTCCCCAGCTGGCATTGATTTGCCGCTCCAGCGTGGCGATTTCCTGCTCAAGCGCTTTTTGCCGGGTCAGCGACACCTGCTGTCTGGCTTTCAGCGAAGCATAGTCGGCGTTAATTTTCGCCAGCCGCGCATCGAAACCAAAGTCGTTAACGATGAGATATTTATCCTGATTGCCCGCATCTTCCAGCGGATGACCTACGTTTTTTGCCGCCGTCTGCATGGAGAGAAAGGATGTCGTCCAGCCGGACTCCGGCGTGCCCGTTGCCGTCATCATGGCGGAAAATTTCACCGGCTTGCCTTTGGTCCAGGTTTTTTCCACCAGTTGATAATCTGCCGCCATCCCGACGATAGCGTACAAATCTTCCGTCGCTGACATATCGCCTTTTACCGAATACGTCGCCTGATTGCCACGTGCATCAAGGGGTTCGAGGGTAATAGCTTCAAGGTGAAAGAGGCCGTTGTATTGCTCGCTGAACTGCTGGCTCAGCACCGGGTAAGTGGGGGCATTACTGGTTGCAAATGCTGTCAGTGAGGCAAAGAAAAGCAATGACGCGGAAACGATTCCCTGTATTTTCATGAAAATATCCTTGTGGGGTATGAATGACGCCACACAGGATAAAGGACGCGTCCCGTCAGGACGGATAAATGAATTCCGAATTACCGGCTTTCTGTCTGAAAACGGAAAGCCGGATAATTTACTGCTTCAATGTTCCTACCAGCGCTTTGCGGCTGTCTTCCAGCGAAACGACACGTGCACAGACGTCTTTACCGAATTTCTGGAAATCATCTTCCTGAGTTTTCCATTCGTTCTGAATCGCGGTTTGCAGCCCGCCGAGGCTGCCTAAAACGCCCTGTAACGGATTGCCGCCGCCTTTAAGCACCGCTTTTGCCCCGACTTCATTGATGCTGTCCTGCAGGATGCCGCCCATAGCCTGATTCACCAGTTGCTGGCCGTCAGCGCGCACCTGATCGATCGCTTTATAATGGAACGTCAGGCCATCGCTACGATGCTCAATGATGCGGTTCATCTGCTCTTTCAACTGGGCGTCCAGTTTGGTCAGACGTCCACGCATGCTGCTGCTTTCACCGACCTGCTCAGAGATGATTTTATCCAGCGCCACGCGGCTTTTTTCGACGCGGGAGCGGGCGCCTTCGTCGATCCACGGTAATGCGCTGCGTAAATCGGTCTGATAATCTTTGGCCTGCTCACGCTGAGCCGCGGAGAGGTTGTACTGTTTTCCGTTGTACATCACGCTACCGTCAGGCGTGATGACGAGGTTGCCGTTCTCCCCTTTCACCTGAACGGTTTGCGGGCTCAAAATCACATCGTCACGCGGGGTGACGCTACACTGATAATCGGCCTGGACGACGAACGCCGTCAGCGTTAGCGCCGCAGCAAGCAGCGTATTGCGCATCATAATCTTCCCTCAAGACAAAACGGGCCGGCATTTGCCGGCCCTTTCGTTAACTTAGTCCCACCAGACGTCGAAAAGTTCGCTGATGCGCACATCTTCGAATTTGCGGTCTTCCAGCCACTTGCGGACAATCGCCTGATGCTCTTCGGTGCATTTACCGATTTCCTGCATGCAGATAAGCCCTTCCCAGGCCAGGTAGCCGCTGCCGTCAAATGCCAGTTTGTTCGGTTCTATCACGTCATTGATGAAGTCATCGACGGTTTTATCAATCACGTCTTCACTGGTACCTTCCGGAAAACGCCACGCAATTGAAAAGCCTAATTCCTGGAATTCGTCGATATGCATTTTCTTACGCAGACGACGGCTACGATTCTTTGCCATTATTTCACCCTCTCGAACATTAAGTCCCATACGCCGTGACCAAGACGATGGCCACGCTGTTCAAATTTGGTCACCGGACGTGATTCCGGACGCGGTACATAGTCGTTACTTTCCGACAGGTTTTTGTAACCCTCAAGCGAGGACATCACTTCCAGCATATGCTCTGCATACGGCTCCCAGTCAGTCGCCATGTGGAATACCCCACCGAGCTTCAGCTTGCTTTTGACCAGCTCAGCAAACGGCCCCTGAACGATACGGCGTTTATTATGACGTGCTTTGTGCCACGGGTCAGGGAAAAAGAGCTGCACCATGTTCAGTGAGTTGTCAGGAATCATTTTATGCAGCACTTCCACCGCGTCGTGACACATCACGCGCAGGTTCTCAACCCCCTCTTCATGGGCGGAACTCAGACAGGCACCCACACCTGGCGAATGCACTTCAATGCCGAGGAAATTCTGTTCCGGCTTCGCTTTCGCCATCGCGACCAGCGACGCGCCCATGCCAAAACCAATTTCCAGTGTGACCGGTGCGCAGCGACCAAACAGGGTATCGAAATCAACCGGCTGTTCGCTGAATTCGACGCCCATCACCGGCCAGTAGTTATCCAGCGCATGCTGTTGTCCTTTCGTCAGGCGCCCCTGGCGACGGACGAAGCTACGAATACGGCGCAGCGGGCGACCGTTTTCATCAAATTCCGGTGAGATGACGTCGTTATTCATAAAAATTATGTCTGCTTGTGAGAATGTTCGGGAAACGGGCATTATCCAAAGTTAGGGAGAGTATGCAAGCATGGGAAAGATCCTGTTTACACCGCCGGAGTGCTGTGCTGGAATTTGCTTCCCTGATAATGCGAATCGATAACCATGCAAGCCTCTCAATTTTCAGCCCAGGTGCTGGACTGGTACGACAAATACGGGCGTAAAACCCTGCCCTGGCAAATTGAAAAAACGCCTTATAAAGTCTGGCTGTCTGAGGTCATGCTGCAACAGACGCAGGTAACGACGGTTATCCCTTACTTTGAGCGCTTTATGGCGCGATTCCCGACCGTTACCGATCTGGCCAGTGCACCATTAGATGAAGTGCTGCACCTGTGGACCGGGCTCGGCTACTACGCCCGCGCACGCAATCTGCACAAAGCCGCGCAGCAGGTCGCCTCGCTGCATAAGGGTAAATTTCCGGAAACGTTTGAAGAGGTAGCCGCGCTGCCGGGCGTCGGGCGCTCAACGGCAGGCGCGATTCTTTCGCTTTCTCTCGGCAAACATTTTCCCATTCTCGACGGCAACGTGAAACGCGTACTGGCGCGCTGTTACGCCGTCAGTGGCTGGCCGGGGAAGAAAGAGGTGGAAAATCGCCTGTGGGAAATCAGCGAGCAAGTTACGCCCGCCAATGGCGTTGAACGTTTTAACCAGGCGATGATGGATCTCGGGGCGATGGTCTGCACCCGCTCAAAACCGAAGTGCGAGCTCTGTCCGGTGAATACGATTTGCGTCGCGCACGCTAACAACAGCTGGGCGCAGTACCCAGGCAAAAAGCCGAAACAGACGTTGCCGGAACGCACCGGTTATTTCCTGATCATGCAGCACGATAACGACGTGTTTCTCCAGCAGCGCCCACCGGTTGGGTTATGGGGCGGTCTGTTTTGTTTCCCGCAGTTTGAGAACGAAACCGCGCTTCGTGAGTGGCTGGCGCAGCGGCGCATAAAATCAGATAATCTTACGCAACTTAACGCGTTCCGCCATACATTCAGTCACTTCCATCTGGATATTGTGCCGATGTGGCTTGACGTGCACTCCATTGCCACGTGCATGGATGAAGGCAGCGCTCTCTGGTATAACTTAGCCCTGCCGCCGTCCGTCGGGCTGGCGGCACCCGTGGAGCGCCTGTTACAGCAGTTACGCGCCGGGGCACTGGTGTAGTCCCCTGGCCGAAGAAGAGGATTTATCATGAGCAGAACGATTTTTTGTACTTTCCTGCAGCGCGACGCTGAAGGTCAGGATTTCCAGCTTTATCCGGGCGAGATTGGCAAGCGGATCTACAACGAGATCTCTAAAGAAGCATGGGCTCAGTGGCAGCATAAGCAGACCATGCTCATCAACGAGAAAAAGCTCAACATGATGAACCCGGAGCACCGCAAACTGCTCGAACAGGAGATGGTCAACTTCCTGTTTGAAGGTAAAGAGGTGCATATCGAAGGCTATACGCCGCCGGAAAAATAAGAAGCCCCACGGGGCTTTAAACCCAACAACACGCACTCCCGGAATGATGAAAAAACTTTTAGCGCTAGCCCTGATTGCGCCGTTGCTTGTGTCGTGTTCCGGCTCGAAGAAAGGCGATTCTTATAACGAAGCCTGGGTCAAAGACACCAACGGATTTGACATCCTGATGGGGCAGTTTGCCCATAACATTGAAAACATCTGGGGATACAACGAAGTTCTGGTGGCTGGCCCCAAAGACTACGTAAAGTATACCGACCAGTATCAGACCCGCAGCCACATCAACTTTGATGCGGGGACCCTTACCGTCGAGACTATCGCCGGTACCGAACCGGCCGCGCGCCTGCGTCAGACGATCATCAAAACCTTGCTGATGGGCGACGATCCGGGATCGATCGACCTCTATTCCGACGCCGATGATATCCAGATTTCGAAAGAGCCGTTCCTGTACGGGCAGGTCGTGGATAACAATGGCGAGGCGATCCGTTGGGAGTGGCGCGCCGCGCGCTTTGCTGACTGGTTGCTGCAAAACCGCATGAAGAGCCGCAGCAATGGCCTGCATGTGATCTACAGCATCACCATTAACCTTGTGCCAAACCACCTGGACAAGCGTGCGCATAAATATCTCGGCATGGTGCGTCAGGCGGCGCGTAAATACGGCATTGATGAGTCGCTGATTCTGGCGATCATGCAGACCGAATCCTCATTTAACCCCTATGCAGTCAGCCGTTCAGATGCGCTGGGCCTGATGCAGGTGGTTCAACACAGTGCAGGCAAAGATGTGTTCCGTGCGCAGGGGAAATCAGGGACGCCGAGCCGCAGCTATCTGTTTGATCCGGCAAGCAACATTGATACCGGCACTGCGTATCTGGCGATGCTGAATAACGTCTATCTCTCCGGGATCGACAACCCGACGTCACGTCGCTATGCGGTCATTACTGCCTACAATGGCGGCGCAGGCAGCGTGTTGCGTGTTTTCTCTGACGATAAAATTCGCGCGGCGAGCATCATCAACAGCATGGCGCCGGGTGATGTCTACCAGACGCTGACGACCCGCCATCCGTCTGCGGAATCCCGCCGCTACCTGTATAAAGTGAATACCGCGCAGAAAGGTTATCGCCAGAAATAATGATGAGCGCCATGTCCCCTCTCCGCACGGGAGAGGGGAAAGCGGATCAGATCTCAGCAGCCTTCAGTACGTAGCCGTACAACCGCTTGATGCCATCAGCGTCTTTTTCACTGTAGACGCCCTGCAACTCGGGAGAAAAGCCCGGCAGCAGGTTGACGCCCTCTTCCAGTGCCAGGAAATAACGCAATACCGCCCCGCCCCAGATTTCACCGGGTACCACGCAGAGTACGCCTGGCGGATATGGCAACGCGCCTTCGGCGGCAATTCGTCCTTCCGCTTCGCTCAGACGCACCAGCTCAACGTTGCCGCGAATGAATTCGCGGTTGGCGTCCTGCGGGTTCATCACCACTGGCGGCAGGCTGGCTTTACGGAACATCGCTTTTTGCAGATCCTTCACTGCAAAGCTGACGTAGAGATCATGCATCTCCTGACACAACTGGCGCAGGGTGTAATCACGATAACGCACCGGATATTTTTGACAGATAGTCGGCAGCACTACCGACAATGGCGTGTCGTCTTCAATGTGCTGCTCAAACTGCGCCAGCATGGCGACCAGTTTCGCCAGCTTTTCCGGGCTTTCGGCAGGCGTCAGCAGGAAGAGGATTGAGTTCAGATCGCACTTCTCCGGCACAATGCCGTTTTCACGCAGGTAATTGGCAAGAATAGTCGCCGGGATGCCAAAATCAGTATATTCCCCGGTTTCTGCGTCAATGCCAGGCGTCGTCAACAGCAGCTTGCAGGGATCGACAAAATACTGGTCCTGCGCGTAGCCTTCAAAACCATGCCAGCGCTCGCCCGGGCCGAAACTGAAGAAACGGCGCTCCCGGGCGATAGTTTCTGTGGGATGTTCCTGCCACGGTCGCCCTGCGACGACAGGCGGTATAAACGGCTTGATCATCTTACAGTGAGCGACGATTGCCTTGCGCGCCTCGATCCCCATCGCTACGCATTCCGCCCATAGCCGACGTCCGCTCTCCCCTTCGTGAATTTTCGCGTTGACGTCCAGCGCGGCAAACAGCGGATAAAACGGACTGGTTGAGGCATGCAGCATGTAGGCGTTATTCAGCCGCTTATAAGGGCAGAACCGCGCCTGGCCGCGGATATGATTATCTTTTTTGTGGATCTGCGAGGTTTGCGAGAATCCCGCCTGCTGTTTATGCACCGATTGCGTGACAAAAATCCCCGGATCGTTTTCGTTAAGATCCAGCAACAACGGCGAACAGTCAGCCATCATTGGAATGAATTGCTCGTAACCCACCCATGCCGAGTCAAACAGGATGTAGTCACACAGATGACCAATTTTGTCGACCACCTGTCGCGCGTTATAAACGGTGCCATCATAAGTACCGAGTTGGATCACCGCCAGACGGAATGGCCGGGCTTCACCGGCTTTCTCTGGCGCAACCGCGCTGATGAGATCACGCAGGTACGCATCATCAAAACAATGTTCATCAATGCCGCCAATAAAGCCAAACGGATTACGCGCCGCTTCGAGGTAGACGGGTGTCGCGCCAGCCTGGATTAATGCGCCATGATGATTCGACTTATGGTTGTTGCGGTCGAACAATACCAGATCGCCGCGTGTCAGCAGCGCGTTAGTGACCACTTTGTTCGCCGCCGAGGTACCATTTAGCACAAACCAGGTCTTGTCGGCGTTAAACACTTTCGCTGCGTATTTTTGCGCGTGTTTTGCTGCGCCTTCGTGGATCAGCAAATCGCCGAGTTTGACGTCGGCATTGCACATATCAGCACGAAAAATGTTTTCACCGAAGAAATCATAGAATTGACGTCCGGCAGGATGCTTTTTGAAAAACGCGCCATGCTGATGCCCCGGACAGGCAAACGTGCTGTTGCCCATTTCAACGTACTGTTTCAGGGTATCGAAGAATGGTGGCAATAACTTTTCTTCGTAGCTGACAGCCGCGGCTTCCAGCTCGAGCCACTGCTGTTCTCTTCCCTGTAACATGCCACTGACGCCATCGGGCACAACCGTCCCTTCCTCACTCAGCAAAAATACCGGCAGTTGAAAGCCGCTGCGTTTGAGTAACGCCAGAATACCGCTACGGCTGTCCGCTTCGTTAATGACAACCGCAGCCACATCAGTGAAATCGGTACTGTCGAGCGCGATAACTTCCCGGTGCGTGGAGAGTCGGGAAACCAGCGTATGGCTGGCGGCAATTTTCATTGATTTCATAAGCAAATGGACCCATTTCGGGGAAAAGAAAGAGGAGTAATCAACGATGGTACTTCTTTAGCTTCACCGCATGGTGATCATAGAAAGCAGTGCAGAAGTATGGGATAACCTACGCTGGCGCGCGCATGGGTGCAGGCAAATTCGTAATGAAGTGGTCATCACTGTCGGCCCCATTTCTGGAAAGGGGAAAATTCGCGCAATCATGGCACCTTTCGTCTGTACGTGCAAGATGCATTGATTATGCAAATCCTCTCGAATAGCCCCCATATCCCGGGGCATTCATGTGATAATAATGCAACTATTGCGAGTAATTAGCAGGAGTAGCTTTTGGTTATTGGTCCTTTTATTAATGCTGGTTCCGTCCTGTTGGGCGGCGTGCTGGGTGCAGTACTGAGCCAGCGTCTGCCGGAACGTATTCGCGTTTCCATGACTTCAATTTTTGGCCTTGCCTCACTCGGCATTGGCATCCTGCTGGTTGTGAAATGCGCAAATTTACCGGTAATGGTACTGGCGACGCTGGTGGGCGCGCTGATTGGTGAGTTCTGCTATCTCGAGAAAGGCATCAACACCGCGGTAGGCAAGCTTCAGCAACTGATGATGAAATCCGGCGGTAAACGCAGCGGTGTGCATGAAACGTTTATCCAGAGCTATGTCGCGATCATTATTCTTTTTTGCGCCAGCGGTACCGGGATTTTCGGTGCTATGCGCGAAGGGATGACCGGCGACCCCAGCATCCTGATTGCGAAGTCATTTCTTGATTTCTTCACTGCCACAATTTTTGCCTGTACGTTGGGCATCGCTGTTGCAGCGATAAGCGTACCGATGCTGGCAATCCAGTTATCGCTGGCAGTTTGCGCGTCGATGATCCTGCCAATGACCACGCCGATGATGATGGCCGATTTTACCTCAGTGGGTGGTCTGCTCCTGGTGGCGACAGGCTTGCGCATCTGCGGAATCAAGATGTTCGCGGTGGTAAATATGCTGCCTGCACTGGTGCTGGCAATGCCGCTTTCCGCCGCCTGGACGGCCTTTTTTGCATGAGCCTTCGTGCAAACCGGCGAAAGTGGTGATAGATTGTGCAGTCTGCAATGAAAATCGCAATTTTCATTGACGAAGCGGAGCGAATCAGGTTTAATGCGCCCCGTTGCCCGGATAGCTCAGTCGGTAGAGCAGGGGATTGAAAATCCCCGTGTCCTTGGTTCGATTCCGAGTCCGGGCACCACCTTTTCATTTTTATGCTTCCTCATAGGTTCCTGTAGTTAAACAATTCAGTGAGTTAGCATAAAAAGTCTTTCCGGAGCATTTTGATTTATCCCTGTGTATCCGGAAAAATTGGGGTCAGACTGCGGGTCGTTCAGTTCGACAAACTGGAGAGACCCCAAATGTTAAATGACAGCAAAATCCGTTCTGCAAAATCCCTTGATAAAGCCTACAAACTCACCGATTCACAGGGTCTGTATCTGTTGGTATCAACCAGCGGTTCTCGTCTGTGGTATTTTCGTTACCGTCTTGATGGAAAAGAAAATCGTCTGGCCCTCGGTGCATACCCACAGATTAGTCTGGCAGAAGCTCGTGAAACACGCGATGCTGCCCGTAAACTGCTGGCATCAGGTATTCCCCCTTCCCGGCTCCGCAAATCCTCTTCTGCCAGTATTGATGAATCCAGGACATTTAAACATGTCGCGACCTTATGGCATACCAGTTGTCTGAAACTCTGGTCAAAAGGCCATGCGGATAAAATCATCACCTGTCTGAACCGCTACGTTTTCCCGGAGATTGGCGGGCTGGATGTCACCCGTATTGAAACCCGCCATCTGGCACAGCTGATCAAAA
>NZ_JMTB01000091.1 GCF_000734965.1 Trabulsiella guamensis ATCC 49490
AGGACCAGAGGCGCTGGCGCTCAAGGTCGTCGGCGGCTATGCGAGAGGGTTCCTGTGGGAGGGTGATTAAACCAGATGACGTTTCGATCAGACCACGGGAAGCCAGCAGTTCGGCGCGGACTTCCGGCGGCAGAACAGAAATATGGTATTCGAATGCTTTGGTTCCGGCGCGCTTGCGGCGCAGTTCGCTGCGGCCTGCGGAGAGTTTTTCCAGACGCCTCCAAATATTTGAAGTATCAAGAGGAAAACTGTCTAACCCTGAGCATTCTTTGACTGTTACCCAAATATCGCTGCTCATAAAAACCTCAATATCTGCTAGGCCAAATGGTAGAAGGTTCGACGCCAATTGCAGCGGCGATAATTTTCTGTCCCTTAGGCCATTTGCACACAAGAGTTTTCCGCAGCGTATCTGGGGCCAAACCAGCGTTCTTTGAAAGCGACGACAGAGTAGCTCCGGTCTTTCTGACAGCAGCCTTTATATCTTCTGGATGCCAGTCTTGGTGTCTTTGTGCCATTTTGCTGTATCCTTAAATGTTCACGATTCCGGTATCCGTAACGGGTATCCGGTCTCGGAAAGTATAGCTCTGCATATTGTGCGAAATCAAGCTTAGTGTCGCAAAATATGCAGAATATTTTTAAGGCATTATCGTTTATGGATTTCATATACATGTCAGACACATACAGCAAAAAAGAGGCCGCCATAGAGGAAAATGCGGATTGCAAAAATGACGAATTGTCAAAATTGCGTTTCGCAGAACGACTTAAGCAAGCCATTGGTGATGAATCGAATCTGGCTTTTGCGAAGAAATGTGGATTGTCTGATTCGCTGATAGGTCGCTATTTGCGTGGAGAGTCGTATCCCAGCATAGATAAATTACCAGCAATAGCGTTGGCTGCTGGCAGGAGCATGAGTTGGCTAATTGGTGACAGTGATGGTATGGCCAACCATACGGAAAACGATGAAGAACTAAAGCGATGGTGGTTGATAATATTTGACTCTTTGTCCGAGAGTGAACGGCAAAGAGCCATACACGTGTTTAAACGACATGGCCTGCTCGCACTTTTTGCAGATGACGTCATCAAAAGTGACGATGCAGACTCAACGGTTCACAAAGAGATTTTGGAACAACGTGATTCAAATGGACGGGTTCAGGCCGCGTCAAAAGTAAGCACGCAAAAAAAAGCTGGCTGATTGCTGTGAGTTTCAATCGGCTGGCTTCATCTTTGCGCCTCCATGAAGGAATATTTAAACTGTTTTAAATCCTTTTTAACGCGTTGAAATTTTCTGCCTTGCGGTATAAGTCTATATGACAGTAAATGGTTTTGGCGGCGGTTGATCTAAATTTGTTCTGGAAGTGATTTTTTCGTGTGGTACAGTAAACCCTGTAGTTGTGAAGCCTTGTTATACCTGAACTTCCTCCCGTTAATTCCCTTCAATTCCCGGTTATTCCCGCATTCCTCGTTTGATCTACACATCAGTGTCAAGAGTCAATCGGTACGACGTAAAAATAATACGCCGTCAGCGCGATCAGCAAACAACAAAACAGCCCCCCGAAAAAGCCAGTGACTATCCCCCGCGTCTTATTCACCGTTGGGAAAGTGACGGCATCGCTCGCCGGAAGCGCGCAAGTCACAATTTTCGGCGGTTCGGGTTCCGGCAGATCCTCCGTATCATCCCCGCCGGGCACCCATATCATTTTTTCCGGCGCAACTGATGGCGATGCCTTTTCCTGCTCAGGCTTCTCTTCAAGCCGCTGACAGGTATTGCGAATAAAAAACTGCAAATTCTCCACCCGTGGGACGCGGCGCAGGGGAAGCTGTTGTAAGTTATCACTGAGCGTTTTTAATGCATTTTCCGTTTGAATGAGAGCTTCAAGGTCTTTTTTCTCAAAGGAAAGCGTGCGCAGAATGTGACTCGCTTTGGCGTTAAACCAGTCAAGCAATTCAATACGTACCATCTCATTTTCGGGCCAGCATCGCTCCCAGTCCGCTCCGATTACCCCGGCCAGCAATTCACACCCTTCGGTAAACCCAGCCAGACCGGCACTCCGAAAACGCGCCAGGGCGTAATACAACGCGGTCTGGAGATCCACGCCATTACGGCGAAACACCGCCAGAGCCAGAGATTCAATCAGTTTCCAGTTCACTTCCTGTTGCGAAGGGTGATTGATCTTATTGATCTCCTCGCGTATTGCCTGAAATTCCGCCAGATGACGGGGATCACCTCCGGTGCGTATGACGATATCCTGAGTCTGTTCATTCACGGCTATTTACTCCCAATCATCCCTGATCAGTACAAGGTTTCCGGCACAGTAAACTGGCTGAACAAGCCGCCAGCGAACGGGTTATCCGAGGAATCTACATGGACCCGGTAGATCATATAACCGCCATCAACGTTAAACCGGACGTTGAACGCTCCGTCTGTCACCGACGTCAGTTGTCCGGAGTTAATCAGCCGCAACTGCGCCCACGGTCCGCTGAAACCAATGCTTCGGGGAGCATAATTGCTCTTATCCGGTACCAGCGTCAGTTTACTCTCTACACCGGAACGCATTGAGTTTGGCCAGACAAGATGTACCGTCCGGGTACGACCATGCGTAAACTCCAGTAACTGTCCATCCATGTTCAGCACACTGCGCCGTTTATCAGACGACAACTCTACAGTTTCAATCGCATACTGCGTACCAAGACCATTCTGCGGCGTAAAGAAGGTGTCACGAATTTTCTGCGCGTTTTCCATTTGCTGACGAATGTCGCTACGGATCAATATCTGTCCGTCGCTGCCCCAGGTTAGTTCGTTTTCCATAAATGGTTTGAGGTTTTGCTGATAAAACGCATCAATGACCCCGTCCGGTTTAAAGAAGCGCTCAAATTCACTCAGCGAGACATCTTCTTTCGCGCCGGGTTTAAACGGATAACGCCCGGCGAGATGGGTCTGCCAGGGTTTAACGACCGTATTTCCCCACTCCACTTCCAGATACTGAATGGCTTCAATCATCACTACCCGCCAGGCCTGTTCAGCGAGTTCCCCCACCCACCGGCTGAGCGGCTCCGGTAAACTTTTCGACGTCTGTTGCAGGGCAAAAATGGGATCGTTACTGTTTTCGTTCAGGCGCATCTGTACCGCTTTGAGCGCTGACTTTCCGGGTGTTGGCGAGTTCTGAATCGCCAGCAAATAACGGTACAAATCCGTTAATTTTTGATTAACGCCCGGCAGCATCCCGCCATCCTCTTGTTGATCGGACAGCAGGCTGTTTTCAGGCGCGAACTCGCGGTTAATCCGGGTCAACAACTGATAGTTTTGCGCGCTGAGAAAGGCCTGTCGTGATTTTTCAGGTAATCCATCCGGCATCAGCGGCGGTTCTGTATTGTCTTTTAAGGTCTGCAACGCCCGGCGGAATATCTGATCGCCACTGATGATTTGCTCAAGCGCAGTAATCACCTGGGGGATCTCATCAAACTGAGATATTTCAAGGTTGCCCATGGCGCCTCGCCAGGTGGAGGTGTAATCGCTGAGGTACTGTTCAGTAATTTGCCGCTGTATCTCTTTGCGGTCCGCCTCACTGTATTGCACGTTTTGGGTCAGGTTAAGCACCCAACTGTCCATGGCAGTCAGTTCCACCAGCCCGTCACGTTGCTTCACAAAATAGTTATCCAGGCCATAACGGGTCAGAAACTGCGGGATCCGCAACCGCTTCTCGTCACTGGCGGTAAAGGCCGCATCGAAATTCGCCCCCACCTGGTCGCGAAGATTGAGATCAGACGGCAGCACCTGCTGCGCCTTACTGCGCAAACTCTGGTACACCCGCTGATAGATGGACAATTTACTCAGCTCAAGCTGCGCATCTCTGACCGGCTGGGCAAAAGGCGCAAAGCTGCTGATGGCACCCTCGTTTCCGGCCTGACGCAACGCATTCCAGTCGGTGTGCTCCAGCGCATAATCCAGATGGGCCATCAGTTGTTGCTGAAGCATATTTTGCCCGCTGAAACGCTGGCTCCAGCGCTCTGCCATAAACTGTTTGATCAGTTCCTTATTACGCCCGCTCTTATCATCCAGCATCCGCATCACGCGGAGAATGTTTAGCTTCTCATTACTGCCTGCGGGCGCTTCATTCAGTTGTTTAAGTAAGCCATTCATTAATGCCGGCAGGTAACGCTGCTGTAAGAGTTGCAGATAAGTATCTTCTACATACGGACCGATTTTATATCCCTGATACAGCCCCATATCGGCCCATAACGCATTACGCTCATGGTAATCCCCATACGCCAGCGTGGCCTCACGAATCGGGTTGAGCAGGGGTAATTGCAAATTGCCGTAATTGTCTTTTTCCACCGGCGGAGGAATATCGAGGAACGATTTTGTCTGTGTCAGGACCTCAACGCCGGAACGGTAATTCGTACGATAATAATGATGCCAGCCCAACAGCAGACACAGCAGGATCACACCGCTGATGACCGAATAAAGCGTCACGTTGCGGCGTGATTTACGCAACCAGACACTGTTTTCGCTCGCCAGGTTAGGTTCGGAAAATAAAACGCGATTGAACAGCGCCTGCGTAAAATAGGGCACACTCTCTTTGACGGGCCATGCCGGAAACGCCTGAACGCCAAGGTGATATTGCACAGAAGCGCTCTGCACAAAGAGATCATCAATTTGCCCCCGCTGTTTTGCCGAGGTCAGATAAACACCGCGCAGCAATGGCGGGTTCTCGTCATTAAATAGCAGCCCGTCCAGCAATTGCACCACATAGTCATGCAGACCAGACATCTGACGAATAAACGTAAATAACGCGCTGCGTTGTGCGCTGTCCACATTGGCGATCATCATCCCCGGCATGGCGTCATTCATCATATTGAGCCACTTATGCCAGAACGTATCCAGTTCCTGTTTCCAGTTGTCGTTCTGGCCTGAAAAGGTAATACCGAGGACTGACTCGCGTTTTGTTTTGTCCAGCGACTGGAACATCGCGTCAAAGCCATGAAAAAGATCCATATGCGTCAGCACGACATACACCGGCAACTGGCTATGCAAATGAATTCGCAGATCCTGCAAACGCTGTCGCATTGTCGCAAGCCAGGCATCACGACGCGTTTTACCTGAGGTCATGAAATCGTCGATATCCACGACCAGCACAACGCCGTTCAATGGCTGACGCGCTCTGGTCGTTGTCATCCAGTCCAGCAGATCGCGCCAGAGTCGCCCGAAGAGTTCCGGCTTTTCCGCTTCCTGAACCACCGGCTGTTCAATAAGCTCGCCGTCGACATCAATCAGCACTGCCTGCTCACCCACCAGGCAATGAACATGCAACCCGGTGTTATGTTCACCTTTTGTTTTTTCCGGAACATAGAGCGGCGCCAGTTTTTGCCCCTCAAGCAGCAGGGTACTTTTGCCACTCGCTGAGGATCCCACGACCAGATACCAGGGCAACTTATATAAGTAATTTCGCGTGCTGAGATGGCGTTCCAGTTGCAGCAACCAGCGCGCCAGATATCTGCGCTGAACGTTAATATCGGCGCTGATGGGATCTTTAACCTCTTCCCGGGATAATTTTTGCATTCGCTCGAGCTGTTGCAACCGCCGCATCACGCGTACTGTCAGCCATGCCAGCGCAATCAACACCAGCACGGCCGTTGTCAGCCAGCGGCTGAGGGGCGTCTGGAGGGGTTTCTTCGAAGCGATAACCCAGTCTGGCCCCCACCACCAGACCCAAAAAACGGCGAAGCACCAGAAAACGGCAAGCAATAAAGCGGCAGACGCTTTAAACCGTGGAAGGGCAGGCCTCAGAGAGCTAAAGAACCCTGGTATTTTCATTGATTAACACTCCTGTTCCATCCGGTGGTTGTCCTTCGTCATCACGATATGTTCTTCTAATTGCGTTATCAGCTCAGGTTCCCAGTCCGGTAGTGTGATGCCCTGCGCTATCTGCCAGAGATGCTGATAATGCTGTTGTGCCAGTGTCTTCAACCCCGATTTTTCTAACAAATCAGCGCCCAGCAATTGACAGTAAAACTGCCCTCGAGGGTTACGCTGCCGGGCGAGGTCATCCAGTTGACGCAGAGCGACCTCCAGCCCCTGGGTTTCCCGGCTTTGCCAGACAGCGTCTGAATCCAGATCAGATTGCACAGACACCTGCCCCGGGGAAGCGGTTTTTGCCTGTCCCTCGCCCTCGTACTCAAGCCAGTTCAGCGTCGCGACGGAGAAAAAGGGGGTTCGGTTAATAAAACTCAGGGTCCTGAGTTGAGGAAGGCGTTGTAAGAAAACCGACAGTTCATCATGAATGGCGGAAGCGACACGCGCATACCCCAGTTTTTGCGCAATTTGAGCAGAGAGATGGTGCCCATCGAACCAGTAGGGCGCTAAGGTGAGGCTCTCTTCAACCTGCATCCATAACGCGCTATCCGGGTTCACCAGTCTGCTTTGGTATTCCGCCATCCGATCGACAGAAAACGCCGCGAGTGGTGTTCTTCCGTCTTCTGCAGATTGCGGTGCGACAGTGATACCCTGCCAGATAGCGTTACGGCGTAAACGGCACCACAACGGATTTTCCGGCTGACGCTCATACAGAATACCTGCCATTTGCAGTTGCGTGTGTCGCCAGGCTTTTTCATCGGTATTAACGACCTGCATCGTCGGTGCCGGCGGCGTCACACCCGGTGATGCCTGAGGTATTGTTGCTCCCGCAGAGACAACGTCCGGTGCCTTATCTTCCTGCACCGGGCGCTCTGGCTGACGGGCAAACGTGACTTGCAACGTCTTAATCTCTTCGGCAAGTTCACGCTCTTGCACCTGCCAGAACTGCTCAAGACATGACAGCGCCTCCTGTACCGCCTGCCGCTGCGCCGGGTTTGCCCCGGTAATAAAGCGGTTTACGGTGGAAGGAAACCGCCGGATCACCTGCTGCGACAACCGGCGTCTCATCAGGGCGTTATCCGGCCATGCCTGTGACCAGTACAATTCGACCCATCGACAAAGCAGTTGCATCGCCAGCGCCACATCCGCGGGTTGACCGCTATGCTGGAGCGTGCGCAGCAGATGCACGATGAGACGAAAATCTTTACTTTCTGTGGTCAGTAACAGCAGGATCCGCTGTTGTATGTCAGCCATGTTCAGGGTGCTATGGGTGAGCGCCCCGAGTTTGACCATTTCGCCATCAATAAATGCCCAGTGCGGATTGTCGTCACTCAGGCGGGTGCTGATGTTTTCGCCAGGCAACGGAGTTGCCAGTTTTTCGAGCCAGTCATGCCGTTCAGCCATCACGCGCTCCTTACCAGTGACAGGCTTTACGCAGGGGTTCAATTTCCTGCGCTAAACCTTCAATGTTAAAAATCAGGTGAGGAGAACTGCGCCCGGGGAGACTCACGGTGACCGATTCAGAACCAAACAGCTGTTTGATTTCTTCAATGCCGGCAAGCCCTCTGCTGGCATCCAGCAGGTAGCCATTTTCACGGATAAACCAGTTCACATCGTACTGATTGCGATCCGTCTTCAGCAATACGTTGCCCTCACCGCTTTTCAGAGGTACTGCCACCGCAATTTGCAGACGGGTGATATTGTCAACGCAACTGAACATCAGCACGGGTCGCGGCGGCGTTTCGCCAATCGCTGGTGTTGTCAGGATCACCTGCGGATTGTCGCCACCACTGTTTGTGGAGATGAAGGCCGTGGTGTGGTCGTCTCTGGTTTTTTCCTGATCCATCGCCCGCTGCCAGGCGACGCCGCCTTTCGCGACAGGCACATCAGCCATTTGTGGCCCGTCATCGGAAAACGCGCTGTCATAGCAATCAAGACGCAGCAGCGGGGATGATTCACTACGGCATCGCATGGCTTTAGACAATACGTCGGTGTCATGCGTGTTTGTCGTAGCGGCAGGCAACGGCATGTTTACCGACGTGAATGCAGACGGGTTGGTCATGGCGAGCAATCCGGTCATCAGCAGCAAGATCGCTATGTTCATACATCACACCCGTATTTTGTCAGTTTGTAAGCCAGTGTCCGGGGTGACAAATTCAGACTTTCCGCGACACGTTTTTTATTGGCATTGAACTGACGCAGCCGCTGCGTCAGCACGTCACATTCAAATTCTTCTATCGCTGCCAGCAGATCGCTGATGCCACTGTAATCTTTGGCAATACCAGGAAGGTTTCTTTCTCCTGTCGAACTCAGCTCGGCAATGAGTTCATCAAGCTGCTTTTGTCGTTCCTGTTGGGTATGAAACACGGTTTGAATCTGACGAAGCTGGCGATGCAATTGCTCAAGTTCCATCACCTTCTTCAACTGATACTGGAACAACTCACAACTCAGGCTGAATACACTGTTCGGCTTGTTCAACTGCTCCGGCTGACAACTGAACGCGGCAATGACACCGCTGGCTGCGCCGCGATGGTCAAAAACAGGTGTTGCGAAAAGCCCACATTCATTGGGCAGTTCGCAAACGAATTGCCGAAAACGGCTCTCTTCAATCCGCACGCCTCTGTGCAGCGTTTGCCAGATAGCGTTCACGCCACTACGTAACACGTGGATTAAGGGGTGATTGACATCAAGCAGACTGACTTCAAAGCGTTGAAGACTCACCGTACTGGTTCCCGAAACGGCATAGCATTCCATCCGCTTTTCGGTGGCATTGATCACCCCGGCCATCAACGCCTCAAAACGAGGACGACGCTGGTTAATCTCCAGAAAGTTGAAGATCAGTTCCTCCTGAGTGTGACTTTCCAGCAAAGAGAGCACACTTTTCAGCCGCTTTCTCATACTTTCGTTTCCACCCTGGCGTTGAATTCATTGTTCTCGGTAAAGAGATGAATCTGACCGACCGCGTTACCTGCTGCCATGTGTTGCAATAAAAGCAAGGAAAGCGGCGGTAAAAGTGCGCCATCAATGACCGATTCCAGCATGCGCGCGCCATTTTCCGAGCGTGTCACGCGTCGCATAATTTCCACGGCGACGGCGTCATCTATCGTTACCGTCGCGGCGAAACGCTGCCGGAGAAGATTTTCGAGTCGGGTAAGTTTACTGGCGATGATTTCCGCTAACGTGTCGTTGCCCAGCGGCAGGAAAGGAATCACCTCCATTCGCGCCAGTAATGCCGGTTTGAAAAAATCGGCCAGTACGGGGTACAACGCCTCCTGTAACGCGGCGGGGTCGCTGGCATACTCAACAATGACCTGATACCCCAGGTTGGACGTCAGAAAGAACACGACATTCTTGCAGTCAATGATTCGCCCTTCCCCGTCAGCCAGCTCGCCTTTATCAAACGCCTGATAAAAAAGATTCAACACATCCGGATGCGCTTTCTCGACCTCATCAAGCAACACGACGGAATACGGTTTCTGTCGGATCGCCTCTGTCAGCACACCGCCTTCGCCATAGCCCACATAACCCGGTGGCGAGCCAATAAGACGCGAGACGGTATGTTTCTCCTGAAATTCAGACATGTTGATCGTCGTCAGGTACTGACGGCCGCCGAACAGCGTGTCCGCAATCTGCAGAGCGCTTTCGGTTTTACCGACACCGCTGGGGCCGACGAGTAAAAACGCCCCTAACGGTCGTCCCGGACGGCGCAAATCCGCGCGCGCCGTCAGCAAATGTTTATGCAACTGCGCGATCGCCAGCGTCTGCCCACGAATCGCCTCGCCAAGCCACCCAGGCAGCTCGGTGATCGCCACCATTTCACTTTGCGACAGACGGTTGAGCGGAACGCCGGTCCATTCGGCAATGACTTCGGCGATCTGTTTTTTCCCGACATGCGGAGAGACCAGCGCCTTCTCTTTTTGTAATGCATCAAGCGCCTGCGTGAGTTCGGCCAGTTCACGGATTTTTTGTTCGTCCTCCGCCTCCTGTGAAGGGTCCAGCAATGCCGTGCGCAGAGCAATCAACTGCTGAACCAGAGATTGTTGCTCATGCCAGTCTGCTTCCAGTGTGGTTAACACCTCGCTGAGTTCAGACAAACGCTGATGCAACGACGCAAGATAATCGGCATCGCCAGGTAAACCGATGCGATGTTCACGCTCAAGTTGGGCAATTTCCTGCTCAAGCTGCTGTTGCTCAGTTATGAGTTCTGACATCTGCCGGGGGGGCGATGTCAGGTTGATGGAAACCCGTGCACAGGCAGTATCGAGGACATCAATGGCTTTGTCGGGTAACTGACGGCCCGAAAGATAACGCGCACTTAAGTTGGCCGCTGCCTGCAGCGCTTCGTCATCGATCAGTACGCCATGATCTTTCTCGTAGGCACTGCTCAGCCCGCGCAGAATGATGGTCGCTTCCGCCGCCGTCGGTTCCATCACTTTTACGATCTGAAAACGTCGGGACAGCGCCGCATCTTTTTCAAAATATTTTTTGTATTCGCTCCAGGTGGTGGCGGCAATGGTCTTGAGTTCGCCTCGCGCCAGCGCCGGTTTCAGCAGGTTAGAAATATCCAGCCCGCCCTGTTGGTTCCCGGCACCAATCACCGTATGCGCTTCATCGATAAACAGAATGACCGGATCCGTTGACTGGACGGCTTCAGCCATCAGCCCTTTGAAACGCTTTTCAAATTCGCCTTTCACTGCCGCGCCAGCCTGTAATGCCCCCAAATCTAATGTCAGCAGCCGCGTATTACGGAGTTTATCCGGCACCTGATCAGCAATGATCCGCAACGCCAGTCCTTCTATCAGCGCACTCTTGCCAACCCCGGCTTCCCCCACCACTACCGGATTATTTTTCCGCCGACGGCACAGGATATCGATCATCAGATCAATTTCCGCATCACGGCACAGTACCGGATCGAGTTTTCCTTCACGCGCCGCCTTCGTCATATCAGTCGTAAAGCGTGCCAGCAGACTCTCGTTGCCGGACTGACCACCGGCTTTTTTGTCCGCGCTGTCAAACACATCACTTTCTGCGGATTCCGCTGTCCAGGCGGTAAATTCATCACGCAACAGAGCGACATTAACCTTCAGCAGCAACTGAACCACCTCAGCGGGAAGGTAACGGTGCGGTGTATGAAGTAAGGCAATCAGCATGGTGCCGCTGCGCAGTTGCGAATGGCTGAACTCGGCGGAGGCCAGTAACCAGCTCTCCTTAAGCCACTCAACCAGTAGCGGTGAAAATGAGGGATATTGCGCAGCGGTATCACGCCCACCTGAAGGGACGTTATCAAGCCGCTCGCACAATGCGTCGTAATCCACTTCCGCGCGATTGAGAATAAGCCGGATGTCGCTGAGCGGCGTTTTCACCATTTCCAGCAGCACCTGGGTCACTGTGATTTCTGCCACCTGCGCACTCACCGACTTTGCTGCCGCGCTTTCAAGTCCATGACGCGCAACAGGATGAAGACGGTTGACTAACGCGGGCAAATCAATCTGGATCATCGTTTGCCTCCACTGAGTAAACTATTAAGTTGCTGCAAAATATCTTCGGTTTGCACATTCAGTCTCAGCAGGTAAAACAGATAGAAGACCACCATCAGTGCAATGCCACCGATAAATAAATGTTTCACCGTCAGTCGGTTAATCAGTTTGTAACGGCTAAGCGAGCGTTCGCCGCCCTGATATAACACGGTGACGTCCGTTTCAGGTCGCATCTTGTGAATAATGTTATAGAGCCGACGAAATATGCGATCGAACGCTTCTGCGTGCTGCGCGGTGACTTTATATCGGCCGCGGAATCCCAGGCAGAAACAGATATAGATAAACTCAAGAAGATCACGATAACGCTGAGGTTCACTGATCAGGCGTTCCAACAGAACGTAGACTTTTTCTCCGCCCCAGGTTTCATTATGAAAATGAACCAGTAAAGATTGTTTCAGCCAGCCGTTTTCATTATTCCAGCCATGCCCTAACGCTGCTTCGTCAATAAAAGTACAGAGCACATAGCGAAATGAAATAATCGCGCCCGGTTCGTAGCCCAGATTCTGGAGTGATTGCTCCGTCGCCCGCACATCTGCAACGACCTGCTGATATAACCGTTCAGGTAGCGGCTGATTACCCATTGATTGCAGGCGCAACACCATGCCCAGTAAGGGCGTTGCGGCATCGATCATCGGATTGAGACCTTCTCCTCGCAGCAGCATCTGATAATGACGATGGTTACCCACAACGTCATTCGCAGTACTGAGCAACGTCTCTTTTATGGAGATCGCGTCATCGACCATCAGTTCCCCCTTATTGCCCAGAACTGCATATCCAGCTCCGGAAACTCGCCGGAGACGTGGAATGCGATCGCATTGCTCTGCAGCACGTCTTTCCAGGCCGGACTCTGTTTATCCAGCATGAAATAGGTATATCCCGAGTGATAAGGCAACTGACGGGGTGCGGCTGACAACGCAACCAATGGCACGCCAGGCAATTGCACGCTCACCAGATCACGAATGCGATCAACAGAAGTGATTTTGGTTTGCTGAATAAACTGTCGCCGTAATTGCTCCTGAGGCAATTGCGCGCGGATCGCCAGAATAAATTCAGCGCTGCTGAGCAATTCACGCTCATTAATGGTGGCAACACGAATACCGTGCGCCTGCATGCGTAATTGAATGGATATCGCGCGAGGTGTGAGTACCGTACTTAATGCCTGTCGCATCAGGAGAATCAGCGGCAAAAACGTCTCGGTCAGATTATCGTGGTTATAAACCGGGAATGTCCCTGGCAGGCGAGACTCATCGGTAAAGGTCATTAATTCACCGCAACCCTGAACCAGGTGAGTATAAAAAATTTCCGGGTGCAGTAATCGCTGATAAGAAAGATGTGTAAATACTGGCTGCAGGCGGTTAAACAGTTGCAGCATCATAAATTCCGCCACATCCGCAATTCCCTGCTGGCCTGGCGAACCAATACGCTCCGCCAGCATTCTGGCGCGCTCCACCAGGGTCCCCTGCACTTCATCCATAAACATACGCAATGGGGTCGACACATTGATCGTGAGGCAGGACGGTATAAATTCTTCATCCAGCACCAGCGCGCCATCCGGGCGTTTCTCTTTAATGCGACATACCGGCAATACCGTCCACGCACTCAGATCCTCATGCCCCTGCATTAGCCGTGGCGCCAGTTGCGCCAGCATCAGGGTACTGACATCACCGTCTTCTGAATGAAGATCGCGGACATCCGCCATCACCTCCCGATAACGGACATTTCTGGCTGAAGATTCCGCCGTGCTAATTTCGTTTATCGCCTCATTCACTAAAGGCAGCGCCAGGTAAATATCCCGGCTCCCCGGCTCATGCATCGGTCCAATATCGAGAGGTGGCGACAGTAAATCCTGATAGGGAATATCAAATAAGGTGCCATCCGGCATGATACCCTGCGCGGAGGTAATGCCAATGCGGCCAAGCTTAAGGACTTCCTGATTTAGCACCAGAGAGTAAAAACCATAACCGTAGCGCTGGAGCAGCGTCATACGCACATCATTCAGGTAGTCGTTATGGCGTTGCTGTTGCTGGAAGTGTTGGGGTTTAACAAACAACCCTTCACGCCAGATAACCCGATTTCTGGTTGGCATATCAGTCCTCCTCTTTTTGTAATTCGACGTCATTGTCACGGACATGAATAAGCAGATGATATGCGTGCCCCATGCCTTTTATTTTTATCACCTTCTTCCACTGGCTAATATTTTCATCTGCGTAATAAACCACCACGCCAATATACTGGTTATCTTCTTCCAGCTTTATCAATTCCAGAGGCTTGAACTGCCCCGGTAACAGGGTATAGTCCTGGTGATCGATATAATTTTTCCCGAGAATTTTTTCGAGATCGCTGTCTTCTTCATTAAGTTGATCAAAGTCCGCTGCCAGTAATTTTGAATCTTCACTCAGGTAAATCACCTGCAAATTAACCGGGGTGGCTTCATCACTTTCATTTTTATTAATATCTGGCTCAGCCAGCAAAGTAATTCTGACGGTTGAGGGTTGTTCCGCAAGGGAGCCTACCTGAATATCAGGATCCATCAGCACCTTGCCGACTTTCTTGCTGACGGTACAACTGCTCAGCAGCAGCGTTATCAACAAAACCGAACACCATCTACAGACTTTGCGGACAGGGCTCATACTTTGCTCTCCTGCAGCCCCTTTCTTAACGCTCTGTCATAGGCCTGTTCATAGACTTCGTTGAATAACTTACCGAAACCCTGCTGGCGACTCGATGCCAGTTCTTCGTAGTAATTACAATACATTGTCCATGCCCAGGCGGGGTCCATCTCACTGCGTTCGGCCACCCGACGATATTGAGCAAAACGGGACATCAGACGTCCTGGTGAAAAGGCCTCCAGCATGACTGACAACGCTTCTGAAATAGCCTGCTGGTTTGCCTGATAATGAAGACGCATATTATCGAGACTTTCCGCCACCGCTTCCGGGGCGGAAAGATGAACCGGACTTTTCCCTTCGGCAAATAACACATTCAGCGTGGTGTCATAATCCATGTTCAGCCGCAGAGGGTTATCTTCAAGTGGCCGCAGATGTTTATCTGACAAGGTATCCTGATGGCTATGCAGCGCCAGTAAACCACGGATCGTCATCTGCAATGTCCGGCCCGCCTCTTCAAGAAAATCATTTGCCTGCTGGCTGTCATACATGGAGAGCGGCGCATTAAGCCCCCGCATTAATGGCGTAATCGCCACAAAACGATCGGACATGTCTTCCTGGCTCGCGGTCTCTTTCTGTTTATTCAGGTAACGGGTTATTTGCGGGAGTTCCAGAAATTCCTGATCGACTATCCGATTTGCGGGATCATCCGTAAGCGAAAACGGCTCACTGGATTTTGTGTAGGGTGAACGTTGAAGAATATTTTCAGCCGAATTTTCTGTTGTCACAGGATCTGTTCCCGGTTCTGTAAGTGTTTCGTTTTGTAATACCTTGAGCGGATCCTGAGACCATGAATTCGCCACCGTCTGCTCTGGCAACGGAGCAGTCATTTTCACGGGATCATTTTTCAGATCTTTTTCCAGTAAGGATTCCAGTGGATTGCTGTAATGTGTCACCAGGGATTCCGGCGTCACCTGCATGGGATCCTGTATTTCGTCACCATTTATGCTGATGAACACTTTCAGCGTAAGTGCGCCAAGGGCAATTTCATCCCCCTGTAGCAGGCGCACAATGCCAATATTGGGGTTCAATGGTGTTTGATTAACCGACACAGGCGCACCCTGGGTACGCAGACAAAATGCGTCATCCTGCCAGAGGATCACAAAATGGGTGCCAGCGATTTTCCGTGCCGTATCCTGAATGCGCCAGGCATTCTGTTCATTACTGCCAACGCTGCCTCCGGCAGGGCCAAAATCATGACTGGCATTACAACCGCTCTCAAGTTGATGGCTGTTATTCACTCTCAACTGGAGTGAAGGGAGATAATGTTCATTGCTGTTCATCTTTCTGTTCCTCTATTTCACTCCCTGACACAGAGTGTGACCTCAGGTCTCTCATCCGGCTGGCCTAAAAAACAGGACCAACCCAACAACGCATTTTGTTCAACCCCTAATTCCATGCCACCAACCTGATTTGGCGCGATGCCAAGACATAAATCCCAGGCGAATTGATCGCGGAGAATAAATGACGTAAACGTCACCAGAGGCAAATAACTGGCGCCTTCGGGCAGAAACTCCAGAAAGCGTTGTCGGGTCAGCCCATTCAACCGCAATAAAAACTTTCCTCCACGATCCGGCACCCTGGCGCCAATAGAAAAGTTTTCACCTAATACCGATTTGTGGACTGTCCGTTTACCGCTGTAATGATGAACACCCCCCAACCGGTTTTGTTGTTCGGGAATAATGGTCACGTAACGTTTTTGCCATTGCTGCAACGTGACATCATCCAGTTCAAAACAGTGTGCAATCAGCCCGCAGATAACATCAGGAGAACGCCCGGGGCTGGCAAGCAACCCCGCATAAGCCAGCATTTTGCTGTGATTAATCGTTAACTGCTGACGAACATCCGCACAGCCCAACCCCACCAGCGCAAACATCCGTTGCGAGAACGCATCCTTCCCTTCGTTTTCAAAACAGATGTAATAGCGATATTTGCGCCAGATGCGGTGCAGCAGCATCAAAAAACGATGATTAAAAACATCAAGAAAATCCGTCAGATGATAATTTTGCTGCGCCTCTTCCCAGGCGAGGTTATCCAGGTAAAATCCCGGCAACGGCGACTGACTACCATGCAGCCCCAGGAACGATGCCGTCAGCAACCACTGTTTATTCTTTGCCGGTTCTAACGCGATCACATCGCGCGAAGGGAATGAAATACTGGCTGTCGAACGAAAACGAATAGCTTCGTCTTCCGGATTTAATGCGAAGGAAGATACTGGATCCACTGTTCCCTTTGTCAGCAACTCCACCAGTTGATAGAAATTGAAATGCCCGGCATTGTCGGACACTTCCTGGTACTTTAAATCAACGTGTGTTGTCCCTTCTGCTCCGGCCATTCGTAGCACTCCTTGTTGTGAGTATTAATTACCTTCAAAATGTGGAACGAATTCACGCTGGCATATAGTGAGAAAAAGCGAGCCAGAATAGCGCCGAATAAATAAAGTTCCCCTTCACACGAAAAAGCGCCTTGTTCCAGCCACAAGGTGGATTCCAGCCCTCTGACCGGAACGCCCCGGAATAAACGATCAACAGGATGCGTTTCAATATTGACAATGCCATCCATCTTTTTTTGTGACCCGCGCGCTGCCTGCCGGTCATGCTTACCAGGTAAATCATAAGTAAGCAGAATCTGGCGCAAAGCATCTTTATTAAGTAGCGAAAGATAATTCAGCGACATATTGGAAATCAGCGACCATGTCAGGCTTCCGTCAAGCACAGGATAGAGCGGTCGGGTAGGACGGGTAATATTGCGAAACGATGCAAAAGAAGGTGTATCACGGGCAACGGTGTCAATATCACCAATACGCAATAATGTCGGTAATTCCCGATTGGTACAAGTTAATTGCACAGAAATCGTTTCGTCATGGAGCACACATTCCAGCTCATCTCCACGAACAAAGGAAATCGAATGTTCAAGCCCCGGACGTAATACTGAGGGTTTGATACGTACCCGGTAATAGATTTTTTCTCTCCCTTGGGTATATTCAATTTGATGTTGAAAGCTTTCAAATGGCGTGTAGGTTCGTAATACCCCTCGTGACCGCCCGTGATCCTGAGCATCATTTTTAAGCCAGCTTTCAACTTTATCGACCGAGAAGATATCGTAAAAATCGGGTTCACTGTAACTGACACGTAACGGGTATTCTGTTTGCGTACCATCAAGCAAAATAGATTCACTATAATGGCTAAACAAATTAACGGCAGGTGTACAGTGCAGGCGCAGCGAATCCCGTCTGATTTTCACCTCCGGCGGTAACGGGCGGGAAAAGCTCAGTCGCAATGAGAATTGGCTGGCATGAAGTTCAGCGGGTAATTTCGCTACCCCTTTAACATCAAAAAAAAGATATCCCTCAGGAAAACAAAAGTATTCCTGTAAAATGCGATAGCCCGTCACTGAATTTTTAGGCCAGGGTAGCATGGATTCATCACGGCTGAACCCTAACGGCACAAAATCAAAATCGGGGAATACATAGCTTTCATCCCCAACGATCAACTCTGCTTTCTCAAAGTAATAGCTCAACCAGAAATAGAGTTGATAACTGCTGTACCCAGCTTCACCCAGCCAGAACCGGAGTTTACCCAGTTCCAGATCATTAATACTGATTTCCCCACTGGAGGAGAAATCGATATGAATGACGGCCATTTCGTTACTGTTATTTACCCGAATATCATCAAGCGCTACCGGAAGTAACCACAGATCACGGCATTGGGTAAAAACACAATGGGTCAGATTATGCGGATCCTGACGTGGATCCAGTCCATCATCCGATTCTGCAATAATCTGGATGGGACGACTTAATAACTCGGTTCCACGCGTAACCTTTGTCGCCTCCGTAATGATATTTTTCTCTGGCGTATATTCGATGATGGTCATACTGGGCGTCGGGCGCAGATAATTTGGCCACAACATGTTCAGCAAACTGTGCGTCAGTTCAGGAAATTCATCGTCGATTTTTTCTCGCAAATTTCCGGATAAGAACGCGAACCCCTCCAGCAAACGTTCAACGTCTGGATCTACGCCTTTCTCAGACAAAAACTCAGCCAGATGCGGTTTTTCACGCGCAACAATGCGCCCAATCTGGTGCAAATAATCCAGTTCGTCCCTAAAGTATTTCTCGAATGCCATATCGTTAGCTCAGATGGTAACGCTGGTGCTTATCCAGATGAATATTAAATTCAATCATGTCATTCACATCATCAAAGCCCACATGCGCGAGAATATGAAAATTCAGTGCTAAGGGATCCTGTTCATCTGCCTGGCCAGCTTTGACTTCAACCCAGTTAATACGCGGCTCGTAGTCAATAATGCAGGCCCGGACGATGCGCTCGATGGACTGGCGGAAGTCAGACGATGACGACGTAGCATCGTTGAGATCAAGCACACCCAACATGGGTGCGCTCTGACTTCCGCCCTGATGTGAATTTAACACCTGGTTCAGGTTTTTTTTTATTGAGGCCAGTAAACTGCCAGAAGAAGAGCGGCGAATAATACCGTCCTCCTGTTTCTGGATCCGTTCAAACAAACTGCCTGAACGATCACGTCTCCAGCTCAATAACCCGGCCATGGCCCTTTACTCCTTGTCCAGTCGCCCAACCAGAGAGAGTTCGAAACTCGCTCCCATATATTTAAAGTGTGGACGTACAGACATGGTGACCTGATACCAGCCTGGATCTCCCTCAACATCCAGCACCTTAATTTGTGCGGCACGCAGAGGGCGACGGCTGCGAACTTCTGTCGGCGGGTTTTCCTGATCGGCGATATATTGCTTAAGCCAGATATTCAGTTCACGCTCAAGATCCTGACGCTCTTTCCACGAGCCGATTTGCTCACGTTGCAAGACTTTGATGTAATGCGCCAGGCGGTTGATAATAAACATATAGGGTAATTGCGTACCCAGTTTATAGTTGGTTTCCGCCATTTTCCCTTCGCGGGTGTTGGGGAAGACTTTGGGTTTTTGGATCGAGTTCGCTGAGAAAAAGGCGGCGTTATCGCTCCCTTTGCGCATCGTCAGCGTAATGAATCCTTCTTCTGCCAGCTCGAATTCACGACGGTCAGTGATGAGCACTTCGGTGGGAATTTTCGCCTGTATGTGTCCCATGGCTTCATACAGATGTACCGGCAGATCATAGACTGCACCGCCACTTTGCGGACCAATAATATTTGGACACCAGCGATATTTTGCAAAACTGTCGGTCAGGCAACTTGCTAACAGGAACGCGGTATTGCCCCACAGAAAATTTTCATGCCCATTTTGTACGCTCTCTTCATAACCGAATGAGCGAATCGGGTTTTCTGTTTTTGAATACGGCAGACGAAGTAAAAAACGTGGAGCAGTTAAGCCAATATAGCGTGAATCTTCTGACTCTCGCAGCGAACGCCATTTGGTATGTGAAGGTCCTTCGAATACCGATTTTAATTCTTTGATCGCCGGTAATTCAGTAAAGCTGCTGATGCCGAAAAACTCCGGTGCCACGGACGACAAGAACGGCGCATGCGCCATCGCACCGACCGCTCCCACATACTGAAGCAGCTTCATATCCGGTGCTGTATTTTTAAAGGCATAGTTCCCAATTACAGCGCCGATAGGCTCTCCACCAAACTGGCCATAACCGGAAGAGTAAATATGCTTATAAAATCCTGATTGTATGATTTCAGGCGCAAACTCAAAGTCATCCAGCAATTCTTCCTTGGTTGCATGCAGCACATTGATCTTAATATTTTCACGAAAATCTGTGCGATCAACCAGTAACTTAAGCGACCGCCAGGAGGATTCAAGCGCGCGGAACTCATCCGCATGCATAATCTCATCCATCTGAGCGCTAAGTTTTTTATCCAACTCCAGGATCATGCGATCAACCAACATTTTGTTGATGGGTTCTTCACTGGTCCCGGAATCCAGAATATTCGAGATAAACGCCGCAACACCCTGACGAGCAATATCATATCCATCGTTATCCGGCTGCATATGCGCCTGAGACATAATTTCGTCCAGCAGAGAAAATGCTCTTGCAGGTTGTTCAGGCGTAGCTGTCTGCTCTTCACGTAATGACATAAAAAAATCCCTCTAAGTACAAACAGGTATCACTTCTTATCGAGAATATTTAACTCTTCGAGAAGCTGTTCACGCGCTTTTTCATCCTTCAGTAGCGCCTGTAATTTAGAACGGAAGGCAGGAATATTGCCCAGTGGCCCCTTTAGGGCGACCAGTGCCTCACGCAGTTCGAGCAACTTATTCAGCTCGGGAACGTTGCGGGCGACATTATCAGGGGAAAAATCAGAAAGAGACTGGATATCAAGACGAACGGGTAAATCATTTTCACCCTCGTCATTTGTCTTTTCATCCAGTCGATTGGGAACAACAAACGAGAGACTCAGACCGGCCTCACTCATTACAGAATTGAAATTATTCTTATTGATGGAGACAGGTTGCCGTTCTTCCAGAGAAGTATCCTCACGGACACCTTTCATGTCCCCGACAACAAACAGATTTAGCGGAAGCTCTATTTCCGCAATCTGATCTCCCGTATTAGGTACATACTTGATATTAATACGCTCTTTCGGTGCTACACTGCTGTCCTTACTCATAACAGAGATCCTCTCTTTTGCATCTTTAGCAGGAGTATTCAAGTTTGAATTGATAAGAGAACAAAATCGTCAGCTTGTTATATTACTTCAGTTTTAGCGCCGACTGCTTTCCGGTAAAGACTGCTTCCAACCCTGGATGTTTACAATTTTTCTACAGCTATTTTCACCGCAACAAACTCTGGAGATCGCTTTTATAGCAATAAACATAAAGCAAAACCAGATGCAAACACAATAAAAAATATAATATTAAAAATACCTTATATATTATATCCTGAATCATTAAACATATTGCAGATATAACCCCATTAGTAACATAAATGCCGCTAAACATATTTGTACCTGTGAAACATGAATATAGCAGTATCGATGAAATGGCGGAACAAAAAACGCAGTAGCCATGCTTATATTTCCCGGAACAGGCTATCACCAGCATACTTTTATTTCCTGCATGTTCCGCCAGCGCATTGTGTCATGATAAGAAATCCATTTAATTCTTATCCGTATACTGATACCCGTACTGATTATACCCGTAGCCATAGTAATCACTGGCGCGTCTGATCACGCCGTTCAGAATCGCGCCTTTGATGTTGATCCCGCTCTGCTCCAGGCGCTGTACACAGAGGCTGATCTCTTTGACGCTGTTCAGGCCAAAGCGCGCAACCACCAGGCTGGTTCCAGCCGAGCGGCCAATAATAGCGGCATCGGTGACGACGAGGATCGGCGGCGTATCGATAATCACCATGTCGTAATGCTCGTCGGCCCAGATCATGAGCTGGCGGAAACGGGCACGCATCAGCAGCTCTGCCGGGTTAGGCGGAGTCTGGCCGCGGGTGATCACGTCAAATCCCCCTTTGTGAAACCGCTGCACGGCCCCTGTCATGTCCGCCTGACCGGATAGCACTTCAGACAGCCCGACCTCATTCTCAATGCCAAACATGTCATGGACATATCCCCGGCGCATATCGCCATCAATAAACAGCACATTCAGTTCGGACTGCGCAATCACTGCCGCCAGCGCCGTGCTGACAAACGTTTTGCCACTGTCCGGCGTAGCGCCGGATATCATCAGGACGTTGTTAGCGGTTTCCATCATCGCGAAATGCAGACTGGTGCGCAGACCGCGAATCGCCTCGACAGACAGATCAATGGGATTATCAACTGGTAAAAACGGGACGTTACGGGTGTGGTGACGTAAACGTGAGGAGAAAAAATGCTTACGCCGCACCTGTGCTTTCTTCGCCAGCCACTCTGACAACGGTACGGTGGCGTAAACATTAATCCCCTGCTCTTCCAGTTGCTCAGGGGATTCAATTCCCCGGCGCAGCAATGTGCGCAATAACACCAGACCCATAGAGAAAAACAGTCCAAGCATCAATCCTAAAATCACAATCAACGCTTTTTTCGGCTGGATGGGCTCTGGCTGAGCCATCGCCGGATCAATAATGCGGACGTGACCAATCGCGCTTGAACGGGCAATGCTCAGCTCCTGCTGACGATTAAGCAATTGCAGATACACAACCCGGCCAGACTCAACATCCCGACTGAGGCGCAACACTTCCTGCTGTGTCTGCGGCATCGCCGACACGCGTTTATTCAGGCGTATCTTTTCCTGCTCAAGCGTCTGGCGTTTTTCCAGCAAGGCGCGGTAGGTCGGGTGATCTTTCTTGTAGAGCTGAGAAATCTCCGCTTCGCGGAAAGTCAACTCATTCAATTGGTTATCGACATTGACGATCTGCTCAAGCACGCTTTTTGCTTCGAGATTAAGGTCGACCGAATCCTGTTGTTTACGGTAAGCGTTGAGTTTATTCTCCGCCTGATCCAGTTCACTGCGCACCTGAGGCAGTTGCGCCTGCAGAAATTCCAGGCTCTTTGAATCCTGTGCCGCCTGGCGAGCGATATTCTGCTGCAGATAGTTACTGGCGATACTGTTCAGGATGCGCACGATGTTGTCCGGATCATCTCCGTTGATCGTCAGCCCCAGCATGCCGCTGTCTTTGCCCCGCTCTTTTACCGCAAAACGTCGTTGCAGGGCGTTAATCGCTTCCAGCTCAGTCAGTTGCGTCAGCATAAATTCGGTCCCGGGCGCGGCCTGAATCTCCGACACGTTCAGAGCGAGATCACCCTGGACGAGCAATTCGCCCACGACCCCTGTGGCAGAGAAATCCGCGCCTTCCAGCCGGTAATGCGCACTGTCTTCCACCGTCAGCATGATCCGCTGAGCACGTCCCTCACGGCGCGGAATGCTCATCCCGCTTAATGCCAGCCGACCAGGGATTTCCCCCGTCAGCCGCGCCCAGCCACGCCCCACCAGCGGAAAATAGCGTTGCGCCACAACGTTGCGCAGGCTCAGATCATCAATGGTCTTGCCCAGGATCATGCGCGACTGCAGCAATTCGATTTCCGGCGCAGAGTCCGGCGACGTGCCGGGAAAATCCTGACTCAGGCTATCCAGCAACGCATTCCCCTGCTTTTGTTCCACCTGTACCAGCGCATCCGCCTGATAAACGGGCGTGGCAAACAGGGCATATGTCAGTGCACACAGGGTGAATAACAGGGTCACGCCCGTGATCAGTTTCCAGTGATCGAGCAATTCGAAAAACAAGCGAACCAGATCGATCTCATTGTCGCCCGCAGGCGTGGTCTGAGGGTGAAGGTTTTTCGTCGACATAAAACAACATATCTCGTGTGATTAGCTGAGCCGCTTCGCCCATTCCTGAGTAGCCTGCGCCAGCAGACTGTAAACATGCTCAAACGCCTCCCGGCTTTTGCCGTAAGGGTCGGGAATTTTTTTACCACCCAGCCACTGACCAAAAAGCAGCGTTTTTCCCCGCACATCGGGCGCCATGACTGTCACCTGCTCAATATGCGCAGGTTCCATCACCAGGATCAGATCGACATCGCGCAACATCCCGGCAGTGACTTTGCGAGCGACATGGCCCGACAGCGACAATCCATGGCCTGCCGCCACCGCCATCGCGGTAGCATCTGCGGGTTGCCCGCTCACGCCGCAAGTCCCTGCCGATTCCACGCGCATCTGCGGCAGAGCCTGTCGCAACAGCTGTTCGCCAATGGGCGAGCGACAGAGATTTCCGGTACACAGCACCAGGATGGAATGAAACCTTAGTTTGGCCATGTGCGGATATACCGTACGGTTTCCGTCAGGTCATGAACGCCGGTGATAGTCGGTACCAGTTGAGAAATTACCCGGTTCCAGCGCACGATCGGCGCGGCAGTCACATAGACGATGTCGTAAGGTTCCAGCTGGAATTCGGTACTTAACACCATGGCAGAGGCGTCCTGCGCCCTGAGCTGATAAATACTGGCAATTTTTCCGTCGGGCGCATTCCTCACCGAACGGATGACAAATATACCGGTGGCGTCAGACATGTCCTGTCGCAGGCCCTCGGCGTTGCCAATCGCTTCCGCCAGCGTCATACCGCTGCGATCCATCTTCAGGGTGCTTTGTTTGCCCACTTCGCCCATCACGAACACTTTCAGGTTGTCGTTACGCGGCACGAACAGGATGTCGCCAGGATACAGCAGCCGGTTCTGCGTTAAATCGCCATGCTGCATCAGCGCATAGAGTGAAATCCGGCTCTCCATGCCGTTATGGGTCAGCACGACATTGCGCCAGTCGGCATTTTCTGTCAGGCCGCCCGCCGCGTTTATCGCATCCATAATGGTCAAGGGAATATTGGTGATCGGCTGCTGGCCGGATTTGGCAACTTCGCCAGTGACGTAGGATTTTTGCGAGCGAAACGCCGCGATGCTAACATCCACCTGCGGGCTTTCGATGACCGCATTGAGGCGCGCGGTGATTTCATCGCGCACCTGAATAAGCGTTTTGCCAGCCACCTTCAGACGGCCTACGTAAGGATAGAAAATGGCGCCGTCGGCATTGACCCAGTTGCCGGTATCGCTGGCGCTGCGGTACTGACCGGCAGGCGTGGTGAGCTCTGGGTGGTCCCAGACCGTGACCATTAAGACATCGCCAATACCGATACGATACTCATATTCCTGTAATAGCTCGTCGAGTTGCGGGTTGGCGCGAGAGGAGATCGGTGCCGGGCGTAATTGTTCGACAAGACCGGGGGTTAGCGGGTAAATATTTACCATCTTATTCAGATCGTAATCGTTGTCCGCGGATTCAACGACATTCTTACCCTGTGTGCTTAACCCCTGCCCCGGAATTACCGTACAACCGCTTAGCACCCCTGCCGCGAGCATTAGTACAGCAAATGCGGAAATATATTTTATCGCCTTGGGCTTCCTGCTCATTAATTTTCCTTACAATTCGATTCCGCATTAAACATGCTAATCAGAGACAAACTAAAGTAATTAAAACGCCACCCCTAAATTCTATTAATGTATTAATAGCAAAGAAGCTTATTGTTTTATCTAAAAAACAAGTGATTATAATAATTTAATGGGTTAAGAACGAGAGAGAGAAAACAGCAGAATACATTACTCCCCGCCCGCCTTGATGTAAACACAACTAAGTATTTTTAAGAATGTACTATGGATTCTTAATAAAATAAACGCATTCTCAAAGAGAAAGTATAAATATACTGTCACCTGATGAAATATCACAAAAGATATCGCAATAAGATTCATAAATAATACGATTTGTCGTCTGTTGGATACTTTGACGCTGTACGCAAGACGAATAAGCACATTTGACCAGGAAAATTACCTTATTTATTCTAAGATTAATGGCGATACCGGGTCAGGTAACCGGTACCTTTCGGGTAAGAATAAAATGAGATAACACCATGGAATTAAAGGATTATTACACGATTCTGGGGGTTAAGCCGACGGACGATCTCAAAACCATCAAGACCGCCTATCGCCGCCTCGCGCGAAAATATCACCCCGATGTCAGTAAAGAAGCCAATGCCGAAGCGCGTTTTAAGGATCTCGCTGAAGCCTGGGAAGTGCTGAAAGACGATCAGCGCCGTGCTGAATATGACCAGCTCTGGCAGCACCGTAACGATCCACGCATGGATCCGCACAGGGGACGCCAGCAGACGCAGCAGGAAACACACTACAGCCAGCAAGAGTTCGACGATATCTTCTCGTCGATATTCGGTCAGCACGCTCGCCAGTCACGGCAGTCGCATGCCACACGGGGTCATGACGTCGAAATCGAAGTCGCGGTTTTCCTCGAAGAAACCCTGGAAGATCAAACGCGAACCATCAGCTACAAACTGCCGGTGTATAACGCCTTTGGCCTCGTAGAGCAGGAAATCCCTAAAACTCTGAACGTGAAGATCCCGGCAGGTGTCGGCGACGGACAACGCATTCGCCTGAAAGGTCAGGGAACACCCGGCGAGCAGGGTGGCCCGAACGGGGATTTGTGGCTGGTGATTCATATCGCGCCGCATCCGCTGTTCGACATTGTCGGTCACAATCTGGAGATTGTCGTACCGCTGGCCCCCTGGGAAGCGGCGCTCGGCGCAAAAGTCACTATCCCGACGCTGAAAGAGAGTATTTTGCTGACTATTCCACCCGGAAGCCAGGCAGGGCAGCGGTTACGCATCAAAGGAAAAGGCCTGGTCAGTAAAAAAACGACAGGGGATCTGTTCGCAGTGATTAAAATCGTCATGCCGCCAAAACCGGATGAGCAGAGCGCCGGGCTCTGGCAGCAACTGGCGCAAGCCCAGTCCGCGTTCGATCCACGCAAAGAGTGGGGTAAAGCATAATGGCTAACGTTACCGTCACCTTTACAGTGACTGAATTTTGTCTGCATACCGGCGTTTCGGAAGAAGAGCTCAATGAAATTGTCGGCCTGGGCGTGGTTGAACCCTGTGACAGCCAGGATGAGGCATGGCGGTTTGACGACCGTGCTGTGAGTACTCTGCATCGCGCCTTACGTTTGCGTAACGAGCTTGAACTCGACTGGCCCGGTATCGCTGTTGCGCTGGCGCTGCTCGACGAAAATGCGCGGCTGGTGAAAGAGAACCGACTGCTGCACCACCGGCTGGCGCGTTTTATCATTCACTCCTGATCGATGGCCTCCGCTGAGATATACTTCAGGGAGGCCATTAATGGGAGGCACCCTCATGAGCACTCAACGTCTCTCGCGCAACTTACGCCTTTCCGGCATCGGCGGGTTGATGCTGCTGTCGCTGTTTGTCGTCTTTACGCTGCACGCGCACTGGCCGGCGTTTATCCAGTGGTGCCTCAGTACCCAAATTACCCTGCACCGCTACCTGGTAATGTATCTGCTGCAACTGAATAATCATCAGTACAGCGGCGGCCTGTGGCTGCTCACTGGTGCCTTTCTGTATGGCGTGCTGCATGCCATTGGCCCCGGGCACGGTAAATTCATCGTCACGACCTATCTCAGCACCAACAAAGAGAGCCAGCTCGCCGCCCGCGTCGTGCCGTTTCTTGGCAGCCTGATGCAGGGCGTCAGCGCGATCCTGTTCGTCTTTATTCTGGCAGTAGGGCTTAACCTGGCCTCCGGCGATCTCAGCGAGAGCCGCTGGTATGTCGAGAAAATCAGCGCCGTACTAATTGGTGGCTTTGGCGCTTTCGTGATTTACCAGGCTCTGAAAAGCCTGCAGCCGCGCAGACTGATGATCAAAAGCCTGACGCCAGTACATCAGCATAATGCCGAATGTGGCTGCGGTCATCATGGCGTCGGGGTGGATCTCACGCAGGCCGACTGGAAAACCCGCCTCGGTGTGATTCTGGCGATTGGCGCCCGGCCCTGCAGCGGCGCTATCATGATCCTGCTTTTTTCAAATGCGCTGGGCATTGTCAGCTGGGGCATCGCCGCGGTGATGACCATGTCCATTGGTACAGCACTGTCGATCATGGGATTATCGCTGGCGGTTCGCTATGCCCGAAACCGCACCGTGGCCTTTTTTGGTGCCAACAACGCGCAACTTCACTGGCTGGTTCCGCTGGTAAAAGTCGCCGGTGGCGTCATTCTGATCCTTTTCGCTACCGTCCTGTTCCTGACTGTGATCCCTGTGAGCGCCAACGGTGATTTTATCGCCGCGGGCTGTTAATCCCCCTGAGCCTCTCGGGTCTGCGTCGCTATCCACGCGGCAAAGTCTCGCATCGCGACGGTTTCCTGGCGTGACTGCAGGCGCGTTAACCAGTATCCGCCGAGACTGATTTGTGTACTGAATGGCTGAACAATGCGTTCGGTATTCAGCAAATGCGTGAACATCCCCGGCGGCGCGATAGCGATCCCCGCTCCCGCTTGCGCCGCTTCCAGCATGGTAATGGAGGAATCAAACACCATTACCGGATGCGTGGGAGACGGTGCCCGTTCACCCGCAGCCTGTAACCAGGCATTCCATTCATCTCGTCGATAAGAGCGCAGCAGGGTAAATTTCAGCACATCCGCCGGGTACTGTAATTCTCCCGCCAGTAAGGGTGAACACAGCGGCGACAACGGCGCATCACAGAGAAAAATCGCCTCGGTACCGTGCCAGGCACCGCTGCCAAACCGAATGGTGTAATCCAGCCCTTCTGCGGCAGGATCGACCCGGTTGTTATGGGTGGAGAGATGTAAATCGATGTGCGAAAAGCGGCGGCGAAAGCTGTCCAGCCGGGAGAGGAGAAAGCCTGTCGCGAACGTCCCCACCACGCCGATCTTCAGTTTTTCCCGCCGCTGGCTGGCCGCAAAGCGATCCAGCGTATCGGCAATCCTGTCGAACGAATCATTCAGCACTGGCAGCAGGTTTTCCCCTTCGGTAGTCAGCATCAGACCACGTGATACGCGGGCAAACAGCTGACAGTTGAGGTGTGCTTCCAGCGCTTTCACCTGCTGGCTGATGGCCGAATGCGTGACGTTCAGTTCAATAGCCGCGTGAGTAAAACTTAAGTGTCGAGCCGCGGCTTCGAACGCACGCAGGGCATTCAGCGGAATATAGCTTCGGGTCATGGTGTCTTCTGTAAGAAAAACTTCAGGCAGCTGCTAAATTTAATCGTTTGCCAGCGGTTGTCAAATCCCACAGACTGAGCGCGTCTCAAGGGCCCGGACACCTCATCTTCTTCATGCTAAGAAAGGAATTCACTCATGCAAAAAATGCTTAACGCCGCGCTGGCTTTTACGGCGCTGACGCTGACCACCGCCGCGTTTGCCGCCGGGAATACGCTGACACCAGCGCAAATCAGCAAAACCGTGGACAAGACCATCGCGCCGCTGCTCAAGGCACAGGCCATTCCGGGCATGGCCGTGGCGGTCATTTATCAGGGGCAGCCGTACTACTTCACCTACGGTAAGGCCGACATTAAGCACGGCAGTCCGGTCACTCAGGAGACGTTGTTTGAGCTGGGGTCCGTTAGCAAAACTTTCGCTGGCGTGCTGGGTGGCGATGCCATCAGTCGGGGCGAAATCAGCCTCAGCGATCCGGCAACGAAATACTGGCCTGAGCTGACCGGCAGCCAGTGGAAAGGGATCACCCTGCTGCATCTGGCGACCTACACGGCGGGTGGCTTGCCACTGCAGGTGCCAGACGAGGCGAAAGACAGCGCGTCGCTGCTGAATTTCTACCAGCACTGGCAGCCCAAATGGGCACCGGGCACGCGTCGACTGTATGCGAACTCCAGCATCGGGTTGTTCGCCGCGCTGGCGGTGAAGCCGTCCGGGATGAGCTACGAGCAGGCACTGACAGAACGCGTTTTCCAGCCCCTGAATCTGACGCATACCTGGGTTAACGTCCCGCCACGTGAAGAGAAAAATTATGCCTGGGGTTATCGCGACGGGCAGCCAGTTCGTCTCACGCCTGGCATGCTGATGGCTGAAGCCGCGGGGTTAAAATCAAGCGTGGTGGATATCGCCGCCTGGTTGCAGGTCAATATGGATCCACAGCGGATCGGCAACCGCACACTGCGCGAGGCGGTCTCGCTCGCCCAGTCGCGCTACTGGCGGATTGGCAGTATGTATCAGGGATTAGGCTGGGAGATGCTTAACTGGCCGGTGAAAGCCGACACGGTAATTAACGGTAGCGATAACAGCGTGGCGCTGGCTCCGCTTCCGGCTGTCGCCATTGACCCACCGGCACCGCGCGTCGCCGCCTCCTGGGTGCATAAAACCGGCTCCACCAACGGCTTTGGCGCGTACGTGGCGTTTATTCCGGAGAAACAGCTCGGCATCGTGATGCTGGCGAATAAAGCTTACCCCAATACCGAACGGGTGAAAGCCGGATATGCGATCCTGAACGCGTTGCAGTAAACAGGCGAAAAAAAAGCCCGAGAACCTCGGGCTTATAACCGTTACTCATTTATTTTCGGATGCTGTGACACCAGCCGCGACCGTTTTTCCTGCAGGTCGGCGATCTCTTTATCGATATCCTCGATTTTCTGCTCGATGTTATCGTGATGCTCCTGCAGGATCTCCCTTGCTTCCTGGATGTCAGATGCCGCAGGAGTCGCGCCTTTCAGCGGACGGTTGGCGGTCTCTTTCATCGTAATACCGGTAATCAGACCGACAACAGCAATCACCATCAGGTAGTACGCCGGCATCATCAGGTTCTGCGACGCTTCCACCAGCCATGCGGCGAGTGTTGGCGTCAGACCGGCCACCAGTACCGAAATATTAAACGCGGCAGCCAGCGCACTGTAGCGGATGTGCGTCGGGAACATCGCAGGCAGCGACGACGCCATCACCCCGGTAAAACAGTTAAGCACCACCGCCAGCATCAACAGACCGGCGAAAATCAGGCCAATCACATCGCTGTTAATCAGAATGAAGGCCGGGATTGCCAGCGCGAACAACGCCACGCTACCGATGATGATAAACGGACGACGGCCAAAGCGGTCGCTCAACAGCCCCATCACCGGCTGCACGAACAGCATCCCGATCATAATCGCGATGATAATCAGTACACCATGATCTTCGGAATAATGTAGGTTGTGTGACAGGTAGCTCGGCATGTAGGTGAGCAGCATGTAGTAGGTCACGTTGGTGGAAATCACCAGACCGATACAGGCCAACAGGCTGCGCCAGTGTTTCGTGGCGATCTCTTTAAAAGAGACCTTCGGCCCGTCCTGCAGCCCTTCACGATCACCCTGCTCCAGCTTATCAACGTGTTGCTGGAACGCCGGGGTTTCTTCGAGCGCATGACGCAGATAGAGGCCAATCAGCCCTAACGGCAGCGCGAGGAAGAACGGAATACGCCAGCCCCACTCCAGGAAGTTCGCCTCACCGACAATCGTTGAAATGAGCACCACAACACCTGCGCCCAGTACAAAACCCGCGATTGAACCAAAGTCCAGCCAGCTGCCCATGAAGCCGCGTTTGCGGTCTGGCGAATATTCGGCAACAAAAATCGACGCGCCAGTATATTCTCCACCGACCGAGAACCCCTGCGCCATTTTACAGAGCAGCAGCAGAATCGGCGCCCAGATGCCAATGGTGGCATATGACGGGATCAGACCGATACAGAATGTACTTAGGGACATAATGACGATAGTGATCGCCAGGATTTTCTGGCGGCCATATTTATCGCCCAACATACCGAAAAACAGACCACCCAACGGGCGAATCAGAAAGGGAACCGAGAAGGTTGCCAGGGCGGCAATCATCTGTACGCTGGGGTTAGCATCGGGGAAGAAGACCTTACCCAGGGCAAACGCCACAAAACCGTAAACACCAAAATCAAACCATTCCATGGCATTTCCGAGCGACGCGGCGGTGATCGCTTTACGCAATTTACCATCGTCGATAATCGTGACATCCCGAAGCGTGATAGGTTTTACTTTTTTCCTTTTAAGCATTCAAATTCCTCGTAAATTTCGCCGTGAGCGCACATGTGAGGGGCAAACAAAAGGGGGTGTTCGCAATCGTGCGGTAGTGGAGCGGCGAAATGCTATGCTCCTCATTTCAAGCGTAGCAGGTTTGCCTGCACAGGCTGTTCAAGCCCTGTACAACCGAACCTGTGACGCCTGCTCTGGCAGTCAAAGATAGTGCAGGATCGCTAAATGAGATGGTCAACATCCTGCGCTCGCTTTTTTACCCTACCAGCGTTTAGATTTGTGATCAACTTCACGCAATTGATGACATCGCGTTACGTCACGTTAACAAACGTAAAAGGGTTTACGCTTCTGCCAGAGAGGCGCGGCTATAGCGGAGTGGCCAGCACATCGTCTGTAAACATCTCCTCCAGCATGGCTCCCGCCAGACGTTTCGCCGAACAAAGTCGTGGCATACCTAAGGCGATAGTTTGCCAGGTTTGCGTGATGGACCAACTGACAGGGTGTTTTTCTGCAGAGCACCAGCTGCCCTGCCAGCCCAGCATCTCCCGGTGATCCATTAATGAAGCCGAGGTCGGTGATGCCAGCCACTGATGATAAAAATGGCGCGTATCCGGCGAGGCACTAATACTTTCCGCCAGATACTGGCTGGCCATGGTCAGCAGGTTCTCTTTCAGCAGGGTTCTGACTTCGTTATTCGCCAGGCGACAGGCATCGCCAAAAGCCCCCCAGCGCAGTTCTTCAAAGACGATAAAACAGCGGCCTGCCAGCGACCAGCCGTCGTAGCTACCCGCATGCCAGCGGGTAAAGACCTGGTCGCTGTGTTCACCGGCATGCACCATCAGCCCACGCTGCGACAGCGCGCGCTGTTTATGCCCGGCGCGCTGCTGAAATTGCTCCGCAACCGCGCCGTACTGCTGGCGAAGCTCCGCCGATGCGCGCCCTTTTTCCTGTAAGGAAAAGAGATACTGGCTCATGCGCGTGAGCGCCAGATGTCCGGGGTCGAACATCCCCGCCAGTTTTTCCGCCAGCCGGAGGCGGACCGCCGGGTTATCGCCCGTCGTACCCGACACCGCCCACGGCGTCAGTTGCACTTGTGATACCACTTCTTTCAATAGTTGCTCGCGAAAAAGCTGCTGCTGCGGCGCCACGGAACCCGGTCGGGGATTCTCAATGCCCAACACCAGTTCGACGATAAATTTTGGATGAATGGATTCCAGATGACGCCCCGGACCTTCCAGTAATTGCCTGTTCATGACTGTTCGACCGAAAAAAGTGTCTGAATATCATCGCGAAGCAGACGCGCATCCTCCTGGATCCACCGGACAGTGGACAGGCTTTGTTGAAGCTGGAGATTTAGCGTCATCACCGCGGACTGGTGCTGCTGACGTAAATTAAGGCTTTCCTGCAAATTCTTTTGCAGTCCGGCGAGGTTCTGCGAAAAGCCGGCGAAAAAGGTGGTCATGCCGGCGGTCACCGCCACATCCACCTGTGCTCCCAGCGCTTTCAGGATCTGTTCAAAAAACTGAGAGATATGGAAAATGAGCTTGTGCTTCAGGGCTGGAATATCAATAACGTATCGTGCCTGCGTCATGACGTAGTCGTCCCATCCCCAGCCGGGGTTATTCAACCAGCGCGAGACGGATTCCCGCATTCCGCCGCGCGGTAGCGCGCTGACCGGCGTATCTTCACGGGCAATGGCATCGGCAAATACCAGCGGTATATTAAAATCCACCAGTCCGGCGCGAAACGGTGGCAGGCTGATCCGCGCACGAAATCCGGCTTTGCCCAGCTCTTCTTTGATATGGAGTTCAATCGGGCGCAACGCCTCTTCCAGCGTGCGCGTCAGGCTGATTTCCAGCTGGGTAAAGCGCTGCGACAGCTCGCGCGTCAGCGTCTGCTGTGTCGTCAGCAACACGTTCTCGCAACCCTGGCGAATTTTACTCAACAGGCAGTGTGCCTCGCTTTCCGCAGTGAGCACCACCTGGCCTGTGTCGCCATTGTCTGCCATCCGAACGTCAACCGTCACGTCGCCACACAGCGTGCGCAGATTTTCCTCCGCAAACCAGTGGGTGACGCTTTGCACCGCGCTTGCCTGCTGCGTTGCGATAAAGTCTTCTACCGCGGACAGCGCCTCGACCACCTCATGATGCACTTCTTCGGTGACGCCACGCCTGCGCGCTTCAAACTGCGCCATACTCTCCTCCAGCCCGTCGATATTATGCTGAAGTTTGTCGAACGCCACGGTCATCCCTTGATGGCGAAAATCGAGATAATCCTGAGCCTGCGTCGCATAGTTGAGCAATTTATGCGACGCAGAACGCAGCGCGAACAGTGACGCATGCGTATGCGCTGCGTGCAGCAAATTGCGGATGGGCTGTTCAAACAGCGAATCTTCCCACAGCAATTCAGCCGCATGACGCATTTTGCCCGCTTCCTGCAAATCCTCATTGCGCCAGCGTCGTCCCAGCGCCGCCTCGGCAAAATCCTGCACCCAACGCTGCTCTTCCGGCGATGGCAGTTTGCCGTACACGTTCAGCTCATGTCGCGCCCGGTTTGCCAGATAGCCCCACATCGACGAGACCGGGAAAATCTGCCTGGGTGTAATACATCCTTTCATCAGCGTGCCGGAAATCAGCGCCCGTACCTGGTCTTCGTCATCGCTGTTACGATCCTTTTGATCAAACTTATTCACCAGTGCATACAGCGGCACCGATTGCCCGACGGCCGCAATCGCCTGTCGCATCTCTTCATCAGAGACCGATTTGAGTTGGGTGTAGTCCATTACCGCCAGCACCGCGGAGGCGCGCGACAGTTGTTCACTGAGCATTTTTTGCAGATGTGGTTGCCCGGCTTCGTTCGGCCCTGGCGTATCCAGCAATGTCAGTTGCCCCGGAAAGTTCCCCATGCCTGAGAGATGGGCAAATTCCACTTCAATCACCGGAATATGTTCAATCGCGGCATATTCAGCGAACGGAAATTCTGCCTCCAGCGCCTGCGAAAGTCGCACCAGATCATTAAGACTTTTCAGGCAATGAAAAATCGGCTGCGCGCCCAGGTAATGTTTTTCAAACGCCACACCGTGGGAAATATGATCCAGCAGCGTATTCATGTCTTTATCAAGCTCAAGCCTTTCGGCCAGCGCAGTGCGATCGATGTGGCTGATTTTATTCTGCAATTCCTGCATTAACTGATCGATTGGTTCAGGATGAGTAAAATGCAGGCCGGGTTCTTTTTGCCCCGGCGTGTGGCGAATTAGCGTGGGGATCGCTGTCATCGGGCGATTACGGTTAGGTAAAACCTCAGTCCCGACAATCGCATTAATGGTTGTCGACTTTCCGGCTTTCATCGTGCCGACAATCGCCAGAACCATTTCCAGACGGGTGATCTTTCGTAATTCATTATTGAGCGTCGCCTGTTGGGTGTTAATCCCCTCGGGGCTGAAATGCAATGGACGTGGGGCCGCCTGAGCATTTTGCGCGCTCACGGGAAGGGTTTTCAAACTCTGTAAATGTCGCAGAGCCAGCTGCAGTAAGCGTTCCGCTTCCTGGCTCAATTCATATATTGTCTGTGTGTACATGGTTAAAGAATTTCCTTAACGCAAATTACATTACTTTTATTTCTCTGAACTTTTAACAGCCAGATATTATTTTTATATTCAGTCGTTTTTATAATATTTTATGTTTACTCTGGTGCTCAATAATTATTATTCTGGCGGTGCTTTAGATAAAGCAGAGATTAACAGCGTAGCGCATTTTCTAAAATATTCAGAACATATCGTTATTTATTTTCATATCGGTAACGCGTGCTTTGCCGTGCGGCGCCGTCGTCTGCGTGAAATAGCACCGACAAAAGTGTGGATTTGCGGTATAATTAGGCCTATTTTCGGCGATCTGCCATTTTTAAGAGGACTTTTTCAATGCAACTTCCACACTGCCCAAAATGCAATTCCGAATATACTTATGAAGACAATGGTATGTACGTCTGCCCGGAATGCGCGCATGAATGGAACGATGCGGAACCCGCTCAGGAGAGCGATGCGCTGATCGTGAAAGATGCGAATGGCAATCTGCTGGCCGACGGCGACAGCGTTACCGTCATCAAAGATCTCAAAGTCAAAGGCAGCTCTTCGATGCTGAAAATCGGCACCAAAGTGAAGAATATTCGTCTGGTCGAAGGCGATCATAACATCGACTGCAAAATTGACGGCTTTGGTCCGATGAAGCTCAAGTCAGAATTTGTGAAGAAGAACTAAATTGCCGCCCGGTGGCGCTTCGCTTACCGGGCTGCCCCTGACTACACTTAACAGGCTTCTCTTACCTGAGGTAACGAATATGCCGTTAAGTCCCTACATCTCCTTTGGTGGCAATTGTGCTAAGGCCATTGCCTTCTATCAACACGCGCTCGGTGCAGAACTGGCGTACAAAATCACCTTCGGCGAAATGCCCAAAGAGGCGCAAAACAGCGAAGATGGCTGCGCGTCGACCATGTCATACCCGGATGACGCTATCGCCCATTCCAACGTCCGTATCGCCGGTAGCGATATCATGATGAGCGATGGCCTCACCAGTGACCGGGCGAACTATTCCGGCTTTACGCTGGTCATCGACACCCAGAATACAGAAGAAGGTAAACGCTGGTTCGATAACCTGGCCGAAAGTGGAAAAATCGAAATGGCCTGGCAGGAGACGTTCTGGGCGCACGGTTTTGGCAAAGTGGTCGATCAATTCGGCGTGCCATGGATGATCAACGTCCTCAAACAACATTAATTCCCTGCCTTCCCGCCCCGGGAAGGCGTCTTCAATTCTTCATCCTTCATTAACAGACTTGTCACACTCCAGGCTCACGATGTTGCCACATCCCCTGCTTGCGTATGCGCAAAGGCTCATCTGAACCGCGAGGTATTGACAATCATGCACTTGTCCAGACATCCGACCAGTTACCCAACACGTTATCAGGAGATTGCCGCGAAACTTGAGCAGGAGCTCCGCAATCACTATCGCTGCGGCGACTGGCTGCCCGCCGAGCATCAGCTGGCGGCACGTTTTGAAGTGAACCGCCATACCCTGCGCCGCGCCATCGATCAACTGGTGGAGAAAGGCTGGGTGCAGCGTCGTCAGGGGATCGGCGTGCTGGTGCTGATGCGCCCGTTCGACTACCCGCTGAATTCCCAGGCGCGGTTCAGCCAGAACCTGCTCGATCAGGGTAGCCATCCCACCAGCGAAAAACTGCTGTCGGTGCTGCGCCCGGCGTCGGGCCACGTTGCCGATGCGCTCGGCGTGCAGGAAGGCGACAACGTCATCCATCTGCGCACCCTGCGCCGGGTGAACGGCATCGCCCTGTGTCTTATCGACCACTATTTTTCTGACATGACCTTCTGGCCTGAGCTGCAAACCTTCAGCAGCGGCTCGCTACACGACTTTCTTCGCGATCGGCTGAACGTGTCGCTGAAGCGTACACAGACCCGTATCAGCGCCCGCCGCGCCCAGGCCAAAGAGAGCAACGTGCTGGAGATCCCCAACCTGGCGCCGCTGCTCTGCGTACGCACTCTGAACCACCGTGACGGTGAGGTCAACGCGGCGGAATACTCCGTCAGCCTGACCCGCGCTGACATGATCGAATTCACTATGGAGCACTGAATGCATTTTGATACCGCAACCCGTCAGCGCTGGCTATCGGCGCTGTCACATAGCGACCCTGCCGCACTCAGCGCGCGGATGCAGGCGCTGGAACTGTCGCCCGACTATGAACTCATCCGCGCCCCGGAAACCGGGCTGGTACAGATCCAGGCGCGGATGGGCGGCACCGGTGATCGCTTTTTTGCCGGCGACGCCACCCTGACCCGCGCGGTGATCCGCCTCGCGGACGGCACCCTCGGCTACAGCTGGGTGCTCGGGCGCGATAAACCGCACGCGGAACGCTGCGCGGTCATCGACGCCCTGCTGCAATTACAACCCCATTTCCAGACCCTGATGGAAACCCTGATTAGCCCACTGGAGGCAGCGCGGACGGCACAGATCAATGCCCGTCGCGCCGAAGTCGATGCCAGCCGGGTCGACTTCTTTACGCTGGTTCGCGGAGACAACGCATGACATTACAGACCGCCTTTACACTTCCGGTGCAGGATGCCCAACACTGTTTTCGTCGCCTGCTGAAAGCGATGAGCGAGCCAGGCGTTATCGTCTCGCTGCATCTGCTCAGGCATGGCTGGCAGCCGCTCAATCTCGCCACCACCAGCGTGTTACTGACGCTGGCTGATAATGACACGCCGGTATGGCTGTCTGCGGCGGTGAACAATGATATCGCCCGTCAGAACTTACGTTTTCATACCAACGCGCCGCTGGTGGATCAGCCGCAGCAGGCAGTTTTCGCCGTGGCGGATGAGACGCTGAGCGCTGAGCAACTGAACGCGATGAGCGCCGGGAGTGCCGTCGCCCCGGAAACCAGCGCGACGCTGATTGTGCAGGTCGCCGGACTGAGCGGCGGACGCATGTTGCGTCTGACCGGTGCGGGTATTGCAGAAGAGCGGATGATCGCCCCTCAGTTACCGGAGTGCCTGTTGCATGAACTGACCGAGCGCCCGCACCCGTTCCCGCTGGGCGTTGACCTGATCCTCACCTGCGGCGAGCGCCTGATGGCAATCCCGCGGACTACTCATGTCGAGGTGTGCTGATGTACGTTGCCGTTAAAGGGGGCGAAAAGGCGATAGCCGCCGCCCACAACCTGCAGGAACACCGGCGCCGTGGTGACACCGGGCTGCCTGAACTGAACGTGGCGCAAATTGAGCAACAGCTTAATCTCGCCGTTGACCGCGTCATGACCGAAGGCGGTATTGCCGATCGCGAACTGGCGGCGCTGGCACTGAAACAGGCCAGCGGCGATAACGTTGAAGCGATTTTCTTGCTGCGCGCGTATCGCACGACGCTGGCGAAACTGGCGGTCAGCGAGCCGCTGAATACCGCCGAGATGCGCCTGGAACGTCGCATTTCCGCAGTCTATAAAGATGTGCCTGGCGGGCAATTGCTTGGCCCGACTTACGATTACACTCACCGTCTGCTCGATTTTACCCTGCTGGCGAACGGTGAAACGACGGAACTCAACACCGCAGATTCTCCACAAGAGCCTGCCCCGCACGTCTTCAGCCTACTGGCAAAACAGGGGCTGGCGAAAGCAGAAGCGGATACCGGCGCGACACCGGATGACATCACCCGTACACCGCCAGTCTACCCCTGCTCGCGCGCCTCGCGCCTGCAACAGCTGATGCGTGGCGATGAAGGTTATCTGCTGGCGCTGGCCTACTCGACCCAGCGCGGTTATGGCCGTAACCACCCGTTTGCTGGCGAGATCCGCAGTGGTCACGTTGGCATCGAAATTGTGCCGGAAGAGCTGGGATTTGCCGTTAACGTCGGCGAACTGTTGATGACCGAGTGTGAAATGGTAAACGGTTTTGTCGCTCCGCAAGCAGAGTCGCCGCATTTCACCCGCGGTTATGGGCTGGCCTTCGGCATGAGCGAGCGTAAAGCAATGGCGATGGCGCTGGTGGATCGCGCGCTCCAGGCACCGGACTACGACGAGACCATCGCCGGCCCGGCGCAGGACGAAGAGTTCGTGCTGGCGCATGCAGATAACGTCGAGGCGGCCGGTTTTGTCTCGCATCTCAAACTGCCGCACTACGTTGATTTCCAGGCAGAACTGGAACTGTTGAAACGTCTGCAACGGGAGAACTGCCGTGGCTAACCCACTGACCGGCTACAACTTTGCCTACCTCGACGAACAAACCAAACGTATGATCCGCCGCGCTATTCTCAAAGCGGTCGCGATCCCCGGTTATCAGGTGCCATTCGGCGGTCGTGAAATGCCAATGCCCTACGGATGGGGAACCGGTGGGATCCAGCTTACCGCCAGCGTGATCGGTGAAAACGACGTGCTAAAAGTAATCGACCAGGGCGCTGACGACACCACCAACGCCGTCTCCATTCGCAATTTCTTTAAGCGCGTTACCGGCGTTGCCACCACTGAACGCACTGATGAGGCGACGCTGATCCAGACCCGTCACCGGATCCCTGAAACGCCGCTGGTGGAAGATCAGATCCTGATCTATCAGGTGCCGATCCCTGAACCACTGCGCTTCATCGAACCGCGCGAAACCGAGACCCGCACCATGCACGCGCTGGAGGAATACGGCGTGATGCAAGTGAAACTGTATGAAGACATCGCCCGCTTCGGCCATATCGCCACTACCTACGCCTACCCGGTGAAGGTCAATGGCCGCTATGTGATGGATCCGTCGCCGATCCCGAAATTTGACAATCCGAAAATGGACATGATGCCCGCCCTGCAACTTTTTGGTGCTGGTCGAGAAAAACGCATTTACGCGGTACCGCCATTTACCCGCGTTGAGAGTCTCGATTTTGACGATCACCCTTTTACCGTGCAGACGTGGGATGAGCCCTGCGCCATCTGCGGCTCACGCCACAGCTACCTTGATGAAGTGGTGCTGGATGACACCGGTAAACGGATGTTTGTTTGCTCCGACACCGACTACTGCCGCCAACAAAGTGAGACGTTACGCAAATGACCCAACCGCTGCTTTCTGTCAACAACCTGACCCACCTGTACGCGCCGGGCAAAGGCTTCAGCGACGTGTCATTCGAACTGTGGCCGGGCGAAGTGCTGGGTATCGTCGGCGAGTCCGGCTCCGGCAAAACCACGCTGCTGAAATCCATTTCTGCCCGCCTGACACCGCAACAGGGCGACGTGGTTTATCAGGCGCGATCGCTGTATGGAATGAGCGAAGCGGAACGCCGCCGCCTGTTACGCACCGAGTGGGGCGTGGTGCATCAGCATCCGATGGATGGCCTGCGCCGACAGGTCTCCGCAGGTGGCAACATCGGCGAACGCCTGATGGCTACCGGTGCGCGTCACTACGGCAATATTCGTGCAACAGCACAGCAATGGCTCGAAGAAGTGGAAATCCCCGCTTCGCGTATCGACGACCTGCCAACAACCTTCTCCGGCGGTATGCAGCAGCGCCTGCAAATCGCCCGCAACCTGGTCACCCATCCGAAACTTGTGTTTATGGACGAGCCTACCGGCGGGCTGGATGTCTCCGTGCAGGCTCGCCTGCTCGATTTGCTGCGCGGGCTGGTGGTGGAGCTGAACCTGGCGGTGGTGATTGTCACCCACGATCTTGGCGTCGCGCGCCTGCTGGCTGACCGCCTGATGGTGATGAAAGAAGGTCAGGTGGTGGAAAGTGGATTAACTGATCGCGTGCTGGACGATCCGCATCATCCCTATACCCAGTTGCTGGTGTCATCGGTATTGCAGAATTAAGAGGCCAATATGATCCGCGTAGAAAACGTGAGTAAGACCTTTGTGCTCCACCAGCAAAACGGCATTCGTCTGCCGGTACTCGATAACGCGTCGCTGACCGTCAGCGCAGGCGAATGCGTTGTGCTGCATGGTCATTCCGGCAGCGGTAAATCCACACTGCTGCGTTCCCTGTACGCCAATTACCTGCCCGACGACGGACACATTCACGTGAAGCATGGTGGCGAGTGGGTTGATCTGGTGACGGCGCCCGCGCGAAAAGTGGTGGAAGTCCGTAAATCCACCATCGGCTGGGTCAGCCAGTTTTTGCGGGTGATCCCGCGCATTTCCGCGCTGGATGTGGTCATGCAGCCGCTGATCGACCTCGGCGTGCCGCGTAACGAGTGCGCTGCCAAAGCCGCCCGCCTGCTAACGCGCCTCAATGTGCCGGAACGTCTGTGGCATCTGGCGCCGTCGACCTTTTCCGGCGGTGAACAACAGCGCGTCAATATCGCCCGTGGCTTTATCGTCGATTACCCGATTCTGCTGCTTGACGAACCCACGGCATCCCTGGATACAAAAAACAGTGCGGCAGTCGTTGAGCTCATCACCGAAGCGAAAGCGCGCGGAGCCGCGATTGTCGGTATTTTCCATGACGAAACGGTACGTAATCACGTTGCCGATCGTCTCCATCCGATGAGTGCAACATCATGATTATCAATAACGTAAAGTTAGTGCTGGAAGATGAAGTTGTTCATGGTTCTGTCGACGTCAGGGATGGCATGATTCGCGCGTTTGCGCAGACCCAGAGCGGCCTGCCGGAAGCGATGGATGGTGAAGGCGGCTGGTTGCTACCGGGCCTGATCGAGCTGCATACCGACAATCTGGATAAATTTTTTACGCCGCGTCCGAAAGTAGACTGGCCTGCCCATTCCGCAATGAGCAGCCATGATGCGCTGATGGTCTCCAGCGGGATCACCACGGTGCTGGATGCGGTCGCGATTGGCGACGTACGCGATGGCGGCGACCGGCTGGAAAATCTTGAAAAGATGATCAATGCCGTCGAAGAGACGCAAAAACGTGGCTTAAATCGCGCCGAACACCGCCTGCATTTGCGTTGCGAGCTGCCGCACCACACGACCCTGCCGCTGTTTGAAAAGCTGGTTGATCGTGAGCCGGTGACGCTGGTGTCATTGATGGATCACTCACCAGGACAACGCCAGTTCGCCAATATTGAGAAGTACCGCGAATATTATCAGGGCAAATATCAACTGACCGATGAGCAGATGGCACGTTTCGAGGAAGAGCAACTGCAGCTGGCCGCCCGCTGGTCACAGCCCAACCGCGAAACCATCGCTGCCCACTGTCGTGCGCGGGGGATATCCCTGGCGAGTCATGATGACGCCACCCGCGATCATGTGGCTGAATCTCACCAGATTGGCAGTGTGATCGCCGAATTTCCCACCACATTTGAAGCAGCAGAGGCATCGCAACAACATGGAATGAGCGTGTTAATGGGGGCGCCGAATATCGTGCGCGGCGGTTCACATTCCGGCAACGTCGCAGCGCACCAACTGGCCTCACTCGGTCTGCTGGACATTCTGTCGTCGGATTACTACCCCGCAAGCCTGCTGGATGCCGCGTTTCGCGTGGCGGACGCTCACGATAACGCTTTCACGCTGCCACAGGCCATCCGTCTGGTGACGAAAAACCCGGCACAGGCGCTGAACCTGCATGACCGCGGCGTGATCGGCGAAGGCAAGCGTGCTGACCTGGTGTTGGCGCACCGCAAAAGCGAACATATTCACATCGATCATGTCTGGCGTCAGGGCAAGAGGGTTTATTGATGGCGGGAAAGCTGGTCTGGTTAGTGGGGCCGTCGGGCTCCGGTAAAGACAGTCTGCTGGAAGCGCTGCGCGTCCTTGAACACCCGCGCATTCTGGTAGCGCATCGCTACATCACCCGGCCCTGGAATGCGGGCAGTGAAAATCATGTTGCGTTGAGCGAACATGAGTTTTTCACCCGTGCCGAACAACAGTTGTTTGCCCTGAGCTGGTACGCTAACAATTTTTACTACGGCGTCGGCGTGGAGATTGACGTCTGGTTGCATGCCGGGTTTGACGTGGTGGTCAACGGGTCACGGGCGCATCTTCCGCAAGCGAAAGCGCGCTATGGCACGTCACTGCTACCTGTCTGCCTGCATGTATCGCCTGAGGTTCTGCGCGAGCGGCTTGAACTGCGCGGTCGCGAGAACGCCAAAGAGATCGACCAGCGTCTGGCGCGGGCAGCGCGGTATACGCCGGATAACTGCCATATGCTGAATAACGACGGAAGTCTGCTACAGTCAGTGGAGACCTTTCTATCCCTGATTCGCCAGCCCGTTATGTCATAAGAGAGCCCTCATACCTGCCTGTAACCTGATACAGAGTTCACACTGTAAGGAGGAATGATGAGTCTGATTCTTCGCTTAACCGGCACCGGAGGCGCGCAGCTGGTTCCGGTCTTCGGCTGCGATTGCGCCGCCTGCCGCCGCGCCCGTCAGTATCCTCAACATCGTCGCCGTCCGTGTAGCGGCGTGGTGAGTTACAACGATGCCGTCACCCTGCTCGACGCGGGGATCCCCGACATAATGGAATGTCACCCCGCCGGCAGCTTTCATCAGTTTTTACTTACCCACTATCATATGGATCATGTTCAGGGGTTGTTCCCGCTACGCTGGGGGATTGACGAACCCATTCCCGTCTACGGGCCGCCGGATGAAGAGGGTTGTGACGATCTGTTTAAACACCCGGGGATCCTGGATTTCAGCCATACCGTGGAACCGTTCGTGGTATTTGACCTGCAGGGGCTTCAGGTCACGCCGCTGCCGCTCACCCATTCAAAACTGACCTTCGGTTATCTGCTGGAGTCTGCCCACAGCCGCGTCGCCTGGCTTACTGACACCGCCGGGCTGCCTGACAAGACACTAACGTTTCTGCGCAATAATCATCCGCAGGTGATGGTGATTGACTGTAGCCATGAGCCGCGCGACGAAACGCCACGCAACCATAACGATCTCAATACGGTCATCACGATCAAGGAAGAAACGGGTTGCCCGCGGGTGATCCTGACGCATATCAGCCATCATTTTGATATGTGGATGATGAACAATCCGCTGCCGGAAGGGATTGAAGCGGGGTTTGACGGCATGGAGATTATGCTGGATTAACGAGCGTAATCATCCTCAAAACGGCGCTCCTCGTCCTCCAACTGGCGGCGTTCCTGATCGAGCTGGCGCTGGCGATCATCGAGCTGACGGCGGCGGTCTTCAAACTGCCGGCGACGGTCGTCATATTGACGACGGCGATCGTCGCTCATCTGCTGTTCCCAGCCCTGATCACGGTCATCGTCATAGTCCCGGTTGTTGTCGGGCTTCCAGGCGTCGTTAATCGCCTGCTGGATATTACCGATCGCGTCGTCAATCACATCCGCGTGAGCCAGTTGGCTGCTCAATGAGAGCAGGCTGAGCAGAATCGCTGCTATATGCTGTTTCATAAGGTTAATCTCGATGTCGGGTCGATCTCACGGTAGTGAATCGCCAACTACGCGTGTAGCGGAGGATTCTCAAAACCACCGCCCTCACCCATTATCATTTTATTAGCCTCCATTATCATTTCGAGAAACGTCACCCTCGCCACCCATTTCGACACGTCAAATCTGACGACAATCTGTTTTTCGTCATGACATCGCCCAAAACTCGCCCGTAATATCAGGGGATACCCACAATAAAAACATGGCATAGAAGATGCATAATCAGTGTGAAAGCGCGAGAGCGTTAATTGATTAACTGGAGCGAGACCGATGAAAAAAGTCGTCACGGTTTGCCCGTACTGCGCATCAGGTTGCAAAATCAATCTGGTGGTAGATAACGGCAAAATCGTCAGGGCTGAGGCAGCGCAAGGGAAAACCAACCAGGGTACGCTTTGTCTGAAAGGGTATTACGGTTGGGATTTCATTAACGATACGCAAATCCTCACCCCCCGTCTGAAATCCCCCATGATTCGCCGGCAGCGCGGCGGCAAACTGGAGTCCGTCTCCTGGAATGAAGCGCTGGATTATGTCGCCACCCGTCTGAGCGCCATCAAAGAGAAGTACGGCCCGGATGCCATTCAGACGACAGGCTCTTCACGCGGAACGGGTAATGAAACCAACTATGTGATGCAAAAATTTGCGCGCGCCGTTATTGGTACCAATAACGTCGACTGCTGCGCTCGCGTCTGACACGGCCCTTCGGTTGCAGGTCTGCACCAGTCGGTCGGTAATGGCGCCATGAGTAATGCCATCACAGAGATTGATAACACCGATCTCGTGTTTATCTTCGGGTACAACCCGGCAGATTCACATCCTATTGTGGCGAATCACGTGATAAACGCCAAACGCAATGGGGCGAAAATTATTGTCTGCGATCCGCGTAAGATTGAAACCGCGCGCATTGCGGATATGCACATCGCGTTAAAAAACGGTTCGAACATCGCGCTGCTTAACGCCATGGGGCATGTCATCATTGAAGAAAATCTGTACGACAACGCGTTCGTCGCGACCCGTACGGAAGGCTTTGAAGAATATCGTAAAATCGTCGAAGGCTACACGCCGGAGTCGGTTGAAGAGATCACCGGCGTCAGCGCGCAGCAGATTCGTCAGTGTGCGAGAATGTACGCGACGGCGAAATCCGCAGCCATCCTGTGGGGGATGGGCGTCACGCAGTTCTATCAGGGTGTCGAAACTGTTCGTTCACTGACCAGCCTCGCGATGTTAACCGGCAACCTTGGTAAGCCGAGTGTTGGCGTTAACCCGGTTCGCGGCCAGAACAACGTTCAGGGCGCCTGTGATATGGGCGCGTTGCCGGATACCTTCCCGGGCTACCAGTTTGTCAAAGAGGAAAAACACCGCGAGAAGTTCGCCAAAGCGTGGGGCGTGGAAAGTCTGCCTGCCCACACCGGTTATCGCATCAGCGAGCTGCCGCACCGCGCGGCGCATGGCGAAGTGCGAGCGGCGTACATCATGGGTGAAGATCCACTGCAAACCGATGCCGAGCTCTCTGCCGTTCGCAAAGGGTTTGAGGATCTGGAGCTGGTGATCGTGCAGGACATCTTTATGACCAAAACCGCCGCGGCGGCGGACGTCATCCTGCCTTCCACCTCCTGGGGCGAGCACGAAGGGGTTTACACAGCGGCGGATCGCGGCTTCCAGCGCTTCTATAAGGCTGTTGAGCCGAAGTGGGATCTGAAAACGGACTGGCAAATTATCAGCGAAATCGCCACGCGCATGGGTTACCCGATGCACTATAACAACACCCAGGAGATCTGGGATGAGTTACGGCATCTCTGCCCGGACTTCTACGGCGCAACCTATGAGAAAATGGGCGAACTGGGTTACATCCAGTGGCCGTGCCGCGATGAGTCAGACGCCGATCAGGGCACGTCGTATCTCTTCAAAGAGAAATTCGATACCCCGAACGGGCTGGCGAAATTCTTCACCTGCGACTGGGTGGCGCCCATCGACAAACTCACTGATGAGTATCCGATGGTGCTCTCCACCGTGCGTGAAGTGGGCCACTACTCCTGTCGTTCGATGACCGGTAACTGTGCCGCGCTGGCGGCACTGGCGGATGAACCCGGCTATGCGCAAATCAACACCACTGATGCCGCGCGCCTGGGCATTGAAGATGAAGCACTGGTATGGGTGAATTCCCGTAAAGGTAAAATCATTACCCGTGCAAAAGTCAGTGACCGCCCGAACAAAGGTGCGGTTTACATGACCTATCAATGGTGGATTGGCGCATGTAACGAACTGGTGACGGAAAACCTGAGCCCGATAACCAAAACGCCGGAGTATAAATACTGTGCTGTTCGTGTAGAACCTATTGCCGATCAACGCGCTGCGGAACAGTATGTGATCGATGAATATAATAAATTGAAATCCCGCTTGCGTGAAACCGCAATGGGTTGAATTAATTATTTTCACTAATAATAAGGGGTGAATTAATTCACCCCTTTTTTATATTCAAATTATGCGATCCTGATTCCAGAGAAATGTAATTTTTTCCTAATGGAATTACATCTTTGCTTCGTGAAAATCAGCGGTATTATTCAGGTCGGGTGCTTAAGGCTTTCTGTCTTAAGCATTAGTGAGGGACAGAAAGCAGTAAGCCCCGGGAAGATGTTTCCATCCACCCGAGGCTATCCCTCATACCCACGCAAGGATGAGGGTAGCCTCTTACTTCACGCATTGCAAGGAGTAAAAGGCATGACGCCATTTTGTTAATAATATGGCGTCTGGAGGTCTTAATGCACCCGTTTTATTTTTCCTGCCAGCCAATTATACTGCGGGCTCTGTACTCTGAAGATAACTAAAAATGAAATATCTCTATTTATTACTTTTTTTGTTTGTATTTCCATTACATGCAGACGACATCGGTAGCCAGTTCCAGCAGCAGGCGCAGGCGGGCGATCCGCACGCGCAGTACCTTCTCGCCGACACGTACTACAGTTCCGGCAACGAGCAGAAGGCTCACTACTGGGCTGAAAAAGCGGCGGAAAACGGCAATGCCGATGCCATCGCGTTGCTGGCGCAAATGTCGCTGAAAAAGGATATCACCGCGGCGAAAACGCTGGCCGAACAGGCAAGCCTTGCCGGCAGTAAAATCGGCGATATCATCCTCGCCCGCGTTCTGGTTAACAACGAGGCGGGCACGCCGGACTTTCCGCGGGCAATTCAGCTCCTGGAGAATGCCGCGAAGAATATCGAAAGCGATGCCGCCGTCGATGCGCAAATGCTGCTCGGGCTCATCTATGCCAATGGCGGCCCGCTGCCTGAGGACGACGTTAAAGCTGCCTGGTATTTCAAACGCAGCTCAACGCTCTCGCGTACCGGGTATGCCGAATACTGGGCGGGGATGATGTTCCTGCAGGGGGAGAAAGGGTTTATCACGCCGAACAAACAGAAAGCGCTTCAGTGGCTCAATCTGAGCTGTATGGAGGGGTTTGATACCGGCTGCGAGGAGTTTGATCGGCTGAGCAACAAATAACCGTCTCAGCCGCTAACAGGCCGGGTACGCATTCACGTCACCCGGCAGATACCGTTTTAGGGATTTGCGGTTTTATCAAATTTGCCCAGCACCTCGCGCTCATAAGCCAGCGCTTTTTTACGGTCAAATTTGTGTTCCCATTTGGCGATAACCAGTACCGCCAGCGCATTCCCTACCACGTTCAGCGCTGTGCGCGCCATGTCGAGAATACGGTCAACACCGGCGATAAACGCCAGACCTTCCAGCGGGATCCCGACGCTGCCCAGTGTCGCCAGCAACACGACAAAAGAGACACCCGGAACACCTGCAATCCCTTTCGACGTAACCATCAGCGTCAGCACCAGAATGATCTCCTGACCCAACGACAGGTCGATGCCATACAACTGCGCGATAAAGATCGCCGCGATGCTCTGGTAGAGCGTGGAACCATCAAGGTTAAAGGAGTAACCGGTTGGCACCACAAAACTGGTAATTGACGCGGGCGCTCCGTAGGCTTCCATTTTCTCGATAATGCGCGGCAGCACACTCTCAGAGCTGGCCGTCGAGTACGCCAGAATCAGCTCTTCTTTCAGAATGCGGATCAGCGTCCAGATACTCAATCCACACACCCGCGCCACCAGGCCCAGCACCACCAGCGCAAAAAAGAGAATCGCGACGTAAACCAGCACCACCAGTTTGGCGAGCGGCCACAGTGAGGCGAAACCGAAGTTGGCCACCGTCACTGAAATCAGCGCGAACACCCCGATCGGCGCGTAGCGCATCACCATATGCGTCACTTTGAACATGGTTTCAGAGATCGAGCGGAACACTGTCACCAGAGGTTCACGGTGCGATGACGGCAGTGACGACAGCCCCAGACCAAACAGCACCGAGAAGAAAATAACCGGCAGCATGTCGCCCTTCGCCATCGAGGCGAAAATATTGGTCGGTACCAGCGACAGCAATGTCCCCATCAGGCCATGCGCGTGGCTCTGTACTTCTGCGGTCGTATTCTGATATTTCGAAATATCCACTGTCGCCAGTTGCGACATATCAATGCCCGCACCAGGCTGGAAAACGTTCGCCAGCGTAATGCCCAGCACAATGGCAACCGTTGTGATGACTTCGAAATAGAGAATGGTTTTCGCGCCAATCCGCCCGAGTTGCTTCGCATCGCCTACGCCTGCAATCCCGACCACCAGCGTCGAAATCACGATAGGCACCACGATCATTTTGATCAGATGGATGAAGATGTCTCCGGCAGGAGACAGAAGGTTCGCGATAAGCCACTCGCGGCTGTCACTTTGATAATGCAGATAGCTGCCCAGCAGAATGCCCAGCACCAGCGCCAGCAAAATTTGCCAGGCAAGGCTGACTTTTGTTGTTTTCATGACTACAGACTTCCTCAATGAGAGATGTCATTCCTTAAATGAATGACACCTGCTGAAAGGGGTATGAATTGTGTTGCGTTTGTTAGTGGGGTTTTTTAACGCGCAATATCAGTATCATTTGCATGGCATCCTGCGCAACCCTTTCAGAATGGAGCTTTTGTCTGTTGAAGTGCATAATCGTGCGAGTTTATTTCATTTGTATTGCATAACTATTTGTTATAAAAAACTTTTTACATTCATCATTTCTATAAATTCATATCCGCAATTATTTCTTATCTAAGATTCATTTGGTGCATTTTCATACAATTCACTGATTGCGTGATCCGTCGCGCAAATAATAAACAAAAGTGATAGATCCTCCTTCAATTAACGTTTATTTGACATATTATTAACATCTTACAAGGAGAATAAAAGCCATGAGCCAAATACATAAACACGCTATTCCCGCCAGCATTGCGGACAACTGCCTGATTAATCCGGAACAGTACAAGGCGAAGTATGAGCAGTCCGTGGCTGACCCGGATGCCTTCTGGGGTGAGCAAGGAAAAATCCTTGACTGGATCACGCCGTATCAGAAGGTAAAGAACACCTCGTTTGCGCCAGGTAACGTCTCGATCAAATGGTACGAAGACGGCACGCTGAACCTGGCGGCGAACTGTCTCGACCGTCACCTGGACAAGCGTGGCGATCAGACAGCCATCATCTGGGAAGGTGATGATGCCACGCAAAGCAAACATATCACCTATCGTGAACTACATCGCGATGTCAGCCGTTTTGCCAACGTCCTGCTGGATCTGGGCGTCAAAAAAGGCGATGTGGTTGCTATCTATATGCCGATGGTGCCTGAAGCGGCGGTGGCAATGCTGGCCTGCGCGCGTATTGGTGCCATCCACTCTGTGATTTTTGGCGGTTTCTCACCAGAAGCCGTCGCCGGGCGCATTATCGATTCTAACTCCCGTCTGGTGATCACCGCTGACGAGGGCATTCGCGCCGGACGTGGTATTCCGCTGAAGAAAAACGTCGACGATGCGCTGAAAAACCCGAACGTAAAAAGCGTTGAACATGTTGTCGTGCTGAAACGCACTGGTGGAAACATTGACTGGGAAGAGGGTCGCGACCTGTGGTGGAGTGACCTTATCAACAAGGCGAGCGCGGAGAATACCCCGGTTGAACTGAACGCCGAAGATCCGCTGTTCATACTTTATACCTCAGGCTCTACCGGCAAGCCGAAGGGTGTGCTGCACACTACCGGCGGTTACCTGGTCTATGCCGCCACGACCTTTAAATATGTGTTTGATTATCACCCGGGTGACATCTACTGGTGCACCGCGGATGTGGGCTGGGTAACGGGGCACAGCTATCTGCTGTACGGACCGCTGGCCTGCGGCGCCACCACGCTGATGTTTGAAGGGGTGCCAAACTGGCCGACGCCGGCGCGCATGTGCCAGGTAGTGGACAAACATAAGGTCAACATTCTCTATACCGCGCCGACAGCGATACGTGCGCTGATGGCGGAAGGAGATAAGGCGATTGAAGGGACTGACCGTTCCTCTCTGCGCATTCTCGGTTCCGTGGGCGAGCCGATTAACCCGGAAGCCTGGGAGTGGTACTGGAAGAAAATCGGCAATGAGAAATGCCCGGTGATGGATACCTGGTGGCAGACCGAAACGGGCGGTTTCATGATCACTCCGCTTCCCGGTGCCACTGAACTGAAAGCAGGTTCTGCCACACGTCCTTTCTTCGGCGTTAAACCAGTGCTGGTAGATAACGAAGGCCATCCGCTGGAAGGCGCGACCGAGGGGAATCTGGCGATCGCCGACTCCTGGCCTGGTCAGGCGCGTACGCTGTTTGGCGATCACGAGCGCTTCGAGCAAACCTATTTCTCGACCTTTAAAAATATGTATTTCAGCGGCGACGGCGCGCGCCGCGACGAAGACGGTTACTACTGGATCACCGGCCGCGTCGATGACGTGCTGAACGTTTCCGGTCACCGTCTGGGTACGGCGGAGATTGAATCCGCGCTGGTGTCACATCCGAAAATTGCGGAAGCGGCCGTTGTCGGGATCCCGCACAACATCAAAGGACAGGCCATTTACGCCTATGTGACGCTTAACCATGGAGAAGAACCGACGCCAGAACTGTACGCCGAAGTGCGTAACTGGGTGCGTAAAGAGATTGGGCCGCTGGCGACGCCGGACGTGCTCCACTGGACTGATTCCTTGCCGAAAACGCGTTCCGGCAAAATCATGCGCCGTATTCTGCGCAAAATCGCGGCTGGCGATACCAGCAATCTCGGCGATACCTCGACCCTGGCCGATCCGGGCGTAGTCGAAAAACTGCTCGAAGAGAAGCAGGCCATCACTATGCCTTCCTGATGCCCCACCCTACCCCTCTCCCCGCAAGGGAGAGGGGGATAAAGCAAAAGCCCTATCTACCTCTGGAGACTCTGTGATGAATAACGATATTTGTCAGCAGATAGAGAGCAGTGCGCATTACAGGGAGTTGGTTGAAAAACGGCAACGGTTTGCCTTCGTGCTTTCCATCATCATGTTGATTATTTATGTCAGTTTTATATTACTGATTGCCTTCGCGCCTGGCTGGCTGGGCACTCCGCTTCACGCCGGAACCAGTGTGACGCGCGGCATCCCTCTCGGGATTGGCGTCATCGTGATTTCCTTCGTACTGACCGGTGTTTATGTCTGGCGGGCGAACGGGGAGTTTGACCGTCTGAATAAAGCTGTAATGCACGAGGTGAAAGCATCATGAAGAAAGTCCTGACGGCGCTTGCCGCCACGCTTCCTTTGGCAGCAAATGCCGCCGACGCCATTACCGGCGCGGTTCAACGCCAGCCCACAAACTGGCAGGCCATCGTCATGTTTTTGATTTTCGTGGCGCTGACGCTGTACATCACATACTGGGCCTCCAAACGCGTTCGCTCACGTCGCGATTATTATACTGCGGGTGGTAATATCACCGGTTTCCAGAACGGTCTGGCGATTGCCGGCGATTTTATGTCTGCCGCCTCGTTCCTCGGGATCTCCGCACTGGTTTACACCTCCGGATATGACGGGCTTATCTATTCACTCGGCTTCCTGGTCGGCTGGCCCATCATTCTGTTCCTGATCGCCGAACGCCTGCGTAACCTCGGACGCTATACTTTTGCAGACGTGGCCTCCTACCGCCTGAAACAAGGCCCGATCCGTACCCTCTCCGCCTGTGGATCGCTGGTCGTCGTCGCCCTGTATCTGATCGCTCAGATGGTGGGTGCAGGCAAACTTATCGAGCTGTTGTTTGGCCTCAACTACCACGTCGCCGTGGTACTGGTCGGCGTGTTGATGGTGATGTACGTGCTGTTCGGCGGCATGCTCGCCACTACCTGGGTGCAAATCATCAAAGCCGTACTGCTGCTGTTCGGTGCCAGCTTTATGGCCTTCATGGTGATGAAACACGTCGGCTTCAGCTTCAATAACCTGTTTAGCGAAGCGATGGCGGTTCACCCGAAAGGCGCAGCCATTATGAGCCCAGGCGGACTGGTGAAAGATCCTATTTCCGCGCTGTCGCTTGGACTGGGTCTGATGTTTGGTACCGCGGGTCTGCCGCATATCCTGATGCGCTTCTTTACCGTCAGCGACGCCCGCGAAGCACGCAAGAGCGTCTTCTACGCCACCGGTTTTATGGGTTACTTCTACATTCTGACCTTTATCATCGGTTTCGGCGCCATCATGCTGGTCGGTGCCAACCCGGCGTTTAAAGATGCGGCAGGCGCACTGATTGGCGGCAACAATATGGCGGCCGTTCATCTGGCTGATGCGGTCGGCGGGAACCTGTTCCTTGGCTTTATCTCTGCGGTAGCGTTCGCCACCATCCTGGCGGTGGTCGCCGGGTTAACGCTGGCCGGTGCGTCGGCGGTCTCCCATGATCTGTACGCCAACGTGATCCGTAAAGGCGCGACCGAACGTCAGGAACTGAAGGTGTCCAAAATCACCGTTCTGGTGCTGGGCATTGTGGCGATCCTGCTGGGGATTTTGTTTGAGAATCAGAACATTGCTTTCATGGTCGGTCTGGCGTTTTCCATCGCTGCCAGCTGTAACTTCCCGATCATTCTGCTCTCCATGTACTGGTCGAAACTGACCACCCGTGGCGCAATGGTTGGCGGCTGGCTGGGTCTGCTGACTGCGGTCGTGCTGATGATTCTCGGCCCGACGATTTGGGTGCAGATCCTCGGTCACGAGAAAGCCATTTTCCCGTATGAGTATCCGGCGCTGTTCTCGATAGCGATTGCCTTTATCGGCATCTGGTTCTTCTCTGCGACCGATAACTCCGCCGAGGGCGCCCGCGAACGCGAGCAGTTCCGTGCGCAGTTTATTCGCTCTCAGACTGGACTGGGTATTGAGCAGGGTCACGCTCACTAAGAATGATTCCCCGGCCTGCGGGCCGGGGAATGTCAGAACAGCAACCACCCTGCCAGCGGCGCTGCCAGCACCATCGCTACGCCGGAGAGCATCATCACCAGACTCGCCACCACCCCTTCCTGCTGCCCCAGCTCATACGACCGCGCTGTTCCCGCTCCGTGCGAGGCGGCACCGAACCCGGCGCCTTTTGCCATCCCTTCACGAATGGAGAGTCGCAGAAATAGCATGTCGCCAATCGCCATGCCAAATACACCCGTCACCACCACAAACAGCGCCACGAGATCCGGCTGGCCGCCCAGCGGCTTTGCCGCCGCCAGCGCAAACGGCGTGGTGACCGAGCGCACCGCAAGGCTACGCTGGATAGCCTCCGGTAAGGTAAACAACCGCGCCAGCCAGACCGAGCTGGTCACAGCCACCAGCGTGGCGGTGACCACCCCGGCGGAGAGGGACATCCAGTGGCGTTTGATGATCGCCAGATTATCGTAAACCGGCACCGCAAAGGCGATGGTCGCCGGGCCGAGCAGCCATAACAACCAGTGGGATTCCCCCATATAGTTCTGGTAAGAGATATGCCCAAATACCAACAACAACACCAGCAGAACAGGCGTGAAGACCAGCGGCATTAGCGGCAATTTACGAAAGCGGCGATACAGCCGTTTGTTGGCAAAATAGAGCCCGAGGGTGATCAGCAGGTACAGAACGCTGAGCTGAAAATTAGTCATGATTCAGCCTGCGCATCTCAAAACGATAGACTCTGTCGACTACCCAGGCGGTGGTGCCCAGCACCAGGATCGTGCTGAGCGCGATGACCAGAAAAATTCGCCAGCCGTCCACCATCAGCAATTGCGCGTAATTGACGACGGCCACCACGGCGGGAACAAAAAAGAGCAACATTTCAGCCAGCAGCCAGCGCGCCCCGGCTCTGACCCATTTTAACGGAATGATGCGACAGACAATCAGTGCCAGCAGCATCACCATGCCGACGAGATTGGCAGGAAGCGGCAAATTGAGCCAGCCCACCACATACTCAGCCACGACAAACAACCCTGCATACAGTAAAACCTGAACCGGAACCTGAATATGATGAAGCACGCGCGGCGTCACGCGCGCTAAGGCCATAGCCATGAAGGAAATTCCTGCAAAAAAAGAAAGGGCAGAGTATAGAGAGCGCACGACAATGACTGAAATGAATTAAAATCATCGTTAGCATAGTCTGAAGGAATAATCATGGACATCCGAACGCTGCGCTATTTCGTTGAAGTGGTTCGCCAGCAAAGTTTTACCCGCGCGGCAGAAAAGCTATTCGTCACGCAACCCACCATCAGCAAGATGCTGAAAAACCTGGAAGATGAGCTGGGCTGCACGCTACTGATCCGCGACGGTCGCAAGCTGCTGCTAACCGATACCGGCCGGGTGGTGTTCGAGCGCGGGCTGGCGATCCTCGGTGAGTTCCGCCAGCTGGAAGCAGAGCTCAGCGACATCAATCACTTGCACAAAGGCGTGTTGCGACTCGGCATTCCCCCGATGGTCGGCATGCTGATGGCCGGGCCTATCAGCCTGTTTCGCCAGCGTTATCCTGGCGTGGAGCTAAAAATTGCTGAATTTGGCGGGCTGACGGTGCAACAGGCGGTGATGAATGGCGAGCTGGATGTTGCCATGACGGCGTTGCCGGTCGAAGAGGAAAACGGCATGGCGACGCTGCCGCTGTTCAGTCATCCCTTGTGCGTGCTGGTGCCGCGCTCTGGCGAGTGGATTAACATCGACCACGTAACACCGGAACAGCTTTCCCGGCAACCGCTGCTCATCTATAACGAAGATTTTGCCCTCAGCCGTCAGCTCATGCAGTTATTTACCCGCCACAACGTGAAACCGCGTATTGCGGTGCGCAGCGGGCAGTGGGATTTCCTTGCCGCCATGGTGCAGGCGGGTGTTGGCGTGGCGATATTGCCCGAACCGATTTGCCAGCGGCTGGACAAGCAGACGCTGCGCTGGATCCCGCTGGAAAGCGATCTGCGCTGGCAACTGGGGATGATCTGGCGGGAAGGCGTTTACCTTTCGCACAGCGCCCAGGCCTGGCTGGAGTGTTGCGAGGGGTTTTGGGTGAAAACGGAATAATGCCGGGTGGCGATATCGCCTGCCCCGGCAACCAACCAACGGCTACCGATCTTCTACCAGCAGCGCTTCCAGCAGGTCGAGATCGTGCAGCAGTTTTTGCAGCGTTTCGTTGCTGATCTGCCGGGTGGCGCGCAGATGGTACAATTCCCCGCGTTCGGAACGGAGCGCTGCCAGGCGGAACCGGCGTTCTAGTTGCTCTTCCTGCCGCGACGTTTCGACATCGTTACGCCCGTCCGCTCGGCGTCGCAGGTTACCGATGACACGCGAACTGACCTCCGTCAGCAGCTGATTATCAATATTCTCTTCGGCATCCGCCGCCATGCGCTCTTCCATCTTCTGAATCGAGACAATCGCCACTTCGGCGGTCGCCGCCCGCGCCAGACGTTCTTCTTCGCGCTGCCGGGTGTGGTCGCCTGACTCAATGTGCTGCAACAGGATCGGCAGCATCACGACGCCGACAAACAGCGAAAAGAGGATCACCCCGGCGGCGAGGAATACCAGCTCATAGCGCGCCGGGAAGACTTCGCCATTCGGCAACAGCAGTGGGATTGAGAGCACACCGGCCAGCGTAATCGCCCCGCGCACGCCCGCAAACGAAGCAATCAGCAGCTCACGGGTAGTCCATGACCCGAACTCCATCGGCTTTTTCTTCAGGAATCGCTGGCTGAAACGCTGCATCGTCCACAACCAGCCAAAACGCACCAGCATCAGCGCGACATAAATCAGAATGATATCGGTGAACAGCATCCACAGTTCGACGTTCGGATCGGCCTCTGCCGCCACCAGCGACGATTCCAGAATGCCGGGGAATTGCAGGCCCAACAGCAGGAACACCATGCCGTTAAAGACAAACTCCAGCATCGCCCAGGTACTGTTGGCACGCAGGCGCATTGCCAGCGGCGCGGTACGCATGACGCCAGAACGGGTGATGGTCATCCCTGCGGCCACTGCCGCCAGAATGCCGGAGACACCAATATGTTCCGCGATCAGGTAAGAAGCGAACGGCAGCAGGAACAGCAGAACGATTTGCGTTGCAGGTTCATCACCACCCCAGCGGCTGAGAAAACGCAGCGAACGGCCATACAGCCAGCTGACGATAAACCCGGCGAGGATGCCGCCAATCGCCACTTTAAGGAATTCTACCGTCGCGCCGCCGATGGTAAATACCATCGTACCCATCGCCACGGCGACAGCGAATTTCAGTGACACCAGGCCTGATGCGTCGTTCATCAACGCTTCGCCCTGAAGAATGCCCATGATTTTCTTGGGAATGCGCCCTTCGCCGACGATCCCTGAGAGCGCCACCGCATCGGTCGGCGACAACACCGCCGCCAGCGCAAACGCGGGGACCAGCGGAATGCCCGGCACCATCCAGTAGATCAGGAAGCCAATCCCCACCACGGTCACTAATACCAGCGCCAGCGCCAGTCCTAAGATCTCGCGCCCGTGCTCAAGAAATTCGCGGGTCGGCGTTTTCCAGCCATCCGCAAACAGCAGCGGCGGAATGAACAGCACCAGAAACAGTTCTGGATCGAATTCAACGTGAAGGCCGAACGTCGGCCATGCCAGCAGTGCGCCAATGGCGATTTGCATCAGCGGCAGCGGTACCTGAAAGGGCAGAACACGAGTCACTACCCCCGACAGTGAGACCACGAGGGTCATAATCAGTATGGTAAAGAAAATTTCCATGCTATCCCTGTGTGCGATGTTTTCTTATAAGCGGTACTTCAGACAGACAGTCCATGTCTGATAATAAAACATGATAATCAACGCAAGGGAAACAGGATGTGCCCGAAAAGCAAAAAGGGCGGCCTGAGCCACCCTTCATCCTGACGCGATAACGAGTTAAATCGCCCAGCCGCCCGCGTAGAAGATCACCAGCGCGAGAGCAATCACCACGGTGCCGATGTTCAGCTTGCGCCATTCACCAGACACCACGCGGCCAATCACCAGCGTCGCGAAGCCGATCATGATCCCGGTAACGATGTTACAGGTGAGCACGATAAACACCGCGGTGATAAGCCCAGCCATTGCATCGACGAAATCATTGAAATCGATTTTCGCTACGTTGCTCAGCATCAGCAGACCAACGTACATCAGTGCAGGCGCCGTTGCGTAAGCCGGCACCAGATAAGAGAGCGGAGACAGGAACAGGATCAGCAGGAACAGCACGCCGACAGTAATCGCCGTCAGACCAGTCTTACCACCCGCTGCCGTACCGGCTGCGGATTCGATATACACCGCTGCTGGCGCTGCGCCGACAACCGCCGAGAACACGCTGCTCAGGGAGTCAGTAGTCAGTGCCTTGCCACCGTTAATTATCTGACCGTCTTTATCCAGCAGATTCGCCTGACCCGCCACTGCACGGATGGTGCCCGTCGCGTCAAATACCGCCGTCATCACCAACGCCAGTACACTCGGTAACACCACCGGGCTCAGCGCACCCATGATATCCAGGCTGCCAATCAGTGATTTACCACTTTCATCGCTCAGCGATGGCATGGCGAAGAAGCCAGAGAAATGCACATTTGGATCGAAAATCAGACCGACGATGGAAACGCCGATGATGGTCAGCAGAATGCCGCCAGGCACTTTCATTTTTTCGAGACCAATAATCACCGCCAGACCAACCAGCGACATGATCACCGGGAAACTGGCGAAATGGCCGAGAGAAACTGGCAGACCATCCAGCGGGTTTTTGATCACCAGACCTACGCCGTTCGCTGCGATCAGCAACAGGAACAGGCCGATACCGATACCGGTGCCGTGCGCGATCCCCTGCGGCAGATTGCGCAGGATCCAGCTACGAATACCGGTGGCAGAAATGATGGTGAACAGCACCCCCATCAGGAAGACAGCACCGAGCGCCACCGGAATGCTGATTTGCTGCCCCAGCACCAGGCTGAACGCGGTAAACGCTGTCAGCGAAATAGCGCAGCCAATAGCCAGCGGCAGATTCGCCCACAACCCCATCACCAGCGAACCGACACCGGCAACCAGACAGGTAGCGACAAACACCGCGGCAGGCGGGAAACCGGCTTTGCCGAGCATGCCCGGCACCACAATCACGGAATACACCATCGCCAGAAAGGTCGTCAGACCGGCAACGATTTCCTGACGCACGGTACTGCCACGAGCAGAAATTTTAAACCAGGCGTCAAGTGAACCGCCGGTACGCGCAGAAGGCGTAGACATAGAAAACATCCCCTAAGAGTTTTTATCTTATCGTTCGTCTGTCGGCGTGGTGGAACATCCACTGCCAGTTAAACGTTGTCCATGTGCAGCCTCGCGGCAAGGGGTGCCGGGAAAACGCAAACGTTTAACTCCGCGCTGACAAAACGGCTAGTCAAAAAAGGCAAACGATTATCTGGCTTTTAGCAGGCCATTTTCAACAGAAGTTTGCGCCATTTCGCCAAAAATCCCCGCCGCTGTTGAAGAAACCGCCAGAAGATGCGCAAACGTTATCGTTGATGCGCAATCTGGCAACATTTCTGCCTGCTTTTCAGGCAAAAATTACTCGCCGGGGATCTCAAACGGACCTCCCTGTTGAATAGCCCGCTGCCATGCCGGACGCATTTCAATGCGTTTTTTCCATGCCGCAATGTTGGGTAGCGCATTGATACCGCCACGTGACAGGAGCGCAAAGAGCGGGAAGCTCATCTGAATATCCGCCATGCTGAGTTGCTCTCCGGCAAACCACGGGCGGCTGGCAAGCTGCAATTCAATAAAACTGGCGTGAGTGGCGATTTGCTTGTTGAGATAGGCTTTCTGTACACCCTGCCCGAGCACTTTGCCCAGGGAACGCAGACCAAACGGCACCGGCGGTTTACCCAACTGGCTAAAGATCAGTTTCATCAGCAGGAGCGGCATCAGCGACCCTTCCGCGTAGTGAAGCCAGAAGCGATACTGCAACTTCTCAATCTCTTCCTGTGGCCGGAACTGGTGGCTTTTGTCGTAACGCTCCTGAAGGTATTCAAGGATCGCGCCGGATTCGGCAATGATATGCCCGTTATCTTCCAGTACCGGGGATTTTCCCAGCGGATGAACTTTCTTCAGTGCGGCTGGTGCCTGCATATCCGGCTCACGCTGGTAGCGGACAATCTGGTAAGGCATATTCAACTCTTCCAGCGCCCAGAGTACTCGTTGCGAACGCGACTGATTCAGATGGTGCACAATCAACATGTCTCACAGCCTCTTAGAAAATTCGTTCAAATTAACTATAGAAACAGCGAGCGAATGGCGGAAAATTTTCGGCGAAAAAGTTGCCCGTTTTTATGGCGAGGAAGCTGCCATGGCATAGACTTAAAGTGTCAGCACAAACCGGAACCTCCAACCCCTGATGAGACGATGAGGGGTGCTGATGTCGGGGGAAACCCTCCCGTGACTCAACGGGATAGAGCGAAAGACAAAGACCGGAACGACTAAAGCGCCCTTCGTGGCGCTTTAGTTTTTTATTCGTCTTCCGGAAAGTGCGCGCCCGGCCCCTTCTCGCCGAGTTTATCGCCAGGGTTTCGCAGCGGGCAGTCAGTGCGCGACAGGCAACCGCAACCAATGCAGCCGTCCAGTTGATCACGCAGCGCCACCAGCGTGTGAATGCGACTGTTTAGTTCCTCACGCCATTGTGAAGAAAGCTGCTTCCACTCTTTGGCGCTCAGTCGGTGCCCTTCCGGCAGGACGCCAAACGCCTCGCCGATGGTCGATAGCGGAATGCCGATGCGCTGCGCAATCTTGATGATGGCCACATGACGCAGCACGTCACGACGGTATCGGCGTTGGTTTCCGGCGTTGCGCGTACTTTTGATAAGCCCTTTGCTTTCATAGAAATGCAGCGCAGAAACGGCAACACCGCTTCGCTTTGCCACTTCGCCGGGTGTCAGCAGAGATTTTATGCGGGGTGATTTCTTTTCCATAAAGCGCTTTACCTCAAGTTAACTTGAGGAATTATACTCGCCTTCAGACAGTACGACGAATCGAAAAATGCAAAAAGAGGCCCTGTATGTCCCATCAGGATATTATTCAAACGCTTATTGAATGGATTGATGAACATATCGATCAACCGCTTAACATTGATGTAGTCGCAAAAAAATCAGGTTACTCGAAGTGGTATCTGCAACGAATGTTCCGCACCGTGACGCACCAGACGCTGGGGGATTACATACGCCAGCGCAGGCTGCTGCTGGCGGCGGAGGCACTGCGCACCACGCAACGCCCTATCTTTGATATCGCGATGGATTTAGGCTACGTCTCGCAACAAACGTTCTCCCGGGTGTTTCGTCGCGAGTTCGATCGCACGCCGAGCGACTACCGCCATCAGATCTCTGCCTGAGGCATCATCCGGCTGACCTGACACGTCGAAACATCAAGCCACTGCATAAATTCTTGCGGTGGCATCGCTTTCGCGAAATGCCACCCCTGACAGAACTGCACGCCCCGCTTTGCCAGCCACGAGACCTGCTCTCCGGTTTCGACGCCTTCAGCAATGGTTTTCAGTCGCAAGCTTTGCGCCATCTCTATGATATGCTCCGCGATCAGATGACTGGTGCTGTTAGTGGTAAGCGTATCGATGAATGATTTATCGATTTTAAGAATATCAACGTTCAGCGAATAGAGGTTGTGCAGGTTGGAATAACCGGTACCAAAGTCATCGATCGCCACTTCATAACCCGCCTGGCGAAACGCCTGGATCACCGGTGTGGTTTTCGGCACATCAATAAACCCGCGCTCGGTAACTTCGATTTTAATTTGTTGCGCACGCACGTTATGGGCTTGTGCTTTTTCTGAGATCAGCGCAATCAGTCGTGAAGAGTGAAAATCCGACGCGGAAAGATTAATGGAGACATAAAGCTGCGGGTGTGTTGCCAGAAATTGCCCCATCTCCGCAAACATCTCTTCTACCACGTAATCAGTCACCTGCTCTATCAACGCCTCTTTTTCGGCGAGCGGAATAAATTCTGTCGGGCTCATTACCTGGCCATTGAATCCCGGCCAGCGCAACAGTGCTTCGGCACCCACACAGCAGTTATTTTTAATATCCATGATCGGCTGATAATGCAGGCGCAACTGACGCTTATTAAGCGCACGCTGGAGTTTGCGCCGTGGCGAATTTATTTGCCGACGAGTGCGCGACCAGACCAGTAAAATGAGTATGCTGCAGATTCCCCCTAATGGCAGCGTTAACGTCACCTGATGCCAGAGGTTTTCGTAATAACGACGATCCTGCGTCGAGACGATAACCGCAACGGGACGACGATCAGAATGCACGACCGTATAAAAACGCCCCTCCTTGCGGAATGACGCATTACTGTCACGAATTAACGGGCGTAATGTCAGCGGATCCGACGTGGCGCTGACTGAGAAAAAGGAATGGGTTTTAGTGTCGTAAACGCCGTAGCTCAGCGAGGTATCTTCTGAAATCACTTCGCTATAAGACAGCGGGTTTACCACCGCGACATAATTATCCCGCTGCATGTAGATCATCGAATAACCGGAATAAAACGGCGTATCGCGATAGTAATAAACCGAGAGATTAGGCTTTTTCTGATAATTCGGCTGCGGCATGACAAACGGCTGCGCCGGACGAAAGACGGTCGAACACAGGAACTGATTGCCCCGGGCATAGATTAAATCCGTTACGTACAACCGTCCGCGAACAAGATTAAGCATCGCCTGTTGATGCTGCGGCGTGCAGGCAGCGCCACGATATTTTTCCGCTTCGCTACGGGTCTCTTCTGCCTCGCGGATAACAATATCGGTTTTATCGAGCGCAAGCTGCGCAAACGTCTGTAGCTGACCGGTGGTTTCTGACATGGCGCGTATTTGCGCAAACCAAAGCGCCAGCATCACGGGTAACAATACCACCATGATAACGCCGACAACACGCAGCACCTTGTCTCGCACCCTACGATTCATCCAGCCCGATATCCCTGTTTTCAGTACGCCTGAAGATCAGGCCCATGGCTTCAATTGCAGGTGATTACGTTGCATGAATCAAACAACATTAGCAACCGTCTTTTTGTTCCATATTCCTGATATTCCGTTATGACGATTTTATTCCACCGTAAGGCAAACAGGGAGACAGGCTGACGTTTTTATTAAGGGTCAAATCTCATTTACGTTAAAGACGTGGCGTGTTAGCTTTTTTTAAACCTGTCACATCCACGCCAATATTCAGTATCGTACCGTCACCCATCGTAATATTAGACCAGAGCGTTGTCAGCGTTGCGCCATCACGCCGTACCGGGTAGCGGGTGTGCATTTCCGTCACTGGCGTGTCATTGAACGGGCTAAAGGAAAGTCGTACCTGCTCACGCATAGCCGGGTCAGGGTAAAATAATTCCAGCGGATCGGCGTAACAATTAATGTCATTTTGTGTCCAGCCAAACGATCGCTCGCAGGCCCGATTCCATAATATGCATCGCCGACGGGCATCGAATGAATTTAATAAAATTGGTGCGCAGTCTAACATGACTTTATATCTCACCATGATGGCATTTAATTCACTGGCAGTACGCTCTTTAAGAATTACATCAGAAAGGTAGCCTTTCAGTTTTTCCGCCAGAATAATAGCAATGCTTTTAATCACTGAGGAGGATGTCTGCGAATAAGGAAAGGCGACAAATAAATAATTACTGTGGCTGGCGCTCTGTAAAGGAATTTTGCATAACGCCGCGCTTTTTATTATTCCGGCGTCAGGATGAGAGTCCGGATAAAGCAGCCTGCCTGCCTCGTTTCGCCAGTAACGGATGCGCCAGCTACGTTCGGCTTCAAGCCTGGATAACGCCAGCAGGCGCACGACGTGATGATGGTTACACTCAAGGTCACCGGCGACCTCCAGCCGTGGCTCCTTGCCATCGTCGATCATCGTCCACGTCAGGCATGCGCCCAGCGCGGTGTTGATGGTAAAAAGTAACGGGCGCAGCGGTTGATGCGTGGATAATCCAGGCATCAGTTGCGCCAGCATATGCAGCCCTAAAGCGGCATCATTTATTGCGGTGTGCAGTGTGTCATTATTCATTTTATCAATCACAGGTTGAAGGAACGGAATAAACCTGCAATGAAAATCAGACGTCGATCCAGCCTACGCAAAGTATTTGCGCAGCAAATGTTCAGGAGTTAATACAACCACGAGAAAGGTGTTCAGCAATACTTACAAGAAATCAAAACAACCCAGTAAATCCAGCCGCTGATTGCCTTATTGCAAGTAAAAATAACTGTCCACGACAGCATAATCCAGCCGACTGGCCCTGTAAATATTGTACAACGGCACTGCGCGTGTACAGATTTGGCTATCTCTCTGAATTGGCATGAAAGGGAGGTAAATAAAAGCAATAGTCAACGGAGAATATATTCTCTGTTCCCGTGACGCCTCGCAAATTTAACCGGCAAAAAAAGTCACTTTTTGAACTGGCGAATAAAACAACAAATGTGATATAGTTCACACATCATAATGCAAAAGAAATTCCGTTTCATTTAGTCACTAAATGCCCTGAGATAGCCAGCCTGCAATGACGTTCGCGCTGTCAAAGGCAACCGTTCTTCTGAGGAAAGATTCATGGCATCGATCACTACCGGCGTTGTGCTGTTGCGCTGGCCGCTTTTCAGTGCAGTGTTAATGTTCTTAGCCAGTACGCTCAACATTCAGTTACGTAAATCCGACTATGCCGGGCTGGCCGTCATTTGCAGCGGTCTCGGCGTTGCCGCCGCCTGCTGGTTTGCAACGGGTTTGCTGGGCATTACACTGGTGGATATCGTCACCATTTGGGGCAACATTAAAGATGTGATGATTGAAGTGATGAACCAGGCGCCACCGGAATGGCCGATGGTATTAACCTGATAAAAAAAGCGCTTCCCGATGGAAGCGCTTTTTTTGTCTGGTGACCGCAATAACGGTATCAGAACGGGATGTCGTCGTCGAAATCCATCGGCGGTTCGTTAGACGGCGCCGGAGCAGATTGCTGCTGCGGACGAGACTGCGCGCCACCGCTGAACTGTGCGCCACCCTGCGGCTGCTGAGGCTGACCCCAACCGCCCTGTTGCTGCTGACCACCACCTGCCGGTGCGCCAGCACCCTGCTGACGTCCACCCAGCATCTGCATGGTACCGCCAACGTTCACCACTACTTCCGTGGTGTATTTTTCGACGCCAGACTGATCGGTCCATTTGCGGGTGCGCAACTGACCTTCAATGTAGACCTGAGAACCTTTACGCAGATATTCGCTGGCAACTTCAGCCAGTTTGCCGAACAGCACAACACGGTGCCATTCCGTCTGCTCTTTCATTTCCCCGGTCTGCTTGTCACGCCAGGATTCGGAAGTAGCCAGCGTAATGTTGGCAACTGCACCACCATTCGGCATGTAGCGTACTTCCGGGTCCTGGCCCAGATTACCGACGAGAATCACCTTGTTTACGCCTCTGCTGGCCATGATCGTGTCTCCTGAATACGTTTTGAAATAGTGTAAACGCGCGATTGTACCACCACAAAGCGACATTTTGATAGCTGCGAGCATGATTCCAGAAATCTCGCGCCATTAATCATTTTTGCACATAATCGGGGAAGATGCATTCCAATACTGTATATTCAAACAGGTTTAATTGTGTCATAATTAGCCGTTTCTGCCGTTTGTCCTTCAAGCAAACCAGGCATTCCGAGTCTCTACCGGGAAAGGTGAATGGATAAGATCGAAGTTCGGGGCGCCCGCACCCATAATCTCAAGAATATCAACCTCGTCATCCCCCGCGACAAACTGATTGTCGTCACCGGGCTGTCGGGATCAGGCAAATCTTCACTGGCTTTTGACACGCTGTATGCCGAAGGGCAGCGACGCTATGTTGAGTCGCTGTCAGCCTACGCGCGCCAGTTTCTGTCGTTGATGGAAAAACCGGACGTCGATCATATCGAAGGCCTGTCGCCCGCGATCTCCATTGAGCAAAAATCGACCTCGCACAACCCACGCTCGACAGTGGGGACGATCACGGAAATCCACGATTATCTGCGTCTGCTGTACGCCCGCGTCGGGGAGCCACGCTGCCCGGATCACGACGTGCCGCTGGCTGCGCAGACCGTCAGCCAGATGGTGGATAACGTGCTGTCGCAGCCAGAAGGCAAACGCCTGATGCTGCTGGCACCAATCATTAAAGAACGTAAAGGCGAACACACCAAAACGCTGGAAAACCTGGCGAGCCAGGGGTATATCCGCGCCCGTATCGACGGCGAAGTGTGTGATCTTTCTGATCCACCGAAACTGGAATTACAAAAGAAACACACTATCGAAGTGGTAGTTGATCGTTTTAAAGTTCGTGGCGATCTGGCGCAGCGTCTGGCTGAATCATTCGAAACCGCACTGGAACTGTCCGGTGGCACAGCGGTCGTCGCCGACATGGACGATGAAAAAGCGGAAGAACTGCTCTTCTCTGCCAACTTCGCCTGCCCAATTTGCGGTTACAGCATGCGTGAGCTGGAGCCTCGCCTGTTTTCGTTCAACAACCCGGCGGGCGCCTGCCCGACTTGTGACGGCCTCGGCGTACAACAATATTTCGATCCGGATCGCGTGATCCAGAACCCGGAGCTGTCACTGGCAGGTGGCGCGATCCGCGGCTGGGATCGCCGTAACTTTTACTATTTCCAGATGCTGAAGTCACTGGCGGACCACTACAAATTCGATGTGGACGCGCCATGGGGCAGCCTGAACCCATCCGTACATAAAGTGGTGCTGTTCGGTTCCGGTAAAGAGTCTATTGAATTCAAATACATGAACGACCGTGGCGACACCTCAATTCGCCGCCATCCGTTCGAAGGCGTTCTGCATAACATGGAACGCCGCTATAAAGAGACCGAATCCAGCGCCGTTCGCGAAGAGCTGGCGAAATTCATCAGCAACCGCCCTTGCGCCACCTGCGATGGTACGCGCCTGCGCCGTGAAGCACGCCACGTATTTGTTGAAAACACGCCGCTGCCGACCATTTCCGACATGAGCATCGGCCATGCGATGGACTTCTTCAATAACCTGAAGCTGTCCGGTCAACGCGCGCAAATTGCCGAAAAAGTACTGAAAGAAATTGGTGATCGCCTGAAGTTTCTGGTCAACGTCGGGCTGAACTACCTGACGCTTTCCCGCTCAGCGGAAACGCTGTCTGGCGGCGAGGCGCAGCGTATTCGTCTGGCAAGCCAGATCGGCGCAGGGCTGGTCGGCGTGATGTACGTGCTGGATGAGCCTTCTATCGGCCTGCATCAGCGCGACAACGAACGCCTGCTCGGTACGCTGATCCATCTGCGTAACCTGGGCAATACGGTGATTGTCGTTGAGCATGATGAAGATGCCATACGTGCGGCAGACCATATCATTGATATCGGTCCTGGTGCCGGCGTACATGGCGGTCAGGTGGTGGCCGAAGGGACGCTGGACGCCATCATGTCAGTGCCGGAATCGTTGACTGGTCAGTTCATGAGCGGTAAACGCCAGATTGAAATCCCGAAAAATCGGGTACCGGCGGATCCGCAAAAAGTACTGAAGCTGAGCGGCGCACGCGGCAACAATCTGAAAGACGTCACACTGACACTGCCCGTCGGCCTGTTTACCTGTATCACCGGAGTCTCCGGTTCCGGTAAATCGACGCTGATCAACGATACGCTGTTCCCGATCGCCCAGCGCCAGCTCAATGGCGCGACGATTGCAGAACCGGCGCCGTATCGCGAAATCCAGGGGCTGGAGCATTTTGATAAAGTCATTGATATCGACCAGAGCCCGATTGGCCGTACGCCACGTTCCAACCCGGCGACTTATACCGGTGTTTTCACACCGGTACGCGAACTTTTCGCCGGGGTGCCGGAAGCCCGTTCGCGCGGGTATACGCCAGGACGTTTCAGCTTTAACGTGCGTGGCGGACGTTGCGAAGCCTGCCAGGGCGATGGCGTGATCAAAGTCGAAATGCACTTCCTGCCGGATATCTACGTACCGTGTGACCAGTGCAAAGGCAAACGCTATAACCGCGAAACGCTGGAGATTAAATATAAAGGCAAGACGATCCACGAAGTGCTGGATATGACCATCGAAGAAGCGCGTGAATTTTTTGACGCGGTTCCGGCGCTGGCGCGGAAGCTGCAAACGCTGATGGATGTGGGTCTGACCTACATCCGCCTTGGTCAGTCGGCAACCACGCTCTCCGGCGGTGAAGCGCAGCGCGTTAAGCTGGCGCGTGAATTGTCGAAACGTGGCACGGGTCAGACGCTCTACATTCTCGATGAACCAACCACCGGTCTGCACTTTGCCGACATCCAGCAGTTACTGGACGTACTGCACCAGTTGCGCGATCAGGGCAACACCATCGTGGTGATCGAGCACAACCTGGACGTCATTAAAACGGCGGACTGGATTGTCGATCTCGGTCCGGAAGGTGGTAGCGGCGGCGGCGAAATCCTCGTTTCCGGCACGCCAGAAACAGTAGCGGAGTGCGAAGCCTCGCACACCGCGCGCTTCCTGAAGCCGATGCTGAAATAATCCCCCTGCGCCCTGTCGATTCTCTTCAGGGCGCATAACTTTGCCTCTTTTTTACTCACTTATCACTCCTGGCTTGCGCTATTCTGGACGTCATCCACCGCTTGCCTGAGCCACGGTCATGCCTGTTATCCGCTATATCCGAATTGCTTTCTTATTTCCCCTGCTGTTGCTGGCCGCCTGTTCCATGACGGGAAGCTATAACGGAGATGCCCATCGTCAGCTGGTGATGTTGCAGGCGCTGCATATGCAATTTATTGATGACGCGACAATGAGCGATACCCGTGACGCAATACTGGACGAACGCGATTACCGCGTGCAGTACCGCGCCGCGCGGCTGTTCGCGGAAAATCTGGGCGATCCGTTGCGTCTGAATAACCTTCAGTCGCTGCATAACATCTGGCAGGCGCAGTCTGATCGCTTCCAGCAGCAGCAACGGCCATTCAACAGCGCACAGGCCCGGCTGTTCAGCCGCCAGGCGAGCGCCGCATACCAACAAGCCATTCATGGCGAATGCTTACGCCCGCATTCTGTTTGTCAGTAGAGGGGTACGATGTCGATTTTAAACGATCTGGAAGCAGCGTTTGCCAGCCCGGCATTTCGCCAGCAGGCCGGGGAGATTGTCGGAGGAGAGTGTCTGGCGCTGTTTCAACAGGGTCTGACGGACAACGACGCGTTTATCCGCGAAACCTGCGAGACACTGGCGGAAGCGTTACGCGACAGAGCGCGCGGCGACCTGGAAGAGGAAGATATCAGGGTAATGCTCGTCGGGATGCAGGAGCAATTAACGATACACATGACTAACGCGCAGATCGCCGTGCGATCCCGCATGCAGAGTATTGTTGAGCGACTGCTTGACCTGTCGCTGTCAGTGCTGGTCACCGCACTGTAGTTATTCGCCGGAAGTTATTCGCCGAGGATGCTTTTCCGGGTCTCTTCCGGTATCAACGTCAGCGCCTGCTCCCATGAGGCATCGACAAGATAATAGATTTGCGAATCCGGCAGTGTGCCGTCGAGGTAGACCGTGCTCCAGTGCGCCTTATTGAGGTGTTTGCTGGGCCGCACGTCGCTGTGCTGCTGACGCAGCAGTTCAGCAAGTTCCGGGCTGGTTTTTAATGATGTCGCCGGGCGCCCCTCAACTTCCTTCACCATAGCAAACAACACGTCGGCGACTTTGATCTGCGTGGCCTTCCAGTCACTGTGAACGCTTTGCTCAGCGCCGGGTTTCTTCATGCAATACTGTAAAAGCTCCGAAATGGTCATTTCTGTTCTCCGTGCCCACTCAGGCAGTTCCAATGTAATGTAGAGAGGATCTGTTTAAGTGTGCAGCAAGATGACGAAAGGTGAAACTTTCACCACACAACCAGCACAAAAAAATGGCAACCTGAAGGCTGCCGTAACAAAAAATGGTGGGATAGTCTGGTTTTACCGAAGCGTCAGTATTCAGAATTGACAATCACCTCTTCCCCAAACTTTCCTGCCATGGGTAATGGTCGGTATGTCGAATTTGACGCACGCAGCACGCGGATCCCCCGCACACCCACTTCGCGCGCGGCAGTAATATCGTTATCAGAATCCCCGTAGAACATCCGGATGTTCTTTTTCTGCAACCAGGCCGTTTTGGCATTTTGCCCCGGCTTGTCGCCGGCAAAAATGACCGGATTCATGTTCGCCGCAGGAATAAGAAAATCATCCTGCAGTGTTTTCGTGACAGTTTCCGTGCGGGTCTGGGTGCGGCCCGTGACGAAATAAATGCTGTCGCCGCGTTTGATGTGCATGGTGATCAGCGCCCGCGCGACTTCTTTGGGAATGCTGAACTCATCCCAGCCGTTATTCATTTTTTGCCAGAATTCGGGATTTTTCAGATACGCTTCGCTGCGGGGCGAGTATGTTTTTTGCCCCCGCCAGAAACCCGGGCTGGAAAACAGTACGGTGTCATCAATATCAAAACCCACTGCCATCGGTGGGCGACCTAACAGACTGTTTTCAATTTGCTCCACAGAAACCCAACGGACAGGAGCCTGTTCAGCAAGGCGGGCAATGTTAGTGCCGGGATAGACGGGAGAAGGTGATGAAGCTCGGGCAACAACCGGGTTGTTGAGCGTGAATAGCAGGCAGACGGCGCTAAACGCCATGGTGATCTTACGCATATTATTCCCTGGATGTGCTAAAGATTTTTGGGATTTTATATTTCTGATCGAGTTGTCTACCTGACCTTACTCTCGACAGGGTTTTGACGGAAGGGAAAAAGTCGGAGAAAAGGGGGGTGATCACACTCATCACCCCGGTTTAAGAAAAGTTTAAGAAAATAGCAAGTAAGTACTTACATTACTGCGCAGAACGCCTCCGCAACGCGGTGAACATTGCGCGAATTCAGACCCGCAACACACATACGCCCGCTGGCGATGAGGTAAACCCCAAACTCGTCACGCAATCTGTCCACCTGTGCTGCGCTAAGTCCGGTATAACTGAACATGCCGCGCTGCCTGAGCAGATAATCAAAATCGCGGCCCGGCATCGCTGTTTTCAGTACGTTGACCAGTTCCTGACGCATTGCCAGGATGCGGGTGCGCATCGTCTCTACTTCTTCCAGCCATGACGCTTTCAGTTGCGGGTTACCCAGCACTGTCGCGACAACCTGCGCACCAAAATTCGGCGGACTGGAATAGTTGCGGCGAACGGTCGCTTTCAGTTGCCCCAGTACGCGCCCGGCCGTTTCGGCGTCTTCACAGACCACCGATAACCCACCAACACGCTCGCCGTAGAGCGAGAAAATTTTCGAGAAGGAGTTGCTGACCAGCAGCGGCAGACCAGAGCTGGCAAAAGCGCGAATGGCGTACGCGTCTTCTTCCATGCCAGCCCCAAAGCCCTGATAGGCAATGTCGAGGAACGGGATCAGCTCGCGGCGCTTCGCCACTTCCACCACCGCATCCCACTGAGTAGGGGTTAAATCAGCTCCCGTCGGGTTATGGCAACACGGATGCAGCAGCACGATGCTTTGCGCCGGGAGCGTGTTCAGTTTTTCCAGCAGCGCGTCGAAGCGCACGCCGTTGGTTTCTGTGTCAAACCACGGGTAAGTGCTTACTTCGAAGCCAGCGCCTTCAAAAATTGCCACATGGTTTTCCCACGTCGGGTCGCTGACCCATACGCCAGAATCGGGGAAGTATCGTTTCAGGAAATCAGCGCCGATTTTCAGCGCTCCGGAACCGCCCAGGGTCTGGATTGTCGCCACACGCTGTTGTATTAACACCGGGTGCTCCGCGCCAAAAAGCAGCGGCGCAATGCTGTTACGGTAGGTATTCAGACCTTCCATCGGTAGATAAAGTGACGCGCCATGCGGTTGTGCGTTGAGCTGTGCTTCTGCACTCGCGACGGCCTGTAGCTGCGGGATAATCCCGTCTTCGTTGTAATACAGGCCAATGCTGAGGTTCACTTTGTCACTGCGCGGATCTTCTTTAAAACGCTCCATTAAGGAGAGGATGGGGTCGCCAGCGTAGGCGTTAACTTTCTGAAACACGCGATGCTTCTCCGGATTATAGACGGGCAGGAATAACAACAATAAACCGGAAGTCAGAGAAGATCGAGGGGATGCGGGAGAAAACGGGAGCGGCCTGAACGCCGCTCTCGTTTTTCGTGAAGCAAAAGGATTTAGCCTTCGTACTGCATCGCGACCCGTGAGGTCAGACGCGTAATAAGTTCGTAAGCACTTACTTTTGTGATTTCGGCGATGCGCTCAACGGGCAACCCTGCGCCCCACATCACTACCGGATCGCCCGCTTTATCCTGCGCCTGCGGGCCTAAATCTACGCAAATCATGTCCATCGCCACGCGCCCGACAATCGGCACTTCGCGATCGTTCACCAGCACTGGCGTGCCCGACGGCGCCGCGCGTGGGTACCCGTCACCGTAGCCCATCGCCACCACGCCAAGACGCGTATCGCGATCGCTTATCCAGGTACCGCCGTAACCCACCGGCTCGCCCGCTTTATGCTCGCGTACCGCAATCAGGCTGGAGGTCAGCGACATCACTGGCTGGAAGCCAAAATCCGGCCCCCATGGTTTTTGATCCAGTGGCGAAACACCATACAGAATGATGCCTGGGCGTACCCAGTCAAAATGCGACTGCGGCCAGAGCAAAATCCCGCCGGAGGCAGCTATGGAACGCTGCCCCGGCTTCCCTTCGGTGAAGGTGGTGAAGATATCCAGTTGCTGTTCTGTCGCGCCGCATTCGGGCTCATCAGCGCGGGCGAAATGGCTGACGATGTTGACCGGCTGGCGAACGTTTTTGCACTGGCAAAGGCGCTGATAAAACCCGTCGGCCTGCTCCGGGCGGATCCCCAGGCGATGCATGCCGGTATCCAGTTTCATCCATACGGTGACCGGCTCAGGCAAATCGGCCCGTTCCAGCGCTTCCAGCTGTTCCTGGTTATGCACCGCCGTGTGCAGATGCTGCTGAGAAATTACTGGCAGGTCGCTGGCATTGAAAAAACCTTCCAGCAACAGAATCGGCTGATTGATGCCCCCTTCCCGCAGTCGTAGCGCCTCTTCAAGGCGAGCGACGCCGAAAGCATCCGCATCAGTGAGCGTTCGCGCGGTCTCCAGAAGACCATGTCCGTAGGCGTTCGCTTTCACGACTGCAACCAGTTTGCTGGCGGGCGCCAGTTCACGCAGACGTTGCAGGTTGTGTCGCAGAGCGCGGCGGTTAATTACCACAGTTGCCGCTTGCATTTGAATTCCTTAATAAAATAATCACCTGAATCATTCGCGTTGCAGGAAGGCGACAAGGATGACAGTGATTTATTCGTCGTCGTATTGTGGGCCGGCGTAGTTATCGAAACGCGACCACTGACCGTTAAAGGTGAGACGCACGGTGCCAATAGGGCCGTTACGCTGCTTACCAATAATAATTTCTGCGATGCCTTTCAGGTCGCTGTTCTCGTGATACACCTCATCACGATAGATGAACATGATCAGGTCAGCATCCTGCTCAATGGAGCCGGATTCACGCAAGTCAGAGTTGACCGGGCGTTTATCGGCACGTTGTTCCAGTGAGCGGTTAAGCTGCGACAGCGCCACGACCGGGACCTGCAACTCTTTTGCCAGCGCTTTCAGCGAGCGCGAAATCTCAGCGATTTCCAGCGTACGGTTATCGGATAACGACGGCACGCGCATCAGTTGCAGGTAGTCGATCATGATAAGACCGAGACCGCCATGCTCACGGGCGATACGCCGCGAACGGGAGCGCACTTCCGTGGGCGTCAGACCCGAGGAGTCATCAATATAAATATTGCGTTTTTCCAGCAGAATGCCCATGGTACCGGAGATGCGCGCCCAGTCTTCGTCATCCAGTTGCCCGGTACGGATACGGGTCTGATCAACACGGGACAGCGACGCCAGAGAACGCATCATGATCTGTTCAGAGGGCATTTCAAGGCTGAAAATCAGGACCGGTTTATCCTGCAACATCGCCGCGTTTTCGACGAGGTTCATCGCAAATGTCGTTTTACCCATTGATGGACGCGCCGCCACGATGATCAGATCCGACGGCTGCAGACCGGCGGTTTTCTTGTTCAGATCGTCATAGCCGGTATTGACGCCCGTTACGCCATCATGCGGCTGCTGGAACAATTTCTCGATACGTGCCACGGTCGCATCAAGCACATCGGCGATATTTTTCGGCCCTTCGTCTTTATTAGCGCGGCTTTCCGCAATTTTAAACACGCGGGATTCGGCGAGGTCGAGCAGATCTTCGCTGGTGCGACCCTGCGGATCAAAACCCGCTTCAGCAATCTCGTTGGCAACGGAAATCATTTCGCGGACAACGGCACGTTCGCGCACGATGTCTGCATACGCGCTGATGTTCGCGGCGCTTGGCGTGTTTTTTGATAATTCGGCCAGGTAGGCGAAACCGCCGACGCTGTCGAGCTGACCCTGTCGCTCCAGCGATTCCGCGAGGGTGATCAGATCAATCGGACTGCCGGTCTCCTGCAGACGCGCCATTTCGGTAAAAATGTGGCGATGCGGACGGGTATAGAAATCATCCGACACGACCCGCTCGGCGACATCGTCCCAGCGTTCGTTGTCCAGCATCAAACCGCCCAACACCGACTGTTCCGCTTCAATCGAGTGCGGCGGCACTTTTAAACCAGCCACCTGCAAATCGCGGTCGCGAGGTTCAGTCTGTTGTTTGTTGAAGGGTTTATTTCCTGCCATAGTGAATGGAGTTACCGAGCCTGATATTGGGTCGTAAGATTATCACAGAGTTCAGGAGGAAGCATGGCAACACGAATTGAATTTCACAAACATGGGGGTCCTGAGGTACTGAAAGCGGTCGAATTTACCCCTACAGACCCTGCCGACGATGAGATCCAGGTGGAAAATAAAGCCATCGGCATTAACTATATCGACACCTATATTCGCGGGGGACTTTACCCGCCGCCATCCCTGCCAAGTGGCATCGGTACCGAAGCCGCGGGTATCGTCAGCAAAGTGGGTCGTAATGTGACACATATTAAAGCAGGCGATCGCGTGGTGTATGCGCAGTCCGCGCTGGGGGCTTACAGTTCAGTACACAACGTACCCGCCGCGAAAGCCGCCATCCTGCCATCAGCCATCTCCTTCGAGCAGGCCGCCGCCTCATTCCTTAAAGGTCTTACCGTCTTTTATCTGCTGCGCAAAACCTATGAAATCAAACCGGATGAACAGTTTCTGTTTCACGCGGCAGCTGGCGGCGTGGGGCTGATTGCCTGCCAGTGGGCTAAAGCGCTCGGTGCAAAGCTGATTGGCACTGTTGGCAGCGCGCAGAAAGCGCAGCGGGCGAAACAGGCGGGCGCCTGGCAGGTGATTAACTATCGGGAAGAGAGCGTTGTTGAACGGCTGAAGGAGATCACCGACGGCAAAAAAGTGCGCGTGGTGTACGACTCCGTGGGGAAAGATACCTGGGAAGCGTCGCTGGATTGCCTGCAGCGCCGTGGGCTGATGGTCAGTTTCGGTAACTCATCAGGTGCGGTTACCGGCGTTAACCTCGGCATCCTCAATCAGAAAGGATCACTGTACGTCACGCGTCCATCTTTGCAGGGCTATATCACCACCCGCGCAGAGCTGGAAGAAGCAAGCAATGAGCTGTTCTCGCTGATTGCCAGCGGCGTGATTAAAGTTGATGTCGCGGATAATCAGAAGTACACCCTGCACGATGCGCAGAAAGCACACGAGGTGCTGGAAAGCCGCGCAACGCAAGGCTCCAGCCTGTTGATTCCCTAAAAAAAATTTGGGCTTCCACCGCGGTGGAAGCCCTTTTTTTATTCGGCTGTCTGTAGGGTACAGCGCGATGAATTCGTTACTGCGGGATAGTGACAGATTTATTTCGCAAAACCTAAGTACTTTTATGCAAAACTTCTCAGGTTGTGATCCCCTGCACAATCAATCAGTAACGCCAGCGGTCACTGCGGCGGTACTGCGGGATTTTCGGCTCTTTGATAAGCCGAATCACCCACACCACTGCTACCGCCAGCAACAGCCAGGGCAGCAATTTCAGCATCATCGCGAGCAGACCACCAACGAACATCAGTGCCGTCGCCACGACGATAGCCACCAGAATCCCCAGTAATGACACACCCGTCACCAGCAGCATGACGAAAAATCCAATCACAAATAACAGTTCCAGCATGGTGCTCTCCCCAAAGAATTGTTGTTTCTTTGCGGGGGTATTTCAAGAAGCGTGCCAGAAGTTAACTCATTGAACAGAAAGCAAAACGCCCTGAAAATCATTTCAGGGTGTGGTGAATTTGACGAAATAGTAGTGAAAAATTAACGCTTATTCGCCACAAGCTGCAGCGCCTGCTCAAGAACGTTAATGTCAGCCCCCGCTTTGTGCGCGTTTTCACTGAGGTAGCGACGCCACTGGCGCGCACCCGGAATGCCCTGGAACAGACCGAGCATATGGCGGGTGATGTGGCCCAGATATGTGCCATTGCTGAGTTCACGCTCAATGTAAGGATACATCGCCCGTACCACGGCCACCGGGTCGGCATCTGCTGCGTCCACCGCGAAAATCTCGCGATCGACCGACGCAAGAATGCCTGGGTTCTGATACGCCTCACGTCCGACCATGACACCGTCCATGTGTTGCAGGTGCACTTTCGCTTCTTCCAGCGTCTTAATGCCACCGTTGATCGACATCGTCAGTTGCGGGAAATCACGCTTGAGCTGCCAGACGCGCGGGTAATCCAGCGGCGGGATCTCGCGGTTTTCCTTCGGGCTCAGGCCGGAAAGCCAGGCTTTGCGCGCATGAATGATGAACGTGTCGCACTCGCCGTGACCGGAAACGGTGCTGATGAAATCGCAAAGAAATTCGTAGCTGTCCTGGTCGTCTATCCCGATACGGGTTTTAACCGTCACAGGCACCGACACCACATCGCGCATCGCCTTTACGCAGTCGGCGACCAGTTGCGCGTTGCCCATCAGGCAGGCGCCAAACATGCCGTTCTGTACACGATCGGACGGGCAGCCAACGTTGAGGTTGATTTCGTCATAACCACGCGCCTGCGCAAGTTTTGCGCAGTGCGCAAGCTGCGCCGGATCGCTGCCACCGAGTTGTAACGCGACCGGGTGCTCTTCGTCGCTGTACGCCAGATAGTCACCTTTGCCATGAATAATCGCCCCGGTAGTGACCATTTCCGTATACAGCAATGTGTGGCGTGACAGCAGGCGCAAAAAATAACGGCAGTGCCTGTCCGTCCAGTCGAGCATTGGCGCGATGGAGAAACGGTGAGCAGGGAAAACAGATGACGAGGTCTCTTGCAGCATGGCGAATAATTAAGCATCCGGGTAAAAAGGGGCGCTACTATAGCATAAAGATAAACCGGAGGCGTGAACCTCCGGTCAACATCAGAATGTCACGCTCAACTGCGCGCCGGCCCCCCAGGTTTCGTCTTCGCCGTACAGCCCCATCAGATCGAGGTGGACACGGTTGAATGGCGCAAAACCGACACCAGCGGTAAAGACGTTGCTGTCGTTACTCTTCACATCCGCCCGGTAACCAGCACGCACTGCCAGCCAGTTCAGCGGCTGAATTTCCGCACCTACGCCAACATACTGCGAGTTCTCTTCGCTTTTAAAACCTTTCGTTTCAGTCAGATCGCCATCGGCGGTGAGCGTCACCAGATCGTTATGCCAGGCGACACCGGCTGTTACCAGCGGGCTGATCTGGTAGGTATCGCGCACGCCGCCTACCTCTTTGGTGTCGATATCGCGCGACATCAGGTTCTGACCGCTTAAACCGACTGTCCAGTTTTCGCCAAAATCGGCGGCCAGCCCGGCATCCACGTTAAACCCGGTGTCGTCATTACGGTAGCGACTGTTTTTGAGATCGCCGCTGTTATAGCTGTAAATCGACACCGTGTAGTTATAGAGCCAGGTTTTTTGCAGCTTAGGGGTAATGCCCACCGAGACCGGCACGCCGCCAATATCAAACTGCCGGGCGACGGCCACACCGTAGTCAGAAACGATGGCTGCGCGACCAAAGCCGGTAGACTTCAGGTTATCAGGATCGACGGTCAGGGCAGTAGCAGGCACCGCCTCAATTACCCGTAACTGGTCGATATCACCCTGATCGATATAAGAACTGACCCGCGCACGGGCGTTGGCTTTCGCCACAAACGCCACCGACAGGGTGTCGTTCGGGATACTTACTGCGATCCCGCCTGCGGCTTTACCCGTAGCGGTTTTCCCTTTCAGCGATTCCAGTTGATTGGCAAGCGAACCGGCCGCCGACGAGACCTGACGATATCCCGGCGAACCTGGAATAAAGAGATCAGCCAGATTCAGGTTATCCAGGGTATCGCGGTAGTTATCCACGTCGTCGCTGATATCATCGATTTTATCGCGTAGGTTGTCCTGATCGCTGATCTGCGCGCCAATGGACGGGAAGACTACCGTGATGTCATCCTCAGGTTTCGCTTTCGCCAGCAGCGCCGGGTTACTGAACACGGCACTGCCATATTGGGAAGCAGCGACACCTGTTCCACCCATTGCATTATTTCGCGTTTCCGCACCAAAACCCGCTGCACTTGCCTGATTTGCCACAAGAAAGGAGAGTGCGACGGGTAACACCGACATTTTGACGTTTTTTTTCACAGTATGCTCGTTATAGGCAGATGAATGTTTATCCCTTTCCAGTTATCACCTGAAAAGGGGTGAACTATTGCTGTGAATAACGATGAAAAAACGGGTTTCACGCGGGATTAGCCACAGGGGGAACCACTGTATTTGTTATATTCTGTGTCACCCCTCACTATTTATAGATGAGAATATTCTTTTCTGGAAAGTTTCGGATTACTGGAAATCTCAAACGCAGAAGGATCTTCGCAGACGTTCCGTGCAGATCTCGGTGTTTTTGGTATTACATGGTAAAGTAAGGGATTAAAATCCACGCAACCAGAGGGTGCTCATGGACAAGACAACTTCGCAAGCGCTGTTAGCCCATGCAGAGAAAGCCTGCGCGCAACGCGGCGTGCGCCTGACTCCGCAGCGCCTTGAGGTGCTACGCCTGATGAGCCTGCAACCCGGTGCCATCAGTGCCTACGATCTTCTGGATCTGCTGCGTGAAGCTGAACCGCAGGCAAAACCACCGACCGTCTACCGGGCGCTGGAGTTTCTACTCGAGCAGGGCTTCGTGCACAAAGTCGAGTCTACCAACAGCTATGTGCTGTGCCATCTGTTCGATCAGCCAACACACACCTCAGCGATGTTTATCTGCGACAGATGCGGCGTCGTTAAAGAAGAAGGGGCGGAAGGGGTCGAAGATATTCTGCATACGCTGGCGGCCAGAATGGGGTTCGCATTGCGTCATAACGTCATTGAAGCCCATGGCTTGTGCGCGGACTGCGTTGAAGTTGAAGCCTGCCGTCACCCTGGCGAATGCGGGCACGATCACTCCATTCAGGTGAAGAAAAAACCACGCTAAAAACAGAGCGGGCGGCAAAAAGCCGCCCTGAGGGTTGTACATCCGTGTACGCTCGGGTAAGAGCCCTATTACCAGTGATAGTCGTTACGGGTTTCCCAGTCACTAACCTCTTTCTCAGCCTGGTCTTTCGCGTAGCCATAACGTTCCTGAATACGACCAACCAGCTGATCGCGACGACCTTCAATCACCGTGAAGTCATCATCAGTGAGTTTACCCCACTGCTCTTTCGCTTTACCTTTCAGCTGTTTCCAGTTACCGCCGATTTCGTCTTTATTCATCGTCAAATCCTCATCGTTCGGTTGTTAAAAAATTCTCGTCAGCCCTTCGCTTTCTGCTGACCTTCGCTTTCTGCTGAACGTAATAATAAGTTTAGACGAGACTGCTACACCCGATTCGATATTCAGAATTTTTAACCGTCAGGCAAACCATGTGTTGTGTTTCCAGTGACGCCGCCAGATCCACGCCAGTGACAATCCGCGCAATGCCAGGAAGACTGCCAGCGACAGCCACAAACCATGGTTGCCCAGCGTCGGTACCGTCAGCAGCGTTAAAGCAAACCCTGCCGCCGCTACAGCCATGCTGTTACGCATCTCTGCGCCGCGAGTGGCGCCGATGAACATGCCGTCCAGCAGATAACACCAGACACCGATCACCGGTAAGATGACCTGCCAAATGACATAGCGATCAGCCAGCTGTTGCAGGGAGGGTAAAGACGTAAGCATGGCAACGATCTGCTCGCCCGCCACCAGATAAACCAGCGCAAACGCCAGTGCCACCAGCCCGGACTGACGACACGCCGCGCCCCAGACGTGCAACAACTGGCTGCTGTCTCTCGCGCCGTACGCTTGCCCGGAATGGGCTTCCACGGCATAGGCGAAGCCATCCAGCGCGTAGGCAGTGAAGGTCAGCATGGTCATCAACACCGCATTGACCGCCACGATTTCGCCTCCCAGACGCGCACCGAAAACGGTGATGGCGCCAAAGCACAGTTGCAGCAGCAGGGAGCGCAGCATGATGTCGCGATTGAGTGCCAGCAGCCGCCGAAAATTGCCGCGCCACGCCTGTTTCAGTAATGCCAGCGAGACGCCACGCAGCGCCAGAACCCGGCGCGCCATCAGCAGGCCGATGATGAACGTGACATATTCGGCAATGGCCGTTGCCAGCGCCGCGCCCTGGACGTTCATATGCAGGCCCATCACCAGCCAGAGATCGAGGACAATATTCAGTATATTGCCAACCACCAGCAGGATCACCGGGGCGCGGGCATACTGAACCCCTAACAACCAGCCCAGTAATACCAGATTCGCCAGCGACGCAGGCGCACTTAGCCAGCGGATCGTCAGGAATCGCCGCGCCTGTTCAAGCACTGCATCATTGCCACCGACAATATGCAAGGCGAGTTCAATGACTGGCCCGCGCAACACGACGATTAATGCCCCGGCACCCAGCGCCATCAACAACGGTTGCACCAGTGCTCTCGCCAGCGCCAGTGGATCTTTCGCGCCAAACGCCTGCGCAGTGAGACCCGTGGTACTCATCCTCAGAAACAGCAGCAGCATGAACAAGAAACTGGTCGCTGTCGCCCCGACCGCCACACCACCGAGGTAAACCGGACTGTCGAGATGACCGATCACGGCGGTATCTACCAGCCCAAGCAAAGGCACGGTGATATTAGAGAAGATCATCGGCAACGCCAGACGCCACAGCGCCTTGTCAGCTGCGTTGAAAAGTTGCATGGGGAAAACCTGAGGTAAAACAATACGTATACTGCGGCACCGGGTGCGCCGCAGTAGGAAAAGGGAGGTTACAGCCAATCGCCGTTGCGAATCACGCCGACGGCCAGCCCTTCAATGGTAAAGCTCTGGTTGCGAAGATCCACCACGATAGGGGAAAACTCGGTGTTTTCTGGCAACAGCTCAACCGTGTTGCCCTGTTTTTTCAGGCGTTTAACGGTGACTTCGTCATCAATGCGCGCGACAACCACCTGGCCGTTGCGGACATCCTGCGTTTTATGAACTGCCAGCAGGTCGCCATCAATAATACCGATGTCTTTCATGGACATTCCGCTGACGCGGAGCAGAAAATCCGCGCTCGGTTTGAACATGGACGGATCCACCTGATAATGGCCTTCGATGTGCTCCTGCGCCAGCAGCGGCTCACCTGCTGCGACACGGCCAATCAGCGGCAGCCCTTCTTCCTCTTCAACCAGCAGGCGAATGCCGCGAGAGGCGCCAGAGACAATCTCAATGACGCCTTTACGCGCCAGCGCTTTCAAGTGCTCTTCAGCGGCATTTGGGGAACGGAACCCCAAACGCTGAGCGATTTCCGCACGCGTCGGTGGCATGCCCGTCTGGCCGATGTGATCCCGGATGAGATCAAACACCTCTTGCTGCCTGGTCGTTAACGCTTTCATTCCGCCCCCTGGGTGTATATACAGTTATGCTGTGAGTATATACAGTTAACGCCCAATTTGAAACCACAAAAAGCACAAAAACCAGAGTCTTCTTCAATTCTGGAAGCATTATCGAAAATGTGACCACAACAGCGTGACCCAGGTGATGAGCGCGATAATAATCGCCAGCAGAACCGCCGCCGAGCCCATATCCTTTGCCCGGCCAGAGAGCTCATGGCGTTCCGTTCCGATGCGGTCCACCACTGCTTCTATCGCGCTGTTGATGATTTCCACTATCATCACCAGAAGAACAGAGCTAATCAGTAATACCCGCGTGATGGCATCGACATCCAGTACGCAGGCAATGATAATCGCAACGATGGCGGCAACGCCCTCCTGACGAAACGCGGCTTCGTTGACCCACGCAGCGCGTATCCCTTTCCAGGAATATCCAGCTGCGTTGATGATTCGGGTTAACCCGGTGGTATTATTAGCCATCAAAAAGAACCTTTTGTTATGTGCGTCAATGACAAGTACGGGTATTAACCGGAATAATTCACGCTTCGGCCTACACTATCGCGGCATGAAGTATGACGGCTTACCACAGATATTCTGTACGCTTTCTGTTATTCTTGCCGCGCATTTGCATTATTAACCAGAGGCTTTACATCGTTTATGTCCGGCTGGCCACGAATTTACTACAAATTACTGAACTTACCATTAAGCGTACTGGTAAAAAGCAAGTCGATTCCGGCAGAACCTGCTCAGGAGTTAGGGCTCGATACATCGCGCCCTATTATGTACGTTTTACCTTATAACTCTAAGGCAGACTTGCTGACCTTGCGCGCTCAATGTCTGGCGCATGATCTCCCCGATCCGCTGGAGCCGCTTGAAATCGACGGCACCGTGCTGCCGCGCTATGTGTTCATCCACGGTGGTCCGCGCGTCTTCACCTATTACGCGCCGAAAGAAGAGTCCATCAAACTGTTCCATAACTATCTGGATCTGCATCGCAGCAATCCGGATCTCGACGTGCAGATGGTGCCGGTTTCGGTGATGTTTGGTCGTTCGCCAGGGCGTGATAAGGGTGAAGAGAACCCACCACTGCGTATGCTGAATGGCATTCAGAAATTTTTCGCCGTCACCTGGCTTGGTCGCGACAGCTTCGTGCGTTTCTCCCCTTCCGTCTCCCTGCGCCGGATGGCCACGGAGCACGGCACGGATAAAACCATCGCTCAGAAACTGGCGCGCGTGGCGCGGATGCACTTTGCCCGTCAGCGTCTGGCGGCCGTCGGCCCGCGTCTGCCGGCGCGTCAGGATCTGTTCAATAAGCTGCTGGCCTCGAAAGCGATCGCCCGCGCAGTGGAAGACGAAGCGCGCAGCAAAAAAATATCCCACGAGAAAGCCCAACAGAATGCCATCGCCCTGATGGAAGAAATTGCTGCAAACTTCTCCTATGAGATGATTCGCCTGACCGATCGCATCCTCGGTTTTACCTGGAACCGGTTGTACCAGGGGATTAACGTTCATAATGCTGAGCGTGTGCGTCAGCTGGCGCATGACGGGCACGAAATCGTCTATGTGCCCTGCCACCGCAGTCACATGGATTACCTGCTGCTCTCGTATGTGCTTTATCACCAGGGGCTGGTGCCGCCGCACATCGCTGCGGGGATTAACCTTAACTTCTGGCCTGCCGGGCCGATTTTCCGTCGCCTCGGTGCGTTCTTCATCCGCCGTACCTTCAAGGGCAACAAGCTCTACTCCACCGTGTTCCGCGAATATCTGGGCGAGCTGTTCAGCCGTGGCTATTCCGTGGAGTACTTCGTGGAAGGCGGGCGTTCGCGTACCGGCCGTTTGCTGGATCCGAAAACCGGCACTCTGTCGATGACCATTCAGGCAATGCTGCGCGGCGGAACACGTCCGATCACGCTGGTGCCGATCTACATCGGCTACGAGCATGTGATGGAAGTGGGTACGTATGCGAAAGAGTTACGCGGCGCCACCAAAGAGAAAGAGAGTCTGCCGCAGATGATACGAGGCTTAAGTAAGCTGCGTAATCTCGGTCAGGGCTATGTCAACTTTGGCGAGCCGCTACCGCTGATGACATACCTGAATCACCATGTGCCAAACTGGCGCGAGGCTATCGATCCTATCGAAGCGGTGCGTCCGGCCTGGCTGACGCCAACAGTCAACGATATCGCCGCTGACCTGATGGTGCGCATTAACAACGCCGGGGCCGCCAACGCCATGAACCTGTGTTGTACGGCGCTGCTGGCTTCTCGTCAGCGTTCTCTGACCCGTGAGCAGTTAACGCAACAGCTGGATTGCTACCTTGAACTGATGCGCAACGTGCCCTATTCGCCGGATTCAACCGTGCCGTCTGTATCCGCCAGCGCGCTGATCGACCACGCGTTGCAGATGAACAAGTTCGAAGTCGAGCAAGACACCATCGGCGATATCATCATTCTGCCGCGCGAGCAGGCGGTGCTGATGACGTACTACCGCAACAACATCGCCCATATGTTGATGCTGCCGTCGCTGCTGGCGGCTATCGTCACGCAGCATCGCCACATTTCCCGCGACGATATTCTGCGTCATGTCCAAATCCTTTACCCGCTGCTGAAAGCAGAGTTGTTCCTGCGCTGGGAAAACGATGACGTAGTTGATGTCATTGATGCGCTGATGGCGGAAATGCAGCGTCAGGCGCTGATCACCCAACACGACGGCGAGATCGCTATCAATCCGTCACATTCCCGGACGCTGCAACTGCTGGCAGCAGGCGCACGTGAAACGCTGCAGCGCTATGCCATCACCTTCTGGTTGCTCAGCTCGAATCCGTCGATTAACCGTAGTACGCTGGAAAAAGAGAGCCGCACCGTGGCACAGCGGCTGTCGGTGCTACACGGCATTAATGCACCGGAATTCTTTGACAAGGCAGTATTCAGTACACTGGTGCTGACGCTGCGTGATGAAGGCTATATCAGCGACACGGGTGACGCCGAGCCGGAAGAGACGATGAAGGTGTACCAGCTTCTGGCGGATTTGATTACTTCGGATGTTCGCCTGACGATTGAAAGCGTCAGTCAGGACGCATAACACGCCTTTCATGACAGAGCCCTCTCCCTGGAGAGGGCTTTTTTTATGCCATAAAGCTCATCGCCAGCCCAAGAAACAGCACCAGACCGACGTAGTTATTGTTCATAAACGCTTTGAAACAGGCATCGCGCTCGCGATCTTTAATCAGCTTCTGTTGATATACAAACAGCGCACCAGCGACGGCCACCGACCAGTAAAACGCCCAGCCGAGATGATTCATTATGCCGATAGCGACCATCAGCGCCAATACCGCGACCTGCAAAATACCAATGATCAGCTTGTCGTATTGCCCGAACAAAATCGCCGTCGATTTAATGCCGATTTTCAGGTCGTCATCGCGATCAACCATCGCATACTGCGTGTCGTAAGCTACTGCCCACAGAATGTTGGCGAGGAACATCAGCCAGCAGCTCAGCGGCAGCGATTCGCTGACCGCCGCAAACGCCATCGGAATGGACCAGCCAAACGCTGCGCCCAGCACCACCTGCGGCAGATGAGTGTAGCGTTTCATAAAGGGGTAAACCCATGCGAGCGCGAGCGCTGCCACAGAGAGCAGAATGGTCATGGTGTTAAGCGTCAACACCAGCAAAAATGAGAGCATAACCAGTACGACAAACAGCGTACGCGCTTCTTTCTCAGTGACATCACCGCTGGGCAACGGACGATGCGCAGTACGTTTAACGTGGCCATCGAATTTGCGATCGGCATAATCGTTGACCACGCAACCTGCCGCACGCATCAGCCAGACGCCAGCGACAAAGACGGCGAGGATCCACAACGGCGGCAGACCGGGCGCCGCCAGCCACAACGCCCACAGCGTCGGCCATAGCAACAGCAACGCGCCAATTGGTTTGTCGGTACGCATCAGGCGATGAAATGCCAAAAGCTTATTCTGCGTAAGACTCCACTCCATTTTTTTGTACCTCTTAATACAGCGGCGATGCAGGCAAAAATAGCTCTGTCAGTAACAGCGGTTTCCCGCTCAGGCGAAGGCGGGAACGACGCCCCCACAGCTCTGCATAGCGACCGATTTCAATAAAATCCCGGGTCAGCGATGACGACGTAAACAGGTAACGACCCAGCGGCACGGTCCCGAGCTGCTGCAGCGCCAGCTCCGGGCCGGTCAGCGTGGATTCAGGCACCACGGTGCGCCCCGCCAGCCACGGTTCGCCATCAGCACACAGCAGAATTTCCCGCAACCAGTAACGCGGCTCGTCGGGTAACAATGCCTGTTCTTCTTCGATGGCATCGCGTGTCACAAAGCCTTCGCGGATCATCGTCACAGTGATGGTTTTGCCCTGCTGCTCAAAACGTTTGGTCATGGAATCTTCCAGCAGCAGCCAGTCCAGCAGTTGCGGATCCAGAGAGGGAATTGCGTCGTAATAGCGTAGCTCACGCAGTTGCGTGAGTGCCGGATGTGTCATGCCTGACGTCTCCAATACATAACTTTGTGGCATTGTAACGCAGAAAAGCGATTTCGGGGGCGGGGAAACGTCAATATACGATCATTAGCGTAACAGGCATGTAACGAACCTTAATAATAAAAAAGGTGCGCCCGGGGTGGACGCACCGAAAGGCTTCGCCTAAACATCAGCATTGCGGGGAAACGGTTACCCCTTGCCTTTTACACTGCTGATAAAGGTGGAACGAGCAGATGTCGAGCCGAGGCGTTCAGCTTCGTCCAGGAGTTTCAGGGCTTTATCAACATCACCTTTGGCAACCGCCTGCTTAATGGCGTTGTTGAAATAGGCTTCCGTATCATTGAGTACCGGTGCGCTCGGTTTCGCTGGTGCTACAGGCGCTGCCGCAACCGGTGCGGCATAGGCCGGTGCTGCCGTGTTGCCGACAGTGACCGGGCCAGGTTTAGAGGCGCCGAACAGCGGGCCGACCAGCACGCTGGAGCCGGAAGAGGTTTTCACTTTCAGTTTCACCGTGCCGTCAGTCACGTGGCGGGCAATCGGATCCGGGATGTCAGGCACCGCGTTGCCGGTACCTTTCGCATAGGCTTTTGCCGGATCAAGCAGCGTGGTGGTCTGCTGGAGATCCTGTGGCGTAGTGAAGACCAGCACGTAAATTTTCTGCTGACCCAGCGCTGGCGTCAGGCGCATTTCGCCTTCCAGACGGTCGGCGCTCATGACGCCTGGCTCCTGGTAAGTAAAATAGCTGCTCGGGAAAAACGCAGAAGGCGTCATGTTCTGATCAAGAATGAGTACGTTCGGCGCAAAGACCTGCGTTCTCTTATCCACTTCGCTACTGAGCGTCAAATACAGCTCACCGATATTAGCCGGTACGCTATACGCGGCGACCGGACCACTGATGCCTGGAACATTAAGCTGCTGGCCGCCCGTGGAAAGTTGGGTCGCCTGCGTTTTGGATTGATCGACTGGCGTCCAGGTCAGTTGCTGGAGTGCATCAGTCGGGATGGTGGGTGCGGCAGAGGTATTCTGCGGCACAATATTCACATCAGCGAGCGTCATCATCGGAGCGCTGGCCAGTAAACCTGCACAGAGACTCAGTGCGACGAGACTTTTTTTCATTTTCATCGTTATTCCCTCAAACAGGGTCCAGTCGGTAGCCAGGCAATGGCGCGCTGAACCTAAGGAGAGAGGGGCTTGCGCCCCTCTTCAGGTCATTACATCGGGTTAACTTACTATTACCACCAGATTTCCATCTGGGCGCCGAAGGACCACTCGTCGTTGTCGCCACGGCTAAAGGTGCGTGCAGCGGTGTCAGCATAGGCCTGCCCCGGGGTGTAACCCGCGATAGTGCCATTACCGGCCGGTGCATAGCCCCATTTTTCATCCCACTTGGCGTAGGTAGCGAACAGACGGATAGCCGGACGAGACCAGATGCTGTCGCCTGCCTGCCACTGTTGCGCCAGGGTAATTTTGTACTGATTGTTGGTGTCGCCAGTTTCCTGGGATTTCACGTTGTCGTAGCCGACTTCAAGCAGAGTGCTCATGATTGGCGTCCACTTGTACATCGGACGCACACCGACGGTCCACCATTTGGTACCGTTGTTGCTGTCCAGGTCGATATCCTGATACATACCAACGTACATCAGGTCCCAGCTGTCGCCGAGGGAGATTGCCCCGTGATCCAATACTCTCCACAGGCTACCGTTGTTGTTCATGGCATAGTTGATGTTATCGCTGGTGCCAATGCTGGAACCCTGCGACAGACCTTTGCCCTGAGAGGTCATAGAATCAGTGGCGTACTGCAGCACAAACTTGTTGTAGCCCTTCAACATGCTCTGAGTGTGTTCAGCAGTGAACATCCAGCCATCTTTCGATGCACCGTCCACCAGGTAGTAACCGTCACGCTCGTTTGCACGACCGTAGTCCACACCCAGTTCCAGTGTGCCGCCCGGGTTGATTTCCATCTGCGCTAAACGCACATCAAAGACGTCGTTCGCAGTACGGGTGGTGTAGTCGTAAATACTGTTGCTGGCGAAGGAGGAAGAACCGCCTGCTTCAGAAGAACGGGTAGCGGCCAGAGAGAGTTTACCGAAGCCAACATCCACGTTTTCCAGACCAGCGCCCGGGCCGGAGATATCCCAGTAGTAGAAGTCGATCATGTGAACGTCATGACGCTGGTAGAAGCGCTTACCAGCCCAGATAGTGGAGCCTGGCAGCCAGTCGATCAGGTTTTTACCCTGAACGTTCGCTTCACGAAACGCCGGATCGGTGGCTTCCCAGTCGTTCTGCTGAGCAACGGAGTAAGCTACGTTAGTATCGAAGTAGAAGCTCTTATCGCCTTCTTTCCAGACTTCCTGTCCCAGTTTCAGCTCGGCGTAGGTTTCACATTCGTTACCGAGACGATACTTACTTTGAGCACCGGTGGCCTGGAAGCATTGCTGCTCGCCGCCGCTGCCGGTCCAGCCAATGCCAGAACGGGCGTACCCGTGGAAATCTACGGCCATTGCCTGAACAGACATAACGCCTGCTGCGACGGCAACTGCCAGTGGAAGTTTGCGCAGAGTAATCATCATTCTATCTCCTGAGATCATTGCTTTTCTCTTGATTTTTATGGGATTTAAACGCCAGGCTCTTTATGCAGCCGACGACAAGCTGTGCCATCCTCACGGAACAAATGACAACGCTCTGGCGGCAAACCAATGGCGAATGTGGCTCCCTCTTCTACCAACACCACGTCAGACTGGCGGTACACCAGGTTCTGTCGGATGGCGGGGATCTGGATATGAATCTGTGTTTCGTGACCAAGTTGTTCGACGACCTGTACGTCGCCTTCCAGCGTGACGTCCGCGATATCGCTGGGTAACAGGTGTTCCGGGCGAATACCCAACGACATGTTGGCGCCTGGCTGCACGTTCGCGCTGTCTACCGGCAGCCAGATTTGCTGACGGTTTGGCAGTTCCACCTGCACTTGTTCAATGGCGGTGGCCGTGACTTTCACCGGCAGGAAATTCATCTTCGGCGAGCCGATAAAACCCGCGACGAAACGATCTGCCGGGTAGTGATACAGTTCCAGCGGCTTGCCCACCTGTGCGACCCGCCCTGCATCCAGCACCACGATGGTGTCAGCGAGCGTCATCGCTTCGACCTGATCGTGAGTGACATAAATCATCGTGCGTCCCAGCCGCTTGTGCAGACGGGAAATCTCGATGCGCATCTGTACACGCAGCGCCGCATCCAGGTTCGACAGCGGCTCATCGAGCAGAAACACATTCGGCTCCGCCACCAGCGTCCGGCCAATCGCCACACGCTGGCGCTGGCCGCCGGAGAGCGCTTTTGGCTTACGATCCAGCAGATGCGCCAGTTGCAGCACCTCAGCAACCTGTGTCACCCGCTGTTGAATCACTTCTCTTTTCGCGCCCGCCAGCTTGAGACCAAACGACATGTTTTCCGCGACGGAAAGGTGGGGATATAGCGCATAGGACTGGAAAACCATCCCCACGCCGCGCTCGGCAGGGGGAACCTCATTCATTCGGGTATCGCCAATAAACAGATCCCCGCTGGTAATCGTTTCGAGTCCCGCGATCATTCTCAGCAGCGTCGATTTACCACAGCCTGACGGACCGACGAACACCACGAACTCCCCTTCGTGAATGTCGAGGTTGATGTTTTTTGACACCACCACATCGCCCCAGGCTTTCGTTACATTTCGCAGCTGTACGCTCGCCATGCCCTTCTCCCTTCGTTACAACCTGTCACCAACAGACACATTCAAGTTGCGCTGACTATGCGCCATTGATCACGGGCGTGAATCCTCCACCCCCGTGGTTTTTTATGGGGGAGGAGGCGGGAGGATGAGAGAGCAGGCCCTGCCACCGGAGACAGTAGGCGCAGAGGATTTTTGTGATGGTCATTACAAAAAAGGGGACGTTTTTATGTGCGCTGGCACCCATAACTCATTTTTATGTAACAGAGATCACACAAACCGGGGTTGGGGCGTAGACAAAGGGAGGATGGAAAGGGGTTGCTAAATAAGGAAACTCATCGTCGTTAAGCCACCGAAGTGTATCCACGAGCACACACCAAAAAGGACGGGATATATGAAAATTAAAACTGGCGCTCGCATCCTCGCGCTGTCCGCATTGACCACCATGATGTTCTCCGCCTCTGCCCTCGCCAAGATTGAAGAAGGAAAGCTGGTTATCTGGATTAACGGCGATAAAGGCTACAACGGCCTTGCCGAGGTTGGTCAGAAATTCGAAAAAGATACGGGCATTAAAGTGACTGTTGAGCACCCGGACAAGCTGGAAGAGAAATTCCCGCAGGTTGCGGCCACGGGCGACGGTCCGGACATTATTTTCTGGGCGCACGACCGTTTTGGCGGCTATGCCCAATCTGGCCTGCTGGCGGAAGTCTCGCCGGATAAAGCCTTCCAGGACAAACTTTATCCCTTCACCTGGGATGCCGTTCGTTACAACGGCAAGCTGATCGCCTATCCGATCGCTGTCGAAGCCCTGTCGCTCATTTATAACAAAGACCTCGTGCCGAACCCGCCGAAAAGCTGGGAAGAGATCCCGGCGCTGGATAAAGAACTGAAAGCGAAAGGCAAATCCGCACTGATGTTCAACCTGCAGGAACCGTACTTCACCTGGCCGTTGATCGCCGCTGACGGCGGTTACGCCTTTAAATATGCAGACGGCAAATATGACGTGAAAGACGTCGGCGTCGACAGCGCAGGCGCGAGAGCCGGTCTGACATTCCTGGTTGACCTCATCAAGAACAAACACATGAACGCTGATACCGATTACTCCATCGCAGAAGCGGCGTTCAACAAAGGCGAAACCGCGATGACCATCAACGGTCCGTGGGCCTGGTCGAATATCGATAAGAGTAAGATCAACTATGGCGTCACCCTGCTGCCTTCCTTCAAAGGCAAACCCTCCAAACCGTTCGTTGGCGTACTGAGCGCGGGAATTAACGCGGCAAGCCCGAACAAAGAGCTGGCGAAAGAGTTCCTCGAAAACTACCTGCTGACCGATCAGGGTCTGGAAGCGGTGAACAAGGATAAACCGCTGGGCGCTGTGGCGCTGAAATCGTATCAGGATCAATTAGCGAAGGATCCACGCATTGCGGCAACGATGGATAACGCCCAGAAAGGCGAAATCATGCCGAATATCCCGCAGATGGCCGCCTTCTGGTATGCCACCCGCACGGCGGTGATCAACGCAGCCAGCGGTCGTCAGACCGTCGACGCGGCGCTGAAAGACGCACAGGGACGTATCACGAAGTAAATCAGAAAAACGGCGGGTAGCACTTCGCTTACCCGCCTGCTGTCGTTCAGGAACATGTTCACCGTTGTAGAGGAAGATCCCCATGGATGTCATTAAAAAGAAGCACTGGTGGCAAAGCGACGCCCTGAAGTGGTTGATCATTGGCGTGCTGGGCCTGCTGGTTGGTTACCTTGTTGTTTTAATGTACGCCCAGGGAGAGTACCTGTTCGCCATCATGACGCTGATCCTAAGCGCTGTTGGCCTTTATATCTTTGCGAATCGCAAAGCCTATGCCTGGCGCTATGTGTACCCTGGCGTCGCCGGGATGGGTCTGTTTGTTCTGTTTCCGCTGATCTGTACCATCGCTATTGCGTTCACCAACTACAGCAGCACTAACCAGTTGACGTTTGAACGTGCGCAACAGGTACTGATGGACCGCGTGTACCAGGCCGGGAAAAGCTTCAACTTTGGTTTATATCCGTCGGGAAATGAGTGGAAGCTGGCGCTGACCGACGGGGAAAGCGGGAAAAATTATCTCTCTGACGCCTTTACACTGGGCGGCGAACAAAAGCTGACGGTAAAAGAAGCCAATGCTCTGCCTGAAGGCGAGCGGGCAAATCTGCGTGTCATCACCCAGAATCGCCAGGCGCTGAACCAGCTGACCGCGATCCTGCCCGATGAAAGCAAAGTGGTGATGAGCTCGTTGCGTCAATTTTCCGGTACGCGCCCGCTGTATACGCTTAGCGACGATGGTGTCCTGACCAACAATCAAAGCGGCACAAAATATCGCCCAAACAACAGTGCCGGGTTTTATCAGGCGATCAATGCCGATGGCGGCTGGGGTGACGAGAAACTCAGCCCTGGCTATACCGTGACCATTGGCTGGGATAATTTCACCCGCGTCTTTACCGACGAAGGTATTCAGAAACCGTTCCTGGCAATTTTCGTCTGGACGGTGGTGTTCTCGGTACTGACCGTGTTGCTGACGGTGGCTGTCGGCATGGTACTGGCTTGCCTGGTGCAATGGGAAGCGCTGAAAGGCAAAGCGATTTATCGTGTACTGCTGATCCTGCCCTATGCGGTGCCATCGTTCATTTCTATTTTGATTTTCAAAGGGTTGTTCAACCAGAGCTTTGGTGAAATCAACATGATGCTGAGCACGTTGTTTGGCATCCGACCGGCGTGGTTCAGCGACCCAACCACCGCCCGCGCGATGATCATCATCGTCAACACCTGGCTGGGCTATCCGTACATGATGATCCTCTGCATGGGGCTGCTGAAGGCGATCCCGGACGATCTCTATGAAGCATCGGCGATGGATGGCGCGGGTCCATTCCAGAATTTCTTCAGGATCACCCTGCCGCTGCTGATCAAACCGCTGACTCCGCTGATGATCGCCAGCTTTGCGTTTAACTTTAACAACTTCGTGCTGATCCAGTTGCTGACCAATGGCGGGCCGGATCGTCTCGGCACCACCACCCCGGCGGGTTATACCGACTTGCTGGTGAGCTACACCTACCGCATCGCCTTCGAAGGCGGCGGCGGGCAGGACTTTGGACTCGCGGCGGCGATCGCCACAATCATCTTCCTGCTGGTGGGCGCGCTGGCGATTGTGAACCTGAAAGCCACACGAATGAAATTTGACTAAGGAGGGACAGACGATGGCAATGGTACAACCGAAATCTCAGAAGCTGCGCCTCTTTATCACGCACCTGCTGCTGCTCGTCTTCATCGCGGCAATTATGTTTCCGCTGCTGATGGTGATCGCCATCTCCCTGCGTGAAGGCAACTTCGCCACTGGCAGCCTGATCCCGGATAATATCTCCTGGGAGCACTGGCGGCTGGCGCTCGGATTCAGCGTTGAGCATGCCGACGGCCGCGTCACACCGCCGCCGTTCCCGGTGCTCTTGTGGCTGTGGAACTCGGTGAAAATTGCCGGGATCACCGCTATCGGCATTGTGGCGCTCTCCACCACCTGTGCGTACGCCTTCGCCCGTATGCGTTTCCCAGGCAAAGCCACGCTGCTGAAAGGGATGCTGATTTTCCAGATGTTCCCGGCGGTGCTGTCACTGGTGGCGTTGTATGCCCTCTTTGACCGTCTCGGTCAGTACATTCCGTTTATCGGCCTCAACACGCACGGCGGGGTGATCTTCGCTTATATGGGCGGTATTGCGCTGCACGTCTGGACTATTAAAGGCTATTTCGAAACCATCGACGGTTCTCTGGAAGAGGCGGCGGCGCTGGATGGCGCGACACCGTGGCAGGCCTTCCGTCTGGTGCTGTTACCCCTGTCAGTGCCGATTCTGGCGGTGGTGTTTATTCTGTCGTTTATCGCGGCGATCACTGAAGTGCCAGTCGCCTCGCTGCTGCTGCGTGACGTCAACAGCTACACGCTGGCGGTAGGTATGCAGCAATACCTGAACCCGCAAAACTACCTGTGGGGCGATTTTGCCGCGGCGGCAGTGCTGTCCGCCATCCCCATCACCCTTGTGTTCCTGCTGGCACAGCGCTGGCTGGTCAGCGGTCTGACGTCGGGGGGCGTGAAAGGATAAGTTTCATTGTTATGCCACTGCAACCCTCAAATGCTGTTCATTGCGAATAATTGTGACTGTTCAGGCGGCCTCCGGGCCGCCCTTTTTTATTCGCGTTTCAGCCGTTTAGAGTTACAAAGCCATAGCGTGATCACCAACAACAGGATCGCCGCCGAGTAGATCAGCACATCCAGCGGGGATTTGTGATCAACAATGATCAACCGCACGATGGCGGTGATCCCGATGTAAATAAAGTAGCGCAGCGGGAAGTGAAAGCCTGACTGAAAATACTTCACAATTAGAGCGATAAATTCAAAGTAGAGAAAATAGACCACCAGCCCTTCCACCAGCGCGTACTTGCTGGTTTGCTCGGGGGCGAACAAAACATCTGCCAGATGCAGCGTCTCTTTGCCAAGAAAAACGACCAGAATCAACCCAAGGGTCAGCAGACCCAGATTCAACACGGTCTGCAGGATGGTGGAGATGAACTCAACACGGGGACGAGTGAGTGATGTCATAACAGCACCTTTATCGCAGTGGCGAGCCTCCTGTATAACGCAAAAGTGTGACGGAGATCTATATTTTTTATTTATGCTTATTGCCGGGTAAGCACAGCGCCACCCGGCAATAAAACATCAACGGAAATTCACGCTGCGATCGCTGGTCATGTCATACAACTGGAATTTGCGTCCCAGTTTCTGACCGCCGTCACGCGTCAGCGGTGTCCAGCCGATGGCGGCACGGCTGCGGGTCGGGCCTGACGAGAAGATATCCAGCGGCACAGACACATACACGCCTTTGGTGAAATCCCCTTCCCCGTACTCTTCCGGTGACACGTTAGTGATCGTCGCGTATGCGCCCACCACTACGCCGCTGTCGAAGTGTTTCGCCACTTCGAGCGTACCGCCCTTATCGCCTGCCAGATATTGCCCGACGCTGGCTTTGATCAGCACATCCTGTGCAAACGGCGGCGTCCAGTAGGCGGTCAGGTGACCCGTTTTCGCGCTGTAATCGGTGAACTTCATCATGTCCTGCGCGCTACGCCAGTCACGCTGTTTCACATAGTTTGCATCAATACCAAACGCCCAGTTGCTGTCGACCGGACGATAGAGCACTTCCGCGCCCGCACCGCCGAACATAGTTTCCAGATAACCGCCGTACACCTGGCCGTAGAAACCGTTGCCGAAGTACTGCAGGTAGTTGGCCTGCAGGTTATTGACGTAAATATCGTTCTCCACATACTCACGCACGTGGGTTCTGACGCGCGGCAAATGTGAATCCTGCGGCGGATTGGTGTAGTTAAATTTGTCGTAGTTATTGGCCAGATTGGCGAACAGGCTGCCAGTGGTGATCAGGTGGTCGGTCACCCACCAGTCCGCAGTACCCATCACGCCCAGCTGATACATGTAGAAGCTTTCCGGGCCGCCGATGGACTGATTCAGTACCGGGTCGATATGCACGTCGAAACGCGACTTATCGATATACCAGCCCTGCTCCGTTTTCTCCGGTATCACCGGCTCGATGCGTTTCTGCGCCAGTGGCGTTTCGTGACCTAACGGCTCGCCCTCCAGATGATTGCGCAAGCTGGCGACATCGGTTTCGGTGGTCACCTGCGGCAGATTAAGACGGTTTTCAGTAATGCGGATGGTGCGGATCCCGTCCGGCAGATCATTCATGATAATCCGGTTAGCGCGCTCAATACCTTCACGCGAGTCGCGGTATTTCACCTGCTCGCCGGTAACGTACAGCGTGTCGCCTTTCACCTGAATCTGTGGATCCGCCAGACCAGCGTTGTATTTCAGCAGGGTCAACTGGTTCGACACCACGGAATGTTGCAGGATCGCGTCCTGTGGTTCCGGCTGATATTTCGGCCGGGCGTTGTCGTTGTAAGACGGGCGCAGATCGTTAAAATTGGTCCGCAACGTCACACCAAACATAAAGGTGTTACCGCGCTCATAGCTCAGGTTAACGTCGGCCCAGTCAGTGACACGGTAAATGGCGCCGACGTTAAACTTGCTTTTCTGCTCGATTTTTCCGGCAAATTCATCGCTGTAATTGTTACCTTCGTACTCCAGCTTCAGGCGCAGTGGCTGCCACGGGGTCTGATATTCAACGCCGCCAAACAGCGCGGTCGGGCCGTGGAACATCTGACTGCCATCCACCGAGCCCGCTTCACGATAACTATTGTCGCGGTAGCAAAATTTATCACTGTAGGAACAGAGCGGGTTTTTCACGTTGCCGCTGGTGCCGAGATAACCCCAGCCGAGCCCCAGCGAGAAATCGAACGGTCCCCAGGCTTTGCTGGCGACGATGTATTCCGCATCAAACAGACCGGTCCCGCCGATATCCCGTGCGCCCACCGCCACCTGCGGCAGCCAGTAGCCCTCTTCCCACAACCGCAGTTTGAGATCGAACGCTTTATCTTTGTAAGTCTGGTCGCCGGAGAAGGCATCAACACTGCTGTATTGTCGGGTACGCACATCGGTATAACGCAAAGTGGTTTCCAGCCAGGGGAAGAGCTGTATCGAACCGGAGTAATAGCGATACTGATCGTTATCTCGATAGTTGATGCTCATCTCACCTTCCCGCGCCATACGCGCAGTAGGCGTCTGCATCAACCCCACGCCACCAAAATCCGACTGTGACGGTCCAACAGGCGCCGGATACGTTTCTGCATGGCAGGCCGCGCTCACACCCAACGCCAGCAGACTATAGAGAAATCTTCTTTTCATTATTCAGGTATCCGCTGTGTGAGTGAGTGAAGAATGTCGGCGTTCAGCTCGTCGTATTTCTTCGTCCACAGGGAATCGGCAAAACCGACAAAAATAAGGCTTCCTGGCATCAGTTCCACGTGGCGTTTGTTCCAGTACGCCACTGGCGCTTTTTGTGTCCGCCCGTCGGGGTAAATCACCCAGGCGTAGCTGCGGTCGGCACCGCTGAGCAGGCTTTGATCGTCGAGATAACTCGCCACATCACGCTCTGGCGTGAACGGCAGCGTACCCGGACGACTGATTAAACCGAGCAGACGCACCGTGGAAGGTTGCTGGCCGACCCACAGGGTGTAATCTCCCTGTAGCGGCGGGTTTGCGCCCGGTTTCACCCGCACAGCGTCAGGGTCGAGACTCACTAACTGGCGTCCCGTTACGTTGATGCTCTGTAATTGCTGGCGCAGCGCGTTAATCGCCGCACCGTCGTCACCCCCCTCTTCGGCGGCAAGCGCCGCCAGCCGGGCAAGCAACGCCTGATGCTGCTGTTTCGCGGTGGCGGTGGAGAGACGCTCGCTGATGACCGCGCCAGGCCACCAGCTGTCTGCCAGCCGTGGCTGCGCGACCAGATCGGCCAGATGTTCGGCATCGGTGAGTTTTTTCGGCTGCGTCGCGCCGTTGATATAGACATCCACATTGCCGGCGGCAAAAGCCGTTAATGGTGCGATGAACGAGGCAATCAACGCGGCAATTAAACGATTTTTCATGACTTTGCCGCCTTAATCAGGGTGGTTTTCACCGGGAAATAGTTCGCCCCGAGGTACTGCTCAGACTGGCGAATTTGCCCCTCGTCATCGATCCAGTAGCGGTTGCGCCAGCGGGCCTGATCAGTGCTGACTGTCTCTTCCAGCACTCGCACCTGTGTCTCTTCACCCGCTAACGTCAGGGTATCGGTGCCCTCCCAGTGAAATTCGGAACGCGCAGTGGCGTAGCGCACCTGCTTGTGCTCTGTCCAGCCCATTGTGCGCGTCCAGCTGGTACCATCGACAATCTGTTGAGGTTTCGTCAGCGGGTCGGCCTGCAGGTTGTTCACCTCGAGGAGGTTGTCGCCGCCAAGCTGCGTTTTTATGATGCGACCGTGTCGGGTCACAAGGGTGGCCTGATCCTGCGTCACCCATTTCAGCTGTCCGTTTTCCGAGAAAGCGAGCACCACAAACAGCTGAGGGCCACCGTTGAGCTGCATATACTGGCTGGCATAGGGCATGTTCCGGATGTCATCATCGGTAAGCTGGACACCGGGTGTGCCAAACAGGCTATCCCAGAGAGATTGTCCCAGTCCTTTTGTACTGGCTGAACATGCCTGAAGCAGCAGGCAAAGAAGGATAATAATGGGTCGCTTCACGACTCTTCTCCGAAGGGGCAAAATAACCACACCGAAGTGTGGTTATGGTTAAAGCACCCGCTGTTACTGGGTACTGGTGGTTGTTGTGGTGGTGGTTCCCGTATTGGAGCCATCACCACCACCGGTCGCCGCCAGTGCGACACCCACGGCCGAACTTACGGTGCTGGCGCTGGTTGCGGTCGAACTGCCCGCAGACACAGACGTCGCTGCCGACCCAGCCGCCTCACCCACTTCCACAGGTGCTGCATAAGCTGAGGTCGCCGCAAGCGCGGATATGGCAAAAATGCCATACAGGATTTTCTTCATAACTACTTCCCTTCATTGAATGAATGGAGATATGCCTGAAAAGAAATTCAGACGGGATCGAGTATACACAACTAAAGCAGGCGAATTAGCGCAGGGGAAAATAGCGTGGCGGTTTTCGGATTAATGGATGAAAGGGTTATTAAGCGGCAACTTGAAATTTATTAAAACACGAAAATTCAATCAATTATAATATAAATATGTACATTCCATTCTCCGTAAAATCCTAAAATAACCCGCGGTGATTAACAGGTTAAATAGTCTTTTCAGATTAAACTCAGAACAGAAATTTGCGCTACGTAACGGACAACCGGAATTATCCGATAAAAAAATGCCGGCATTTCGCCGGCATTATTTATGAAATATTAATTACCGACGCCATTGCTTATAACGGTTAATCAAACCGTTAGTTGAGCTGTCATGGCTGCTGATGGGTTTGTCATCTTTCAGCTCTGGCAGAATGCGGTTCGCCAGCTGTTTGCCAAGCTCAACGCCCCACTGATCGAAGGTGAAGATGTTAAGGATAACACCCTGGGTAAAGATTTTATGCTCATACAGCGCGATCAGCGCCCCCAGGCTGAACGGGGTGATTTCACGCAGCAGGATGGAGTTGGTCGGGCGGTTGCCTTCGAACACTTTGAACGGTACTACGTGTTCCAGCGTTGCTGGATCTTTCCCCTGGTCACGATATTCCTGTTCAACCACTTCACGGGATTTACCGAACGCCAGCGCTTCGGTCTGGGCGAAGAAGTTAGACAGCAGCTTCGGATGGTGATCAGACAGCGGGTTGTGGGTGATGGATGGCGCGATGAAGTCGCACGGTACCATTTTGGTTCCCTGGTGAATCAACTGGTAAAACGCGTGCTGACCGTTAGTGCCCGGCTCGCCCCAGATGATCGGCCCGGTCTGGTGCGTCACTTTATTACCGTTACGATCAACATACTTACCGTTGGATTCCATGTTGCCCTGCTGGAAGTAGGCAGCAAAACGGTGCATGTACTGGTCATACGGCAGAATGGCCTCGGTTTCCGCGCCAAAGAAGTTGTTGTACCAGATACCGATCAGCGCCAGCAGCACCGGCAGGTTTTTCTCTGGTGCCGTGGTGGAGAAGTGCTTGTCCATCGCGTGCGCGCCGGAGAGCAGTTCCACAAAGTTGTCGAAGCCCACAGACAGAATGATCGACAGACCAATGGCGGACCACAGCGAGTAACGGCCACCGACCCAGTCCCAGAACTCAAACATGTTGGCGGTATCGATGCCAAATTCACCGACCGCTTTGGCGTTGGTAGACAGCGCAGCAAAGTGTTTAGCCACGTGTTTCTGGTCACCGGCAGTTTTCAGGAACCAGTCACGCGCGCTGTGGGCATTGGTCATGGTTTCCTGAGTAGTGAAGGTTTTAGACGCGACCAGGAACAGCGTGGTTTCCGGGTTCACTTTTTTCAACACTTCAGCGATGTGTGTACCATCAACGTTAGATACGAAATGCATGTTGAGGTGATTTTTGTACGGACGCAGCGCTTCGGTCACCATGAACGGGCCGAGGTCAGAACCACCGATACCAATGTTCACGACATCGGTGATCGGTTTGCCGGTGTAGCCTTTCCAGCTACCGGAGATGATCGCTTCCGAGAAGCCTTTCATCTTTTCCAGCACGGCATTCACTTCCGGCATCACGTCTTTGCCATCCACCATGATCGGAGTATTGCTACGGTTTCGCAGCGCAACGTGCAGCACGGCACGGTCTTCCGTACGGTTGATCTTTTCACCCGAGAACATGGATTTGATGGCGCCTGCCAGATCGGTCTCTTTTGCCAGATCCTGCAGTTTTGCCAGCGTGTCAGCCGTGATGCGGTTTTTGGAAAAATCCACCAGCATCAAATCATCAAAGGTCGCGGAAAATTTCGAAAAACGGTCGCTATCTTTCGCGAACAGCTCCGCGATAGTGACGTCCTTCATCTCCTCGTAGTGTTTCTGTAGTGCCTTCCAGGCTGAAGTCTGCGTTGGATTGATATTTTTCATAGCAATACTCATCTGATTTGAAAATTGTGACTTCGCTCGATTGTAGCGCCTGCGGACAAAAATTGTGATGCTTTTTCAGGATGAGGGCAAAAGCGGCTAAAAAATGCCTGCCGCTCACACTTTTATAAGACTGGTTTCTGAATTCTGGTTCAGCATAAAAAATCCGCATAACCTAAGCGTTGACAGCCCCCGGCCTCACATTTTATTTATGAATACGGTACCTGCGCCTGGTTCGATTACTGTTCTGCTCTTGTGCCAAGGTCACTATTTTCACTCCCTGACACGAGGTTGTTATGACAGATTTAGTCGTCGCCAAATTTGGCGGTACCAGCGTTGCAGATTTCGACGCAATGAACCGTAGCGCGGATGTCGTGCTCACCGATCCCAATACCCGCCTGGTGGTGCTTTCCGCTTCCGCAGGCATTACCAATCTACTGGTGGCGCTGGCGGAAGGCCTGGACGCTACCGGGCGTTTCGCAAAACTCGACGCCATTCGTCAAATTCAATTCGATATTCTCGATCGCCTGCAGAATCCCAATGTGATCCGCGAAGAGATTGAGCGCCTGCTGGAAAATATCACCACCCTGGCAGAGGCCGCGTCGCTGGCGACGTCTAACGCGCTAACCGATGAACTGGTCAGCCACGGCGAATTGATGTCCACGCTGCTGTTTGTGGAAATTCTGCGCGAGCGCGGGGTGCAGGCGCAGTGGTTTGACGTGCGCAAAGTGATGCGCACCAACGATCGTTTTGGTCGCGCCGAGCCGGATGTCGCAGCGCTGTCTGAGCTTTGCATCCAGCAGCTTGCACCACGCCTGGCTCAAGACATGGTCATCACCCAGGGCTTTATCGGCAGCGAAGGCAAAGGTCGCACGACTACCCTTGGCCGTGGTGGCAGCGACTATACCGCCGCATTGCTGGGCGAAGCCCTGAAAGCGAAACGTGTGGATATCTGGACTGATGTGCCGGGCATTTACACCACCGATCCGCGCATTGTGCCTGCCGCACGGCGCATCAATGAAATCGCCTTTGAGGAAGCTGCCGAGATGGCGACCTTCGGCGCGAAAGTGCTCCACCCGGCGACCCTGCTGCCAGCCGTGCGCAGCGAAATTCCAGTATTTGTGGGATCAAGCAAAGATCCGAAAGCTGGCGGTACACTGGTCTGCAATAAAACCGAGAACCCGCCGCTGTTCCGCGCGCTGGCGTTGCGCCGCAACCAGACGCTGGTAACGCTGCACAGTCTGAATATGCTGCACTCCCGCGGTTTCCTGGCGGAGGTGTTTGGCATTCTGGCGCGTCACAATATTTCGGTCGATCTTATCACCACCTCAGAAGTCAGCATTGCGCTGACGCTGGATACCACCGGCTCCACGTCAACGGGCGATACCCTGCTGACGCAAGCGCTGCTGACGGAGCTTTCTTCCCTGTGCCGCGTTGAAGTCGAAGAGGGGCTGGCGCTGGTGGCGCTGATTGGTAATCACCTCTCCAGAGCCTGTGGCGTTGGTAAAGAGGTGTTTGGCGTGCTGGAGCCGTTCAACATCCGCATGATTTGCTACGGTGCCTCCAGCTACAACTTGTGTTTCCTCGTGCCGGGTAACGAATCAGAAAAAGTCGTGCAGAAACTTCATCATAATTTGTTTGAATAAAATTCGAACACGCGATAAACCATACCTATGGCCGGGCTCGAACCCGGCTTTTCTATAAAAACACAACACGACAATTACACGATCGCAAGGAATACATCATGTCAGGACTCTTCACCAGGCTGTTCCCGTTATGGGCGCTGCTGCTCTCTGTTCTTGCCTATTACACGCCCTCGACCTTTACCCCAATCGGCCCCTGGGTCACCACGCTGCTGATGCTGATCATGTTTGGCATGGGCGTGCATCTGAAAGTGGATGATTTCAAACGCGTGCTGTCACGCCCGGCGCCGGTTGCCGCAGGGATTTTCCTGCACTATCTGGTAATGCCGCTCGCTGCCTGGCTGCTGGCGCTGGCCTTCCGCATGCCGCCAGAGTTGTCCGCAGGCATGGTACTGGTGGGCAGCGTTGCCAGCGGCACGGCGTCAAACGTCATGATCTACCTGGCAAAAGGCGATGTCGCGCTGTCGGTGACTATCTCGTCGATATCAACGCTGGTGGGTGTTGTCGCGACCCCGCTGCTGACCCGCCTGTACGTCGACGCCCATATTCAGGTAGACGTGATGGGAATGCTGCTCAGCATTCTGCAAATCGTGGTGATCCCGATTGCCTTAGGGCTGGTGGTGCACCATTTGTTGCCGCGCGTAGTGAAAGCGGTAGAGCCTTATCTCCCGGCGTTCTCCATGATCTGCATCCTGGCGATCATCAGCGCTGTAGTGGCCGGTTCCGCGTCGCATATCGCGTCTGTGGGTCTGATGGTGGTTGTCGCTGTCATTCTGCATAACAGCATCGGCCTGCTTGGCGGTTACTGGGGCGGTCGCCTGTTCGGTTTCGATGAATCCACCTGCCGCACGCTGGCGATTGAAGTGGGTATGCAGAACTCCGGACTCGCCGCCGCACTCGGCAAAATCTACTTCGGCCCGCTCGCGGCTCTCCCCGGCGCGTTGTTCTCCGTCTGGCACAATCTGTCAGGCTCGCTGCTGGCGGGGTACTGGTCCGGTAAGCCGGTTGATGAGAAACCGGAAAAAGAAGTGGCGAAACAGGGCTAATTCGCTTCGCGGCTGAACGTGCTTGCTTTACACTGAAGCCTACCCACCTGGAGGCTTCAGTGATGTCCACAGCACGATTAACCCAAAAAGACATGACGGAAAGCGAGCAGCGCGAGCTGAAAACATTGCTCGACCGCGCTCGCATCTCACATGGCCGTCCCTTGACCAACGCCGAAACCAATCAGGTCAAAAGAGAGTACATCGATAAGCTGATGGCACAGCGTGACGCTGAAGCCAAAAAAGCCCGCAAGCTGAAAAAGCAGCAGGCTTATAAACCGGATGAGAACGCGACATTCTCCTGGTCTGCTAATACCCCTACCCGTGGAAGGCGCTGATTAGCGCCCTTTCTTTTTCCGCCCCGGCGAGGTAAAGCGCTTACGATTGGCCATTTCTGCAGGCGTTTTGGCCATGTTTTTCCCGCCGCTGGTGGCCGGTTTTTTTGCCGCACTGGATGGTGTTTTCGGTTTGGCCTTCGCCTTTGCTTTCGGCTTCGCTTCCGACGACGAATCTTCGATAAGCTTAAAAAGCGCAATCAACTCATCGTCAGTTAAATCACGCCACTCGCCCTGCGGGATCCCGCTCAGGCTGACGTTCATAATTCGCGTACGCTCCAGTTTCGTCACTTCAAAACCAAAATACTCGCACATGCGGCGAATTTGCCGGTTCAGCCCCTGCACGAGGGTGATGCGGAAGGTAAACGGCGCCTCTTTTTTGACTTTGCACTTCTTTGTGACGGAACCAAGAATCGGCACGCCTGCGCCCATGCCGCGAATGAAGTCATCCGTAATCGGTTTATTCACCGTCACCAGATACTCTTTTTCATGGTCATTACCGGCACGCAGAATTTTATTGACCAGATCACCGTGGTTGGTCAGAAAGATCAGCCCCTGCGAGTCCTTATCCAGGCGACCAATCGGGAAAATACGGCGGCTGTGGTTAACGAAGTCGACGATGTTATCCCGTTCGCCCTCTTCCGTCGTACTCACAATGCCAACCGGTTTGTTCAACGCGATAAACACCAAGTCTTCTTCGTTTCTTGGCTCGATGAGTTGACCATTCACTTTCACCACATCGCCAGCAACGACCTGATCGCCAATGGTGGCGCGTTTACCGTTGATAAACACGTTCCCCTGTTCGATGTAGCGGTCAGCCTCGCGACGTGAGCAAATTCCACTTTCGCTAATGTATTTGTTTAATCGGGTTGATTGGGTTGGCAGCATAGTTTCTCCTGTAAAAGCGAAATATACCTTACCCTGGCGCTGGCACAAATGGTCTTGTTTCCTGGCGACCAGCCTGAAAGCACACTCTCTACATCGCTTTCATCCCACCAGAACCGATACCGGTTTTCCCAGTTTCATGAGCATCATCACCAGCGAATCCAGAGTAAATTTACTCGTTTTCAGGTTTACGACATCAGAGACCCGGGGGCGGGAAATCTGCAGTCGGGAGGCTGCATCAGCTTGCTTCAGTTGATTCTCCGAAATCCAGCCTGAAATTTCCTGCATCAGTTGACGTTTAATGGCGAGCAATTGCTCAACGTCATGTTCGGCTTCTTGCTTGAGCCGTTGTGCTTCATCGGCATCAAAACCAAGATCGGTAAAAATATTGCCTTCCGCCGAAGTGATATGCCTGACAGTGCAGTCTATGTTCTGTTTCATTGCATACTCCTGAATCGCTGAACGACCTGGTAGCGGGCGCTGGCAATGGTTTTATCCTGTTGGCGGGTTCGTTGGCACTTTTTGTTGAAACAATGAAGAATGTAAACTGCATCCTTACGGATCTGTTCAGGAAAGGCACGTAAATCCTCCAGCGAGCTTCCCATCCATATCAACGATTTCAATTCCGCTGTTTTTGCCAGCATAACACATCCTTGTATAAAATTTTATACAAACATTTATTGCGGACAAAAAGGTATCTCAGAAGGCTGTTCAGGTCATTGGTGTGGTGTCAGTTTTACGAGACGTTTTCCAAAAAAACGCCAGCAGGTTGCGGGCGTTTAATCACTTCAGCATTAATAATCATCCCGCTCATCGTCTTCGTCCGGCTGCTCCATCACGCTGTAGGCGACTGAACAGAACAGCGAGTTCAGGCGTTTCATGTCGCCGAGCAGGCCCAGGTGTAGTGAACTGGTTTCAATACTTTGCACATTCTGCTGATGAAGCCGGTCAACGTGTGCGTGTGAGTAACGGCGGTTCAGAATACGGAAGCGGTGTTTGTTGCGGCGCAAACGGCGGGCGCTGGGGACATCACCGGAGAAGAAAACCGACATCGCCAGCTTCAGGTTGCTGAGAAGCTGTTCGTACAGTGCATCCAGCTCTTTCAGCCCTTCAATCGAGAACGCACGGCGGGCGGCCAGCGACTTGTCGGCAATCTCGCTGCCCATGCGTTCCACGATGTCAGATGCCTGCTCCAGGTTCAGCGACATCTCAATAATTTCCGCCCAGCGGCGGGATTCCTCTTCCGCCAGCTCCTCTTTCGGCATCCGCGCCAGATAGAGTTTGATGGCGGTGTACAGCACGTTGATATCATCCGCCAGCTTACGCAGCTCTTTCTCTTCGCGCGGTTCGCCGTGCATGATGTTATGCAGGCCGCCTAACATCAGTTCCATGGCATCGCCCATGCGCAGGGTCTCACGCGCGGCATTGGCCAGCGCCAGCGCAGGGGTATCCAGCGCGGTGGTGTCGAGATGTTTTGGCTTCAGGCGCGCATCCAGCTCAGGCTCATCACGGATCACGCGTTTGCAGAACCGCGCCATCGGCTCGGCGAAAGGCACCATCGCCAGGCAGCGGATCAGGTTGTAAAACACGTGGAAATAAATCACCAGTTCCGATTCAGGCAGCGGTAGCTCATGCAACACGCTGGCGAGCGGGTGAACAAAGGGCAGGATAATCAGGCTGCCCACCAGCTTAAAGAGCAAACTGCCCAGCGCCACGCGGCGGGCAGCGGCATTAGCGGCACTGTTATTCAGCATTGCCAGCAGGCCGGAGCCCAGGTTGGCGCCAATCACCAGACAAAGCGCGACCGGGAAGGCGATGATCCCCGCGGCGGTGAGCGTGGCGGTCAGCAGCACGGCGGCGAGGCTTGAGTAACTGACCAGCGCAAAGACGGCACCAATCAATGCATCCAGCATAATGTCGCCAGTCAGCGAGGCAAAAATTACCTGTACGCCGCTCGCTTCGGTGATCGGGTGCACCGCCTGGACGATAAGCTCCAGTGCCAGCAGGATCAGGCCGAGGCCAATCCCCACGCGCCCCAGTTGCCCGGCACGAGTCTGTTTACGGCCCAGAAAGAAAATCACACCGATGAAAATCAGCAGTGGCGACAGCCAGGAAAGATCAAAGGTCAGCACCCGCGCCATCAGCGCCGTCCCCACGTCCGCGCCCAGGACAATCACCAGTGCCGGGGTGAGCGCCACCAAATCCTGCGCCACGAATGACGTCACCAGCATCGTCGTGGCGTTACTGCTCTGCACCAGCGCAGTCACGCCAATACCCGCGCAGAAGGCGAGCGGTTTCTTTTCAACACTCCCGCTCAGTACGGTACGTAAACGCGCACCAAAAACACGCATCACGCCGGTGCGGACAATATGAGTGCCCCACACCAGCAAGGAAACAGCAGAGAGCAAGTGTAACAACGTCAACACGGATGCAGGTTCTCCTTATTCTTATGATTCTGAGACGTAAGGTCTCCTTCTAGTATAAGGGTTTACCACTAATAAAGAGACAAGGCGCCTCATGAGCGCCCTGTTTGTTGTAAAGAAAGATGACAGTTTTATGAATCAGTCAGCGTCGTAGCCTAAATGCGACGCTAACCAGCGCTCCACGTCTGCCACGCCCATTCCTTTACGACGTGCGTAATCTTCTACCTGATCGCGCTGGATCTGCGCCACGGCAAAATATTTGCTGTCAGGATGGCTGAAGTACCAGCCCGACACCGACGCGCCAGGCCACATGGCGAAGGACTCGGTGAGTTTCATACCAATACGCGCTTCTACGTCCAGCAACTGCCAGATAGTGCCTTTTTCGGTATGTTCCGGACACGCCGGATAACCTGGCGCCGGTCGGATACCCTGATAATTTTCGCGGATTAGATCCTCATTGCTGAGATTCTCGTTCGCCGCATAACCCCAGTAAACTTTGCGCACCCGTTCGTGAAGGTATTCCGCAAACGCCTCGGCCAGACGGTCAGCAATCGCTTTGACCATAATTTTGTTGTAATCATCATGCTGCGCTTCGTACGCTTCTGCCAGCGCATCTTCCTCCAGCCCGCCGGTAACGGCGAACGCGCCGATATAGTCAGCTTTGCCGGACAGTTTCGGCGCGACGAAATCGGCCAGACAGTAGTTGGCAAACCCCACTTTTTCCGTCTGCTGGCGCAAATGATGGCTTACTGTCAGCACATGAGTACGGGTTTCATCGCGGTAAATTTCGATGTCATCACCCACGCGGTTAGCCGGAAACAGCCCCACCACGCCGCGCGGTGTCAGACGTTTTTCCGCGCCGAGCTGGTCGAGCATGTCGTTGGCATCCTGGAACAGGCGTTTAGCCTCTTCACCCACCACCTCATCTTCCAGAATGCGCGGGTATTTACCTGCCAGCGACCAGGTCATGAAAAATGGCGTCCAGTCGATGTAATTGCGCAGCGTTTCAATACTGGCCGTCACCTCCTGCACACCGAGGCGGTGCGCCACTGGCGGGGTATAACTGCTCCAGTCAAAGGCCAGATCATTTTCACGCGCCGCTTCCAGCGTCACCGGCGGCGTGCGCGGTTTTTTGCGTGCATGCTGGATACGCACCGTTTCATATTCTTTGCGGGTACGGGCAACAAAATCGTCATGCTGTGTGGCAGAAAGCAATGATGACACCACGCCAACCGTGCGCGAGGCATTCTGCACGTAAACCGTCGGGCCGCTGTAGTTCTGTTCGATCTTCACTGCCGTGTGCGCTTTCGAGGTGGTGGCGCCGCCAATCAACAACGGAATGGTAAAGCCCTGACGTTCCATCTCCTTCGCCACGTTAACCATTTCGTCCAGCGACGGGGTGATAAGTCCGGAGAGGCCGATGAGGTCGGCGTTAACCTCTTTGGCTGTTTTGAGGATTTTATCCGCCGGGACCATCACGCCGAGATCAATAATTTCGTAGTTGTTGCACTGCAACACCACGCCAACGATATTTTTGCCGATATCGTGCACATCGCCCTTCACGGTGGCGATGACCATCTTGCCGTTGCTGGAGCCCTTCTCTTTGCTGGCTTCGATAAACGGTTCCAGGTACGCCACCGCCTGTTTCATCACACGGGCGGATTTCACCACCTGCGGTAGAAACATTTTGCCTTCGCCGAACAGATCGCCGACCACGTTCATGCCGTCCATCAGTGGCCCTTCAATCACTTCGATGGGCCGTGCCGCCTGCTGGCGCGCCTCCTCGGTGTCCTGCTCGATAAATTCGGTAATGCCTTTCACCAGCGAATATTCGAGACGTTTGGTCACATCCCATGAGCGCCACTCCGCCTGTTGAGCATTCGCGCCATCGTCAGCCTTGCTGCCGCGATATTTTTCCGCCAGTTCCAGCAGGCGCTCGGTACTGTCGTCGCGACGATTGAGGATCACGTCTTCGACCGCATCGCGCAGCTCGGCAGGCAGATCGTCATAAATCGCCAGTTGACCGGCATTGACGATACCCATATCCATGCCATTACGAATGGCATAGTAGAGGAACACTGCGTGGATAGCTTCGCGCACCGGGTCGTTGCCGCGGAAGGAGAAAGAGACGTTGGAAACGCCACCGGAAATCAGTGCATGCGGCAGCTCGCGTTTGATGTCTTCGCAGGCGCCGATAAAGTCCTGCGCATAGTTGTTGTGCTCTTCAATGCCAGTCGCTACCGCGAAGATATTGGGGTCGAAAATGATATCTTCCGGCGGGAAACCCACCTCTTCGGTCAGGATCTTGTAGGCACGGCGGCAGATGGCGATTTTGCGCTCACGGGTATCGGCCTGGCCGACTTCATCAAACGCCATGACGACCACAGCCGCACCGTAGCGACGCACCTGCTTCGCGTGATGGATAAACGCCTCAACGCCTTCTTTCATCGAGATGGAGTTGACGATGCCTTTACCCTGAATGCATTTCAGCCCTTTTTCAATGACCTCCCACTTCGAGGAGTCAATCATGATCGGTACGCGCGCGATATCCGGCTCACCGGCAATCAGGTTGAGGAAACGCACCATCGCCGCTTCGGCGTCGAGCATCCCTTCGTCCATGTTGATGTCGATGATCTGCGCGCCGTTTTCCACCTGCTGGCGCGCGACATCCAGCGCTTCGCTGTACTTCTCTTCTTTGATCAGGCGCTTGAACTTCGCAGAGCCAGTGACGTTAGTACGCTCACCGACGTTCACAAACAGGCTGTCATCACCGATATTCAGCGGTTCGAGACCAGACAAACGACAGGCTATCGGTAATTCCGGCAACTGGCGTGGTGCCAGACCTTCTACCGCGCGGCTCATGGCGGCGATATGTTCCGGCGTGGTGCCACAGCAGCCGCCGACGATATTAAGGAACCCGGCTTCAGCCCATTCGCGGATCTGTTTTGCCATGGTCTCAGCGTCGAGATCGTATTCACCAAAGGCGTTCGGTAGCCCGGCGTTTGGGTGCGCGGTGACGTAGCATTCGGCAATGCGCGACAGTTCCTGTACATACTGGCGCAACTCATCCGGGCCGAGCGCACAGTTCAGCCCAAAGGTCAGCGCGTCGGCGTGGCGCAGCGAGTTGTAGAACGCTTCAGTCGTCTGACCGGACAGCGTACGCCCGGAGGCGTCGGTAATAGTGCCTGAAATCATGATCGGCAGTTCAACGCCCAGCGCCTCGAACTCTTCTTTTACCGCGTAAATCGCCGCTTTGGCGTTGAGTGTATCGAAGATGGTTTCGATCAGAATCAGGTCTGCGCCGCCTTCCACCAGCGCACGAGTGGACTCACGATATGCCGTCACCAGTTGATCAAAGGTGATATTACGGAATGCCGGGTCGTTAACGTCCGGCGAAATGGAGGCCGTGCGGTTGGTCGGGCCGAGCACGCCCGCCACATAGCGCGGTTTTTCCGGCGTGCGCGCGGTCCATTCATCCGCACAGGCGCGTGCCAGCTTTGCCGCTTCAAAGTTGATTTCTGCCGACAGGGATTCCATCTGGTAATCCGCCATCGCGATGGTCGTCGAGTTGAAGGTGTTGGTCTCAATGATATCCGCACCCGCCTCAAAGTACGCGTAGTGGATAGCGGCGATCGTTTCCGGTTGGGTGATCACCAGCAGGTCATTGTTTCCTTTCAGATCACAGGGCCAGTCGGCGAAGCGTTCACCGCGGAAATCCTGCTCTTCGAGACGATAGCTCTGGATCATGGTGCCCATGCCCCCATCCAGAATCAGAATGCGTTCTTTTAACTGCTGATGCAGCTGTTCAACTTTGTTGCTCACACATGCTCCCGACAACGATCAACCAGGCCGACAGGCCAGCAGTCCATACTGGCATAAACCGGCAGTACGGAAAAGTCACACGGCCTTAACATGAGACAAGTTCATTTTCCCTGCAATAACTCATCCGATGAGTAAGGATATAGGTTGCATTATCATTAAATAAAACGAAAATGATTTCCACGATACAGAAAAGGAGTCCGCTATGGTTGCCACCGTTCCCGCCAAACGCGGTAGAAAAGCCGCCCCTGTCGCCGCTCAGCCTGCCGGACAAGTCCAGTCGCTGACCCGTGGCCTGAAATTGCTGGAGTGGATTGCGGAATCCCACGGCAGCGTGGCGCTGACCGAACTGGCGCAACAGGCAGGACTGCCTAATTCCACCACTCACCGCCTGCTGACCACCATGCAGCAACTCGGCTTCGTGCGCCAGACTGGCGATCTGGGGCACTGGACGGTGGGCGCGCATGCGTTTATCGTCGGCAGCAGCTTTTTGCAGAGCCGCAACCTGCTGGCCATTGTGCACCCCATTTTACGCTCGCTAATGGAAACCTCCGGCGAAACAGTCAATCTCGCGGTGCTGGATCAGAGCGATCATCAGGCCATTATTATTGACCAGGTGCAGTGTACCCAACTGATGCGCATGTCCGCGCCGATTGGCGGCAAACTGCCAATGCACGCGTCGGGTGCCGGGAAAGCCTTTTTATCACAACTGAGCGAAGAGCAGGTCAGCGCATTGCTGCATCGCAAGGGGCTGCACGCGTATACTCACGCCACGCTGGTGTCACCGATACACCTGAAAGAAGACCTGGCGCAAACGCGTAAACGCGGCTATTCGTTCGATGATGAGGAACACGCGCTGGGGCTGCGCTGCATTGCAGCCTGTATCTTTGACGAACACCGTGAACCATTCGCCGCAATATCCATTTCCGGACCTATTTCCCGAATCACTGACGATCGGGTGACAGAACTGGGCGCGTTAGTGATCAAAGCCGCAAAAGAGGTCACGCTGGCCTACGGCGGGATTCGTTAATCTCCCGCCAACGCTGTATAATCTGTGCTCAACAACAGCCAAAAATGAGCACTTTTGATGGAAAAGGATATCCAGGACCGCCGCCCCATCCGGGCGCGCGAAACGCGCTGGGCAGCATCCGCCGCCCGCTTTCTCCGCCGTAAAGGTTGTACGCCCAACGGCATCTCACTCTTCAGCATTCTTTTCGCTGCGGTCGCGGCGCTGTGCTTTTTGCTGGTCTGGCACAGTGACAACCCGCTCACGCAACGCATTCTGTTAGTGATCGCCGCTGCCGGTATTCAGGGTCGGCTCATCTGTAATCTGCTGGATGGCATGGTGGCAGTTGAAGGTGGCTTACGAAGCCCGGCAGGCGCGGTATATAACGAACTTCCTGATCGCATCTCCGATACCCTGCTGTTACTCGGCATGGGTTATGGCCTTCTTCACTTTCCGTCTGGCGTCGTGCTGGGCTGGGCCTGCGCGCTGTTCGCCATTGCGACGGCGTATATCCGTTTGCTGGGAGGCACCTGCGGTCTGACACAGCGCTTCAGCGGCCCAATGGCCAAACAGCATCGTATGGCGTTGCTGACCGTGGGCGCGCTGGTCGCTGCGGTGGTGCCGCAGTGGGGGCAGCACATTGGCCTGACGGTGCTGATCATCATTCTGGCGGGCACGGTGATCACCTGTATTGATCGTACCCGGAAAATTATCCGCGATTTACATGCAGGAGAACGCTCATGAGTTTCTCGCCGGACAAAACCCTCGTGCGCGCTTTACTGGTCAGTCTTTGCCGTTTACTGACGGGCATTAAGGCCAGATGGCAATCCGTTCCGCAAACGGAACGGCCAACGATTTACTTCGCCAACCACAGCAGCCACCTTGACGGACTGGTGATCTGGGCCAGTATGCCCGCCGCGATGCGCGATAAGGTCCATCCAGTAGCTGCTGCCGATTACTGGCAAAAGAGCCGCCTGCGCCGTTATCTCTCCTCACGCATCTTTGGCGCAGTGCTGATCGCGCGTAACGGCAAGAGCAGTAAACCGCTGCCAGACGAAAATCCCCTGGTTCCGCTCATCGACGTGCTGGAAAAGCAGGAGTCGCTGATTTTCTTTCCTGAAGGTACCCGGGGAAGCGGCGAAGCGCTGGGGGAATTCAAAAGCGGGCTCTATCATTTGATGCAACGCTACCCGGAGGCGCAATTGATCCCGGTCTGGCTGGAAAACCTGAATCGCGTGTTGCCAAAAGGCTCGAAACTGGTCGTTCCCATTATTTGCAGCGCAACGTTTGGCTCCCCGCTAAGCGGCCCTGCAGAACATGAAACCAAAGCGGAATTTTTGGATCGCGCCAAAGTCGCGCTGGAGGCGCTTTCCCATGCGTAATACCGATCATGAATTAATGCTCCTGCTCGCCGGGTTATTTAGCCTGCTGATCATTGCGAGTCTTATTGGCTTTCTGCTGGCGAGAAAAAAGCAAAACGCCACCATTGCCAATCTCAACGCCCGAATTCGGGCCTGGTGGGTGATGTGCACCATCTCCGTCATCGCGTTGCTGGTAGGCCCCATCGGTTCCGTTATCCTGTTTGCGCTGATGTCTTTCTTTGCATTACGCGAATGCGTTACGCTGACGCCCACCCGGCGTGGAGATCACGAGGCGCTGTTCTGGTGCTTTTTCGTCATTCTGCCGCTGCAATACCTGCTGGTCGGCATTGAGTGGTATAACCTGTTTGTGGTGTTTATTCCGGTCTACGCTTTTCTCTTTATCCCTGCACGCATTGCCCTCGCCAGCGATACCCGGCAATTTCTGGAACGCAGCGCCAAAATCCAGTGGAGCCTGATGATCGCCGTGTATTGTGTCAGCCATGCGCCTGCGTTGCTGATGCTCTCCATTCCCGGTTTTGAGGGGGAAAACATCAAGCTGGTGCTGTTTATGATGATTGTCGTGCAGATCTCCGACGTGCTGCAGTATGTGTTCGGTAAACTGTGGGGCAAGCGCGCTATCGTGCCGAAACTCAGCCCGAATAAAACAGTGGAAGGCTTTGTCGGTGGGATCCTGAGCGCCAGCCTCGTCGGCGCCGCGTTGTTCTGGGTAACGCCCTTCAATGTGGTGGAAGCCTTTTTCATCTCTCTGCTGATCACGCTGCTGGGTTTTGCCGGTGGGTTGTGCATGTCTGCGATTAAACGCGACCGTGGCGTGAAAGACTTTGGCGCGATGCTGGAAGGACATGGCGGGATGATGGATCGCATTGATTCCCTGTGCTTTGCCGCGCCGGTCTTCTTTCACGTGGTGCGCTATTTTTACGCCTGATCGGTCTGTGGTTGCTTACCGTAGCGGACGCTGAAACGCTGCCGCCTGCGGTAAGCATAGACATCTTCGACGTGACCGTTTTTGATGCGCGTCTGCAGGCCACGCCAGTAGTCGGCGCGGAACAGATCGGCGTGCATCTCTTCAAATAGCGGCCCGATACGCGGGTCAGCGCACAGCCAGTGGCGAAACTCTTCCGGAAAGACGTCGCCGGGCGAGACGCTGTACCACGGTTCGCCAGACAGCTCGTCTTCCGGGTAACGCGGCGGTGGAATGTCACGGAAATTCACTTCCGTCATGTAGCAAATTTCGTCGTAATCGTAGAACACGACTCGCCCGTGGCGCGTGACGCCGAAGTTTTTGAACAGCATATCGCCCGGAAAAATATTGGCCGCGGCGAGCTGGCGGATGGCATTGCCATATTCTTCAATGGCATCGCGTAACTGCTGGCCTTCCACCTGTTCCAGCCAGATATTGAGCGGCACCATGCGGCGTTCGATGTAAAGGTGGCTGATGCTGATGCGGTCGCCAAGATCAGTGATTTTTTCCGGCGCCTCTGTCAGCAACAGCGTCATCAGCGCCGGGTCAATCTGCCGTTTTTCCAGTACGAAATTTTCAAACTCCTGTGTGTCCGCCATGCGCCCGACTCGGTCGTGCTCTTTCACTAACTGGTAGCAGGCACGAACATGCGCCGCCGTGACCTCTTTTTGCGGAGCGAAACGGTCCTTAATCACCTTGAAGACACGGTCAAACCCGGGCAGCGTGAACACCAGCATCACCATGCCACGAATGCCCGGTGCCTCGGTGAATTGTTCATCCGTTGCACTATGGATGTAGTTGAGATATTCACGGTAGCTTTCGGTTTTTGCGTGCTTCTGGCACCCAATTGCCATATACAGTTCTGCCGTGGTTTTCCCTGGCAACAACTCGCGTAACCACTCCACCAGAGCGGCAGGCAATGGCGCGTAAACCATGAAATAGGAACGGGCGAAACCAAAAACAATGCTGGCTTCAGCGCTGGTAGTCAGACACGTATCAATAAACAGCTCGCCGTCATCGCTACGGTGAACAGGCAACAGAAACGGCAACGTCGCCGTCGGGGTGAAAAGTTTCCCGACCAGCCAGGCGGCTTTGTTGCGATAAAACAGCTCATTTGCCATCTGCAAATAACTCTGTTGCAGCGTCTGCGCACCGAAGGTTTCTGTCAGATGTGCGATGATATATTCCACATCCCGCGCTTTATTTTGCCACGGCAACCGCAACGGCAAATCGGACAAGACGTTGGTTAATAACGTCCCCCAACCGCGATCGGGAAAGAAGTCTTTTGCCAGCGGGCGTGGCATGGTGCGAAAACGGCGTTCGGGTTGCGAACTGAAAATAAAGAGCCGATCCGGGGTCAGCGAACGGTGATCAAAGAGACGGCAATAAACCGAATTAAAAAAACTCTCGGCAATCTCAAAGCGAGGATAGTCGGGCAACAGACGAGTGTAATGCGCTTTTACCTCCAGTAAGAAGCTCGCATCCGTGCTTCTGTCACCCGTGATGCAACGCAGTTGCTCCACCACCAGACCGACGTGGTGATCATAGAGATTAATACGCTGCTTCATGGCCTGTTGCACGGCGTGCCAGTCAGCTTGCTCAAAACGCTGTTGCGCGCCTGAGGTAACTTCCAGAAAGCGGCCATACTGCGCATCGAAGCCCTGCAGAATGGTTTGAGCGATCAGTAATTCCAGGCCACGCTGCATCGTTATCCCTCACGGTAGCCCCTCTCCATGTGGAGAGGGGGAAAGAGTATCAGAACTGATCTTCTTCGGTGGAGCCAGTCAACGCCGTGACCGACGATGCGCCGCCCTGAATAATAGTAGTGACCTTGTCAAAATAGCCGGTACCGACTTCCTGCTGGTGAGAAACGAAGGTATAGCCCTCGCTACCTGCGGCGAATTCTGGCTCCTGCACTTTTTCAACGTAGTGCTTCATGCCCTCGCCCTGCGCATAAGCATGCGCCAGGTCGAACATGCTGTACCACATGCTATGGATGCCCGCGAGCGTGATGAACTGGAACTTATAGCCCATATCCGAGAGCTGCTGCTGGAAGCTGGCGATAGTTTTATCATCGAGATTTTTCTTCCAGTTAAACGACGGTGAACAGTTGTAGGCCAGCAGTTTGCCCGGGAATTGCGCGTGAATGGCCTCAGCAAAACGGCGTGCCTGCTCAAGATCCGGTTTTGAGGTTTCACACCACACCAGATCCGCATAAGGAGCATACGCCAGGCCGCGGCTGATCGCCTGTTCAATACCGGCATGGGTACGGAAAAAGCCTTCGCTGGTGCGCTCGCCGGTGATGAAGGCGTTGTCATAGGGATCGCAATCAGAGGTGATCAGATCCGCTGCATCAGCATCGGTACGGGCAACTAACAGCGTCGGGACCCCCATGACGTCAGCCGCCAGACGTGCTGCCACCAGTTTCTGGATGGCTTCCTGTGTAGGGACCAGCACTTTACCGCCCATGTGCCCACATTTTTTCACGGACGCTAGTTGATCTTCGAAGTGGACCGCCGCCGCACCGGCTTCGATCATCGATTTCATCAGTTCAAACGCGTTCAGTACGCCGCCAAAACCGGCTTCCGCATCGGCAACGATTGGCAAAAAGTAGTCGACATAACGTGGATCATTGGGCTCGATACCGGCAGCCCACTGGATTTGATCCGCACGACGGAATGTATTGTTGATCCGCTCGACCACGGCAGGAACGGAGTTCGCCGGGTACAGCGACTGATCCGGATACATGCTGGAGGCGAGGTTCGCATCCGCCGCAACCTGCCAGCCAGACAGATAAATGGCTTCGATACCCGCTTTTGCCTGCTGCAATGCCTGCCCGCCGGTCAATGCGCCGAGGCTGTTAACGTAACCTTTCTTCGCGTCACCGTGCAGTAAACGCCACATTTTTGCCGCACCCAGTTGTGCCAGCGTGCATTCCGGATTAACCGAGCCGCGTAATTTCACCACTTCGTCCGCGCTGTAGGGACGACGAATACCTTCCCAGCGCGCTTGTTGTGTCCATTCTTTTTGTAACTCTTCGATCTGTTGGGTACGCGTTTTCATTTGCAAATGCTCCATGTCGTGATGTGGTGAGTTAAGGCAACAGGCGGTAGCCCGGCAGCGTAAGGAAATCGATCAGTTCGTCAGAGGTGGTAATTTCTTCCATCAGACGCGCGGCATCATCAAAGCGGCCGCTGTTGTATCGCGCTTCGCCCAGTTCTGCCTGAATGACGCGCATTTCTTCCTTCAGCATCTGCCGGAACAATTCGCGGGTGACGGGTTTACCATTGCTGAGTGTTTTCTCGTGATGGATCCACTGCCAGATAGACGTACGTGAGATCTCGGCGGTAGCAGCGTCTTCCATCAGGCCATAGATCGGCACGCAACCGTTGCCGGAAATCCAGGCTTCGATGTACTGAACAGCGACGCGGATATTCGTGCGCATCCCCTCTTCGGTACGTTCGCCATCGCAGGGCGCCAGCAGCTGTTCGGCGGTGATCGGCGCATCGGTCTCCCGCTTCACAAACAGCTGGTTCGGCTTTTCACCCAGAATGCCATCGAAGACCGCCATCACAGTATCGGCCAGCCCCGGGTGAGCGACCCAGGTGCCATCGTGACCATTCTTCGCTTCCAGCTCTTTGTCCGCTTTCACTTTTGCCAGTACCTGTGCGTTGCGTTCCTCATCTTTGCTGGGAATAAACGCCGCCATACCCCCCATCGCAAATGCACCGCGGCGATGACAGGTTTTGATCAGCAGTCGCGAATAGGCGCTCAGGAATGGTTTGTCCATGGTGACCACCTGGCGGTCCGGCAGAACGCGATCCGGGTAATTCTTCAGCGTCTTGATATAGCTGAAAATGTAATCCCAACGGCCACAGTTCAGACCGACGATGTGATCGCGAAGCGCGTGCAGGATCTCGTCCATCTGGAATACGGCGGGCAAAGTTTCGATCAACAGTGTTGCTTTGATGGTGCCACGTGGCAGATCAAAGCGATCTTCTGCGTAGCAGAACACGTCGCTCCACCAGGCTGCTTCCTGCCATGCCTGGGTTTTCGGCAGATAAAAATAGGGGCCGCTACCTTTGGCTAATAACTTTTTGTGGTTGTGGAAGAAGTAAAGCGCGAAGTCAAACAGGCTTCCCGGAATAGCCTCACCGCGCCAGGTGACATGTTTTTCCGGTAAATGCAGGCCACGTACGCGGCAGATCAGCACCGCCGGATCAGGCTTCAACTGGTAGATTTTGCCGTTTTCATTGGTGTAACTGATGGTGCCGTTAACTGCATCGCGCAGGTTGATTTGACCTTCGATCACTTTGTTCCAGTTCGGCGCCAGAGAATCTTCAAAGTCCGCCATGAACACTTTTACGTTGGCGTTCAGGGCGTTAATGACCATTTTGCGCTCAACCGGGCCGGTGATTTCGACGCGACGGTCCTGTAAATCATCCGGGATACCACGGATCGTCCACTCACTTTCACGAATGGAACTTGTTTCCGAAATAAAATCAGGCAATACCCCGGCATCGATCTCCTGCTGTTGTTTGACACGCGCAGCCAGTAACGTATTACGTCTGGCTGTAAAACGCGTCACCAGTTCTGTCAGAAACTCTACGGCTTCCGGCGTCAGGACTTGCGCTTCCTGTTCGCCATGTTGCTGACTAAACGCCAGTTCATCGATGGTTGTTGCCTGTTGATTCATTTCGCAGCTCCTCGTTGTCGATCCTTTAAAATTCCCCCAACGTGAACGAACGATCATTGTGCAGTTTTCGTTCAGCACAATTAAGACTACTCAATTAATTTCCAAAATCAAAAACAATTTCCATTTTTAAATTAAAAACATGGCAACGCATTGATAACAAAGAATTTAAATTTTATTTACTGAATGAAGTGGATTTCAGAAATTAAAAAGGCACCCGAAGGTGCCTGTGGTGGAATGCTGAAACGCTTTAGGATCCTGAACGACAGGAGATTAATCCAGTGTTGGATTCATATGACGCAGATCGTACGGCGTAATCTGGTAGACGTAATAGTTGAGCCAGTTAGTAAACAACAGATTACCGTGGCTGCGCCAGCTGGCACGAGGACGGTTTTGCGGATCATTTTTCGGGAAATAGTTATACGGCACTTCTGGGTTCAGACCGGCCTCCACATCACGGAAATATTCACCCGCGAGGGTATCTGCATCATATTCGGGATGCCCCGTTACAAAAGCGATACGTTTATCTTTGCTGGCAAACAGGTAAGCATCACCGTCGTCCGTTTCCGCAAGGATCTCAAGATCGGTATAGTCGCGAATGAGGGCTGCCGGGAAATCAGCATAGCGTGAATGAGGCGCCAGGAACACATCATCAAACCCGCGGGTCAGCAGAGCATGAGGATGCAGGATGTGATGTTCATAAACGCCGGAAAGCTTTTCTGTGCGGGTTTGCTTAGGAATGCCATAGAGAATATTGAGTGCCGCCTGTACGGCCCAACAGACAAACAGCGTGGAGGTCACATGATCTTTTGCCCACTCCAGTACCTGCCTGATTTGCGGCCAGTAGGCAACATCGTTGAATTCAACCAACCCCAATGGCGCACCCGTGACGATCAGGCCATCAAAGTTTTCATCGCAGATATCATCGAAGTTACAGTAGAAGTTATTCAGATGCTCAGCGGGCGTATTACGGGATTCACGGGCATCAATGCGCAATAGCTGGATGTCGACCTGCAGCGGCGAATTCGAGAGCAAACGCAGAAACTGATTTTCCGTTTCGATCTTCTTTGGCATCAGGTTAAGGATCAGCACTTTCAGAGGGCGGATTTCCTGACCTGTAGCGCGCGATGTGGTCATCACAAAGACGTTTTCATCACGCAAGAAATTGACGGCTGGTAGCTCGTCCTGCACCCGAATCGGCATAACCTTGTTACCTCACAGCATACGTATAAACGTTTAGACATCCAGATAGCTGAAGATAACCAGAATTGAACAAAATGTCGAGCCTGGAAGCGAAAGGTGAGAAAGTTTCAATTTCGGAAGATGTTGAGATGTACAAAAACGCAAAAAGGCCATCCTTCCGGATGGCCTCTTCACGTAATGGATGCCTGGCAGTGTCCTACTCTCACATGGGGAAGCCCCACACTACCATCGGCGCTACGGCGTTTCACTTCTGAGTTCGGCATGGGGTCAGGTGGGACCACCGCGCTAAAGCCGCCAGGCAAATTCTTTGTGCCCTGTCCTGTGGCTTTTCCACTGATACTGCGTTGGCTGCGCTCGTAAAGTCAGTCACATACCTCTGTATGCTCCTTCCTTTCCTTCGCCTGCCGCCTTGTCTCAGCGCAAAATCCTTCGGACTCTGAATCTGAGCTGAAAATCGTCTCTCAACA
>NZ_JMTB01000092.1 GCF_000734965.1 Trabulsiella guamensis ATCC 49490
AGCCGTTCCGACTGGCTCGTGAAGTGATTCACGTTGTCGTCTCAACGGAGGCGCATTATAGGGATCCCATTTTTTTGCACAAGCGTTTTTTGGATCTTTTTTTCTGACTGTTGATTTTTCGGGCTTTCCGCGGAGATCGTGTACGATCTGCTGCTTTTTTGAGGTGTGAAAGCCCTGCTGATGGTCGATAATGCAGCGATACGTGATCAAACAGAGGTAGTCATGTCTGCAAAGCTTCGTCCTTATAAGGATACTTTTCCCAAACTCGGTCAAAACGTGATGATTGATCCCACCAGTGTCGTGATTGGCGACGTGCGTTTAGCCGATGACGTCAGCATCTGGCCGCTGGTTGCCATCCGCGGTGATGTCAATTATGTCTCTGTCGGATCCCGCAGCAATATTCAGGACGGGAGTGTCCTCCATGTCACTCATAAGTCATCCTATAACCCGGAAGGCAATCCTCTGATTATCGGAGATGATGTCACCGTGGGGCATAAAGTGATGCTGCATGGCTGCATGATTGGCAATCGCGTACTGGTAGGTATGGGATCAATTCTGCTCGACGGTGTCATTGTTGAGGATGATGTAATGATTGGTGCCGGGAGTCTTGTCCCCCAGAACAAGCGGCTGGAGAGCGGCTATCTCTATCTGGGAAGTCCGGTGAAACAGGTCCGCCCCCTGACGGAAGCGGAAATGGCGGGGTTGCTCTATTCTGCGAACAACTACGTGAAATGGAAGAATGACTATTTGAATCAGGAGAGCCAGAACCAGCCCTGACTGTCTTCCTGTTCTTCGCGAATAGCCTGTTCGGCTTCTTCTTCCAGATCCCAACGGTGCTCGCGAAAAAAAGCCAGCCATGTCGCTGGCGTATCGCCACCAAAGCGGTGCGCCAGCGCTTCCCCTTTAATGGCACATGTCAGTTGCATACCATTCACCAGCGCCGGGAAAACCACCGCGCACAGATCCTCGTTCCAGCGCTCCCGGTCAGGAAACTGAATCGCCTGGTTCACGCCTGCAGTTCCCGGGAAAGCGCCGCGATTACTGGCGTGGTTTCCGGCAATACACCGTGCCAGAGCAATACTGCATGCGCCGCCTGAGCCACCAGCATACCTAATCCATCGGCATACATTTTCGCGCCATGCTGTTCGCACCAGCGCAGAAAAGGCGTATTCCCTTTCTGATAAAACATGTCATAGCAACGAACATGTGCATTAATGAGGGAGGAGGGAATCGCTGGCACCTCACCACCAATACCGCTCGAGGTGGCATTAATAATAAGATCAAATTCCAGTCCGTCGAGCGTCCCGATTTCAACCGCGTTGATGCTGCCGGTATGGGCAAAAAGCTGAGCCAGTTCCTGAGCCCGGGAAAAGGTGCGGTTCGTAATTGTGACCGCGCAGTTCAGCGAAAGCAGCGGTAACAACACGCCTCGTGCTGCACCACCAGCGCCCACCAGCAAAATACGGAAGCCCGGCTTGATAAGCTCAAGGCGCTCCAGATCGCTAAGCAGACCAATTCCGTCGGTGTTATCACCCAGTAAACGCCCGTCTTCCAGACGCTTGAGCGTATTGACTGCACCCGCCAGCGCTGCACGCTCTGTAAGTTCATCCGCTCTGGCGAAAGCGTCTTCTTTAAAAGGAACCGTCACGTTAGCGCCCTTGCCGCCTGCGGCGAAAAAGGCATTCAGGGTATTAATAAAATCATCTACCGGCGCCAGTACACGTCCATAGGGGTGTTCAATATGGAGCTGTTTCGCAAACTGCTGATGGATAAACGGCGATTTGCTGTGCGCGATCGGATTACCAAAGACAGCGTAAGTTTCCATGTATTACCCCTGGCGAAAGCGCTCACCCGTCAGCGCGTCCCGAATTTCTGAAGGATTCAGGCGCCCACCAGTGAGACCATTTACAACCGGGAAATCATCACCAAACTGCGCGTGGACTTCTTCAGTGGTGCGGCATGGCGGTAACCCGCTCAGATTGGCACTGGTGGAGACAATCGGTTTACCGTAAGCACGGCAAAGTTCTATCACTAGCGGATGGTCCGTGACACGGACTGCCAGCGAGTCAAACTGCCCGGTCAGCCAGCGTGGCGTTGTGGCCCGCGCCGGAAAAACAAAGGTGACAGGCCCCGGCCAGCAGGAAAACACAGCGGCGCGTTGTTCGGCTGTCAGCCGGGAATCATCGATATAGGGTTTGAGCTGCTCAAAATCGGCGGCGATCAGAATCAGACCTTTTTCGACCGGTCGCTGTTTGAGATCCAGCAGTTTCATAACCGCAGTTTCGCTGTCCGGGTCGCAACCGACACCAAAAACAGCTTCTGTGGGATAGGCGATGACATTTTCATTGTTTAACAACGCAACCGCATTGGCTACGGAGTCTGATGGCAGGTAATTATTCACTGATTTGTTCCGCCGTTACCGGCTTTCCACATTGTTTACTGGCACAGAAACGCTTCACGCCCTGTGCGGTTTTCTTTTCGATGAGCAGTGGGTAATGGCATTCAGGACATTCGCCCACTACGGGTTTGAAATTGATAACGAATTGACATTCCGGATAGCGATCACAGGAATGAAAGGTTTTACCGTAGCGTGAACGGCGCTGGACGAGGTGGCCCTGGTGGCACTGCGGACAGCTAATTGAGGTTTCATCGGGCTTGTCGATGACTTCGGTATGTTCACACTCAGGGTATCGGCTGCATCCAATGAACATACCAAAACGTCCCTGACGCAACACCAACTCAGCCCCACAGACAGGACATAACTGCCCCTCCAGAACTTTTACGATGTGCCCATCCGCCTGGGTTTTCAGGGGACGAACGTAATCGCATTCCGGATAATGCGAGCAGCCGAGAAACGGACCGTGTTTCCCGGTTCGGATAACCAGTTCAGCCCCGCATTGAGGGCAGGGCTCGCTTTTACGCACCGTAAACAGTGCTGATTTGGCCATAACAACTCTTAATGCTGCACAAATGATTAATGCAGCATACCTTCATTCACTTCGAAGAGTAATTCTTCCATTTGTTGGTACGCGTTTTCACAGCCCGGGATATTAAACAGCACCATCAGAATGACCCACTTCAGGTCTTCCAGATCGAACTCTGCGGCATCCAGCGCCATGACTCGTTCGATCACCATTTCACGCGTTTCGAGGTTTAGCACCTGAATCTGCTCCAGGAATAACAAGAATCCCCGGCAACTGGCATCCAGCCGTTGGCACTCTTCTTCCGTATAAATACGAACGGAGAGTGGGTCAGAAGCGAGCTGCATCGGTTCGGCGAGGCCTTCCTGATAGTCAGCGAGCTTTTCAAGCCACAACAGCGCGTTATAAATATCCTCACGATCAAAACCCGCGTCGGTAAGATCCCGCGTTAGTTTGTCCTGATCCACGCGCATTTCAGCTTCGTTATGGATGTAAGTCTCAAACAAATACATTAGTACGTCGAACATGGCATGCCCTCCTTAAACGGACATAGCCGCCGGGTACAGCTGCGATCCACCCTGCTAACTCCAGTTCGAGTAGCTGAGCCACCGTTACTGGCACAGGTTGGCCGGCACGTTCAGCGACGACGTCAACAGGTGTTACCTCATCTCCTACGTTAGCCAGGAGCTCTGGAAATGGCAATGCCACAGTCTGATGATCCGGTGAATAAATTGCTTTTTCAGCGTCATCTGGCAACCAGTGGAAACCATATTGCAAATTTTCCAGGATTTCCTCGGGTGAGTTCACGAGAATCGCGCCCTGTCGAATGAGCCAGTGTGGCCCTTCTGTGCCGGGGTGGCCAATCGGGCCGGGTAATGCAAAGACATCCCTCCCCTGTTCGAGTGCACATCGGGCAGTCACCAGCGAACCGCTTTTCAGCGCAGCTTCGACGACAAATACACCGAGGCTCAGACCACTGATGACCCGGTTTCGCCGTGGAAAATGGTGAGCCAGTGGTTTTGTTAGCAACGGAAACTCTGAGACCAGCGCGCCACCTGTTTCCAGAATTTGTTTCGCCAGCAGAGAATGCCGACGTGGATGAATTAACGAAAGACCATGCCCCAGCACGGCAATAGTTTTTCCACCGACGTTTAGCGCCGCACGATGAGCCACGCCGTCAATCCCCAGCGCCATCCCGCTGGTGATCGTCAATCCGCCTTTCGCCAGCGTCTCGCAAAAAAAGCTTCCCCATCGCTCGCCATACCAGGAGTGCGCCCTGCTCCCCACGACGGCCAGTTGTGGAGAATGAAGGGCTGCAGGATCGCCGGCGACAAACAGCAGCGCAGGGTAATCAACAATGGCGCGCAATGCCTCAGGGTACGCATCGCTGTCTGCGGTAATAAGATGATGGTCTGGCTGCTCAAGCCATTGCAGAGAGGTTTCCAGTTCGGCATCCGAAACGGAAAGAAACTGTGCCGCCTGTCTGGCGGAAAGACCCGCTCGCGTTAAGACGTTCTTTTCAATAGAAGGAGACGTTTTGAGCGCCCGATACGCGTCGAGCATGGCGTCGCCGTATATTCCAGCTACCGCCATCAGACGCAGCCCTGTCTCTGTTGATGTCATCTCATCTCCCTGCCACAAGCGGCTTCGGCAATCCTTGCGATTGGTCACTGATGCTGTCAATCAGGTGGGGTTTTGTCTAGAATAGTGATAATTATCTTTTCAACTCCTGAACACGACTCTGGAAATTTATGGCAGTTTTGCAAGTGTTACATATTCCGGACGAGCGCCTTCGCAAAGTCGCTGCGCCGGTTAAAGAAGTCAATGCAGAAATTCAGCGTATCGTCGATGATATGTTCGAGACGATGTACGCCGAAGAAGGTATCGGCCTGGCGGCAACGCAGGTGGATATCCATCAGCGCATTATCGTGATTGATGTTTCCGAAAACCGCGACGAGCGGCTGGTACTGATCAACCCGGAACTGCTGGAAAAAAGCGGTGAAACCGGTATTGAGGAAGGTTGTCTTTCCATTCCTGAGCAACGCGCTCTGGTGCCTCGCGCCGAGAAAGTGAAAATCCGCGCGCTGGACCGTGAAGGCAACTCGTACGAACTGGAAGCCGATGGCTTGCTGGCAATCTGTATTCAACATGAAATGGATCACCTGGTCGGCAAGCTGTTTATCGATTATCTGTCGCCGCTGAAGCAACAACGTATTCGTCAGAAAGTTGAGAAACTCGACCGTCTGAATGCGCGAGCTTAAGGACAAGAATCAACGTGTCAGACTCACTACGTATTATTTTTGCGGGTACACCTGACTTTGCAGCGCGTCATCTTGACGCGCTGTTGTCGTCTGAGCATCAGATTGTCGGCGTGTTTACCCAACCAGATCGCCCTGCGGGGCGCGGCAAAAAGCTGATGCCGAGCCCGGTAAAAGTTCTCGCCGAAGAAAAAGGGCTACCGGTTTTCCAGCCCGTCTCGCTTCGCCCGCAGGAAAACCAGCAGCTCGTTGCCGAGCTTAACGCTGATGTCATGGTGGTCGTGGCGTATGGCCTGATTCTGCCGAAAACCGTACTGGATATGCCTCGTCTGGGCTGTATCAACGTGCATGGTTCCCTGCTGCCGCGCTGGCGCGGCGCCGCGCCTATCCAGCGTTCGCTGTGGGCCGGTGATGCTGAAACGGGCGTCACCATTATGCAGATGGATGTGGGTCTGGATACCGGTGATATGCTCTGCAAGCTTACCTGCCCGATTTTACCTGACGATACCAGCGCGTCGCTGTACAACAAGCTGGCAGGGATGGGACCTGAAGGTTTGCTGCTCACGCTGGATCAGCTTGCGCGCGGCACGGCAAAACCCGAAGTACAGGATGAATCGCTGGTCACCTATGCTGAGAAACTCAGCAAAGAAGAGGCCCGCATTGACTGGACGCTTTCTGCCGCTCAGCTCGAACGCAATATTCGTGCGTTTAATCCCTGGCCGATGAGCTATATCGTCATTGACGAACAGCCGGTTAAAGTCTGGCAGGCGTCGGTCATTAACACCCCCCTGAAGGCCGAGCCCGGTACCATCATTGAGGCCAATAAAAATGGCATTCAGGTAGCGACAGGCGATGGCATTTTAAATCTGCAATCGCTGCAGCCGGCAGGGAAGAAAGCGATGAACGTGCAGGATCTGTTAAATTCTCGTCGGGAGTGGTTTATTCCCGGTAATCGTCTCGCCTGAGGGTGAAATGTCTTAAGCCCGGTGTTACCGGGCATTTTTGTTTTTGCGGTTATGAAAAAAAATACAAATTTACGCAGCCTTGCGGCCCAGGCCGTGGAGCAGGTCGTTGAAAACGGGCAATCGCTCAGCAATGTTCTCCCGCCGCTCCAGCAAAAAGTGTCAGACAAGGATAAAGCACTGCTCCAGGAGCTCTGCTTTGGCGTCCTGCGCACGCTTTCACAGCTGGAATGGCTGATCAATAAACTGATGTCGCGCCCGATGACGGGCAAACAACGCACCATCCATTACCTGATCATGGTCGGCTTCTACCAGCTGATATACACCCGAATTCCGCCGCACGCTGCGCTGGCAGAGACGGTAGAAGGCGCGGTAGCCATCAAACGTCCCCTGCTTAAAGGGCTGATTAACGGTGTGCTGCGTCAGTTTCAGCGTCAGCAAGATGTATTGCTTGATGCATTCGCACAAAGCGAAAGCCGTTCGCTTCATCCTTCCTGGCTGTTAAAGCGCCTGCAGAGTGCCTATCCACAGCAGTGGGAAGCCATTATTGAGGCGAATAACCAACGACCACCGATGTGGCTGCGCGTTAACCGCAATCATCACAGTCGAGATGCGTGGCTGGCCTTGCTGGAAGAAGCAGGTCATAAAGGCTTTACGCATCCCGACTATCCGGACGCCATCCGGCTGGCATCGCCGTTGCCTGTCCACGCTCTGCCGGGTTTTGAAGAGGGATGGGTGACCGTCCAGGACGCCTCTGCACAGGGTTGTATGACATTCCTTGCGCCAGAAAATGGCGAGCAGATCCTCGATCTTTGCGCAGCGCCAGGGGGCAAAACGACGCATATTCTGGAAGCGGCGTCGAATGCCCAGGTAATGGCCGTCGATGTTGATGAAAAACGGCTCTCACGGGTGTATGACAACCTGAAACGTCTGGGCATGAAAGCGCAAGTGAAGCAAGGCGATGGACGCTATCCTGCGCAGTGGTGTGATGGCATACAGTTTGATCGTATCCTGCTGGATGCCCCCTGCTCCGCCACCGGCGTTATTCGCCGCCACCCGGATATCAAATGGCTGCGTCGCGATCGTGATATTCCTGAACTTGCCGGCCTGCAACGCGAAATTCTCGACGCGGTGTGGCCGCATCTGAAGTCCGGCGGAACGCTGGTTTATGCCACGTGCTCCATTCTTCCTGAAGAGAACAGTGAGCAAATTCGCGCGTTTCTGGAACGTACGCCTGATGCAGTGCTGAGCGGTACTGGCACACCGGACAATCCAGGCAAGCAAAACCTGCCTGCCGCGGAAGAAGGCGATGGCTTCTTTTACGCTAAGCTAATCAAGAAATGATCGAATAACGGATCGCGACCGATGAAAATTATCATACTTGGTGCAGGTCAGGTTGGCGGCACCCTGGCGGAAAACCTGGTAGGCGAGAATAACGACATTACCGTTGTCGATATCAATGGTGAACGTCTGCGCAGCCTGCAGGATAAGTTCGATCTGCGCGTCGTACAGGGTCATGGTTCGCATCCCCGTGTATTGCGCGAAGCGGGTGCTGATGATGCAGACATGCTCGTGGCGGTAACCAGCTCGGACGAAACAAATATGGTGGCCTGTCAGGTCGCCTACTCTCTGTTTAACACGCCAAATCGTATCGCGCGTATTCGTGCGCCTGATTATGTCCGTGATGCCGAGAAACTATTTCATTCCGAAGCGGTGCCGATCGATCATTTGATTGCTCCGGAACAGCTGGTCATCGACAGCATTTACCGTCTGATCGAGTATCCTGGCGCGCTGCAGGTGGTGAACTTTGCCGAAGGTAAAGTGAGTCTCGCCGTGGTTAATGCCTACTATGGCGGTCCTCTGGTGGGCAATGCGCTGTCGACCATGCGCGAGCATATGCCACATATCGATACCCGCGTGGCGGCGATTTTCCGCCATGACAGGCCGATCCGTCCTCAGGGTTCTACCATTGTTGAAGCTGGCGATGAGGTATTTTTTATTGCTGCCTCACAGCATATTCGCGCCGTTATGAGCGAAATGCAGCGCCTGGAGAAACCCTATAAACGCATCATGCTCGTGGGTGGCGGTAACATCGGTGCGGGTCTGGCGCAACGTCTGGAGAAAGACTACAGCGTTAAACTTATCGAACGTGATCAGCAGCGAGCGGCGGAACTGGCCGAGAAGCTACAGAATACGATCGTATTCTTTGGCGACGCATCGGATCAGGAACTGTTGATGGAAGAGCACATCGATCAGGTCGACCTCTTTATCGCAGTCACCAACGATGACGAAGCGAATATCATGTCGGCGATGCTGGCAAAACGTATGGGAGCGAAAAAAGTGATGGTGCTGATCCAGCGCCGCGCTTATGTCGATCTGGTACAGGGCAGCGTTATTGATATCGCTATATCGCCTCAGCAGGCGACGATTTCCGCCTTGCTGAGCCATGTGCGTAAAGCCGATATTGTGGGCGTATCGTCACTTCGCAGAGGTGTTGCCGAAGCGATTGAAGCTGTCGCACACGGAGATGAAACCACCTCAAGAGTTGTCGGCAGGGTGATTGATGAAATTAAACTGCCGCCGGGAACCATTATTGGTGCCGTCGTACGCGGAAATGATGTCATGATCGCTAATGATAATCTCCGTATTGAACAGGGCGACCATGTGATTATGTTCCTGACGGATAAAAAGTTTATCACTGATGTAGAACGACTTTTCCAGCCAAGCCCCTTCTTCCTTTAATTTTCAACGAAGCGCTCTCAGGAGCGCTTTCTTAATTAACCCTTTATTATTTAAGGGCTAATTGATTTATTTGATTCGCCAGGTCTAATGGAAAATGACTAAACATTTGTTAAACTTATAAACGTCAGCTGGCACATGGAGAAAAAAATGAGCTTACTTAAAGAGTTTCGCGAATTCGCGATGCGCGGGAATGTTGTCGATTTAGCCGTTGGTGTCATTATTGGTGCCGCATTTGGCAAAATCGTATCGTCACTGGTTGCCGATATTATTATGCCGCCCCTGGGGTTGTTAATTGGCGGGGTAGATTTCAAGCAATTCGCCTGGACGCTACGCCCGGCTGCGGGGGATATTCCTGCCGTAGTGATGAATTATGGCGTTTTCATTCAGAATATCTTCGACTTTATCATCGTTGCATTTGCTATTTTCATGGCAATCAAACTGATGAATAAACTTCGTCGTAATAATGAAGTCGAGGCGAAAGAACCGCCGGCACCGACTAAAGAAGAAGTCCTGCTTTCTGAAATTCGCGATCTGCTGAAAGAACAAAATAACCGTTCATAATCTGACGCGTAAAAGCCAGAAGGCCAGTGGTAAAAAAGCATTTTGCTTTCTTGCCACTGGCCTCCCAGTTACCCCGTTTTTCATGCTTATCTTTGCGTAAATAACTGCCTTTCCCTTTCTTATTCTTCTCAATGCGCTGACGGAACAGCGGATCATGAAGTAAAGCCTCAATGGCGTTATCATTAATCTGCCCCTTCTTATGCTGATAGCGGCTCATAATTTCTCCAGATTGTGTGTTTTGACGGCGGGAGTGTAATCCCGGGATAAAAAAAGATCAACGCGCAGCAGGAGCCGTACTCGCACCTTGCTCCAGCGCTTCAAGAATAGAGCAATACACACTACTATGTGCGGTGCCGCAGCAGGCATCATTCAGACGTTGCAGCGAGCGGCGCATCGTCTGTAGCTCTTCAATTCTTTCTTCGACTTCGCTTAACCGTGCCTGGACGATGCTTTTGGACTCCTGACAGGTGTGATGTTCAGGATCGATACGGATCGAAAGCAGTTCGCGGATCGATTCCAGCGTAAACCCGAGCTGTCGCGCATAACGGATGAAACGCAGGCGCTGCAGATCGTTGTCAGTGTAGAGACGAAATCCACCCTCAGTGCGGACGTCGTGGTCCATCATCTGCTGTTTTTCGTAATAACGGATCGTATCCGGAGTAACATCTGCCAATTTTGCCAGTTCGCCTATACGATACATACTCAGCCCTCATTCATTTTCTGTATCAGTCTGTCTGCATATTCTCCGCGCAGAAAATCGGTGTTCAACCCTGCCTGGTGCAATTTTAGCTCCAGCAGCGTCAGTCTGCGGTTCAGTTCATGATAGCGGGGATCATCCTGCCGGATACTCTGTAAGAGTTCCCTCAACTCCAGCGCTTCTTTGCGCTGGGCCAGCTCCGGCGGTAAATAGCCTGCATTTTTTAACAGACGGTAACCTGCCCGAAGTTCCTCTGGAATATGGGAGTCGTCTACGAGATGCAGCGGTTCACCCGTGCCGGGTAGATTATCAAATTCACCGCTTTTTTGGGCATCCAGGATATGGCGTTCCGCCCATTGATCAAGCAACCACATACGCTGTCTCCAGGGGATTGAACAAAAAGTGTATGAATATTGTAGTGAGATGGGGATGCGGAGGGTATAAAAAAACCCGCCGAAGCGGGTTTTTCTACGTTACTACAGATTACTCTGCAGCAGCTTCTGCTTTCGGCTCGGCGCGATCAACCAGCTCGATGTAAGCCATCGGAGCGTTGTCACCAGCACGGAAGCCACACTTCAGAATGCGAGTGTAACCACCGGCACGGCTCGCGAAACGCGGGCCCAGCTCGTTAAACAGTTTTGCCACGATCTCGTTATCACGAGTGCGGGCGAATGCCAGACGACGATTAGCTACGCTATCCGTCTTGGCAAGAGTAATCAGCGGCTCAACTACGCGACGCAGTTCTTTCGCTTTCGGCAGGGTCGTCTTGATGATCTCATGACGAACCAGCGAACCTGCCATGTTGCGGAACATAGCCTGGCGATGGCTGCTGTTGCGGTTCAGTTGACGACCACTCTTACGATGGCGCATGACCTTATCCTTCTCAGTAAAACCTTAACCTGTGATCCGGTTACTCGTCAGCAATGCTTGCCGGTGGCCAGTTTTCCAGGCGCATGCCCAGAGACAGACCACGGGAGGCCAGCACGTCTTTAATCTCGGTAAGAGATTTTTTACCCAGGTTCGGCGTTTTCAGCAACTCAACCTCGGTACGCTGTACCAGATCACCGATATAGTGGATAGCTTCTGCCTTGAGGCAGTTAGCAGAGCGGACAGTCAATTCCAGATCGTCAACAGGGCGCAGCAGGATCGGATCGAATTCTGGTTTCTCTTCTTTAACTTCCGGCTGACGTACATCACGTAAATCAACGAAAGCTTCAAGTTGTTCAGCCAGGATGGTTGCCGCACGACGAATCGCCTCTTCAGGATCGATTGTGCCGTTGGTTTCCATTTCGATGACCAGCTTGTCCAGGTCGGTGCGCTGTTCTACACGCGCTGCTTCAACATTGTAGGCAATACGCTCTACAGGGCTGTAGCAGGCGTCGACCAGCAGACGTCCGATCGGGCGCTCATCTTCTTCCGAATGAATTCGGGCAGACGCCGGCACATAACCACGACCGCGCTGAACTTTGATGCGCATGCTAATAGATGCGTTTTCATCGGTCAGGTGGCAGATAACGTGCTGCGGCTTGACGATTTCGACATCACCGTCGTGGGTAATGTCGGCTGCGGTCACAGGGCCAATGCCAGATTTATTCAAAGTAAGAATAACTTCATCTTTACCATGAACTTTCACCGCCAGCCCTTTCAGGTTGAGCAGGATTTCCAGGATATCTTCCTGAACGCCTTCTTTGGTGCTGTACTCGTGCAGTACACCATCAATCTCAACCTCGGTCACCGCGCAACCCGGCATTGATGAAAGCAGAATACGGCGCAGTGCGTTACCCAGAGTATGGCCAAAGCCACGCTCTAAAGGCTCAAGGGTCACCTTGGCGTGCGTCGAACTCACTTGCTCGATATCTACCAGGCGCGGTTTTAGAAACTCTGTCACAGAACCCTGCATTGTGTCCTCTCTTTGGTACTAAGCTTTACTTGGAGTAAAGCTCGACGATCAGGTGTTCGTTAATGTCCGCAGACAGATCAGAACGTTCCGGCTGACGCTTGAACGTACCTTCCATCTTGCCAGCATCAACTTCCAGCCAGGTTGGCTTTTCACGCTGCTCAGCCAGCTCCAGAGCGGCTTTCACGCGAGACTGCTTTTTCGCTTTCTCACGAATGCTAACAACGTCATTCGCTTTAACCTGATAAGAAGCGATGTTAACAACACGACCGTTTACCATGATAGCCTTGTGGCTAACCAGCTGGCGTGCTTCTGCACGAGTGGCGCCGAAGCCCATACGGTATACAACGTTGTCCAGACGACCTTCCAGCAGAGCCAACAGGTTTTCACCGGTGTTGCCTTTCAGACGTGCTGCTTCTTTATAATAGTTACGGAACTGACGCTCCAGCACACCGTAGATACGGCGAACTTTTTGCTTTTCACGCAACTGCACACCATAGTCAGACAGACGCGGTTTACGCGCACCGTGCTGGCCAGGAGCTTGTTCAATTTTACACTTGGTATCGATCGCGCGAACGCCAGACTTCAGGAAGAGGTCTGTGCCCTCGCGACGGCTCAGCTTGAGCTTAGGACCCAAATATCTTGCCATTTTCTTTCTCCAACAATCCTAGAAAACGACCGCGTTATACGCGACGTTTTTTCGGCGGACGACAACCGTTGTGAGGGATCGGAGTCACATCAGTAATATTAGTGATGCGGAAACCAGCGGCGTTCAGAGCACGAATAGTAGATTCGCGACCCGGACCCGGTCCCTTGACCATAACTTCCAGATTCTTGATGCCGTATTCTTTTACGGCTTCAGCGCAACGCTCTGCTGCAACCTGAGCTGCGAACGGAGTGGATTTGCGTGAACCACGGAAACCGGAACCACCGGCTGTTGCCCAACCCAAAGCGTTACCCTGACGATCAGTAATAGTAACGATGGTGTTGTTGAAAGAAGCATGGATATGAGCCACGCCGTCAGAGACTTGTTTTCTTACACGCTTACGTGCACGAATTGGTGCCTTTGCCATTATTCAATCACCCCGATTATTTCTTGATCGGTTTGCGCGGACCCTTACGGGTACGTGCGTTGGTCTTGGTACGCTGACCGCGAACCGGGAGACCACGACGATGACGCAAACCACGGTAGCAACCAAGGTCCATCAGACGCTTGATGCTCAGGGTGATTTCACGACGCAGATCACCTTCAACGACGAATTTACCTACTTCGTCGCGCAACGTATCGATCTGTTCTTCAGACAGCTCACTGATCTTAACATGTTCAGCGATTCCCGCTGAGGCACAAATGGCCTTAGAACGGGTCTTGCCGATACCGAAAATTGCAGTTAAAGCGATTACGGTATGTTTGTGATCAGGAATGTTAATGCCTGCTATACGGGCCACTATGCACTCCTATTATTTGAATTGCACGTTCCATGCTGAAAAGCCCGTTTTCAGGATACTCAAATGGAAACGCACAGACATACAAAAGATTGGCTGGCTAATCTAGCCAGCTCAACCCAACTTTGCAAGAAAAATATGCGAAATAAATCAGCCTTGGCGCTGTTTATGTTTCGGCTCGGCACTGCAAATCACACGGATGACACCATCACGCTTAACGATTTTGCAGTTACGGCATAATTTCTTGACGGAAGCACGAACTTTCATTTTTACTCTCCGTAACTTCTCGGGCGACCAATTAACGGCCGTAGCCTTTCAGGTTCGCCTTCTTCAATGCAGACTCATACTGACTGGACATCATCAGAGTTTGCACTTGAGCCATAAAGTCCATAATCACGACAACAACGATAAGCAGCGAGGTCCCACCAAAGTAGAACGGCACTTTCATTGCATCACGCATGAACTCCGGGATCAGGCAGATAAAAGTAATATACAACGCACCGATCAGAGTCAGACGAGTCATTACTTTATCGATATACTTCGCCGTTTGCTCTCCCGGACGAATTCCTGGTACAAATGCACCGGACTTCTTCAGGTTATCTGCTGTTTCTCGCGGGTTGAAGACCAACGCCGTGTAGAAGAAACAGAAGAAGATGATTGCAGACGCATAGAGTAACACATAAAGCGGTTGCCCAGGCTGCAAATACAGCGAAATTGTTGTCAGCCAGTTCCAACCAGTACCGCCCCCGAACCATGACGCGATGGTTGCCGGGAACAGAATAATACTGGAAGCGAAGATTGCCGGGATTACCCCCGCCATATTCACTTTCAGCGGCAAATGTGTGCTCTGTGCAGCATAGACACGACGTCCTTGTTGACGCTTAGCGTAGTTCACCACAATGCGGCGTTGACCACGTTCAACGAAGACAACAAAGAAGGTCACTGCAAATACTAATACTGCAACCAACAGCAACAGGAGGAAGTGCAGGTCGCCTTGACGCGCTTGCTCGATAGTATGGGCGATGGCTGGCGGAAGTCCCGCAACAATACCGGCGAAGATGATGATCGAAATACCGTTACCGATACCTCGTTCAGTAATCTGTTCGCCGAGCCACATCAGGAACATGGTTCCTGTGACCAGACTGACAACAGCGGTGAAATAGAATGCAAAGCCTGGATTAATAACCAGGCCCTGCATACCAGGCATATTCGGCAGACCGGTAGCAATACCGATCGACTGGAATATCGCCAGCACCAGAGTACCGTAACGGGTGTACTGGCTGATCTTACGACGACCAGACTCCCCTTCTTTCTTAATTTCTGCCAGCGTTGGGTGAACCACCGTCAGCAGCTGGATAATAATAGATGCCGAAATATACGGCATGATACCCAGAGCAAAGATAGAAGCACGGCTGAGAGCACCACCAGAGAACATGTTGAACATTTCAATGATGGTGCCTCGCTGTTGCTCAAGCAGTTTGGCAAGTACAGCGGCATCGATACCAGGGATCGGAATAAAAGAGCCAATTCGGAACACAATCAGCGCACCGATAACAAACAATAGTCTGCGTTTCAGTTCGCCGAAACCGCCTTTGGCACTTTGAAAATCTAATCCCGGTTGCTTAGCCATCTGCTACTTATTCCTCAATTTTACCGCCAGCAGCTTCGATAGCAGCACGAGCACCTTTAGTAACACGCAAGCCACGAACAGTTACCGGACGAGATACTTCACCAGCCAGGATCACTTTCGCGAACTCGATCTGGATACCGATAATGTTAGCCGCTTTCAGCGTGTTCAGGTCAACTACGTCGCCTTCTACTTTAGCCAGATCAGACAGACGAACTTCTGCCGTAATCATTGCTTTACGTGAAGTGAAACCGAATTTCGGCAGACGACGGTACAGAGGCATCTGACCGCCCTCGAAACCGCGACGTACGCCACCGCCAGAACGAGACTTCTGACCTTTGTGACCACGACCACCGGTTTTACCGAGGCCAGAACCGATACCACGACCCAGGCGTTTACCCGCCTTTTTGGAGCCTTCGGCCGGAGACAGAGTATTTAAACGCATCTCTTACTCCTCAACTTTAACCATGAAGGAAACCGCGTTGACCATACCACGAACGGCAGGAGTATCCTCACGTTCTACAGTATGACCAATACGACGCAGACCCAGGCCAAGCAGCGTTGCCTTGTGTTTCGGCAGACGACCGATTGCACTGCGGGTTTGAGTGATTTTAATAGTCTTTGCCATGGTCAATTACCCCAGAATTTCTTCAACGGATTTACCACGCTTGGCAGCGACCATTTCTGGAGACTTCATATTTTCCAGACCATCGATAGTTGCACGAACCACGTTAATCGGGTTAGTGGAACCATACGCTTTAGCCAGAACGTTACGAACTCCAGCGACTTCCAGAACGGCGCGCATTGCACCACCGGCGATGATACCGGTACCTTCGGAAGCCGGCTGCATGAATACACGAGAACCCGTGTGAGTACCCTTAACCGGGTGCTGCAGGGTGCCGTGGTTCAGCGCGACGTTAATCATATTGCGACGGGCTTTTTCCATCGCTTTCTGGATCGCTGCCGGAACTTCGCGTGCTTTACCGTAACCAAAACCAACGCGACCGTTACCATCACCAACAACAGTCAGAGCTGTGAAGGAGAAAATACGACCACCTTTAACGGTTTTAGATACGCGGTTTACCGCGATCAGCTTTTCCTGCAGTTCGCCAGCTTGTTTTTCGATGTGAGCCATCTTACACCTCTACCTTAGAACTGAAGGCCAGCTTCACGGGCAGCATCTGCCAGTGCCTGGACACGACCATGATATTGGAACCCGGAACGGTCAAAGGAAACATCTTTGATCCCTTTTTCCAGAGCGCGTTCAGCGACAGCTTTACCCACAGCTGCTGCAGCGTCTTTGTTACCGGTGTACTTCAGTTGTTCAGCGATAGCTTTTTCTACAGTAGAAGCAGCTACCAGAACTTCAGAACCATTCGATGCAATGACCTGTGCGTAAATGTGACGCGGGGTACGATGTACCACCAGGCGAGTTGCACCCAGCTCCTGGAGCTTGCGGCGTGCGCGGGTCGCACGACGGATACGAGCAGATTTCTTATCCATAGTGTTACCTTACTTCTTCTTAGCCTCTTTGGTACGCACGACTTCGTCGGCGTAACGAACACCCTTGCCTTTGTAAGGCTCAGGACGACGGTAGGCGCGCAGATCTGCTGCAACCTGGCCGATCAGCTGTTTATCAGCGCCTTTCAGCACGATTTCAGTCTGAGACGGACATTCTGCAGTGATGCCGGCCGGCAGTTGATGGTCAACAGGATGGGAGAAACCCAGAGCCAGGTTAACAACATTGCCTTTGACCGCTGCACGATAACCTACACCAACCAGCTGCAGCTTCTTAGTGAAGCCTTCGGTAACACCGACAACCATTGAGTTCAGCAGGGCACGCGCGGTACCAGCCTGAGCCCAACCGTCTGCGAAACCATCACGCGGACCGAAGGTCAGTGCATTATCTGCATGTTTAACTTCAACAGCATCGTTGAGAGTACGAGTCAGCTCGCCGTTTTTACCTTTGATCGTAATAACCTGACCGTTGATTTTTACATCAACGCCGGCAGGAACAACGACCGGTGCTTTAGCAACACGAGACATTTTTTCCTCCGATTAGGCTACGTAGCAGATAATTTCGCCACCAAGACCAGCCTGGCGCGCTGCACGATCAGTCATAACACCTTTAGAGGTAGAAACAACCGCGATACCCAGACCCGCCATAACTTTCGGCAGCTCATCTTTTTTCTTATAGATGCGCAGACCTGGGCGGCTGACACGCTGAATGCTTTCTACAACAGCTTTCCCCTGGAAGTACTTAAGAGTCACTTCCAGTTCCGGCTTGGTGTCGCCTTCAACTTTAAAATCTTCGATAAAACCTTCTTCCTTCAGCACGTTGGCAATTGCCACTTTCAGCTTGGAGGAAGGCATGGTGACCGCAGCTTTGTTCGCGGCCTGACCGTTACGGATACGGGTCAGCATATCCGCGATCGGATCTTGCATGCTCATCTGTCTTTACTCCCGTGATTCAATTGGTGACAATTACCAGCTAGCCTTTTTCAGACCCGGGATTTCACCGCGCATAGCGGCTTCACGGACCTTAATACGGCTCAACCCGAACTTCCGCAGGAAACCATGCGGACGACCTGTTTGACGGCAGCGGTTACGCTGACGAGACGGGCTGGAATCACGCGGCAGAGTCTGCAGCTTGAGAACTGCGTTCCAACGATCTTCGTCGGAAGCGTTCACATCAGAGATGATCGCTTTCAGTTCAGCGCGTTTCGCGAAGTATTTATCAGCTAAAGCTACGCGTTTTACTTCGCGTGCTTTCATTGATTGCTTAGCCATTCAGTAACCCTACCTTACTTGCGGAACGGGAAGTCAAAGGCAGCCAGCAGAGCACGGCCTTCTTCGTCAGAAGTCGCAGTAGTGGTAATGGTGATATCCAAACCACGAACGCGGTCGACTTTGTCATAGTCGATTTCTGGGAAGATGATCTGCTCACGGACACCCATGCTGTAGTTACCACGACCATCGAAAGACTTCGCGGACAGGCCACGGAAGTCACGAATACGCGGTACAGCAATAGTGATCAGGCGCTCAAAGAACTCCCACATGCGTTCGCCACGCAGAGTTACTTTACAGCCGATCGGATAGCCCTGACGGATTTTGAAGCCTGCAACAGATTTGCGTGCTTTGGTGATCAGCGGTTTTTGACCGGAGATTGCTGCCAGGTCAGCTGCTGCGTTATCCAGCAGTTTCTTGTCAGCGATCGCTTCACCAACACCCATGTTCAGGGTGATCTTCTCGACCCGAGGGACTTGCATGACAGAATTGTAGTTAAACTCAGTCATGAGTTTCTTAACTACTTCGTCTTTGTAGTAATCATGCAGTTTCGCCATCGTACTACTCCAAATTACTTGATAGTTTCGCTATTAGACTTGAAGAAACGGACTTTTTTACCGTCTTCGAATCTAAAGCCTACACGGTCAGCCTTGCCGGTTGCCGTATTGAAGATTGCAACGTTAGAAACCTGAATAGCAGCTTCTTTTTCAACGATGCCACCCGGTTGGTTCAGGGCCGGAACCGGCTTCTGATGTTTCTTAACCAGGTTGATACCTTCAACAATGATCTTGCCGGAAGACAGAACATTCTTAACTTTACCGCGCTTACCTTTATCTTTACCGGTTAACACGATAACTTCGTCATCACGACGGATTTTCGCTGCCATGATTCGCTCCTTAGAGTACTTCTGGTGCCAGAGAGATGATTTTCATAAACTTCTCAGAACGAAGTTCACGAGTTACCGGCCCAAAAATACGCGTACCGATAGGCTGCTCGCTGTTGTTGTTCAGAAGAACACAAGCATTGCCATCGAAGCGAACGACAGAACCGTCAGGGCGACGAACACCCTTCTTGGTGCGCACCACTACCGCCTTCAGCACATCACCTTTTTTGACCTTACCACGCGGAATTGCTTCTTTGATGGTGATCTTGATGATGTCGCCTACGCCTGCGTAGCGACGGTGCGAGCCACCCAGAACCTTGATACACATTACGCGACGCGCACCGGAGTTGTCGGCGACGTTCAGCATAGTCTGTTCTTGGATCATTTCAGTGCTCCGCTAATGTCAACTACTACTGAGACCCCAAAATTAGGGTCGTTAAAAAAGCCCCATATCGAGGGCGCAGCATTATAACACCGCTCTCAGGATAAGGGTAGAAAAAATAAACGGCTCATCGCTGAGCCGTTTATCCGTATCGAGATTGCGTACTGTATTACAGAACCGCTTTCTCTACAACGCGAACCAGAGTCCAGGACTTAGTCTTGGACAACGGACGGCATTCGCGGATTTCAACCACGTCACCGATACCGCTTTCGTTGTTCTCGTCATGTACGTGCAGTTTGGTCGTACGTTTGATGAATTTACCGTAGATCGGGTGTTTCACAAAACGCTCGATGGCAACAACAATGGATTTCTCCATTTTGTCACTCACAACGCGACCTTGCAGAGTACGGATTTTATCGGTCATTACGCACCCGCCTTCTCAGTCAGTAAAGTCTTAACGCGTGCAACATCACGACGAACCTGTTTCAGCAGGTGAGTCTGTTGCAGCTGGCCACTTGCAGCCTGCATGCGCAGATTGAACTGCTCGCGCAGCAGGTTCAGCAGCTCAGTGTTCAGCTCTTCAACGCTTTTTTCACGCAGCTCTTTTGCTTTCATTACATCACCGTCTTAGTTACAAAGGTGGTTTTGATCGGCAGTTTCGCTGCTGCCAGGCCGAATGCTTCACGGGCCAGCTCTTCCGGTACGCCGTCCATTTCATACAGGACTTTACCCGGCTGAATCAAGGCAACCCAATACTCCACGTTACCTTTACCTTTACCCATACGAACTTCCAGCGGCTTCTCAGTGATCGGTTTGTCCGGGAATACACGGATCCAGATCTTACCTTGACGCTTCACTGCACGGGTCATTGCACGACGTGCTGCTTCGATCTGACGTGCAGTCAGACGACCACGGCCAACAGCTTTCAGACCGAAAGTGCCGAAGCTAACATCCGTACCTTGCGCCAGACCACGGTTGCGGCCTTTGTGCACTTTACGGAATTTTGTACGCTTTGGTTGTAACATCAGCGACGCTCCTTATTTACGGCCTTTACGCTGCTGCTTTTTAGGTTGCGCAGCCGGTTTTTCCGGTTGTTCAACAGCAGCCATACCACCCAGGATCTCACCTTTGAAGATCCACACTTTAACGCCGATTACACCGTAAGTGGTGTGCGCTTCAGAGGTGTTGTAGTCAATGTCAGCACGCAGAGTGTGCAGCGGTACGCGACCTTCACGGTACCATTCGGTACGTGCGATTTCCGCGCCGCCCAGACGGCCGCTAACTTCAACTTTGATACCTTTAGCGCCCAGACGCATGGCGTTCTGTACAGCACGCTTCATCGCACGACGGAACATAACACGACGTTCCAGCTGAGAAGTGATGCTGTCAGCAACCAGTTTTGCGTCCAGTTCAGGTTTACGAACTTCGGCGATATTGATCTGTGCAGGAACGCCAGCGATATCCGCTACGACCTTGCGCAGTTTTTCTACGTCTTCACCTTTCTTACCGATAACGATACCCGGACGAGCAGTGTGAATAGTCACACGGATGCTCTTAGCCGGACGCTCGATAACGATACGAGATACGGACGCTTTTGCCAGTTCCTTTGTCAGGTACTGACGTACTTTAAAATCGCTGTCCAGGTTGTCAGCGAATTCTTTGGTGTTCGCGAACCAGGTAGAGTTCCAAGGTTTGACAATACCCAGGCGAATACCATTAGGATGTACTTTCTGACCCATTGCTAGTCTCCAGAGTCTCAGCGATCGGACACAACCACAGTGATGTGGCTGGTGCGCTTCAGGATGCGATCTGCACGACCTTTTGCACGCGGCATAATGCGCTTCATGCTCGGGCCTTCGTCTACGAAAATTTTCGCAACTTTCAGATCGTCAATGTCAGCGCCATCGTTGTGTTCAGCGTTAGCAATGGCAGATTCCAGAACTTTCTTGACCAGTACAGCCGCTTTCTTATTGGTGTAGGTCAGAATATCCAGGGCCTGCGACACTTTCTTACCGCGAATCAGGTCAGCAACAAGGCGAACCTTCTGAGCAGAAGAACGAGCATGGCGATGTTGAGCTAAAGTTTCCATCTCTTCCTCCTACCTTATTTCTTCTTCGCTTTTTTATCAGCAGCATGGCCGCGATAAGTACGAGTCGGTGCGAATTCACCCAGTTTGTGACCGACCATTTCGTCGGAAACAAATACCGGAACGTGCTGACGACCATTATGGACAGCGATGGTCAAACCGATCATGTTTGGAAAGATCGTTGAACGACGGGACCAAGTGCGCAGGGGCTTCTTGTCTCCGCTTTCCACCGCTTTCTCTACCTTCTTCAGCAAGTGCAGGTCAATAAAAGGACCTTTCTTGAGAGAACGTGGCATGGCTTATCCTCTAATATTATTTGCTACGGCGACGTACGATGAATTTATCAGTACGCTTGTTGCTGCGGGTCTTCTTACCTTTGGTCTGAACGCCCCACGGAGTTACCGGGTGCTTACCAAAGTTACGACCTTCACCACCACCATGTGGGTGGTCGACCGGGTTCATCGCAGTACCGCGAACGGTAGGACGAACACCACGCCAACGTGCAGCACCTGCTTTACCCAGAACGCGCAGCATATGCTCAGCATTGCCAACTTCGCCCAGGGTTGCGCGGCAGTCTGCTTCGACTTTACGCATTTCACCAGAACGCAGACGCAGGGTGACATAAGCACCATCACGTGCAACGATCTGAACGTAAGTACCAGCAGAACGCGCCAGCTGACCGCCTTTACCTGGTTTCATTTCTACGTTATGAACGGTAGAACCAACCGGGATATTGCGCATCGGCAGGGTGTTACCCGCTTTGATTGCAGCATCAACGCCAGACTGAATCTGGTCGCCCGCTTTCAGGCCTTTAGGGGCCAGGATGTAACGGCGTTCGCCGTCTTTGTACAGAACCAGCGCGATGTTCGCGGAACGGTTCGGATCGTACTCAAGACGTTCAACAACTGCCGGGATACCATCTTTGTTGCGTTTGAAGTCAACAATACGGTATGCCTGCTTGTGGCCACCACCGATATGACGAGTGGTGATACGGCCATTGTTGTTACGACCACCGGATTTGCTGTTTTTTTCCAGCAGCGGAGCAAAAGGTTTGCCCTTGTGCAGCTCAGGGTTTACCACTTTAACGACGTGGCGACGACCCGGTGATGTCGGTTTACATTTAACAACTGCCATTGTATTACTCCTCCGACTTACTCAGCGCCGCCAACGAAGTCCAGATTCTGGCCTTCTTCCAGGGTGACGTAAGCTTTTTTCCAGTCGCTACGACGACCGATACGCTGTCCGTGACGTTTCACCTTGCCTTTAACAACCAGGGTACGTACGGTATCAACTTTGACTTCAAACAGTTTCTGCACAGCAGCTTTGATTTCTGCTTTAGTCGCGTCTTTAGCAACTTTGAGAACGATGGTGTTTGTTTTTTCCATCGCAGTAGACGCTTTTTCAGAAACGTGCGGTGCGCGCAGCACCTTCAGCAGACGTTCTTCACGAATCATGCCAGCATCTCCTCAACTTGCTTAACAGCATCAGCAGTCATTACGACTTTGTCGAAGGCGATCAGGCTAACCGGGTCGATACCAGTTGCATCGCGTACGTCAACCTTGTGCAGGTTGCGCGCAGCCAGGAACAGGTTCTCGTCCAGCTCACCGGTGATGATCAGCACATCTTCCAGAGCCATGTCTTTCAGTTTCTGTGCCAGCAGCTTAGTTTTCGGCGCTTCAACAGAGAACTTCTCGACAACGATCAGACGATCCTGACGTACCAGCTCGGACAGAATGCTTTTCAGCGCGCCGCGGTACATCTTTTTGTTAACTTTTTGACTGTGGTCCTGCGGACGCGCAGCGAAGGTCACGCCACCAGAACGCCAGATCGGGCTCTTAATAGAACCTGAACGCGCACGGCCGGTGCCTTTCTGACGCCACGGCTTTTTACCGGAACCAGTTACTTCAGCACGGGTCTTCTGAGCACGAGTACCCTGACGAGCACCAGCTGCATAAGCAACAACAACCTGGTGTACCAGCGCTTCGTTGAAATCACGACCGAAGGTAGTTTCGGAAACAGTCAGCGCGCTCTGCGCGTCTTTCAATACTAATTCCATTGCTATCTCCTCACGCCTTCACAGCTGGTTTAACGATCAGGTCGCTACCGGTTGCACCCGGGACAGCACCTTTAACCAGCAGCAGGTTGCGCTCAGTGTCAACACGTACTACGTCCAGGCTCTGAACGGTGACACGTTCGTTACCCAGCTGACCTGCCATTTTCTTGCCTTTGAATACTTTGCCCGGAGTCTGGTTCTGACCGATAGAACCCGGAACGCGGTGAGACAAGGAGTTACCGTGAGTCGCGTCCTGGGTACGGAAGTTCCAGCGCTTAACGGTACCAGCGAAACCTTTACCTTTAGAGGTGCCAGTTACGTCAACTTTTTTAACTTCAGCAAACAGCTCAACGCTAATGTTTTGACCTACGGTGAACTCTTCGCCTTCAGCAAGACGGAATTCCCACAGACCACGGCCAGCTTCAACGCCAGCTTTAGCGAAGTGACCAGCTTCCGGCTTGGTTACACGGTTAGCTTTTTTAGCACCGGTGGTAACCTGGATTGCACGGTAGCCATCGTTAGCCAGATCTTTAACCTGAGTAACGCGGTTTGCTTCAACTTCGATTACGGTTACTGGGATAGAGACACCATCTTCAGTGAAGATGCGGGTCATACCCACTTTTTTACCGACTAAACCAATCATTGTTTCAACCTCTCAATCGCTCGATGACCTGATTAACCCAGGCTGATCTGCACGTCTACACCGGCAGCCAGATCCAGACGCATCAGAGCATCAACGGTTTTCTCAGTTGGCTCAACGATGTCAACCAGACGCTTGTGAGTGCGGATTTCGTACTGGTCGCGCGCGTCTTTGTTGACGTGCGGGGAGATCAGAACGGTGAAGCGCTCTTTGCGGGTCGGCAGCGGGATCGGACCACGGACTTGCGCACCAGTGCGCTTAGCAGTCTCGACGATTTCCGCGGTTGATTGATCGATCAGACGGTGATCGAACGCTTTCAGGCGGATACGGATTCTTTGGTTCTGCATGAGACCAGAGCTCCAATTATTTTATAAACGAAAATGATTACTCCTCACACCCATTACGATTGATGGGAGAGTGTAACCGTTCTTACGTAGCCCCCCAATTGGGGGCATTGTCAGGCAACGATCATTTGTTGCCCAGGTTCATATCGAACCAGCCGCCAGATTAGCGGCCTGCGTATTATACGGATTGCATTTTCAGATGCAAGTGGTGACGTTCAAAACGTGGGCGTATTCTGCCCTACTACGGAATATTTCCCAGAGCCTCACGAACCCGTTGACGTAAATCGTCATCCACTGGCACCGCATTGCCGTCGTCGCTCTCCTCATCCGTATACTCCGTTGCTGGAATCTCTTGTTCTGCTTCCGGAATGTTGTCATCAGCTTCATTGACGATTTCCGGCGCAGGTAATGGATTTTTGCGGAACACGTACTTTTGTGATGAGAGTGCGGCATCCGGGACCACCGGTTGTTCTACAACCTCGGTCTTTACGGGCTTAACATAGTGGAACCAGATGCTACGAGCATAGTTTCCCCCTATATAGAAGGAAACAAACCATATTACCCAGAGACAAAATACCGCTACGCGCCTTCCCCACTTTACGGGCGGTGCCAGCTGCATGGCAAATTCCTGCGGAACTTTATTCAGATTCAGGTAGAAATTCATCACGATGTTGTCCCTTCCGGTTGCTCGCCCACCTGCAGTCGCGGGCTTTCGCCCAGAGCCTGGAATAGCCGTATTAGCGTCGTTTTTCCTGCAATGCCGTCTGTCGGTAGATTTTGCTGTTTCTGAAATAGCTTCACCTTTTCCGTCAGCATCGGCTTCCAGCTTGTTGCCTGGATGGTTGGAACATTCAGTACCTTGCTTAGCGAGCCGTCAAGCCACATAATCTGTTCCGTGGTACTCTTCGCCGTTATCTTCTGTTCTCCCCCGGGAGCAGTTTTGACAATTAAGGTGTATTGCCCCTTCCAGACATGCTCAAACCACTTGCGGTTGACCACCCACAATTGCTGATTGACCAGCAGATCGAGCGAATTATCACCGACCCGCATCACCACCGCATACATTTTATTACGCGAATCAACCTGCAGTGATGCCATCCAGGGCAGAGCCTGACGCGTTAAATCGGATAGTGTTCCCGTTGAACTCTGACAACGTAGATTGGCTGCTTCGATACGATCGCACCATGCCATTTCTGGCGCAACGTCATAGCCCCATGTTGAAATTAGCCCCTGCATGCCGCTACGCTCACCCGATGGCCGGTCAGTGATTTTAGGCTGTGGAGCTTGAACAACCTCAACCTTTTTTTCCTGCCACGGCATGGGTAAGTGCGCGGATAAATTAGAAGGCATCATCCATCCCAGCACGCCAGCCAGAACCGCATATCCCATTCCCAATAGCAGAAAGCGTCCGCGTGTAGGTGCCAGTCGATGTAGCGCTTTACCTATCACCGCATCATTGGATTCCTCAATATTGTTCAGTGTTCGACGCAGCACATTCAACCGCCTGAGAGGATTGACCGCCCTGGAAATTACAGGGCGCAGCGCTAGCTGTACTTCCTGCGCTTCGTCTCCTGCCGGAACGACGCCCGCAGGAACGTCCACCCACACAGGGCACAAACGTCGCATCTCTTTACGTTCTGCGGTGAACGGTTGCCCCACCAGCAGCAAGCTAAGGGAGCGCTCACCAGCTTCTGCCAACTGATAAAAAGTGCTGACGAACGTGGTAGCGCAACGAAGTAGATGCGCATTATCGATAAGAATCAACCAGGGTGCGTTACCGGACACTGTTTTCGCCAGGAACCACGCCCAGAAATCAGGAATCGCAGTCTGTTCACCCGAATCAAAACACGGGCTTCCGGCACAATTAACCACCAGCAGTTGCTGACCGTAGTGAACAACGACATGCAACACATGGCCTTCAAACCCCTCAGCAACGTATTTTGCTATTTGCGACTTACCACACCCTTGCTTCCCCGTCAGGACGGCGGCCGTTGCTGGTGCCAGTTGCTGGGCCAGATAATTTTCTATAACGTTAAAAATAGGCATAATGCATTGCCAGATATGTTACGGTAATAATTAACATAATGAATTAAAATCCTTTTCATGTTAAATATCGGAAGCAAAAGTCTTTTTGTTTACTCCCTAAAATTTGTATGAAAAATACGATACCAATTACCTTGATCAATCACAAGACTGATAATATCGTGATATTCTATTATTACTGACCCTATTAAGATGAACTACAATATTGTGTTAGATAAACTAAATACATTAATAACTGAATATCGTATAAGAGCATCATATGGACTAATGACCATCGTCAGTATTATATTGATGGGGTATGCTATTTTGATGCTGGTGTCGTTTTTGCATCAGGATCATGCTGCCACAAGCACTACCTATACCAACGAGATAGCCTTACCTTTAGCGAATATCCCAGCAGCCCTGCCTCTGGCAAGCGATGCGCCAGCGCCTGTCATTGCGCCGGTCTCATCAAACGTTGATTTAACGGTGACAGGTATCACGTACAGCAAAGACAGCAAGCGTTCACGCGCGATTATCAGGAGTACTAAAGGACAAAAAAACTATGCAGTTAATGCTGCAATTGAAGAATACCCTGAGCTGCGGGTTGCACAAATCCACCCCACTCAGGTAATTCTGAACAACGGAGGTTCATTGCAAACGCTGGTGCTGGAATTACCTACCTCCAAAAATGGAGCGACAATCGGCGCCATTCCAAAATTAGTAATTGCAGAAATAGATACATTAGGTAAATATATAAAACCATCAATCATTCAAGATGAAAATAATAATATAACTGGTATTCGTCTACATAATAATGTGGCTCCTACGACATTCCGCAAGTCCGGATTAATACCAGCAGATGTCGCTATAAAGATGAACAATCACTTATTGCAGGATAAGCAAAGTGTTGATGCTGCCCTGACCGAAATGGATCAATTACGTACAGCAGAATTTACCGTCCTTCGTAATGGACAACAACAACTGGTGAAGGTCTCTATCCAGGACTTCATCTCCAACATGGATGTTAAATAGCAAAATGTATTCTCCTAAAAAACTGGTCTATAGCCTGGCTTTTGCGGCACTGTTGACACCGTCGGTTGCTTTTACCGAACGCTACTCAGCGAACTTCAAGGACGCGGATATCCGCGAGTTTATTGATACGGTCAGCCAGAATATCGGCAAAACGATTCTCATTGACCCCTCCGTTCAGGGTACGATCTCCGTACGTAGCTACGACGATTTTGATGATGCAGGCTACTATCAGTTTTTCCTAAGCGTATTGGATATATACGGTTATTCCGTTACAACAATGGATAACGGGTTCCTGAAGGTGGTGCGCTCCCAAACAATAAAGAACGCACCGGGAATGCCTGGCGACAACTCTCGCCCAGGCAAAGGTGACGAAATAGTCACTCGCGTGGTCACGCTTCAGCATGTCCCGGCAAGAGATCTCGCCCCCCTGCTACGGCAGATGACCGAAGGCAGCACGGTAGGCAACGTTGTGCATTATGAAGCAGCAAACGCCCTGATGCTGACCGGCAAAGCGTCCCTGGTAAATCGCCTGCTCGAAGTGGTACGTCGAGTCGACGTTATGGGAGAACAACAGCGTCAAATTGTTCCGTTACAGTATGCGTCAGCGACCGATCTTGCTGAGGTATTAAGCGGCCTCATTCAGGAAGAGACCCGGGATAAACCCACGCAGTGGCTGATTCCCAAAGTCGTGGCCGATAAACGTACCAACTCGCTGATTCTGAGCGGGCCACAACATGTTCGTCAGCGCATGGTCAACCTGATTACCAGCCTCGATAAAAAGCAGCAAAATCAAGGGAATACTCGCGTATTCTATCTGAAATACGCTAAAGCCGATAAGCTGGTCGAAGTGTTGAATGGCGTATCGGAAAAAATGGATGAGGGCCAGACAGGCAAAAGTTCCGGTAAGAATTCAGGCAGCAGTAATCCCGAGCAGTCCATTACCGCAGATGAACAGACCAACTCTCTGGTGATCACCGCAAGCCAGAGCGTCATGTCGCAACTGGAGCAGGTCATCGCCCGGCTCGATATTCGCCGCGCGCAGGTGCTTGTTGAGGCCATTATTGTAGAAGTACAAGATGGCAAAGGAATGAACCTTGGCGTCCAGTGGATCAATAAAAATGTCGGAATGCAGCAGTTCACTGGCACCAATCTGCCCGTGTTTAACGCGGCTGTTGGTTCAAAGCAATACAAGACGTCTGGCGACCTCTCTTCTGACAACCCGGTTTACAACGCGTTGAGCAATTTCAACGGCCTTGCCGCCGGCTTCTTTGACGGGAACTGGGGCATGTTGCTCACCGCCCTCTCATCAGACAGCAAAAACGACATTCTCTCTACGCCAAGTATCGTCACCCTCGACAATAAAGAGGCATCTTTCAATGTCGGGCAAGACGTTCCTGTTCTCTCAGGATCGCAGACGACGTCCGGCGATAATGTCTTTAACACAGTAGAACGTAAAACAGTCGGTACCAAGCTGAAGGTTACCCCGCAAATCAACGAAGGTGATGCGGTATTGATGGAGATAGAACAGGAAGTTTCCAGCGTGGATAACTCCAGCGGAAGCTCATCGACCCTCGGCCCAACCTTTAATACTCGCACCATTCAGAACGCCCTACTGGTGAAAAGCGGTGAAACGGTCGTGCTGGGCGGCTTAATCGATGACTCAACCAAAGAACAGGTTTCCAAAGTTCCCCTGCTTGGCGATATCCCTCTGGTAGGCCAGCTTTTCCGCTATACCTCCACGGACAAATCCAAGCGTAACCTGATGGTATTCATTCGCCCGACCATTATTCGTGATGACGATGTCTACCGTTCGCTGTCGTCTGAGAAGTACTCCAGCTTCCGGGCAACGCAGAAACAGCGTCTGGACAAAAAAAACCCAGGGCTTATCAGCGTTGATGAAGAGCCACAACTGGAAGAGCTTAATTTCCATAAGGCGGAGAAACCCGCGATCTCGCCACGCAACCCGTTTAAAGGCTAAGGAAAGCCAGTATGGATAATGCAAGCCCTACACCGACGCCGCGCATTGGCTGGGCGCAGGCACAAAAGATGGGCATCTGGGTTCATGAAGATGCCGTTATCAACCGCGATGACACGCCGCTGGAGTCGGTGCTGGAAGCGCTTCGTGTCTATCCGACCGCAACGCGCCTTGTCACCCTGACCACTGCTGCATTTGAGGAATACCTGGAACAGGCTTTCCATCAAGCCGGAGAAGAGTCGCAGCAAATCGCGCAGGATATGGATCTCGACATCGATCTCATTACCCTGACTGAGGAGATCCCGGAAAACGCCGATCTGCTGTCAGATGACGAAAGTGCCCCCGTCATCCGCCTGATTAACGCAATTCTGAGCGAAGCGGTCAAAGAGGGAGCTTCCGATATACATATCGAAACCTTCGAAAAGACGCTCAGTATCCGTTTTCGTACCGACGGTGTTTTGCGCCAGGTGCTTCAACCCGGTCGCAAGCTCGCCCCCTTACTGATTTCGCGTATCAAAGTGATGGCGAAGCTGGATATTGCTGAAAAACGACTGCCGCAGGATGGACGTATTACGCTACGTCTTGGACGCCGTAATATCGATGTGCGCGTTTCCACACTTCCTTCCCGACACGGAGAGAGAGCGGTGCTGCGCTTGCTGGATAAAAACAACCTGACGCTCTCGGTCGACAAACTTGGACTCTCAGAGCAGGATGCCGAACGGCTTGAGCAGGTTATTCATCAGCCACACGGCATCATTCTGGTTACCGGGCCAACGGGTTCCGGCAAAAGTACCACGCTATATGCCATGCTCTCCGCGCTCAACACCCCTGGGCGTAACATCCTGACCGTGGAAGATCCGGTAGAGTACGAGCTGGATGGCATTGGGCAAACACAGGTCAATCCTCGCGTGGATATGTCGTTCGCCAGAGGTCTGCGTGCGATTCTTCGTCAGGATCCGGATGTCGTCATGGTGGGCGAAATTCGCGATAACGAAACGGCACAAATCGCCGTTCAGGCCTCGCTGACGGGGCACCTGGTGTTATCCACTCTGCACACCAACAGCGCGGCAGGTGCCATTACGCGTTTGCGCGATATGGCGGTTGAGCCATTTTTGCTCTCTTCATCGCTGATTGGCGTGCTCGCTCAGCGCCTGGTCCGCCGTCTGTGTCCTCACTGCCGGAAGCTGGCGCCGCTGGCAGAACACCAGGCCAGCTTTTTCCATGATGTCAGTCCGCTTCCCAGTGCCGTATGGACAGCGCAGGGATGTGCATCATGCCATCACTCCGGCTATCAGGGGCGGCTGGCAATCCACGAGCTGATGCTGATCGATAGACCGCTTCGGGTGGCTATTCACGACAACGCCAGCGAGCAGGATATCGAAAATGCCTTTCGCCAGAGCAGCAAAACGCTGCTGCAAAACGGCCTTCTCCGCGTCCTTAACGGCGACACATCGCTTGAGGAAGTAATTCGTGTGACAGCACAGCATAACGTAAAGGAAGCTTAGCGATGAATTTTAGCTGGCAGGCCCTGGATAGCAGGGGCAAACGTAAGCACGGCGTAATCGAAGCTGAAAGCGCCAGGCAAGCGCGCGAGTTGCTGCGCGAACGCGGGCTATTTCTCCAACATATTAACGAAAAGCAAGCGGCTCGTGGGCTGGCATTCTCCCGGCGGCCATCCGTCAGCAAAGCGGACCTGGCCATGCTGACCCGGCAGCTCGCCACCCTTACCGCTGCGGCGCTGCCGCTGGAAGAGGTATTAGCGGTGATCGCCCGCCAGAGCCAGCATGCCGGGCTTCGGCATATTCTGGAACAGATCCGTGAAAAAATCCTCGCAGGCTATTCGCTGGCCGATGCACTGCAATCCTGGCCACGGCTGTTCGATCCGGTTTATCGCACCCTCGTCAAAGCTGGCGAAAAGTCGGGGCAACTCGGAAGCGTGCTGGAGCAGTTGGCCGACTACAACGAAATTCGCCAGCAGATCCGGGCTAAGCTGACTCAGGCACTGATCTACCCGATCATGCTCAGTACGGTTGCCATCAGTGTGGTGATTATTCTACTAACGACTGTGGTACCGAAGGTCACAGAGCAGTTTATCCACATGAAGCAACAGCTTCCCGCGACCACCCGAATTCTGCTCGCGATAAGCGATGGCCTGCAGGTATGGGGGCCGTGGCTTCTGCTGGCGGGGATTACCGTCGCCACCGCATTCAGATTCTGGCTGAAGCGCGCGAACAACCGCCACCATTTCCATCGTCAAATGTTGCAACGGCGCCCATCACGCGAGCTGCTAAGGGCCATCAACGGCGCACGATACCTGCGAACGCTCAGCATTCTGCAATGCAGCGGCGTGCCGCTTCTTGACGCCATGCACATTGCCCTGGAAGGGATCAGCAATCTTGAAGTACGACAGCGTTTGTCACAGGCTGCCGAACGTGTGACTCAAGGCAGCAGTTTTCATACGGCGCTGGAGAGCTGCGATCTTCTGCCGCCCGTCATGCTGTACATGATCGCTACAGGTGAAAAAAGCGGGCAACTCAGCGAACTCATGGCGCGGGCCGCTGACAACCAGGACAACCTGCTGCAAAACAGAATGTCGCTCACGCTGGCTCTTTTTGAACCAGCACTCATCATCACCATGGCTGGAGTCGTGCTGTTTATCGTTGTCGCCGTTCTGCAGCCCATACTCCAACTCAACTCACTGGTCAGTTAAGGAAAAACATGATGCATACCACACGGAATCACCAGCGCGGTTTCACCCTGCTCGAGCTTATGGTCGTTATCGTCATACTTGGCGTCCTCGCAAGTCTGGTCGTGCCTAACCTCATGGGCAACAAAGCACGAGCAGACAAGCAAAAAGCGGTCAGCGACATTGTGGCGCTGGAAGGGGCTCTGGATATGTACAAGCTGGATAACCATCGTTATCCCACCACGGAACAGGGTTTATCAGCGCTGGTTACCATCCCCACCAGCAGCCCAATCCCGGCAAACTATAACCCCGAAGGCTATATCAAACGCCTACCAACCGATCCCTGGGGAAATGAATATATTCTGGTCAGTCCCGGCGAGCATGGGATCTACGATCTGATCGCCAGCGGCGAAGACGGTGAAGCAGGAACCGCAGATGACATCAATAACTGGGAGCTGGATAAGAAAAAATAGCTCATGAAACAGACGGAAGGATTCACCTTGCTGGAAGTGCTTCTGGCGCTGGCCATTTTTGCTGTTGTCTCGCTGACGCTGGCGAACAGTCTCGGCATTACGGTTAATGGCACGGCCCGTGTGCAACAGCAGCAACTGGCACTCTGGGTGGCGGATAACCAACTGATCGACCAGCAGCTTTCTCAGGCTACGGGCGATCAGGCTACGAGCAATAGTGAAGGCGATATCTCTATGGGGGGGTATCGCTGGCACTGGCAGCTGACGAGTCACAACGCCGATCAACTGACATCACAACAGCTGCGGGTCAGTCTTGACGGTGACCGGGCCAGTGAGCTGTGGCGCACCCTTCTATCCAGTGTGAATGCGCCTAATGCTGAAAAGTAATAAACAGCGTGGTTTTACGTTGCTGGAGGTGCTTGTGGCGACCACGATCTTCTCACTTTTGAGCCTCGCCAGTTGGGCCGTCCTCTCCGGCGTATTGCGCGCGCATGAGCGTACCCGCAATGCGGATTGGCACACCCGGCAAATCAGCAACGTCATGACACAGCTCTCGGATGACATTAACGGGTTTGTTCCCCGGCAATCGCGTGCCACAGGAGCTGTACTTTCCGTCGCTGACCGCTCGTTGACGCTGAGCGTGCGCCTGACGCATAGCTCAACGAATGATTGCTGCGCTCCTGCCCTGCAGCGGGTGCGTTGGTTTCTCGACGGTGACACGCTGTATCGCGCAGTGGCGGAGTATCCTGATAACCCGGCCGAGCAAACCATTACGCCGATGATTAGCGGCGTTAGCGCCCTGACGCTACGCTATTATGATCAGGGGTGGCAGCAGCCAGCCGGGCGTAATGGCACTCTCTTTACTCGTGAATCCGCGCTTCCTGGCGGGCTGGAAGTCTCTTTCACGCTAGCGGATAACCAGACGCTGACCCGCCGCTTTTTGCTTACCGGCAAATGGCCGGACGATAGTGGCACCGCCACGCCGAAGTCCGATGACACACAGCAGAAAGCCCCGCAGGAAGGAACAGAGCCATGAAACAACAGGGAATGGCGCTACTGATAACCCTACTCATCCTCGGACTGATGGCCGGTCTTGCTGCCGACATGACCACCCGTTTTCAGACTTCGCTTCGTCGCATCGGGCAGGAGGAAAACATCCTGCAACAGCAGTGGGATTTCCGCGTAGCGGAGACACAGGCGCTGAGCATCCTGCAACAGGATCTCACAGATAACCCCCAGGGAAGCACCCGCGATCAGTACTGGGCGCAAAGCCGCACGCTGCATCTGAAGCATGACGCAACGGTCAGTTGGCAGTTGCGTAGCGCACAAAACTGTTTCAATCTGAATGCGTTGGCCCATCCACCGCTGGAAGCGCTGGAAGAACCCCCCTATGCCAGTGCCGTTTTTCAGGCGTTACTGGAACAGAACGGCGTCAGTACGCTAAATGCCAAAATCCTCATTGCAAGCATCGCTGACTATATCGATAGCGATGACAACCTGCGCCGCGATGGCGGCGAAGACAGTAACTACAGTGACAAACCGCTACGCTATGTTGCCAATCAGCCGTTTTTTGACATCAGCGAACTACGGGCAATTAAAGGCATGACGCCCGGTTTGTACCAGAAACTCTCTCCCTGGCTGTGTGCGCAGGGGAGCAGTAAGCTGGAAATTAACGTCAACGCGCTCACTCAGGATAACGCTCCGCTCCTCGCAGCCCTGTTACTTAACGAACAGGATGTTGATAGCGTGCGCCGTTTTCTGTCAACAGCACCTAAGTCTGGCTGGAAGTCAGTTCAGGAATTAACCGCTGCTGCAATACAAGCATGGCCAACGCACAAAGAGGCGCTGACCATGTTAGATAAAGCACTCGTTACCAGCAGTAATTTCTTTACTCTGACAAGCCGCCAGCAGCGCAATGGCCGGATGGTAGTCCAACGTAGTGAAATTTATTACCAACGGAAGGAACGCCAGCTACGCATATACGCACGTTATGCTGTAGCGGGCGATCGTTAATCGAAAGGAAATCGAATGCAGACTCACCCGACTCTGATAGTTCGCCCTGCCTCGGAAGGCACACCATTTACTGAATGGCTAAGTGACGGCCAGGCAGGTCGCTCCGACGCCGCAGACATCCTCTTGTCGCTGTCCGCCTTGCCGGGCGCACAGAATGTCTGTCTTTTGCTGCCCGCTAACTGGCTCACCTGTTGCCAGTTTTCTCTGCCGCCAGGCAGCACTACGCCCCCTCAACAGGCGATAGCCTGGCAGGTTGAAGAGCAGCTCATCGGCAATAGCGAAGCCCTTCACTGGACCATCGCTGGCCGACAGGATGATATTTGTTACGTACTCGGCGTGGACAAAGAAAAGCTAAAGCAACTGCTCGACACCTGGCGACAGGCCGGATTGACGATCACGGCCGTTGTCCCTGACGGTTGTTATCTACCGCTGTCTGAAGATCGCTGGTCCGCGCTGCCGCTGGAAAACGGCTGGTTGGTTCGCCATGCAGAATTTTCATGGAGCTACATGACCCACGCTATTTTCAAGCAGCTCACCCAGCGTTTCAGCCCTGAAGCACCGTTGATTTGCGAAGATATGCAGCCTCTGCTCTCCTACAGTCAACAGTTCACCACACCGCCGATCAACCTGCTTCATAGCGAGTTTGGCGTCGTTAAACCCGCCTACCCGGTGTCTGCTGCCTGGCGCAAGCGTATCACCGGTTTTACCTCCGCAGCCATACTGATGTATCTGGGCGTTCAGGGCGCAATCATCTGGGGTCTGCATCAGGAGCAGAACACCCAGCGCCTGACCCTACAGGAAAACTGGCAGCGTTATTTCCCCGGCGATAAACAGCAGGGAAATTATCGTTTTTTCTTCCGCCAGAAAGTGAAGCGCTTTTCCCCTGACCCACTCACGCGCCTGCGCCAGCTCGAAAAGAGCCTCAAGGCAGTACCTGGAATTGAGCTGGGCCACTTCGCGGCCGATAAAGAAACCGGCACATTGACCCTCACGGTGCGCGCGGCCGATGCCGCAACCATCGCGCAGCTTATCGCGCATAGCGGCAACACGCTGGCTCTTAAGCTGTCATCCCCTGCAACCAACAATATCTATTCTCTTCAGGACGGAGGTCTACAGTGAAAACGTGGTGGAAAAATAAGTCGCTGTCCGAACAACGCATGCTGATGCTGCTGGCCTTCGTTTTAGCCCTGACGGGGATCGTCTATGGCATTATCACTCCGCTGAACAGCCTGATAGCCCGCCAGCAGCAGGCGCTAAAAAGCGTCAAGGCCGAAAGAATATGGCTGGACGAGCAGACGATGGCAGCGGGTATCATCGCGGCAGTGCCCGATAAAACGCCGCTGAGCAATGTGGTTCAGCAGTCCGCCAAAGCGGCTTCGCTCGCTGTTATGGTTAAAGAGGAAGGAACCGCTCAGGTCATCGTTACCGGCGAAAATATCCCGCTTGCCAGCGTGATAAAGTGGCTGGAAAGCCTGCGGGATCAAAAAGGAGTTTATCCGCTGAAGCTTGCTTTTAGTGTCAGTGAAAAAGATAGCTCACTGATTACGTTGCAAACGCTGCATCTGGCGAAGGCGGGGTAGCGGATGGTTAACGTACTGTGGCCTGCTTGCATGGCGATAATGGGCCTGCTGCTGGGTAGCCTGATGAACGTGGTTGTATATCGTTTGCCAAAAATGATAGAGAAACCAGAGATCCAGCTATCACTCTGGTGGCCCGGATCCCATTGCCCGCAATGCCAGCACCCGTTGCGCTGGCTGGACAACATTCCGTTATTGAGCTGGCTATGTCTGCACGGCCGTTGCCGCTACTGCCAACAGCCAATTAACTGGCATTACCCGGCGACAGAAATTCTGCTGATGGCTGGATTCTTCGCAATTTCGCTTATGTTCCCGCCAGTACCCATTGCTGTCGGCATGGCGGTTTTTTTCTGGTTTGGCTGCGCCATGAGCCTGATAGATCTGCGCACCTTTTTGCTGCCAGACGCCCTGACGTTGCCATTATTATGGCTGGGGTTACTGTTTCACAGCCTGTTCTCACCGTGGATGTTGAGCGATGCCGTTTATGGCGCCGTCATCGGATATCTAGCGTTATGGGGGCTGAATAAAATTTGCCGCCTGTTGCTCAAGCGTGATGGGCTAGGATACGGCGATTTTAAACTACTGGCAGCCTGTGGAGCCTGGACCGGCTGGCAATGCTTGTCGCTATTACTGGTAATGGCCTCCATCCTGGGTATTCTGTTGGCCCTGCTGTTTTTTAGGGGAAATGCGCTGAAGGGCAAAAGCATCCCTTTCGGCCCGCCGCTGGCGCTAGCCGGGTTCCTTGTGCTGATTTGGCTTAATCGCTTTTAACAAAAAGAGCAGAGATAATCTCTGCCCTTTTACGCTATTCCTCGTCACGAATCTGAGCCTGGAGATAGTTCTGGATCCCTAATTTCTGGATCAGATCGAGTTCCGTCTCCAGCCAATCGATATGCCCTTCCTCATCTGCCAGGATGGTTATCATCATATCCCGACTCACGTAGTCATGAACGCTGTCGGCATAGGCAATGGCTTCACGAAGATTTTTTGCCCCTTCAAGCTCAAGCCGCAGATCGGACTGCAGCATCTCTTCCACATTTTCGCCGATGCCAAGTTTACCGAGATCCTGAAGATTCGGAATACCTTCAAGAAACAAAATACGCTCGATGTACTTATCCGCATGTTTCATCTCATCGATTGACTCATGATATTCAATATCGTTGAGACGTTTCAGCCCCCAGTTTTTGAACATCCGGGCGTGCAAAAAGTACTGGTTGATTGCGACAAGCTCATTCCCCAACAATTTGTTGAGGTAATTTATAGTCTTTATATCACCTTTCATTATTGCTTCCTCCGCTTCCACTATTTAAAAGCGTAGAAGGGGTACGGAGTATGTAAAGCAAACGTCAGGCGATTTCTTTAAATTCCGGGAGCTGGAGCAGTTCATCTTCCATCAGCTCACGGGCGGCATGAATACATTTTCCACACTGATTGCCGATGGGTATGAACTTCCGCAATTGCTGGAAGGATTGGGGATGATACTGACGTACCGCCTGGCGGACTTTCTTGTCATTAATACCGTTGCAAAGACAGACGTACATAGCCACTCCTGATTACTTTCCATACAGGATAAATGAGAATGGTTATATTTTCAATATTGGAATTATCTCCCTCTCGCTGTTTCCAGCAAGAGGGAGATTAGGGTTAGTTGCTCACTTTGATCTCATCAAACTTCTGATCGGGATCGTTATCATCGCAGGTTCTTAATTCCAGGTAACTAACGGGACTAATCACCGCCAGACAACGGTTTCCAGCCATTTTGCTGACAAACTTTCCATCTTGATACGTCCAGGACATCCCTTGCTCTGTATACTGCGCACTGCAGTTTCCAAAAATAGCTGGAGAGCCGTTCGCATTGGAGGTAGAAGGAACGTACACACAGTTGTTACGATTTGTGCCATAGCGCAATATCATGCTTTGGTATCCATTTGGCTCCATCGTTATTTTGTAAGCATCTCCAGTTTGGCATTTACGTATACCGGTCAGTATTTTGAGCGTAGGGTCCTGACCCAGGCAATAACCCGGAGTGGCCCTGGACTGGAAGAGGCCAGAGTTCGGAGACAATGGATATCCAGAATCAGGGATCTCCGTATAGCTGAACTGCTGTGCCTTATCGTCATCATTACAGGATTTCAATGCCATAAAGTCATCGTCAATCATCGCGATGCAACGCTTCTCTCCTTCCATCTGACTGACAAATTTTTGCCCCTCATAGTACCAGGATTTAGAGGCGACAGCTGAACCTGTTGCACAATCCTGACGGTAGATCATCGCACCTTCAACATTTTTACCACCGTTAACCCCAAGGCAGAAAGATTTCACTTTGATCTGGTTAAAATTCCCGACAGACAATGTTTGTCCCTGCGTTCTTACGCAATCAAAAGTTTTCATACCGCCGGTTGTATATGAGGCATCAATGCACAGGCCGTTTTTAAGCGATTTATAGCTCCCCGTTTTTAATTCCAGAACGGCGCCATCGTCATCTGAATCGTCATCAGTATGAGTAAATGGAGCAAATATTTCGCTAAATGCATACTTCGGAGCCTGTTGTTCCGTCAAACCGCTATGTGTAGCTTCAACAACACCAGCCGGACCAGGCTTGTCGCGCGCCATTGACCAAATACCAATCATGCCCAGATCGCGTTTCTTAGCATCTTCCATCACCAGATTCGCATCCGATAAATAAAATACTTCGCCCTGAACGTCGTTGTAGCCAATCATTGGCGTAGTACCCATCATCGCATTGATCTGGGCGTCAGTTTTATCGGTATAGATCTGCTTCAGCTGCTGACTCATATTTTCAATCGCGGAGACTGCGCACTGACCGTGAATATTCTGCCCCTCAGTACCAGCAGACTGGCAAACGGTATTGCCATAGTCCATGGTCATAACGTTAATACCTGCCAGCTCTACGCCTTTCGCTTTCGCATCATTTAGCACGTTCAGACCTTCGAAGGTCAGGCCGGTTGGCAGGATTGGCAGGGTATACCAGATACCAACATTGCGGCCTTCCGCTTTCCACTTATCCTGAACCGCTTTCACCGCAAGATTACGCCGTTCGATAGATTTCTGATCGGAAACCCAGGTACCTTCAATATCAAAATCAAGAACGTTAAGATTCAGATTATCGACAATATCGTAGTACTGCTGCGTCAGATCGTTCACATCGGTACAAGCTGCCGCCAGCGGTGCGTTGTTCGCGCCACCAATGGAAACCATAACGTCGCCGCCCGCTTCGCGCAGTGCCTTCACTTTACTGTACTGGGCATAACCCTTCATATCGTATGCCGTCCCCCAGGTTGGCAGACAGGTACTGGCGTTCTTGCTGACAATAAAGGCCAGAGTATAGTGATTAATACTCTCGTTTTTCGCCAAATCAGCCAGATCGGGGATATCCGTATCGTTCAGAGAGAAATCAACATAAGGCGCATAAACGTGGGCTGGCCACGGGTTCTTTGGCGTTCCTACGAGGTCTTTTACACCCGTCCAGTCGGTATATATTTTCCACGGGTTAGTTTCAAGCGGCGTAACTTTCTGCACCTGAGATTGAGAAATATAGTTCACACCGCTAAAACGGATCAGCGTTCCACTCGCATACAGCGTATTTGCATCGTAAGTCGGTGCGGCATTCAGTTGATCCTGGGTATAATTAACGACAGCGCCCATCGGCAGCCATGGACGGCCATTAGATGACGTTGGGTTTTGGTTCGCAGGCAGGGAAGGATCTTCCCCCTGGGTAAAGAATAGCGCCTGATACTGCTGGCCATCTTTCTGAACGATATCGCCCCCGGCATAGGCCGTAGCAGAAGACCATACCGGTACTTCTTTATATTGAACCCACGGATTGCCCTCGCCCGGAACGAAACTATTGGCGGCAACGGCAGCCGATGTGATGTAGTTGGCACCATTGTAGCTGACAATATCATTTGCGGCATAAGTCGCCGTCCCCTGGAATGCAGCAGCGGTACTGTCGCCATCTCCATCGCTGATTTCACATGAGGTAGGGTTACCATATTGCTCTATCTCTGCTGAGGTTGCTGCACGCTGATAGCGCCACGGATTATTCGCTTCATCAGAAGCGGCTTCCCCAGGGCAATTATCCTTACCAACCCACCAGATATTGGAGTAAACGCCACTATCGAAAATGACTTCGTAGGTAGTACTACCTTCCTGACCATTCCACGCTTCCAGTGCAAATGCCGGGAGCGTAGCACATAAAAGGCCAGCGCTCGCGAGCACCTTTGTTAACTGATTAACTTTCATTACATCTCCATTTTATTAGTAGTTAATCCTGATAAGTAAAATAACTTGTATACAAAAAATACTTAAAAGATGTACTAACAGCAATGAAATGAATATAAGAAAAAGATTTTTAAGAATACATAAAGATAGTTTTCATGAATTTATCAAAACCCTAAACCTCACACCAATAATGATCTGAATGAATGTTTTTTTATTTATCACTCCACTCCTATAATATTCATTTCCTGTATAATAGAAAATATTCCATAATATATCGCTCTCGATATATTGAGTTCTTCCGAGACTGTAATTTAAATTGTGTACCTGCCTGTTTTTGATATGTCCATTTCAACAACGGAGACAGGCAAATTATAAACGTAAAGAAACTCAAAGCGCTGGCGGCTGAACTGGCTAAGGGCCTTAAAACCGAAGCTGATCTTAACTAGTTTTCCCGCACCAGCGGACTGAAGGAAGTTTACCAGGCTTCGACAGAAGAGGCGGCGCTGATGGCGCTGGATACGTTCGCGGGTGAGTGGGATGACAAATATCCACAAATCAGTAAAAACTGGCGTGCGCACTGGGAAAATATGAACACATTTTTCAGCTACCCGCCATATATCCGCAAGGCCATCTATACCGCGAGCACCATAGAATCGCTAAACAGCGTGATCCGTGCGGCGATAAAGAAACGCAAAGTGTTCCCAACTGACGATTCAGTGCGCAAGGTTATTTATTTGGCGATCAAGGACGCGTCAAAAAAAAGGAGTATGCCGGTCCAGAACTGGCGGCTGGCAATGAGACGTTTTATTATCGAGTTCGGTGACCGCCTGAGCGATCACCTTTAATAAGCAGGCAGTTACGCAGAATTACTGACAGGCTCGTTCTTCCTTGTTTTACTACCAGCATGTCAGCTTCAGGCATTTAAATATAACATTCATATATTTTATATTATTAGCTGGAATATATATTAACGTTTTTACTTAAGCCAGCGCGATGCCCATCTCCTGCGTCAGGTGACACACCGCTGTTGTGAAGAATCCCGCGTCCACGCCCGCTGCCACTGGTTCCAGCCCGAACCGTTCTGTCTGACGTTTCAGCCGCCCGATAGCCGAGCAGCATCATTTTAATCAGCCGCACCAGGCCAATGGCGGATCTGCCATTATTGGGGCAGTCGAGATGCACGACGGCCTCGCGGATGAATTCGAAATCAATGGCGGCGTCGATTTTGCGGACCAGATGGTCTTCGGGGATGAGTTCGCCGAGGGTGATGGTTTCAAACTGGTACTGCTGTGGATAGGGGGGCTCTGAGCCTGGCGGTCAGTCCATTAATTATACTGACCCTATTAGATCAAAGTCCCGGCCTTACGGCCAGGACTTTGTCATCAGTCTGAAAACCCTGATGTTTCCATCAGGGTTTTTAATGCTAATGTACTGCAAGCAAAGCAGGGATTAGCTCAGAACTTTAGCAACAACGCCCGCA